>NZ_LDJM01000026.1 GCF_001431485.1 Stenotrophomonas ginsengisoli | reverse complement strand
TGGGCGGCGGTGCCAATGCCGTGGCCGATGGGGCCACTGCCGTGGGCTTCAACGCCCTGGCCGCAGCCGGCAATGCAGCGGCCTTCGGCAGCAATGCCCAGGCCGTCGGCGAATACGCCGTGGCAGTCGGTGCCGAGAGTGCGGCAGCGGGCTATCTGAGTGCTGCCTTCGGTGCAGCTGCCGAGGCCAATGGTGATGGTTCGCTGGCCAGCGGTGCGATGGCCACCGCCGATGGCGTCGAGTCGAGTGCGGTGGGCTTCTTCGCCACCGCCAACGGTGATGGCGCCACGGCAGTAGGTGCCGAGGCAACGGCTGATGGTCTGGAAAGCCTGGCTGTCGGTTTTGGCGCGCAGGCTTCGGATGACTATGCAACGGCTGTTGGCAGCCAGGCGCTGGCGCTGGGCTTCAACAGCACGGCCGCTGGCAGCTGGAGCGAGGCCAGCGGCGAAAATGCCGTGGCGGTGGGTGCGGACAGCGTGGCTGCCGGTGCCAACACCACCGCGGTCGGCCAGGGCAGCATTGCCGATGGCGACTACAGCACTGCAGTCGGTGGTGTGGCGGGTGGTTTCAGCGCAGAGGCCACTGGCCTTGGCGCAGTGGCCCTGGGTGCGGGCGCGGGCGCGACGGCTGACCTGGCCACCGCCGTTGGCACCCTGTCCTGGGCCGAGGGTGAATCCTCTTCGGCACTTGGCTACAACGCTTACGCCGCCGGCCAAAACAGCGTGGCATTGGGTGCTGCTTCGGTGGCTGACCGCGACAACAGTGTCTCGGTGGGCAGTGCCGGTAATGAGCGCCAGATCACCAACGTGGCTGCTGGTACGCAAGGCACCGATGCGGTGAACCTGGACCAGCTCAATGCCGTGGCCGATGTGGCCGGCACCACCAACAAGTACTTCCAGGCCAGCGGCAGCGCCAACAGCGATGCCGGTGCCTATGTGGAAGGTGATGACGCGCTGGCAGCCGGTGAGGCGGCCAATGCGATCGGCAACGGCGCCTCGGCACTGGGTGGTGGTGCCAATGCGCTGGCCGATGCCGCCACCGCGGTGGGCTTCAACGCCCTGGCAGCGGCCGGCAATGCAGCCGCCTTCGGTGCCAATGCCCAGGCCATGGGTGAGTACAGCGTGGCGGTGGGTGCAGACAGCATCGCCGCTGGCGAAATGAGCGCGGCCTTCGGTGCCGCGGCGGCGGCCAACGGTGATGGTTCGTTGGCATCGGGCACACTGGCCGAAGCCAATGGCATGGAATCCAGTGCCATCGGTTTCTATGCAACGGCCGATGCCGATGGGGCGACGGCGGTGGGTGCCGAGAGCCTGGCCAGTGGCCTTGAGTCCACTGCCAACGGTTTTGCGGCCAATGCCCTGGGCGATGGCAGCAGCGCGCTGGGTGCAGAGACCTATGCCGGTGGCGTGACCGCCACGGCGGTGGGTTATGGCGCAGTGGCTGATGGCAACTACAGCACCGCCATCGGTGGCTGGGCCGAGGTTCTGGCCGCCAACGGCACTGCCGTGGGCAATTCGGCTATCGCCTTTGAAGCTGATGCCTCGGCCTTCGGTGCTGATGCATGGGCCATGGGCCAGGCCAGCACGGCGCTGGGCCAGGGAGCAACGGCTGCCGGGCTGGCATCCACCGCACTGGGCCAGGAGGCCGAAGCCGGTGGCGAGTTCGCCACGGCGGTGGGCAAGAGCGCACTGGCCAATGGTGCCGGAGCGGTAGCCGTGGGTGAATACAGTGATGCCGCCGGCAACGAGAGCGTGGCCATCGGCGGTACGGCCTATGGCTTCATCAATGCCGCAGCGACCGGCGAGGGTGCCATTGCCCTGGGTGCCGGTGCACTGGCAGAAGGCGATCGCAGCCAGGCACAGGGTTGGCTGGCCACGGCCAGTGGCGAGGGCAGTATTGCCCTGGGTGCCGAGGCCTGGGCCGAGAGTGACTACAGCACGGCCATTGGTGCCGGCAGCTACGCCGCTGCCGCCAACAGTGTGGCGTTGGGCAATGCCTCGGTAGCGGATCGTGCCAACAGCGTGGCGGTGGGTGCTGCCGGTGACGAGCGCCAGATCATCCACGTTGCGGCGGGTACCGCCGGCACCGACGCAGTGAATCTTGACCAGATGAACACGGCCATTGCCGATGTGAATCTCAACGCCTACAGCACCTCGCAGTACTTCAAGGCCGATGACAGCGGTACCGCCGTGGTGGCCATTGCTTCCGGCGCAGGTGCCGTGGCGATGGGCAATGGCGCCACTGCCAGCGGCGTGGATGCGGTGGCCATCGGTCGTGGTGCAGTGGCTGCCGCTGACGGTGTGGTGTCCTTCGGCAACGGCACGGGTATCGATGGTGCTGCCAGCCGCAAGCTGGTCAATGTGGCCGATGGTGCCATCGCCCAGGGCAGCACCGAGGCAGTGACCGGCAATCAGCTGCATGCCACCAACACCCGTGTTGGGGTGGTGGAAGGGCGCGTCGATGACCTGGATACCCGCATCGGTGACGTCGGCGCGGTGGCTGCCAATGCCATTGCCTATGACGATGCCAGCAAGTCGGCGGTGACCCTGGGCGGTGCCAGTGGCACGGTGATCGGCAACCTTTCGGCAGGCAGTGTGGCTGCCGGTTCGCTGCAGGCGATCAACGGTGGCCAGCTGTTCCAGTCGCTCACCGATATTGCGGGCCTGCTTGGTGGTGGTGCGGCCATCGGCCTGCAGGGCAGCTTTGTCGCCCCGAGCTATGTGATCCAGGGCCAGACCTTCAGCAATGTGGGCGCGGCACTGTCGGCACTGGATGGCCACATCAGCAACCTGGCAGCAGTGTCGACCCCGTCGTTGCCGGTGGGCAGCTCCTTCCCGTCGGGCACCGCCAACCACGCCACCGGTACCGCCGGTGGTGTGGACAGCTACGCCCACGGTGCCGGTGATACCGCTCTGGGTTACAACGCCCGTGTCGATGCCGACCAGAGTACGGCGGTGGGTGCCAACACCAGCATCGCGGCTGCTGCAACGCAGGCTGTTGCCGTGGGTGAGGGCAGCAGCGTCACTGCTGCCAACGGCACGGCCATTGGCCAGGGCAGCAGCGTCACGGCCGCCAATGCCACCGCCATCGGCCAGGGGGCTTCGGCCACGGCGGCCAACGCGGTGGCGCTGGGCCAGGGCTCGGTGGCTGACCGTGCCAACAGCGTGTCCATCGGTGCGGCCGGCAGCGAACGCCAGCTGACCAATGTGGCCGCCGGCACCGCTGCCACCGACGCGGTCAACAAGGGCCAGCTGGACAGCGGCATGGCCAGTGCGGTGAGCCAGGCCAATGCCTATACCGACAACCGCATCCAGTCGCTGGGTGACACCTTCCAGATGTACAAGGGCCAGATGGATGACCGCTTCCGCCGCATGGACCGTCGTCTGGACCGCCAGGGCGCCATGAACGCGGCCATGCTCAACATGGCCACCAGCGCCGCCGGCATCAGCACCACCAACCGTGTCGGTGTCGGCGTCGGCTTCCAGGCCGGTGAGGCCGCGCTGTCGCTGGGCTACCAGCGTGCGGTCAGCGAGCGCGCCACGGTCACCTTCGGTGGTGCTTTCAGTGGCGATGACAAGTCGGTCGGCATGGGTGCCGGTTTCGGCTGGTAAACCCGTCAGGCCTCCCGTGCGGCGCAGGCCGTACGGGAGGCAAGCAGTATCAGCTCGATGCAATGACCGGATGCAGGGAGGCAGGCAATCCGGCCTGTGGCAGGCAAGCGCCACGCATCACCATCTGCCTTTGGAGAGGAGCACGCAATGAGCAAGAAGATTTCCATCAACAAGAACCTGCTGGCCAGCGCCACCGCGATGGCCGTGCTGGCATCGCTGGGCATGGCCTCGGCCACCGCCGCACCGCTGTCGGTCAGCCGTGACGCATCCACTGTGGCCGCTGCTGCAAGCGCCGCACCGGCCCGCATCATCGTGCGCTACAAGGACAACACCGCCGCTGCAGCCACCAGCGCCGGCAAGTCGCGCGTGCTCAGCCAGGCGGCCGGCCGCACCAGCAGTGCCGCCCTGAAGGCGGCCAGCTTCCAGCATCGTCGCAAGCTGGCCGTGGGCGCGGACCTGTTCACTGTCGGCGGCCGTCCCAGCCGTGCCGAGCTGCAGACGCTGGTCAGCGCGCTGCGTGCCGATCCGGCGGTGGAATTTGCCGAAATCGACGAAATGATGCGTCCGGCGGCAGCCCCGAACGACCAGTACTTCGCCCAGTACCAGTGGCACCTGCAGGCCACCCCGGGTGGCATCAATGCCCCGGCCGCCTGGGAAACCAGCCAGGGTGAGGGCGTGATCGTGGCCGTGATCGACACCGGCATCCTGCCGGCGCACCCGGATTTTGAGGCCGGTGCGCTGCTGGAAGGCTATGACTTCATCACCGATACCTTCGTTTCCCGCCGCCCGACCGCCGAGCGCGTGCCGGGGGCACTGGACTACGGCGACTGGAATGACGATGCCAACGAGTGCACCGTGAGCGGCAGCTCCTGGCACGGCACCCATGTTTCCGGCACCGTGGCCGAAGCCACCAACAACAGCATCGGCATGGCCGGTGTCGCGCCGAAGGCGACCATCCTGCCGATCCGTGCCCTGGGCCGCTGCGGTGGCTACACCTCCGACATCGCCGATGCCATCATCTGGGCTTCCGGCGGCACCGTGGCCGGCATGCCGGCCAACCCGAACCCGGCACAGGTCATCAACATGAGCCTGGGTGGCGGCGGCGCTTGTTCCACCAGCGGCGCGACCCAGCTGGCGATCAATGGCGCGGTCTCGCGTGGCACCACCGTGGTGGTGGCTGCCGGCAACAGCAATGCCAATGCGGCCAATTACAGCCCGGCCAGCTGTGCCAACGTGGTCAATGTTGGTGCCAATCGCATCAACGGTGGCCGCGCCAGCTATTCCAACTACGGGGCCTCGGTGGACATCTCCGCTCCTGGTGGTGGTGGCGGTGTCGATGGCAACCCGAACGGCTATGTCTGGCAGGCAATGTCCCTCAGTGACACCGGCCCGACTGACGGGGCGCTGTCCTACGGTGGCATGGCCGGTACCTCGATGGCCGCACCGCACGTGGCCGGCGTGGTTGCCCTGGTCCAGTCGGCGCTGGTCGCCAATGACCAGGCACCGCTGACCCCGGCGGCGATGGAGCAGCTGCTCAAGGACACCGCGCGTGCGTTCCCGGTCAGCATTCCGACCAGCACCCCGATCGGTGCCGGTATCGTCGACCCGGTGGCTGCGCTGGCCGCAGCGCTGGGTGATGACACCGATCCGGGCCAGCCGGGTGAGCCGGGCGGCCCGCAGGCCACCCCGCTGACCAACAAGGTGGCCCTGGTGGGTCAGAGCGGTGGCGACAAGCTGTACAGCTTCATTGCCGAAGCCGGCAAGACCCTGACCATCATGACCTACGGTGGTACTGGTGATGTCTCGGTCCACGTCAAGGCCGGTGCCGAGCCGACTGCCGCTGCCAATGATGGCTTCTCCACCCGTGCCGGCAATACCGAAACCGTGCGTATCACCGCGCCGGTGGCCGGTACTTACTACATCAAGCTCAGCGGCACCTACAGCGGTGTCACCGTGACGGCGCGTCAGTAAGCCTTCCGGTTCGAGGTAGTGACAAGAGCGGGGGAGGGCATGGCCCTCCCCCGTTTCATTGGTGTGTGGGCAAGCGTTTTCATGGTTGGGCGGGGTAGTTGTGACCCGCTGCACAGCATGGCCGGACGGCCTGCCTGTGGATGTCTGACCGGGCGTGAATGAGCCATCAACACTGGTAGAGTCATGGCATGATCCGGGAGGCCCAACGTGAGTGCAGTGGCAGTGGATGAACCGGTAGTACCCGTCGCCGAACAACAGGTGATTGCTGCCCTGGTGGCTGCCTCGCGCCTGAAGGATGCTGACCTGGCCCGTGCGCGTCAGCTGCACGACGAACAGGGCGGCAGCCTGCTGGCCCTGCTGGTGCGCCTGGGGCTGGTGTCCGAGCGTGACCAGGCTGCCACCACGGCCAGCGTGCTCGGCCTGCCGCTGCTCGATGCACGTCAGGTGGCCGATGACAGCCCGGCGCTGCTGGCCGAACTGCCCGAGCTGCCGTTGCGTTTCCTCAAACAGTTCCATGCCTGCCCGTTGGCCGTTGAAAACGGCGTGGTGCAGCTGTGGCTGGCCGATGCGCATGATCCGTATCCGGCCCAGGCGGTTGGCCTGGCCTGTGGCCTGCCGGTATGCGTGCTGGTTGGCCTGCGCAGCGAGATCGATGAATTGATCGAGCGCCGCTACGGCCAGGGCCGCAGCGAGATGGGCCAGATTGCCGACGGTGCCGAAGGCAGCGAGGGCAACCTGGATGACATCGAGCATCTGCGTGACCTGGCCTCCGAAGCACCGGTGATCCGCCTGGTCAACCTGGTGATCCAGCGTGCGGTCGAGCTGCAGGCTTCGGACATCCATATCGAGCCGTTCGAAACCCGGCTCAAGGTGCGCTACCGCGTTGACGGTGTGCTGGTGGATGGCGAAAGCCCGCCGGCCAACCTCACCGCGGCGGTGATCAGCCGCATCAAGATCATGGCCAAGCTCAATATCGCCGAGCGCCGCCTGCCGCAGGATGGCCGCATCATGCTGCGGGTGCAGGGCAAGGAGCTGGACCTGCGCGTGAGCACGGTGCCCACCGCGCATGGAGAAAGCGTGGTGATGCGCCTGCTGGACCGGCAATCGGTGGTGTTTGATTACGGCCGGCTGGGCTTTGATGGCGAGTTTTTGCCGCAGTTCCAGCAGGTGCTGGCCCAGCCCCACGGCATCGTGCTGGTCACAGGCCCGACCGGTTCGGGCAAGACCACCACCCTGTACACCGCGCTGAGCCAGCTCAACACCACCGATGTAAAAATCATCACCGTCGAAGACCCGGTCGAATACCAGATCGAGGGCATCAACCAGATCCAGGCCAAGCCACAGATCGGTCTGGATTTTGCCAATGCCCTGCGCGCGATCGTGCGCCAGGACCCGGACATCATCATGATCGGCGAAATGCGTGACGTGGAAACCGCGCGTATCGCCATCCAGTCGGCCCTGACCGGCCACCTGGTGCTGTCCACCCTGCATACCAACAACGCGGCCGGCGGCATCACCCGCCTGCTGGACATGGGGGTGGAGGATTACCTGCTCACCTCCACCATCAACGGCATCCTGGCCCAGCGCCTGGTGCGCCGGCTGGATCCGGCCAGCGCCCAGCGCTACCCGGCCACGGCCGAGCAGATCGCGCGCTTCGACCTGCGCCGCCTGCAGCCGCAAGGCGAGATCTTCCTGTGGAAGGCGCAGCCATCGGCCGGCAATGCCACCGGTTACAGCGGGCGCACCACCATCGTCGAGTTTCTGGTGATGAATGACGCCCTGCGCGCGGCGATCATGCGCCGCGCCGGCATGGGTGAGCTGGAACAGGTGGCACGCGATGCCGGCATGCGCACCATGTTCGAGGATGGCCTGCTCAAGGCCCTGCGTGGCCAGACCACGATCGAGGAAGTGTTGCGCGTCACGGAGGAAGGCTGATGCCGCAGTTCCGTTTCATTGCCCTGGATGCGGCCGGCCAGCGCGTGGACGGGGTCATGGAAGCGGCCGACCAGGCCGAGGTGATTGCCCGCCTGCAGGCGCAGGGGCAGTTGCCGGTGGAGGCACGCCCGCTTGATGCGCTGGGCAGCGCCAGTGCCGGCTGGCGGCAATGGCTGGTCAAGCCGGCCTTCGGCGCCGATGCGCAGTTGCTGTTCACCCGTCAGCTGGCGACCCTGCTGGCTGCCGGCCAGCCGCTGGACAGGGCGTTGGGCATCCTGATCGAGCTGCCCGATGCGCCCAAGGCGCAGCAGGCCATCGGCCAGATCCGCGAAGTGGTGCGCGGTGGCGCGCCGTTGTCGGTGGCCATGGAGCGCCAGCACGGCATGTTCTCGCGGCTGTATCTGAACATGGTTCGCGCCGGTGAGGCCGGCGGCAACCTGGCCAGCACCCTGGAGCGTCTGGCCGATTATCTGGAGCGTGCGCAGCAGCTGCGCACCCGCGTCATCAACGCCCTGGTCTACCCGGTGATCCTGCTGCTGGTGGTGGGAGCGGCGCTGCTGTTCCTGCTCGGTTATGTGGTGCCGCAGTTTGCCCAGATGTATGACAGCCTGGATGTGCAGCTGCCCTGGTTCACCGCGGCAGTGCTGGCGCTGGGTGCGCTGGTGGCCGATTGGTGGATCGTGCTGATCGTGGTGCCGTGCCTGCTGCTGTTGTGGGGTGAGCGCAAGCGCCACGATGCCGCCTTCATGCGCCGCGTCGATGGCGCCCTGTTGCGTGTGCGCCTGCTCGGGCCACTGCTGGGCAAGCTGGATGTGGCGCGCCTGTCGCGCACCCTGGGCACCCTGCTCGGCAATGGTGTGCCGTTGCTGTCGGCCCTGGGCATCGCCGGCAACGTGCTCGGCAACCGGGTGCTGGCGGCTGATGTGGCGCAGGCCACCGGGCGCGTGCGCGACGGCCACAGCCTGTCCTCCTCGCTGGCCCGCAACGGCAACTTCCCGCGTCTGGCGGTGCAGATGGTCCAGGTGGGCGAGGAGTCCGGCGCCCTGGACGCCATGCTGCTGCGTGCGGCCGATACCTTCGAGGCAGAAACCGCGCGCGCCATTGACCGCCTGCTGGCGGCGATGGTGCCGGCCATCACCCTGGTCCTGGCCTCGATCGTCGGCCTGGTCATCGTCGCGGTGCTGGTGCCGCTGTACGACCTGACCGGTGCCATCGGATGAGCGGCCGGCCTGTTTTCGCAACACGTATCCCCAACGAAGAGTCCTGACCATGGCAAGCAAGCCGTACATGCGCTCCACCCCGAAACTGGGCACCCGCCAGGCCGGCATGAGCCTGCTGGAAATCATCATCGTGATCGTGCTGATCGGCGCGGTGCTGACCCTGGTCGGCAGCCGCGTGCTGGGCGGCGCCGACCGTGGCAAGGCCAACCTGGCCAAGTCGCAGATCGCCACCGTGGCCGGCAAGATCGAAAACTACCAGCTCGACACCGGCCGCCTGCCGGGCCGGCTGGAGGATCTGGTCAGTGCACCGTCGGGCAGTGCCGGCTGGCTCGGCCCGTATGCCAAGACGGCCGAACTCAATGACCCGTGGGGCAACCCCCTGCAGTACAGCAACCCGGGCCAGGGCCAGCCGTTTGACCTGGTCAGCCTGGGCAAGGATGGCCGCGAAGGCGGCAGCAGTTACGACGCCGACATCCGCTTTGAATGATGGCTGCTGCCCGTTGCCATCGGCCGCTGCCGCGTTCGGCGGCCGGCATGACCCTGCTGGAGATGCTGTTGGTGATTGCCCTGGTGGCGATCAGCGCGGCGCTGGCAGTGATGGCCATGGGCGGTGGTCGCGAGGGCCAGCAGCTGCGCTCGGCCGTGCGTGAGCTGTCGGCCCAGCTGCGTTACACCCGCACCCAGGCCATCGTCCACGGGCAGCCACAGCAGTTCCGCATCGATCCGGGCAATGGCCGCTGGGAAGCAGCCAACGGCCGCCATGGCCAGTTGCCCGAACGCTTGCGCGTGCGTTTCACCGGCGCAGCCCAGCTGCAACCGGCAGCCGGGATCGGGGTGATTGCGTTCTATCCCGATGGCGGCGCCAGCGGTGGCCGGATCGAGCTGCTCGGCGCGCGTGCCGGCTGGCAGCTGGACGTGGCCTGGATCACCGGCCAGGTCACTGGCCAGGGCATTGCCGGGGCCGGGCAATGACATCACGCCATGCCGGTTACAGCCTGCTCGAGGTGCTGGTGGCCTTTGCCCTGCTGGCCGGGGCCTTGACCGTGCTGCTGTCCGCGTTGTCCACCGCCTCGCGCCAGGTACGCATGGGCGAGGATGCCGGGCGTGCGCGTCTGCATGCGCAGAGCCTGCTGACCACCCTGGGCGTGGAGCAGCCGCTGCAGCCGGGCAGCCAGAGTGGGCAATGGGAGCAGGGCCGTTATCGCTGGCAGCTGCAGATCCAGCCTTGGGAGGGCAATGGCAGCGGCCCCGCACAGGGCAGTGACAGCCTGCTGCAGCTGCAGCTGCAGGTGCGCTGGGGCGAGCGTGCCGGCGAGCAGTTGCAGCTGCAGACCCTGCGCCTGGCCACCGCCGAGGCGCTGCAATGAGCAACAGGCGCCAACGCGGTTTCACCCTGCTCGAAGTGCTGGTGGCCACCGCCTTGCTCGCGCTGGGTCTGTCGCTGGCCTTTGCCAGCGTGCGCAGCGCGCAGGCGGTCAGCGCCCGTGGCGAGGCCCGGGCAGCGGCCAACGAACAGATGCGGGCGGTGCTGGATGTGCTGCGCGCGCGCCTGCAGGCGGCCCTGCCACTGGGGTTTGAGCACAACAACGAGGGGCAGCCGCCGGTGCGCTTTGACGGCACGCCGCAGCGTCTGCGTTTTGTCGCCGATGTGCCCGGGTATTTCGGCCGCGGCGGTCCCTATCTGCACGAGCTGGATGTGGTCGATGATCCGGACGGGGAGGGCATGCAGCTGCGCCTGCGTCTGGCCTTGGTCAGCGCCGGCGAGGTGGTGGAGGAAGCACCGCCGCGCCCGGCCGAGGTGATCGCCGGGCAATTGCGCAGCGTCAGCCTGCGTTATCGCGGCTGGGATGCGCTCAATGGCCGCCTCGGTGAGTGGCAGGAGCAGTGGGACTGGGCCGAGCAACAGCGCCCGCCGCAGTTTGTCAGCATCCTCGTGCAGCCCCTGCAGGGCGCGGCCTGGCCGGAGATGATCGTGGCCATCCCGCAGCAACGCCCGGGAGCCGGCGCATGAGCGGCCGTGGCCAGAGCGGGGCGGCACTGGTGCTGGTGCTGTGGCTGGTGGTGCTGCTGGCCAGCCTGATCGGTGCTTTTGCCTTGACCGCGCGGGTGGAACAACTGCAGGGCCATGTCGGGATGGAATCGCTGCGCGCCGGCCAGCTGGCCCAGGCCGGGCTGGAGTACGCGCTGTATCGGCAGTCACAACCGGCCCAGCCCGGGCAGCCGGCCTGGGTCAGCGATGGCCGTGCCTATCCCTGGCAGTTCGCCGGTGCCCAGCTGGAGCTGCGGGTGTTGTCTGAAAGTGCCAAGGTGGACATCAACCAGGCCGATGCCGGCCTGCTGGCCGCGCTGATGCAGCAGTTCGGTGCCGAGCAGGCCCAGGCCCAGCGTCTGGCCGCGGCCATGCTGGACTGGCGCGACAGCGATGACCTGCCGCAGCCGGGCGGCAGCGAGGCGGCCGACTATGCCGCTGCCGGCCTGCCTTACGGGCCCTCCAACGATGCCTTTGCCAGCATCGAGGAGCTGCGCCGGGTGCTGGCCATGCCGGCACCGTTGTTCGAGGCGATGCGCCCGTACCTGACAATCTGGAGCCAGCGCAGCCAGCCCGAGCCGATGCTGGCCGCCGACCCGGTGCTGCGTGCGATGGGCATTGATCCAGTGTTACAACAGGGCAAGCGGCAAATGGCGCTGGACAGTGGCAACGCCCTGGCCAGTGCCGGGGATACCTTCAGCATCCGCAGCCAGGTGCGCTTGGGGGACGAGCGCAGCCTGGTGCTGGATGCCGTGGTTCGACGCGGTCGTGCCGAAACGGCACAGAGCGCCTACACAGTGCTGTCGTGGCAGCAGACAACGGGGACACCATGAAGTCAGCGGCAAGCGTACCGGGGCGGGAGCTGCCGGGTCTGCGGGGATTCGCACGCTGGTGGGCCGATGGCCTGCTGGCCTGGCTGCCGGCGCGTTGGCGCGCCCGCCTGGTGCGTGCGCCACAACGTGTGTTGCTGCAGCAGCAGGGCGACCAGCTGCAGCTGTGGCTGGCCGCCGACGGGCCGGCACAGGCACTGGCCCGCCTGCCCTGGCCGCTGGCCGAGGGAGCCTTGGATACGGCCCTGCAAGGGCCGGCACGGCAACTGCCGCGCTACTGGTTGCTGCCGGCCAGCCAGGTGCTGCGCCGCCCGCTGCGCCTGCCGCTGGCCGCGCGCTCACGCCTGCAGGCGGTGGTGGGTTTCGAGATTGACCGGCAGACGCCGTTTGCGGCCGACCAGGTCAGCCATGACGTACATGTGCTGGGCCAGCACGATGACCATCTGCAGGTGGAACTGGTGGTGCTGCCATTGACCACCGTGGCGGCATTGCTGACCCAGTGCGGGTCGCTGGCCGGCAGCCTGGCCGGTATCGATGTCGATGCCGGCGGCCAGCGCACGCTGGGGGTGAACCTGTTGCCGGCCGCACAGCGCAACCGGCCCCGGCAGGGGCCGTACTGGCTGCATGTGGCCCTGCTGCTGGCCGGGCTGGTGTTGCTCGGCCTGGCTGGCGAGCGCATCCAGGACAACCGTTCCCAGGCACTGCAGGCCCTGCAGCAGCAGGTCCAGCAGCAGGCCGGGCAGGCCCGCGAGGTGGCCGTGCAGCGCCAGCAGTTGCAGAGCCTGGTCGATGGCGCCCGTTTCTTTGATGCCCAGCGCAGCAGCAAGCCGACCACGGTGGAATTGTGGGAGGAACTGTCGGCCCGCCTGCCTGATGGCACCGTGCTGGAAAAGCTGTCCATCGAGGGCGAACAATTGCAGTTGATCGGCATGAGTGACCAGGCCGCTGGCCTGGTGGCGGCACTGGAAGGCAGCACACTGTGGAGCCGGCCGGCCTTGAACGGGGTACTGCAGGCCGAACCGGGGCAGCGGCGTGACCGCTTCACCCTGACCGCAACCCTGGGCAATCCCGCTACGGGAGGCGCCGATGGACGCTGATCTGCGCCGTCAACGCTGGTTGGCCCTGGGCCTGTTGCTGCTGGTGCTCGGCGCGATCTACGCGCTGTTGCTGCATCCGTTGTGGGTGCAGCCCATGCGCGAGTTGGACAGCGAACTGGCGCAGAGCCAGCAGCGCCAGGCCCGGGTACAGGCCGAACTGGCCCAGGGCCCGGCCGTGGCTGCAGCCCTGGAGCGGGCCCGCCAGCAGTTGGGTGGCCGCCCCGGCTTTTTGCACCAGGGCAGTGCCGAACAGGCGTCTGCGGCACTGGTGCAGCAGCTGGAACAGGCGGTCAGCCAGGCCAGCCCGGGCAACCGCAGCTGCGTGATTTCCAGCCGTGCACCGCTCACTGGGCAGGCCGGCAATGCGGCCTTTGCACGGGTGGCAGTACAGGCGCGCCTGCGCTGTGGCACCCCGGAAATGCTCAGCGTGCTGCATGCGCTGGAATCGGGCAGCCCGCGCCTGTTTGTCGACAACCTGGTGATCCTGGCCCAGCGCTATCAGGCGCTGCCCGGTGAGACCGGCAGCGGCCTGGATGTGTCCTTCGAGCTGTCCGGTTATCTGGATCCGGCCCACGCCGCCGTGGCAGGAGGTGAGCATGCGCCGTGATCCGATGCCAGCCGGCCTGCTGGGCTGCGTGGTGTTCGCCGTGTGGGCGCTGACCCTGGCCGTTGCTGCCTGGCTGGGCCTGGGCAGCCGCCTGCCACCGGCCGAAGGCGGTGGCCCGCCGGCGCCGCTGCCACAGGTGCCGACCCTGGCGGACGAACGCCTGGCCGATCTGTCCCATTACCCGCAGGTGGTCAGCCGCCCGCTGTTCAACGAAGGCCGGCGGCCACAGCCGTACTACATCGGCGGCGACGGGCAGGAGCAGACCGCGGCGGTGCGCCTGAGTGGAGTGTTGATCACCCCGCAGCTGAGCATGGCCACCCTGTCCGGCGAGGGCGGGCTGTCGCTGCGCCTGCAGTTGGGCGGGCCGGCGGTGCAGGGCTGGCAGCTGCTGGAGCTTTCCGAACGCCAGGCCACCGTGCTGGGCCCGTCGGGCAGCCAGATCCTGCCGCTGGCCGTGTATGCCGGCACTGGCGCTGCAGCCGCGCCGGCCACCGCCAGCGCGCCGGCCGAGACCGCAACGGTTTCCCGGGGCAATACCGGGCCGTTGCCGGCGCCACCACCGCCCCAGCCCCAGCCCGGCGCCAGCCCCGTGCCTGCCACTGCCGCGCCTGCCGCTGCAGCGGCGGCCAATGAACCCAGTGCCGCGCAGATGCAGGCCATCCGTGCGCGCATCCAGGCGCGGCGTGAGCAGATGCGCCAGAACAACAACGGCCAGCAAACTGGCCAGAACCGATGAGCAATGTCATGCAATTGAAACTGCTTTCCGCGTCACTGGCCGTTTGCCTGGCCGCCTCCGGCTGCACCACCGTGCCGGCCCCGCACATTGCCCGTGCCGCGCAGCTGCCACCGGTGGTTACCGGCGCGGCCGCCCAGACCCAGGCGTTGACCACGCCGGAAGCCACGGCCGAGGTGGCGGGCAGCCGCGCGGTACTGCGCCGTGGCAGTGGCAGCATGATCAACGAGCATGCCGCCGCCCGTCCGTCGCCGTCGCTGGCCGGTGCTTCCACCGGCAGCGCCACCTTCAATTTCGAAGGCGAATCGGTGCATGCGGTGGTCAAGGCCATCCTCGGTGACATGCTCGGCCAGAACTATGTGATTGCGCCGGGGGTGAGCGGCACGGTCAGCCTGGCCACGCCGCGTCCGGTATCGCCGAGCCAGGCGTTGAACCTGCTGGAGATGGTGCTGGGCTGGAACAACGCCCGCCTGGTCTACAGCGGTGGCCGCTACAACGTGGTGCCGGCCGACCAGGCCCTGGCCGGCACGGTCGCGCCGAGCACCGCCTCGCCGGCGGCCGCGCGTGGCTTCGAAGTGCGGGTGGTGCCGCTGAAGTACATCTCGGCCACCGAAATGAAAAAGGTGCTCGAGCCGTATGCGCGGCCCAATGCCATCGTCAATGTCGATGACGGCCGCAACGTGATTTCCATCGGCGGTACCCGCGCCGAACTGGAAAACTACCTGCGCACGGTGGAAATCTTCGACGTGGACTGGCTGGCCGGGATGAGCGTGGGCGTGTTCCCGATCCAGACCGGCCGGGCCGACCGGGTCGCCAATGACCTGGAAAAGGTCTTCGGCGCCGACAGCGGTACCCCCAGTGCCGGCATGTTCCGTTTCCTGCCGCTGGAAAATGCCAATGCGGTGCTGGTGATCACCCCGCAGGCGCGTTATCTGGACCAGATCCAGCAATGGCTGGAGCGCATCGACAGCGCCGGCGGTGCGCCGCGCCTGTTTTCCTATGAGTTGAAGTACATCAAGGCCCGCGAGCTGGCCGAGCGCCTGTCTGAAGTGTTCGGCACCGGCAGTGGCAGCGGCCAGTCGCGCGGCGCTGACAATGCCTCGCTGGCCCCGGGCGCCGATGCCATGCAGATCGATGGCGGCCTCGGCGCCGGCGGTGGACGTGACGCCGGCAGCGGTGGCCTGGGCAACGAACAGGGCCTGGGCAGCAGCAGTGGCGGTATCGGCCAGGGCGGCACCGGCCAGGACATGGCCGGTGGCAGCATGAGCCTGCCCCAGCGCAGCAATGGCAATGGCGCGGTCAGCCTGGAAGTGGAGGGCGACCGGGTCGGGGTATCGGCGGTGGAGGAGACCAACACCTTGCTGGTGCGCACCACGCCGCAGGCCTGGGCTTCGATCCGCGAGGTCATCGACAAGCTCGACGTGATGCCGCTGCAGGTGCACATCGAGGCCCAGGTGGCGGAAGTGGCGCTGGAAGGCGACCTCAGCTACGGGGTCAACTGGTATTTCGAAAATGCGGTCAATGCGCCCACCAATGCCGGTGGCGCCGGCCTGCCCTCGGCACTGGGGCGGCGGATCTGGGGTGACCTGAGCGGGATTGCCGGTGGGGCCGGCCTGGGCTGGACCTTCCTGGGCAAGAATGCCGCCGCGGTGATCACCGCGCTGGACGAGGTCACCGATGTGCGCCTGCTGCAGACCCCGTCCATCTTCGTGCGCAACAACGCGGTGGCCAGCCTCAACGTGGGCAGCAAGATCCCGGTGTATTCGGTCTCGGTCTCGGGCATCAGTGACAACCAGTACAGCCAGGTGCAGTACCTCAACACCGGCACCATCCTCAACGTGCGCCCGCGGGTGACCCGTGACGGCATGGTGTTCCTGGACATCGTGCAGGAAGTCAGCTCGCCGGAAGGCCAGCCTGATGCCAACGGCAACGTGCGGGTCAACACCCGCCGGATGAAGACAGAAGCGGCGGTGAGCGCCGGTGACACGGTGATGCTGGCCGGCCTGATCGAGGACCGCACTACCGCCGGCAGCAGCGGGGTGCCGGGCCTGAGCCGGCTGCCGGTGATCGGTGGCCTGTTCGGTACCAAGAGCCAGAGCAGCCGACGCAGCGAGGTGATAGTGCTGTTGACCCCGACCATCGTGCGCAACCCGGAGGAGGCGCGCCGGCTGACCGACGAATACGGCAGCCGCTTCCGCGCGCTGGAGCCGATCGCGCCGCCGCGGCAATGAGTGGCAGGGCCGGTGATAATACCGGCCCTGTTGCATTGTCTTGCCCGCAAGGGATCGGAGTACCGCTTGCCTGCTGCCATCTGTGCCGTGGTTGTCACCTACAACAGCGCCTCGACCCTGGAGGACTGCCTGCTGCGCCTGCGCGCCGCTGACGGCATCAGCCAGATCCGGGTGGTGGACAACGGCTCGGTCGATGCCAGCGTGGCCATCGCCCAGCGCCATGCCGCGGCCGATGCGCGGGTGCGCTTCATTGCCAATGCCGACAACCCGGGTTTTGCCGCGGCCAACAACCAGGGTGTGGCCGATGGCAGTGCGCCGTGGCTGGCCTTCATCAACCCGGACCTGATGGTGGAGGCCGATACCCTGGCCGCGCTGGTGGCACGTGGCCAGGCGCTGGGGGACTGCATCCTGGGTGTGGAACAGGTCGATGTGCACGGCCGGCCGGACCCGGCGGTGCGCCGGCGCGATCCGGATTTTGCCGCGATGCTGCGCAATCCACGCAGCGGCATGCAGCTGGCGCTGCCGGCCGACCCGGCGCAGGCCCTGCAGCCGGTGCCGGCGCTGTCCGGTGCCCTGCTGCTGATGCCGCGCGGCCTGTTTGACCGCCTCGATGGCTGGGATGCCGGCTACCGCCTGCATGCCGAAGACCTGGACCTGTGCCGGCGTGCGCGCCAGGCCGGGGCCACCATCGCCATCGCCAATGACCTGCAGGTGGTGCATGTGCGCGGGGTCTCCAGCCGCTCGCGCCCGTTCTTCGTGGAGTGGCACAAGCACCGCGGCCTGTGGCGCTATTTCCAGCGCTTTGAAGCACCCTCGCGCGGCCCGCTGCTGCGCGCGGCGGTGTGGGGTGCGATCTGGGCCCATGCCCTGTTGCTGGTGCCAAAGATCGCGCTCAAACGTTGAGCTGCGGCTCACACTGCCGGGCAAACGTGCCGGGCATAATGCCGGCATGATCATCCAATCCCTGCTCGACACCGACCTGTACAAGTTCACGATGATGCAGGCGGTGCTGCACCAGTACCCCAGCGCGATCGTCCAGTATCGCTTCAAATGTCGCAACCCGGGCATTGAACTGGCCCGTTACATCGACCAGATCAGCGCAGAAATCGATCACCTGTGCAGCCTGCGCTTTTCCGACGAAGAGCTGGAGTACATGCGCTCGCTGCGCTACATCAAGGCTGATTTCGTCGACTTCCTCGGCCTGTTCCGGCTGGATCGCAAGTACATCAGCCTGCGTCCCTCGGCCAGCGTGCCCGGCGAGATCGAACTGGACATCACCGGCCCGTGGCTGCACACCATCCTGTTCGAAGTGCCGCTGCTGGCGATCATCAACGAGGTCTGGTTCCGCAACACCAGTGAAGCGGACTTTGCCGAAGGCGAGCGCCGGCTGGCGGCCAAGACCGCCCTGCTGCGCGATGCACCGGGCTTCGAGAACTGCCGCATTGCCGATTACGGCAGCCGCCGCCGCTACTCGCGTGCCTGGCACGGGCACATGCTGCCGCTGATCCGCCAGCAGCTGGGCAGCCAGTTCGTGGGCACCTCCAACGTGCATTTCGCCCGCATCTACGGCATGACCCCGCACGGCACCATGGCCCATGAGTGGCTGCAGGCCTTCCAGGCCCTGGGCCCGCGCCTGATCGATTCGCAATCGGTGGCGCTGGAGAGCTGGGCCCGCGAATACCGTGGCGACCTGGGCATCGCGCTGTCGGACGTGGTCGGGCTGGAGGCCTTCCTGCGTGATTTCGACATGTACTTCTGCAAGTTGTTTGATGGCATCCGCCATGATTCGGGCGACCCCTTCAGCTGGGGCGACCGCATCATCGAGCACCTCAAGGCCAACCGCTCCGATCCGCTGAGCAAGGTACTGGTGTTCAGCGATGGCCTGAACATCGCCAAGGTGATGGAGCTGTATGACTACTTCCGTGGCCGCAGCCAGGTGGCTTTCGGGGTGGGTACCCACCTGACCAATGACCTCGGCCCGACCCCGCTGAACATCGTGATCAAGATGATCCGCTGCAATGGCCAGCCGGTGGCCAAGCTGTCCGATTCGCCGGGCAAGAGCATGTGCGATGACCCCGGCTATCTGGCCTACCTGCGCCAGGTGTTCAACCTGCCTGCCGAGCCGGCGGCCTGAAATACGGCCGGCGCTGCCATAGCGCCGGCCTTGTCCTGTTCCACTTTTTTGGATGTCCCGATGAAAAATCCCGTGATGTGCCTGCTTGGCGCCAGTGTGCTGCTGGCCGTTGCCAGCCCCCCGGCTGCTGCCGGCAACTGGCGCGAACGCCTGCAGTCCATCGCTGCGGCTACCGCGGCCTCGCCGGTTGCCAGTCAGGCGCTGTCCAACAGCGAAGTGGCGGCCGGCCTGAAGGAGGCCCTGGCCAGCGGTGCGACCAAGGCGGTCAACCAGCTGGGCCGTACCGATGGTTTCTGGGCATCGAGCCAGTATCGCATCGGCCTGCCGGCCAGCCTGGCCCGTTATGAAACCGCGGCGCGCCAGTTCGGCCAGGGCGAGCGTGTGGATGCCTTCCAGCTCAGCCTCAACCGCGCCGCGGAAGCGGCTGTGCCGGTGGCGGCCGAACTGCTGGGCGAGTCGATCCGCAACATGAGCCTGGCCGATGCCCAGGCCCTGCTGGCCGGTGGCGATGATGCCGCCACCCAGTATTTCCGCCGCACCTCCGGCAGCGCCCTGCGTGCACGCTTCCTGCCGCTGGTCAGCCAGCAGACCGACCAGGTCGGGGTGACCAAGCGCTACAAGGAGCTGACCTCGGCCAGCAACGGGCGTGCGGCCGGCCTGGCCGCCCTGGCCAACCAGCTGGGTGTGGGCAGCGGCATCGATGCCAATGCGCTGGATCTGGACGGTTATGTCACCGACCGCGCGCTGGAGGCCCTGTTCACCGCAATGGCCGAGCAGGAAAAGCAGATCCGGCATGACCCGGCCGCGCGCAGCAGTGAGTTGCTGCGCAAGGTGTTTGCCCGCTGAGCAGGGCAGGTTGATCCGGGCAGGCCTGGCGCCTGCACCGGATCGCTGGCGATGGTTACCGGCTTACTCCAGCGCGTAGCGCAGGGTGAACAGGGCGGCCACCAGCCACACCGCCGGGTGCACGTCGCGCCACTTGCCGGTGCCGGCCTTGAGCACGGCATAGGCGATGAAGCCGAAGGCCAGGCCATTGGCGATGGAATAGGTGAAGGGCATGGCCAGCGCACACAGCGCGGCCGGCACCGCCTCGGTCAGCTCCTGCCAGTCCACTTCCACCAGCTCGCGCAGCATCAGCCCGGCCACGTACAGCAGAGCCGGGGCGGTGGCATACGGTGGCACCATTGCAGCCAGCGGCGAGAACAGCAGGGCGGCCAGGAACAGGGCGGCAATCACCAGCGCGGTCAGGCCGGTACGGCCACCGGCTTCCACCCCCGAGCTGCTCTCGGCAAAAGCCGTGGTCGAGCTGGTGCCCAGCACCGCACCCACGGTGATCGCACCGCTGTCGGCGAACAGGGCGCGGCCGAAGCGCTTGTCGCCATTGGGCAGCTTGAGCAGGCCGGCGCGGCTGGCCACCCCGTACAGGGTGCCGGTGGCATCGAACACTTCCACCAGCACGAACACCAGCACCACGTGCAGCAGCACCGACCAGGTGGCGCCGTCCTCCCAGTGCAGCAGGCCGGCCAGGTCCAGCTGGCCGAAGGTCGGCGCCAGCGAGGGCGGCAGGGACATCAGCCCCTGCCACTGCACCAGGCCCATGGCCCAGGCAATGGCAGTGATGCCCAGGATGCCGATCAGGATCGCCCCGCGCACCCGGCGGGCCTCCAGGATCGCGATCAGCAGGAAGCCGCCCAGGGCCAGCAGCGGCTCGGGGCTGTCCATCGGCCCGAGCCGGACCAGGGTGTCGGCATCGCCGATGACCACGCTGGATTTCTGCAGCGCGATGATGGCCAGGAACAGGCCGATGCCGGCCACGATGGCGCTGCGCAGCGAGGGCGGGATGCCGGCCACCAGCCACTGGCGCACGCCGGTCAGCGACAGGATCAGGAACACGATGCCGGAGATCAGCACCGCAGCCAGCGCCTGCTGCCAGGGCAGCCCGGCCGCGCCGACCACGGTGAAGGCGAAGAAGGCATTCAGGCCCATGCCAGGGGCCATGCCGACCGGGTAGTTGGCCAGCAGGCCGATGATGGCAGAACCCAGCGCGGCGGCCAGGCAGGTGGCCACGAACACCGCGCCCGGGTCCATGCCGGTGGTGCCGAGGATGGCCGGGTTGACGAAGACGATGTAGGACATCGTCAGGAAGGTGGTCATCCCGGCCAGCAGTTCGGTGCGTACCGAGGTGCCGTGGGCGGAGAGTTGGAACAGGCGTTCGGGCAGGGACATGGTTTTTTCACTGCAGTCTGGAGAGCCCCGGGCGGTGCTGCCGGGCAGGGGCTGGAAACGACACCGGCCGCCAAGGGCAGCCGGTGAAGTGGAACATGGGCGAGGTCAACGCCGTGCGGGCACGCTGGCTCAGGCCATCAGTGCGTCGTAAATGGCCTTGATCCGCTGCAGGCTGACGCCGTGCTGCTGTTCCCGTGCCAGCGGGTGATCACCCTCCAGGACCACGGTCGGCAGCTGCCCAGGGGCATGGAAGTGCAGGTGCACGGGCAGGCCGTCGGTATCCTCGAAGCAGGGCACGTCGGTGGCCAGCTTGCCCGGCATCGGCGGCTGCTTGCTGGCCGTTTCCCACAGCTCGGCCGCACGGTCGAACTGCAGCTCGGTCACCTCGGCCCAGACACCCCAGGTGAAGGTGTGCTGTGGCGCATCGGTGACGGCGATCTGCAGATGCGCGCGCAGGAAGAAACGCGCGTCATCGATCACGCACTGGTCGCTGCCCAGCTCCAGCCGCTCTTCCCGCTCGGCCGCCGGAATGGACTCGGCGGCCAGCGGTGCACGCGCACCGTAGCCAAACGGCAGCTCGCCATGGGCCTGGTTACAGGTGGCGCATGCACTGGCCATGGCTTACTTCAGGGCCTTGAAGCGCAGACGCTTCGGACCGGCATCGTCGCCCAGGCGACGCTTCTTGTCCTCTTCGTACTCGCGGTAGTTGCCCTGGAAGAACTCCACGTGCGAATCGCCTTCGAAAGCGATGATGTGGGTGGCGATACGGTCCAGGAACCAGCGGTCATGCGAGATGACGAAGGTGTTGCCCGGGAACTCCAGCAGTGCATCTTCCAGCGCACGCAGGGTTTCGATGTCCAGGTCGTTGGACGGTTCGTCCAGCAGCAGCACGTTGCCACCCTGCAGCAGGGTCTTGGCCATGTGCAGGCGGCCACGCTCACCACCGGACAGCGAGCCGACCATCTTCTGCTGGTCCTGGCCCTTGAAGTTGAAGCGGCCGATGTAGGCACGCGACTGGATCTCGACACCGTTGATGTTGAGGATGTCCAGGCCACCGGAAATTTCCTGGAAGACGTTGTGGTTGCCTTCCAGCTTGTCGCGGCTCTGGTCCACGTAGGACAGCTGCACGGTCGGGCCAACCACAATCTCGCCGGAATCCGGCTTTTCCTGCCCGGTGATCATCTTGAACAGGGTCGACTTACCGGCACCGTTCGGGCCGATGATGCCCACGATCGCACCCGGCGGGATGATCATGGACAGGTTGTCGATCAGCAGGCGGTCGCCGAACTTCTTGGTGACGTTCTTGAACTCCATCACCGAGTTGCCCAGGCGCTCGCCCGGCGGGATGAAGATTTCGTTGGTCTCGTTGCGCTTCTGGTAGTCAACGCTCTGCAGCTCTTCCAGGCGGGCCAGACGCGCCTTGCCCTTGGTGCGGCCACCCTTGGCGTTCTGGCGCGACCACTCCAGTTCCTTCTGGATCGCCTTCTGGCGGGCCTTTTCCTGGTTGTCTTCCTGCTTCAGGCGCTCGTCCTTCTGCATCAGCCACTCGGTGTAGTTGCCCTTCCACGGAATGCCGCGGCCGCGGTCCAGTTCCAGGATCCACTCGGCGGCGTTGTCCAGGAAGTAGCGGTCATGGGTGACGGCCACCACGGTGCCGGTGTAGCGGTGCAGGAACTGCTCCAGCCACTCCACCGACTCGGCGTCCAGGTGGTTGGTCGGTTCGTCGAGCAGCAGCATGTCCGGCTTCTGCAGCAGCAGGCGGCACAGGGCGACGCGGCGCTTTTCACCGCCGGACAGGTTGCCGATCACCGCATCCCACGGCGGCAGGCGCAGCGCATCGGCGGCCACGTCCAGCTGGTTTTCCAGGGTGTGGGCATCGCCGGCAGCCAGGATGGCTTCCAGGCGTTCCTGTTCCTTGGCCAGCGCATCGAAATCGGCGCCTTCCTCGGCATAGGCGTCATAGATGCGGTCCAGCGCGGCCTGTGCCTGCAGCACGTCGCCCACGCCTTCTTCCACGGCCTGGCGCACGGTGTGCTCCGGGTTCAGTTCCGGCTCCTGGGCCAGGTAGCCGACCTTGATGCCGGCCTGCGGACGGGCCTCGCCCTCGAAATCGGTATCCACGCCGGCCATGATCTTCAGGACCGTGGACTTGCCGGCGCCGTTCAGGCCGAGCAGGCCGATCTTGGCGCCCGGGAAGAAGCTCAGCGAGATGTCCTTGATGATCTGCCGCTTGGGCGGAACCACCTTGGACACGCGGTTCATGGTGTAGATGTATTGGCCAGACATGGCGTCTCCGTAAGCGCACGCCGGCACCCGTCCCGGGGATCGGGCAGGCTCAGCGCAGGAAAATTCAACCTCTGATTATAGCTGTTCCGCGCCGCTTGCCTGAAGGTTTTGAGACCTCCAGCTTGCCGCAAGGTGAACGAAAACGGCCCCGCCCCGGCAGGGTACTTCCCCGGTTCAGTTGTTTTGCGCAATAACGTCAGCACACCCACCCATCAGGTCCTGACCATGAAGATGACCTCCCTAGCCGTAGCAACCCTGAGTGCCGTGCTGGCCCTGGGCATGGCTGCCCCGGCTGCCCAGGCCGCCGGTGACCGCGACGACCGTCGTGGCCACCATGGCTGGGATGACCGGGGTCGCGGCCACGACCGCGGCCGTGGCCATGAGCGCCGCGATGACCGTCGCCATTACTCGGCCGGTTACCGCGAGGGCTACCGTGACGCCCGCCGCAACGATTACTACGCCCCGCCGCGCGCGGTCTACCGCAACGGCCCGCCGCCGCACGGCTGGGCGCGCGGTCACGACTACCGCCGCGGCTATCGTGGCCCGGTCTATGTGGTCAACGATTACAGCCGCTATGACCTGCGCCGCCCGCCGCGTGGCCACCACTGGATCCGCGATGACCGCGGCAACATGCTGCTGGTCGCCGTGGCCACCGGCATCATCGCCGACCTGCTCCTGCATCATTGAGCCGTGGCAGCGGCGTAGTTACAAGCCAACAGGGCGCCCTCGGGCGCCCTGTCCGGTTTTGGCGGCAGGCAAGTGGATCCTGGCTGGGCAAAGGTGACCTTCGGCCAGCGAGGCGGGCAGCCGCAACGGCTACAATGGGCACTTGAGCATCCTCACCCTCCGGAGCAGCTGATGTACTCGCGTGACGTATCCATTGCCGCCTACGATCCTGAACTGGCCAAGGCCATTACCGCTGAATGCCAGCGCCAGGAAGACCATGTCGAACTGATCGCCAGCGAGAACTACACCAGCCCGGCGGTGATGGAGGCCCAGGGCAGCCAGCTGACCAACAAGTACGCCGAAGGCTATCCGGCCAAGCGCTACTACGGCGGTTGTGAATACGTGGACGTGGCCGAGCAGCTGGCCATTGACCGCCTCAAGCAGCTGTTCGGTGCCGATTACGCCAACGTGCAGCCGCATTCGGGCTCGCAGGCCAACCAGGCCGTGTACTTCGGCCTGCTGCAGGCCGGTGACACCATCCTGGGCATGAGCCTGGCCCACGGCGGCCACCTGACCCACGGCGCCAAGGTCAATGCCTCGGGCAAGCTGTTCAACGCCATCCAGTACGGCGTCAACGAAGCCGGCCTGATCGATTACGACGAAGTCGAAGCCCTGGCCGTCGAGCACCAGCCGAAGATGATCGTGGCCGGCTTCTCGGCCTATTCGCAGGTCGTGGACTGGGCCCGTTTCCGTGCCATTGCCGACAAGGTCGGTGCCTATCTGTTCGTGGACATGGCCCATGTGGCCGGCCTGGTGGCCGCCGGTGTCTATCCGACCCCGGTGCCGCATGCCCACGTGGTCACCTCGACCACCCACAAGACCCTGCGCGGTCCGCGCGGCGGCATCATCATCGCCAGCCAGGCTGGCGCCGGTGACAAGTTCGAAGAGATCGCCAAGAAGCTGCAGTCGGTGGTGTTCCCGGGCATCCAGGGCGGCCCGCTGATGCACGTCATCGCGGCCAAGGCCGTGGCCTTCAAGGAAGCGCTGGAGCCGGGCTTCACCGCCTACCAGCAGCAGGTGGTCAAGAACGCCAAGGTCATGGCCGACACCCTCATTGCCCGTGGTTACAAGATCGTCTCCGGCGGCACCCAGAACCATCTTATGCTGGTGGACATGATCGGCAAGGATGTGTCCGGCAAGGATGCTGAAGCCGCTCTTGGCCAGGCCCACATCACCGTGAACAAGAACTCGGTGCCCAACGACCCGCGTTCGCCGTTCGTGACCTCGGGCCTGCGCCTGGGCACCCCGGCCATCACCACCCGTGGTTACGTGGAAGCGGACTGCGTGGAACTGGCCAACTGGATTGCCGACGTGCTCGATGCCCCGGCCGATGAAACCGTGATCGCCCGCGTGCGCGAGGCGGTTTCGGCCCAGTGCAAGAAGTACCCGGTCTACGGTTGATCCGTGACCTGCGTCCCGTCGCCTGACTGGGCCGGCAGCCTCTACAAGGGGCTGTCGCTGGTCACGGCGGGGCTGAGCCTGCCGATCATCGCGGTGACCGTGGTGTTCGGCGGGTTGCCCATGCTGGCCGAATTTCCATCACCGCTGTCATGGTGGTTCCTGTCGGTGTTTGGCCTGGTGCTGTCCGGCTGGTTGGCGTGGTACCGGCTGACGGTGGCCTTCTGGCGCCACGGCAGCGCCGGCCTGCGCGATGCAGCGCGGGTCTGGTGGTGGCTGCTGCAGTTGGCCATCCTTTGTTCGCTGTGGTTCTTCCTTGCCGAGGCGGTATCGACCTTGCGGGAGGGCCGGGCAAACATCATTGTGTATGGCGTGCTGACGGCCCAGCTGTCATCGCTGTACCTGCTGTATCTGCGTTACCGGACACGCTGATCGTCGCGCACCATCCCCGGTAGGAGTTCCTTCGCATGCATTGCCTGTTCTGCCAGCACACCGATACCCGCGTGATCGACTCGCGCGTCTCCGAAGATGGCGCCACCATCCGCCGGCGCCGTGTCTGCGAGGCCTGTGGCGAGCGCTTTTCCACCCTGGAAACGGTGGAGCTGAAGCTGCCGCCGGTGATCAAGAGCGATGGCGTGCGCGAGGCCTTCGACGCACGCAAGCTGCGCACCAGCTTTGACCGCGCGCTGCAGAAGCGCTCGGTGGCCGAGGAGCAGGTTGAAGCGGCGGTGCGCGCGGTGATTCACCGCATCCGCATGGGCGGCGAGCGCGAGATTCCCTCGATCAAGGTCGGCGAACTGGTGATGGACGAGCTGCGCAAGCTCGACCATGTCGGCTATGTGCGTTTTGCCTCGGTCTATCGCTCCTTCCAGGACGTGGCCGACTTCCGCAATGCCATTGCCACCCTGGAAGGTGATGCCGGCGATGCTGGCGACAAGAAATGACCGGCGTGTTTTCGGCCGCTGACCATGCGCACATGGCGCGAGCCCTGCTGCTGGCCGAGCGCGCCCGTTTCACCGCCCATCCCAACCCGGTGGTGGGCTGTGTCATTGCCCACGCTGACAAGGTGGTGGGTGAGGGCTTTCATATCCGCGCCGGTGGCCCGCACGCCGAGGTGCATGCCCTGCGCATGGCCGGTGAGCAGGCCCGTGGCGCCACCGCCTATGTGACCCTGGAGCCGTGTGCGCATTACGGGCGTACACCGCCGTGCGCGCTGGCCTTGATCCAGGCCGGTGTGGCACGGGTGGTCTGCGCCCTGGGCGACCCGTTCGAGCAGGTGGCAGGCGGTGGTTTTGCCTTGCTGCGCGAGGCCGGGATCACGGTGGAGGTCGGCCTGATGGCCGCCGCTGCGCGTGAGCTCAATATCGGCTTTCTGACCCGCATCGAGCAGGGCCGGCCGTTCGTGCGGATCAAGCTGGCATCCAGCCTGGATGGGCGCACGGCCATGGCCGATGGCACTTCACAGTGGATTACCGGTGCCGCCGCGCGCGCCGATGTGCAGCAATGGCGCGCCCGCGCCGGGGCGGTGCTGACCGGTGCCGGCACAGTGCTGGCTGATGATCCGCGCATGGATGTGCGCCTGCCGCCCGAGGTGGATGTGGCCGGCAGCCTGCGCGTGGTGCTGGATGCCTCGCTGCGTTCGCTGGCAAAGGTGGCTATCCGCAGTGGCAACACCCCGACCCTGTACCTGCATGCGCCGCACGCAGACGTGCCGGCCGGTGACTGGGGCCAGGCCCAGTTCGCCGCGGTGGCGCTGGGCAGTGATGGCCGGCCGGACTTGCAGGCAGTGATGAAGGCATTGGCCGGGCGTGGCATCAACGAAGTGCATGTGGAGGCCGGCGCGCAGCTGTGCGGCGCGCTGGTTGCGGCCGGTCTGTGTGACGAGCTGTTGCTCTATCAGGCCATGACCCTGATGGGCGATGAGGCCCGGCCCTTGCTGTCCGGCCTGGGCATCCAGGCCATGGAACAGCAGCGACGGCTGCACCTGCATGAGGTGCTGATGGTCGGAGCCGACCTGCGCCTGCGCCTGCGCCCGCAAGGCTGAAGCGCAGACAGCAAAACGGGCCCCGCAGGGCCCGTCCATCACGGCGGAGAGAGCGCCGCCGAGGTGGCTTTAGAAGCTGGCGCGCACGCCAACCGAATACTGGGTCACATCGCCGATCCAGTTGATGTCGCCGACCAGGCCCCAGGTCGGGTTGAACTTGAACTGGCCGCCGAGGCTGCCGACAAATTCGCTGTCCATGTCGCTGCCGTCCATCGCGCCGGCCTTGACCCAGGCTTCGGTACGCGCAGACGGGGTGCCACGCAGGCCCAGGCTGACGCGGCCGGCATTGAGTGCGTCGCTTTCGCGCGCGCTGTAGCCCATGTAGCTGGCTTTGATGGTCAGGTCCAGACGTACATAGGCCGCTTCAGCCAGGAAGTCGACGCGATCGCTCATCGGCATGTGCCAGCCCAGGCCCAGTTCGTACTGGTCCAGATCGCCTTCCAGCTTGATGCCGTAGGCCGACTCGCTGTCCGAAACACGGGTAAAGCCGCCGAACACGTAGGTGGCGCCGGTCAGGGCATAGCTGCCGCGCAGGTAGCCGCCATTGGCCTTGAGGGTGCTGAAATCATCGCCCTGGTCCAGCTCGGCGCGGGTCAGGCCGGCTTCGGCGTAGGTGTAGCTCAGGGCGTCATTGGCATGGGCAGCCAGCGGGCAGGCGGCCAGCAGGGCGGCCACGATCAGGGTCTTGCGCATTGCAGTTCCTTGTAGGGGGAAGATCCATTTGGCCCGGCCATCCTCGGCCGGGAAACCCGAACCTCATGTTCGAGTGGTGCGCATTATCGTGAAATGCATCACAAATGTTAAGTGGGCCGCCAGTCCGCCCCCAAACAACAACGGGCCGCGCAGGGCCCGTCGTCATTGCGGTGCTGTGTGCAATCAGAAGCGGGCGCGCACGCCGGTGGTGTACTGGGTGAAGTCACCGGTCCACTCGGCCTGGCTGACGATGCCCCAGGTCGGGGTCAGGTTGAATTGGCCTCCCAGGGTGCCGACGAATTCACCGTCGATGCGGTTGCCATCCAGCACGCCGGCCTTGATCCAGGCTTCGGTGCGGGCGCTGGGTTTGCCGCGCAGGCCGATGGTGATGCGGCCGGCATTGACGCTGTCTTCCCAGCGGCCGTTGAGGTGCTCGTAGCCACTGCCGGTGGGGAAACCGCTGAGCTTTTCGCTCTGCGCCAGGCGTACCCAGGCCAGGTCGGTGGTGAAGTGCACACGCTCGCTCAGGGCCATCTGCCAGCCACCGCCCACGGCCAGTTCGTCGATGTCGATCTTGCCGCTGACCACACCGGCCGAGGTGCTGTCGGCCACCCGGCTGTAGCTGGCAAAGGCATGGAAGCTGTCATTGATGGCCCAGGCGCCGCGCAGGTAGGCACCGTTGAGCTTGAGGCTGCCAAAGTCATTGGCATCGGCATCCAGGTGGGTGTAGCCGGCTTCGGCATAGGTGTAGTTGACCGGGCTGGCGGCACGGGCGGTGAGCGGTGCGGTGGCCAGCATGGCCAGGGCAATCAGGGACAGACGCATGGGTTTTCCTTCAGGCAAAAACTCGCCCGTCGCAGGGCCTGGGAGGCGTCACGGACAAGGGGCAAGGTGGGAGTGGGGGCGCATTGTATTTATTCATCAAGGTGAATGTGGTGACACGGGTTATACTTCGGCGTGTTGGCCTGGCCGACACCACACAAACGTCTTCAGGGCGGGGTGCAATTCCCCACCGGCGGTAGGGGTCGCAAGACCCGAGCCCGCGAGCGCATCCGGCCTGCCGGATGGTCAGCAGATCCGGTCCGATGCCGGAGCCGACGGTCACAGTCCGGATGAAAGAAGATGGCTTTTCCTCCCTGCATGGGGAGGTTTGCCTGTTTGCCTTGCGGCGTTTTTCGCTCGACTTTTTGCGGAGAACGTTTTGTTTACAGGAATCATTGAAGGCGTCGGCAGCATTGCCCGGCGCGAAGCGATCGGCGGCGATGTCCGCTTCCACATCCATGTCGGCAGCCTGCCGTTTGATGCCGTCGCCCTGGGCGAGAGCATCGCGGTCAACGGCGTGTGCCTGACCGTGATTGCCTTTGACAGCAGCAGCTTCCAGGCCGATGCCTCCACCGAAACCCTGGGCCTGACCACCCTGGGCCAGTTGGCCGAAGGCGCGCAGGTCAACCTGGAGCGGGCGATGCGCCCGTCCGACCGCTTTGGCGGGCATATCGTCAGCGGCCATGTCGATGGCGTGGGCACGGTGGAAGCGATCAGCGAAGACGCGCGCGCGCTGCGCTGGCGCTTTGCCGCCCCGGCCGCGCTGCTGCGCTATGTGGCCAAGAAGGGCTCGATCTGTGTGGATGGCGTCAGCCTGACCGTCAATGCCGTGGATGACGCCGGTTTCGAGGTCGCCCTGATCCCGCACACCGTGTCGCACACCGCTTTTGCCCACACCGGTGTCGGTGATGCGGTGAACCTGGAAATCGATGTGATCGCCCGCTACGCCGAACGCCTGATGGGCGCTGGAGACAACGCATGAACTTCGCCCCGATCCCCGAACTGCTGGAAGAAATCCGTCTCGGCCGCATGGTGGTCATCGTCGATGACGAGGACCGCGAGAACGAAGGCGATCTGATCATGGCCGCCGAGCTGGTCAAGCCGGCCGACATCAATTTCATGGTCACCCACGCCCGTGGCCTGGTCTGCCTGTCGGTCACCCGCGAGCGCACCGGCCAGCTTGGCCTGGCGCCGATGGTGAGCAACAACACCGCGCAGTTCCATACCAATTTCACCGTGAGCATTGAAGCTGCCGAAGGCGTGACCACCGGCATTTCGGCCTACGACCGCGCCCACACCATCCGCACTGCGGTGCGCCCGGATGCCAAGCCGGCTGATCTGACCCAGCCGGGCCATATCTTCCCGCTCACCGCCCAGCCGGGCGGGGTGCTGACCCGCGCCGGGCATACCGAGGCGGCCAGTGACCTGCCGCGTCTGGCCGGGCTGGAGCCGGCCGGTGTGCTGGTGGAAATCCTCAATGCCGACGGCACCATGGCGCGCCGTCCGGAGCTGGAGGTGTTCGCCCGCGAGCACGGCCTGAAGATGGGCTCCATCGCCGACCTGATCGCCTGGCGCCTGGCCAACGAGCACACCGTGGAGCGGGTGGACGAGCGCGCCATCGATACCGAGTTCGGTGCTTTCAACCTGATCACCTACCGTGACCGCATTGCCCACGACCTGCACTTCGCCCTGGTCCGTGGCACCCCGGACAAGGACACCCCGACCCTGGTCCGGGTGCAGGTGGAAAACCCGCTGGCCGACCTGCTGCACTGGCGCCGGGATGACTTCGGCGTGGCCGCCACCGATGCCCTGCGTGCGATCGACGCCGCCGGCAGCGGGGTGATGGTGGTGCTCAGCGCGCCGCGTGATTCGGCCAGCCTGCTGGCCCGCCTGCGCGCCGAGCCGGGCCCGGCCGGCAACAGCAAGGATGTGGGCCAGTGGCGGCGCAATGGTGCTGGCGCGCAGATCCTGGCCGACCTCGGTCTGGGCAAGCTGCGGGTGCTGGGCACCCCGCGCCGGCAGGTCGGTCTGGCCGGTTATGGCCTGGAAATTGTCGAAACTGTCGCTTTGCCGGCCCCGTGAGGGCCGGCGCTCAGCAAGACCGCGCTAAACTTACCCACCTTTTGTGTCCCCAGACCCCATGAGCCATTACGAAGGCGACCTTCGCGCCCCCGCCAATGCCCGCTTTGCGATCATCGCTGCGCGCTGGAACGCCCGTATTACCGACGTGCTGGTCACCGGCGCGCGTGAGTGTCTGGCCGCCAACGGCATCGATGCCGCCGCGGTGGATGTGATCCGTGTTCCCGGTGCATGGGAAGTGGCCCTGGCCGCCGAGCGCGTTGCCGGCGCCGGCAGCCATGCCGCGGTGATCGCGCTGGGCTGCGTGGTGCGCGGTGATACCCGCCACTACGAGCATGTGGCCGACCGTTGTGCCGAAGCGCTGATGCGCACCCAGCTGGACCACCGCCTGCCGGTGACCAACGGGGTGCTGGCGGTGGAGCGCTACGAGGATGCCGAGGCACGCGCCGGCGGCAGCCATGGCAACAAGGGAGAAGAGTGCGCCCTGGCGGCGCTGGAAATGGTCAATTTGCTGGAGAAGCTCCCATGAACACCCCCAAGAACGGCAAGCCGTCGGGCAAGCCGGTACGCCGCGATGGCGTGGACCCGGTGCTGCGTTCGCGCGCCCGCCGTCGTGCCCTGCAGGCGATCTACGCCTGGCAGATTTCCGGCGGCAACGCCCAGACCCTGCTGGCCCAGTTCGCCCACGAGCAGGCTCACGAAGTGGCCGACCTGGCCTATTTCGAGGCCCTGGTCCACGGTGTGCTGGACAACCGTCGTGAGCTCGATGAAGCCCTGGCCCCGTTCGTGGACCGTGGTGACATGGAAGCGGTCGATGCGATCGAACGCGCCGTGCTGCGCGTGGCTGCCTATGAGCTGCGCTACCGCGTGGACGTGCCGTACCGCGTGGTGATCAACGAAGCGATCGAAACCGCCAAGCGTTTCGGTTCCGAGCATGGCCACACCTATGTCAACGGTGTGCTGGACCATGCCGCGCTGGAATGGCGCAAGGCCGAATCCGGCCGTTGATCCGTGCGGGCAGGCACCTTGCGGTGCATTGCCCTTGCAGCGCCGGGGCCGTGATGGTTCCGGCGTTGTTGTATCTGCCGTACTGCCGATGGGTGCCTGCCGATGAGTCTGGACGAGTTTTCGCTGATTGAGCGCATCGCGGCGCGTACCGCCGCCCGCGCCGACGTGCTTCTGGGCATCGGTGATGACTGCGCCCTGTTGGCCCCGCCGCCCGGCCAAGTGCTGGCGGTCACCGCCGACACCCTCAATGCCGGGGTGCATTTCCCGGCTGAAACCCCAGCCTTCGACATCGGTTGGAAAACCCTGGCGGTGAACCTGTCCGACCTGGCCGCAATGGGCGCGCAACCGGCCTGGTGCACCCTGGCCGTGTCCTTGCCGCACAGTCAGGCGGCCTGGCTGGACGCCTTTGCCGACGGCCTGTTCGCCCTGGCCGACCGGGCCGGGATCACCCTGGTCGGTGGCGATACCACGCGTGGCCCGCTGTCGCTGTCGGTCACCGCAATGGGCTGGGTGCCTGCCGGGCAGGCCCTGCGCCGTGACCTGGCCCGCGCCGGTGACGAAGTCTGGGTCAGCGGGGTGCCCGGCGAGGCAGCGCTGGCCCTGCGCCTGTGGCAACAGGGGCAGCTGGATGTGGCCAGTGTGCAGGCCGATGCCGATCTGGAAGCAGTGCGCCTGCGCCTGTTGCAGCCCGCTCCCCGCAATGCCCTGGGCCTGGCCCTGCGCGGTATTGCCACGGCTGCGATCGACATCTCCGACGGCCTGAGTGCCGACCTGGGCCATGTCTGCCGTCGCAGCGGGTTGGCGGCGCATCTGCAGCTGGCCGATCTGCCGTCCTCGCCGGCCCTGCAGCAGCTGGCTCCCGGTGAGGCGGCGTGGCCGTTGCAGACGGCCGGTGGGGATGACTACGAATTGTGCTTCTGCGCCCCGGCCGCCGCCCACGCCCAAGTGCTGGCCGCTGCCGCCCAGGCCGCTGTCCCGGTCAGCTGCATTGGCCGGCTAGAGGCAGGCCATGGGGTGCACTGGGTCGATGGGAAGGGCGCGGCCTGGCATCCGTCACGGCCGGGTTATACCCATTTCTCCGGAGTGTGAGGGCCGTTCCATACTCTGCCGCATTGCGGCGTGAGCGGCTCCGTACGGCTTGGTAGGGTTTGCCTGCGTTCCCCACGGCGTGCAGCTCCCGTCCGGGATGGCTGCCAACGATCCTCGGAGAAACCCGCATGAAACGCAGCGTGCAACGGTTGCTGATGGCCGCCGTGACCTTTTCCGTCTGTGCCGGCGCTTGGGCCGGTGAGTACAGCAAGCGCTACGAGCGCATCGCCAGCTTCGATGGCACCGAACTCGGCGCCCTGGTGCTGGAGCCGAAGAACCAGGGCAATGGCCCGTTCCCGCTGGTGGTGATGCCGGCCAGCTGGTCGCTGCCCAACCTGGAATATCTGGGCCGGGCCAGCCAGATGGCCCAGGACGGCTATGTGGTGGTCAGCTACACCTCGCGTGGCTTCTGGGATTCGGCCGGCAAGATCGACGTGGCCGGCGCGGCCACGGTGGAGGATGTGTCCTCGGTGATCGACTGGGCCCTGGCCAACACCCGTTCCAACCCGCAGGCGATCGGCGCCTCGGGCATTTCCTACGGCGCCGGGGTGAGCCTGCTGGCGGCAGGGCGCGATCCGCGCATCAAGGCGGTCACCGCGCTCAGTGGCTGGGCTGACCTGGAGGCCTCGCTGTATGCCAACCAGACCCCGTCCAGGCAGGGCATCCTGCTGCTGGGTGGGGCCGGCGGCCTGACCGGACGCCCGGGCCCGGAGCTGTCGGCGGTGATCAGCAGGTCCCTGGTCGGTGATTTCCAGGGCGCGGTGGATGCGGTGATGCCGGTGGCCGCCGAGCGCGGCGCGGCCAGCGAACTGGCCAACATCAATGCCAACGGCACCGCCGTGCTGCTGGCCAATGCCTACAACGACGCGCTGTTTCCGCCCAGCCAGCTGACCGCCTTCTACAGCGGCCTGCGCGGTCCCAAGCAGATGCTGTTCAGCCAAGGCGACCATGCCACCGCCGAACTGACCGGCGCGCTGGGCCTGGACAACCAGGTCTACACCGCCGCCACCCGCTGGTTTGACCACCACCTCAAGGGTGCGGCCAACGGTGTGCCGGCCGAGCAGCCGGTACGCCTGTCCACTACCGGTGGGCAGTGGCTGGGCTATGCCAGCTGGGCGGCGGTACAGGCCAACCCCACGGTGTACGGGCTGACCAAGCCCAGCGGCCTGATCAGCCCGACCGGCAACCTGGCCAACGCCAATGCCACCGGCTGGAGCCACGGCATCCTGACCAATGTGGGGACGGTGTCCGAATCGGGTGTGGTGATGATCAGTGGCCTGTTCCAGGGCCTGGGCCTGCCGACCACCGCCTCGATTCCGCTGGTCAACCGCAGTGGTGCGGCGGTGTGGAGCACCCCTGCCCTGACCAGTGCGCGCGTGCTTGGCGGTGCGCCCAGCCTGCGCGTCACGGTGACCCCGAGCCAGCGCAATGTCTCGCTGTTTGCCTATCTGTACAGCGTCAATGCGCTGGGCGTGGGCGAGCTGCTCAGCTACAAGCCGGTGACCCTGCGTGATGTCACTGCCGGCCGCGCGCAGACGCTGGACATCGAAATGGAAGCGGCCGCGGCCGAGATCCCGGCCGGGCGCAAGCTGGTGCTGGTGATCGACACCAACGATGCGCGTTATGCCGACCGTACCAGCAGCTTCGGCTCGGTGAGCTTCTCCTCGCCGGCCAGTGCCCCGTCGCAACTGAAGGTGCCGATGCGATAACTCCGGTGGGTTGCCGCCGGCTCAGGCCGGCGGCAGGACCTTGCCCGGGTTGAGGATGCCGGCCGGGTCGAAGGCCTGCTTGATAGCCCGCATCAAGGCCAGGGTGGCCGGGTTGAAGGCATCGGCCATGAAGTCGCGCTTGGCCAGGCCGATGCCGTGCTCGCCGGACAGGGTGCCGCCCAGGGCCAGCACCAGGGCAAACACCTCCGGCAGGGCGGCGTGGGCGCGCTGGTTCTCCTCGGTATCGTCGGGGTGGTAGAGGATGTTGACGTGCAGGTTGCCGTTGCCGGCATGGCCGAAGGTGACGATGGGCAGCGCAAAGCGTGCCGACAGCGCCTGCACCCCGGCCACCAGCTCGGGGATGCGCGAGACCGGCACCACCACGTCTTCGTTGATCTTGCCCGGGGCAATGGTCTTCAGGGCCGGCGACAGGGCCCGGCGTGCGGCCCACAGGCGCTCACGCGCGATCCCGTCGGTGGCCACATCCATGTCCAGCAGGCCCTCGCCCTCGCAGGCCTTGCCCAGGGCGGCGAGCAGGCCGGGCAGGCTGTCGCTGTCGCCTTCCACATCCAGCAACAGCATCGCGCCGGCCTCGGGCACCTGGGCGCCATTGCCGCGCAGCAGTTCAAGGCTGCGCGCGTCGAGGAATTCGCACACGGTGGGTACCACCGGCTGGCCCATCAGGCGGGCCACGGCGGCAGCGGCACTGGCCGCATCGGCATAGAACACACGCAGCCCGGCGCGGTCGGCGGGCAGTGGCTGCAGGCGCAGGGTGGCTTCCACGATCACCGCCAGGGTGCCTTCGCTGCCGACCAGCAGGTGGGTCAGGTCATAGCCGGTGGCATCCTTGGTCCATGGCCCGCCGCAGACAATCAGCTCGCCGTTGGCGGTGACGGCCTTCAGGCCGAGCACGTTGTCACGGGTGGTGCCGTATTTCACCGCCCGCGGGCCGCCGGCATTGGTGGCCAGGTTGCCGCCGATGCTGCAGATCTCGAAGCTGGACGGGTCCGGTGCCCAGAACAGGCCGTGTGCCTGCAGTGCCTGTTGCAGGGTGCCGTTGAGTACCCCGGGCTGGACGATGGCGCAGCGGTCGGCCGGGCGGATGGCCAGGATGCTGTCCATGCGTGCCAGCGACAGGGCCACGCTGCCCGGGGTCGGTACGGCCGCGCCGGTGGTGCCGGTGCCGGTACCGCGCGGTACCACGGCCACACCGTGGCGCTGACAGCAGCGCAGGGCGGCCTGCACCTGTTCGATATTGGTCGGGCTGATCACCGCCAGCGGCAGCTGCTGGCGCCAGGAGTTGTCACCGGCATGGGCCTGCAGGCTGGCCGGGCGGCAATCCAGTGCATCGCCGAGGGCGGCATGCAGGTCGGCAAGAAAGGCGGCGGGCAACTCGGACATGGCGGGGCTCAGTAATCGTCGGCGCGGAAGGCATCACGCAGCCACTGCAGTTGTGGCGGCTGGCCATCGGCCAGCACCACATCGAAGCGGCAAGGGGCTTGCGCGTACTGCGGATGGCCGGCCAGCCAGCCGGTGGCGGCGCGGACCACACGCCGGCACTTGTGGGCGTCTATGGAATCCAGGGCGCCGCCAAAGGCGGCGCTGCTGCGCTGACGGACCTCGACAAAGACGAGGGTGTCGCCGTCGAGCATGACCAGGTCCAGTTCGCCGGCGCGGCTGCGCGCATTGCGCGCCAGCAGCTGCAGGCCGGCCCTGCGCAGCAGGTTCAGCGCGGTGGTTTCGGCCGCCGCGCCACGTTGCAGGTGCTCAGCGGCCATCCATGATCGGCTGGCTGTGCCCGCCGCTGAAGGTGGACCAGCTAGGGCGGCGCAACACCTGGCCGCTGCCGTCCAGGTACAGCAGGCCGGTGGCGGCCGGCAGGCCCTGGTCGGTGCTGGTGGCCAGGTGCGGCAGGTAGGCGCTGATCTTCCAGGCATCAAAGCCGAAGGCGAGCAGGCGCGCAGCGCCACCGCGGGCGGTAGGCAGGCGGCCGGCCAGTTCGCTGGCGGCCGGCAGGCCGGCGACGCCATGGCTGGCCCAGCGCTCGGTAGGGAAGGCGATACCGTCCAGGGCCTGGTCTTCTTCGGCTTTGCCGGTGCCGGAGGTCAGCTGCGAACTGCCCACGCGGGTAGCGCCGCCCAGACCGGCCAGGGCCAGCTGCGGGGCCAGGGCGCGCGCCTGCGGGCCACGCACGGCCAGGAACACGCCATCAACCCCGGCCGGCAGCTGGCTGCCGATGTTGGTCGGGCTGTCACTGACGGCGATGCTGGCGGCCACCTGGCCACCACGCTGCTTGAACTGGTTGGCGAAAGCGGCCGCGGCGCGGCGGCCGTTGTCATCACTGCTGTGGATGACCGCCACATTGCGGCGTTCGCGCGCCAGCAGGTATTCGGCGGCCATCAGGCCGTCATCTTCCGGCGCCAGGGAGAAGGCCAGGTGGCCGGCCGGCGGCAGGGTGCGGCCATGGTTGAGCGCCTGCACCGGTACCGGCAGCTGGCTGCGCGCGAACAGGGCATCGACCTCGTCACGTCCCAGTGGGCCGATCACGTAATCAGCGCCGGCAGCCACGGCCTTGTCATAGGCGCTCAGGGCGCCGGCGGCGGTGCCGGCGGTATCGATGAACTGCAGTTCCGGGCGGCGGCGGTGTTCGGCGTAGTAACCGGCCAGCAGGCCGTCACGGACCGGGCCGGCGGCAGTGGCCAGCTGGCCACTGAGCGGCAACAGCACGGCGATATGGGCCGGCGGCCGGTAACCGTCGCGTTCGGCCGCCGCGCGCTGGCTGAAATCGGGCAGGCTGGCCGGGTCCAGCTGCAACGGCCGCGGCAGGCTCAGGCCGCGCGCAATCAGTGCGCGGCCAGCCAGGTTGTAGAAGCTGTCATCGGCGGCCAGGGCGGCGCTGCGGTTGCGCAGGGTGGTGTCATCGACGCGGGCCAGCAGGCGCTGGATATCGGCCTGGGCGGTATCGCGCGCGGCGCCGCTGAGCAGGGGCAGGGCGCGGTGCAGGCTGGCGGCGGCAGCAAACAGGTCGCCCTGCGCTTCCTGGGCGGCGGCGCTGGTCTGCAGCCACGGTGCCTGCAGCGGGGCGTGCACGGCCTGGGGGCTGGCCAGCAGGCTCAGGGCCTGGGCCGGCTGGTTGGCGGCCAGCGCGGCAATGGCCTGCAGCAGCTGGTAGCGCTGCTGGCTGGCGCCGGCAAGCTGGCGCGGGTTGACCTGGGTGAGCAGGGACTGCGCGCGCGCGCTGTCGCCGGCCAGGTGCCAGCCCCATGCGGCATCGGCCAGGGTCTGGTTGCGTGCCGCACCGCGCAGGCTGCCGGCCAGGGTCTCCAGGGCAATGGCCGCTTCGCGCGGCTGGCCACCATCGAGCTGTGCCAGGGCCGCACTCTGGGCCGGGCTGGCCGACGGGGTGGTGGCCGTGGTGGCACAGCCGGCCAGCAGGGCCAGGCTGATGGACAGGGCGGACAACCGCAGGGTGGCGTTTTTCATCTCGAGGTCCATTGCGCGGATGCGCCGCAGGGTGGAGGCAAGGAAGCGGTAGGATTCTAACCCTGACCATGACAAAGCCGTCTTATCAAGATGTCCACCGCTACGCTGTATGTGATCGCTACCCCGATCGGCAACCTGGCCGATCTGTCTGACCGTGCCCGGGACACCCTGCGCGCGGTTGCAGCGGTCTGTGCCGAAGACACCCGCCATACCCGCCCGTTGCTGGCCCATTACGGCATCGACAAGCCCTTGGTCGCCCTGCATGACCACAACGAGGAGGCCATCGCCGACAAGGTGGTGGCCCGCCTGCTGGCCGGCGAATCGCTGGCCCTGGTGTCCGATGCCGGCACCCCGCTGGTGTCCGACCCGGGCTTCAAGCTGGTGCGCGCGGCACGTGCGGCCGGGATCAAGGTCAGCCCGGTGCCCGGCGCCTGTGCGGCGATTGCTGCCTTGAGTGTGGCCGGCCTGCCCAGCGACCGGTTTGCCTTCGAGGGTTTCCTGCCGGCCAAGTCCAGTGGCCGCCGCGAGCGCCTGTCGCGTCTGGCCGGGGCCACGGCGACCCTGGTGTTCTACGAATCCTCGCACCGGATCGAGGAATCGCTGGCCGACATGGTGGCCGTGTTCGGTGCTGACCGCCCGGCGGTGCTGGCGCGCGAGTTGACCAAGTTGTTCGAGACCGTGCTCGACGGTGACCTGGCCGGCCTGCTGGCCCAGGTGCAGGCCGACCCCAACCAGCGCAAGGGCGAGTTTGTGGTGATGGTGCAGGGCGCCGGCGATGACCAGGCCGCGCAGATTGCCGAAGGCCGCCGCCTGTACGCCAAGCTCAATGAGCACCTGCCGCCCTCCACTGCGGCCAAGCTGGCCGCCGAACTCAGCGGCGCCCCGCGCAAGGCCCTGTATGGCCAGGCGGCTGATCAGGGCGCATGAGCCGGGAAACGGTGGCCGAGCTGAGCTGGCGCGCCGACAGCGCCCTGGCCCTGCAGGCCCAGCTCGGGCTGGAAAGCCTGCCTGCCACCCAGGCCGCGCTGCTGGACAAGAAGCCGCGCGAGCGCTGGTTGATGGCGGCCTGGCTGGCGGTCAATGCCGGCCAGCTGGCCTACCCGCTGCGGGTGCACAGCAGCGAACGTCCGGATTTTTTGCTCTCCGCGCCGGGCCTGGCCATTGGCGTGGAGTGCATGGAAGTGGTGCCGGAGGAGCTCAAGCGCCTGCAGACCCAGCTGCGCGAGATCAACTCCGGCTGGGTGCGGCCGGTGCTGGCCCCGGGTGAACACGACTGGGACTGGTCCAACCCGATGCTGCAACGCCTGCTCGCCCCGCGTGGTGGCCGCCCCGGCTATGACAGTGAGGACCCCGAAGGCCTGTGGCTGGCGGTGATGCGCTGGGCAGTGGCCAAGAAGCGCGAGGTGATCGCCCGCGAGGGTTTCAACCGCCAGCCACGCAATGTCCTGCTGCTGCATGACAACTGGCCGTTGCCGGCCCTGCCGTGTGCGCCGCTGGACCAAGGGGGTGCGGCACGCCACTGGCAACAGCGGGTGGCACTGTTGCATCAACAGCTGCTGGCGCAGGACGCCTTCGCCGACTGGCAGCAGGTGGCGATCGTGCATCCCCAGGTGGTGTGGAGTCTGCAGGCCGATGGTGCTCGTGCGGTCGAGCGTGCCTGATCGGCTGATTGCAGTGGCAGACAGTCAAAGCGGCTGCTGACATGCGACAATACACACTGGCGGAGCCGGCCAGACAGTCGCGTCATCCTTTCTAAGGGTGCCGAGGAAAGTCCGGGCTCCACAGGGCAAGGTGCCAGGTAACGCCTGGGCGGCGCAAGCCGACGGAAAGTGCAACAGAAAGATACCGCCGAACGCTCCTGCCGCTGCGGGTACTTGCCGGACGAATGTCCGGCCAAGTTTTCCGCACAACCGCAAGGTTGAGGCAGGAGGCGTGGCAAGGGTGAAATGGTGCGGTAAGAGCGCACCGCGAGTCTGGCAACAGACCGGTACGGCAAACCCCACCTGGAGCAAGACCAAATAGGGATCCATTGGCGTGGCCCGCGCTGGATCCGGGTAGGTTGCTTGAGCGTCACGGTGACGTGGCGCCTAGAGGAATGACTGTCCACGACAGAACCCGGCTTATCGGCCGGCTCCGCCTCCTGTTTCCAACGCCCCGGCATTGCCGGGGCGTTTTTTGTTGGCCGGTGCCGGCTCAGGCCTGGGTGAATGCCCCGTGGCCATCAAAATGCCAGTGGCTCTGGCCCAGGTACAGGCCATCGCTGCCGTAGCGGCGTTCGATCAGCCAGCCGGCCCCGGCCTGGTCGATGGCCACCACGGTGCTGGCGCGGGTGCCGTAGTGCTGGCCACGGATGAACACCGGGCCGAGCTGGCGTTCCAGGTCCAGGCCGATGCCGGTGTCGGGCAGCTGTGCATCGGCCGGTACGTGCTCATCGGCCAGGGCCTGCCACAGCGGGTCGTGGTCATCGCTGCCGCTGGCCAGCCAATCCTGCAGGGCCAGACGCAGGTGTTCGCTCTTCGGCCAGGGTGCACCGAGGCCGGCATTGGACAGGCCGTGTACCCCGGCCGGCAGGGATGCCTGCCGCAGCGGGTGGTTGCCCAGGTAGTGGCAACCGGTGGCATCGGCCAGCAGCAGGTTGAACGGGGCGTAGGGCCAGGCCTGGCTGGCCAGTACCTGGCTGTGGCTGGCCGCGCTGGCGCCCTGCTGCAGGAAGCCGGCCACCAGGGCGCCACGCGAGGGCCCGGTCTGGGCGGCCTGCGGGTCGCGCACATTGGTCAGCACCGCCAGCCGGCCGTGGCCATCGGTGGCCAGCCAGCTGCCGCCGGCGCGCAGGTCGCGCCCGCCCAGCAACGGGGCATCTGTCCACGACGCGGCTGCCGCGGTGGGGCGTGGGTGGAATTCATCGCGGTTGCCGATCAACAGCAAGCGCCATCGCGGGTGGGCCTGCCAGGCCATTGCCAGTACGCACATCGCGGCAGTGTCGCCGTTTGCGCATGGCCCGGCCAGAGGCGTCCGGGCCGAAGTGGCTGGCGCAGGTTGGTCTTCACGCGCCGTGCATGGGCCTGAACTTCTGTGAAATTTGGAAAGGGCTGCGGAAACAGCAACTTGTGGATAAGCCTTGAACAAGTCTCTAAAGATTGTTGCAAACCATTGATCGGGAAAGTGATTTGCCCTTGGAAAAGTTGTTGACAAGGGGAGGGGCGCTGCTAAGGTGGGCAACAGCGGGAATTCCGGGTTTTTTGTGGGTTTTCGTGGTTCAATAATTCATTGAAAAAACACAGGCAGGCAGAGCAATCGTGTTCCAGGGTGAGACCGCCATCACTGTTGACGACAAGGGGCGCATGACGGTTCCCACCGTCCAGCGTGAGCTTGTGGCGTCGGCGTGTGGCAACCGTCTGGTCCTGACCTACAACCCCTTCGAGCGCGGCTGCCTGTGGCTGTACCGCCCCGATGCGTGGGAGAAGGTGCGCGATGACCTGCTGGCCCGCCCCAACATGAGCAAGACCGTGCGCACCCTGCAGCAGAAGCTGGTGGGTTCGGCGGCCCACCTGGAGCTGGACGGCAATGGTCGTATCACGCTGCCCCCCAGCCACCGCAGTGCGGTGGGCATCGAGAAGAAAGCGGTGCTGATGGGAATGGGCGACAAATTTGAACTGTGGAGCGAGCAGGCGCATCGCGCGCTGATCGACCAGACGCTGGATGACGGCGACCTGGGCGATGACCTGCTCGACCTGAGACTGTGAACCAGGGGGCCGGGATGCGTGAGCAGCCGCACACCGGTCACCCTTCGGCGCAGCCGCCGGCGCAACATCTGCCGGTGCTCTACGCCCAGGTCCTCAATGGCCTGAGGGTGATCGAAAACGGAACCTATCTGGACGGCACGTTCGGACGCGGCGGGCATTCCCGTGGCGTGCTCGAACAGCTCGGTCCGGACGGGCGTTTGTTGGTGATGGACAAGGATCCGGAAGCCATTGCCGTGGCGCAGCGCGACTTCGCCCCCGATGGCCGGGTGGCGATCTTCCGTGGCTCGTTCGCGCAGATGGCGCAGTGGTCGGCAACCGGCGACGGTGTGGACGGCATCCTGCTGGATCTGGGCGTGTCCTCGCCGCAGCTGGATGTGGCCGAACGTGGTTTCTCCTTCGGCAAGGATGGCCCGCTGGACATGCGCATGGACCCGGATTCCGGGCTCAGTGCGGCGCAGTGGCTGGCCATCGCCGATGAGCGTGAAATTGCCGACGTGCTGTGGACCTATGGCGAGGAACGCGCCAGCCGCAAGATTGCCCGGGCGATCGTGGCCGAGCGCGAGAAGACCCCGCTGACCCGCACCGCGCAGCTGGCCGAACTGATCAACAAGGTGGTGCCGCGCGGCAAGGACAAGTCCAACCCGGCCACCCGCAGCTTCCAGGCCATCCGCATCCACATCAACCGTGAGCTGGCCGATCTGGAGCTGGCGCTGGATGCGGCGGTGTCGCTGCTCAAGCCGGAAGGCCGCCTGGCCATCATCAGCTTCCATTCGCTGGAAGACCGCATCGTCAAGCAGTACTTCAACAAGCTGGCCAAGGCCCCGCCGGGCAACCGCCGCATGCCGACCGAGGTCAGCTTCAGCCCGACCCTGGAGCTGGTGGGCGGTGCGATCAAGGCCGATGATGACGAGTTGAACGTGAACCCGCGTGCGCGCAGCGCCGTGCTGCGCGTGGCGCAGAAGGTGGGGGCACGCTGATGGCCCGTCTGTTGCTGGTGATCCTGCTGGTGGCCACCATCGCTTCGGCGGTGGCGGTTGTGCACAAGCGTCACCAGCACCGCCAGTTGTTTGTCGAGCTGTCGCGGCTGGAACACCAGCGCGACGAGCTGAACATCGAGTTCGGCCGCCTGCAGCTGGAGCAGGCGACCCTGACCCAGGCCGGGCGGGTGGATCAACTGGCGCGCAGCCGGATCGGGATGAAATTTCCCGAGCCGGCCGACATCGTGGTGGTGCGCCAATGAACATGCGCAAGCACAAGGGGCGGGTCTTCAACCAGCGCGGGCGACTGCTGCTGGTTGGTTCGGTTTTGGGCCTGTGCGCATTCAGCCTGGTCGCGCGTGCGGCCTATGTGCAGCTGGTCAACAACGCCTTCTACCAGCGCCAGGGCGAGGCGCGCTTCCTGCGTGAGGTGCCGATCCCGACCTCGCGCGGGATGATCACAGACCGCAATGGCGAGCCGGTGGCGGTGTCCACCCCGGTGGCCTCGATCTGGGTCAACCCGAAGGAGCTGCTGGCCCATCCCGATCGCATCGGTGAGCTGTCCCAGGCCCTGGCCGTCTCCCACGAGGAGCTGACCCAGCGCCTGGCGCAGAAGGCTGACAAGGAATTCATGTACGTGCGCCGCCGGATCAACCCGGACGAGGCGCAGCGCGTGCTGGACCTGAAGATTCCCGGTGTGTTCTCCCAGCGCGAGTTCCGCCGTTACTACCCGCAGGGCGAGGCGCTGGCCCACGTGCTGGGCTACACCAACATCGATGACCAGGGCCAGGAAGGGCTGGAACTGGCCTTTGACGAATGGCTCAGCGGCCAGCCCGGTGCCAAGAAGGTGATCCGCGACCGCAAGGGCGCGATCGTGGAGAGCATCGACCTGGTGCGTGCGGCCGAGCCTGGCCGTGACCTGACCCTGAGCATCGACCGCCGCATCCAGTTTTTGGCCATGCGCGAGCTGCGCAATGCGGTCAACCAGCACAAGGCCGCCGGCGGTTCGGTGGTGGTGATGGACGTGGCCACCGGCGAAGTGCTGGCCATGGCCAACCTGCCCACCTACAACCCCAATGCGGTGGGCAGCTCCAGCCCGGACACCCGTCGCAACCGGGCGGTGACCGACCTGGTCGAGCCGGGCTCGACGATGAAGCCGCTGACCGTGGCCTCGGCCCTGCAGTCCGGTGTGGTCACCGCCAACAGCGTGTTCGACACCAACCCGGGCTACATGTCGCTGGGCCGCTATACGATCCGCGACGTGCCGCGCAACAACGGCGTGCTGACCACCACCGGGGTGATCACCCGTTCCTCCAACATCGGCTCGGCCAAGATGGCCGCGCTGATGCCGGACCGTACCTTCTACGACACCGTGCGCAGCTTCGGTTACGGCCAGGCCCCGGGCAGTGGTTTTCCCGGTGAGTCGGCCGGCGTGGTGCCCACCCCGGGTTCGCCCAACTGGTCTGGCAGCACCAAGAGCACCATGTCCTACGGCTACGGCCTGAGTGTGACCCCGCTGCAGATCGCCCAGGCCTTTGCCACCCTGGGCAATGGCGGCCAGCTGGTCAGCCCGACCTTCATCCGTGGCCAGAGTGCGGACGAGCGCACCGTGCGCCAGGTGGTGGACGAGCAGGTGGCCGACCAGGTGGTGGAAATGATGCAGACCGTGGTCACCCAGGGCGGTGCCAAGCAGGCCGGCATCCTCGGTTACCACGTGGCCGGCAAAACCGGAACGGCACGTAAAGCCGGTCCGGGCGGATACGTGCGCGGCCATTACAATTCCCTGTTTGCCGGCCTGGTGCCGGCGACCAACCCCCGATTTGCAACCGTGATTGTGATCAATGATCCCCAGGGCAGCGCCTATTACGGCGGACTGGTGGCAGCGCCGGTGTTCCACCACGTGATGGAAGGGGCGCTGCGTCTGATGGACGTGCCGCCGGACAACATCGATGCCTGGCTGGCCGCACAGGCCAGCGGCAAGCTTGGCCACAGCGCCAGCGTGCTGCCGGCTGCGCCCGATCCGACCCTGATTCCCGATGCCGGCGCCGAGCTGGACGCGGCCATGCCGCAGGCACTGCCGGCCGGAGGTGTGCTGTGAGCCGCCGCCTGCCGCTGTCGACCCTGCTGCCGGACATTGCCGCTGCCGCCGGGCACGAGGTTTCCGGCCTGGTGCTGGACAGCCGTGACGTACGCCCGGGCGATGGCTTTGTCTGTGTCGCCGGCTTCGGTGCGCACGGGTTGAACTTTGTTGAACAGGCGCGGGCCAACGGTGCCGCGGCGATCCTGTATGACTCCCCGGCGCCTGACGGCATTGACGTGCCGGCCGATGCCATTGCCGTGCCTGGCCTGCGTGCCCGCATGGGCCAGATGGCCGACCAGTTCCATGGTCAGCCCTCGCGCGCGATGACCATGGTCGGGGTCACCGGCACCAACGGCAAAACCTCCACCGTGCAGTTGCTGGGCCAGGCCTGGCAGCTGCAGGGCATCCGCTCCGGCTCGATCGGCACCCTGGGTGTCGGCCTGTACGGGCAGGTGGTACCGACCGGTTTCACCACCCCGCTGGTGCTGCAGATGCACCAGGTGCTGGCCCGGTTGCGCGATGACGGTGCCATGGCCACGGCCATGGAGGTCAGCTCGCATGCGCTGGACCAGGGCCGGGTGGACGCGGTGCACTACGACATTGCGGTGTTCACCAACCTCACCCGCGACCATCTGGATTACCACGGCACCATGGAAGCCTATGGCGCGGCCAAGGCCCGCCTGTTCCAGCGCGCCGGGCTGAAGGCTGCCGTGGTCAACCTGGACGATGCCTACGCCCCGGCCCTGCTGGCGGTGATTGATCCGGCCGTGGCGGTGATCGGGGTCAGCTCGCGTGGTGTGGCTGCTGCCCGGCTGCAGGCCAGTGCGATCGAACTGGATGGCGCCGGCCTGCATTTCACCCTGGCCGCCGATGGCGAGCAGGCACAGGTCGATTCGCCGCTGCTGGGCCGCTTCAATGTCGACAACCTGCTGGCCGTGGCCGGTGTGCTGCTGGCCCAGGGCAACGGTGTGACCGACATCGCCGCCCTGCTCGGCAAGCTGCGCCCGATTGCCGGGCGCATGAACAAGCTCGGTGGCCAGAGCGGCCAGCCGACCGTGGTGGTCGATTACGCCCACACCCCGGATGCCCTGCTGCAGGCGCTCAGTTCGCTGGAAGACCATGTCGATGGCCTGCTGGCCTGCGTGTTCGGCTGCGGCGGTGACCGCGATACCGGCAAGCGTCCGCAGATGGCGGCCATTGCCGAGGAACATGCCGACAAGGTGATCGTCACCGACGACAACCCGCGCACCGAGGATGGGGACGCCATCGTTGCCGACATCCTGGCCGGCTTTGCCCGCCGCGAGGCGGTGAGCGTGCAGCGCGACCGTGCCTTGGCCATCGACGGCGCGATTGCCGGCGCGGCTGCCGGTGATGTGGTGCTGATTGCCGGCAAGGGCCACGAACCCTATCAGGACATCAACGGGGTCAAGCATCCCTTTGATGACAGCCAGGTCGCCCAGCAGTGCCTGGACCTGCACTTTGGCAACAACGATGGATCCAACAACGACGGAGAAGGGCAATGAGGCGTACGCCGCTGTCGATGCTGGGCCACTGGGCGCAGGGCACCCTGCACGGTGAGGATGTGGCCATCGATGGCCTGTCCAACGACACCCGTGCCATTGTCCCGGGCAGCCTGTATGTCGCCCTGCGTGGCGAACGTTTTGATGGCCACGACTTTGCCCAGGCCGCGCAGGCGGCCGGTGCGGCGGCGCTGTTGGTCGAGCGCGTGCTGGACATCGACCTGCCGCAACTGGTGGTGGACAACAGCGAACTGGCCTTGGCTCGGATTGCCGCCGGCATCCAGGCCGGGCGCGACACCGAGGTGTTCGCCATCACCGGTTCCAACGGCAAGACCTCGGTCAAGACCCTGCTCAGCGCCGTGCTCGCCCATGCCGCGCAGGTGCAGGGCAAGAGCGTGTATGCCACCCCGGGCAACCGCAACAACGAGATCGGCCTGCCGCTGGCCGTGCTCGATGCGCCGGAAGATGCGCATTGGGCCGTCTACGAAATGGGCGCCGGCAAGCCGGGCGACATTGCCTACCTGACCGATATCGCCCGGCCGACCTACGCGCTGGTCAACAACATTGCCGCCGCCCATCTGGAACGCATGGGCAGCCTGCTCGGTGTGGCCCAGACCAAGGGCGCGATCTACCGCGCCCTGCCGGCCAACGGGGTGGCGGTGATCAATGCCGACGATGCCTTCGGTGCGTGGTTTGAACAGGCCTGCGTGCCGGCCGGTTGCCGCGTGCTGCGCTTCGGCCTGGACCTGCCGGCCGAGGTCAGCGCCCGCGGCATCGTGCTGGACGCGGACGGCTCGCGCTTTGAACTGGTGACCCCGCAGGGCGTGGCCGCTGTGCAGCTGGCCCTGGCCGGCCGCCACAACGTCGGCAATGCGCTGGCCGCGGCCGCGCTGGCCCTGGCTGCCGGCATCGAGCTGGCCCAGGTCGCTGACGGCCTGGCCCTGGCCCGGCCGGTGGCCGGCCGCCAGGTCGCCCACACCCTGGGCAATGGCGCCACCCTGATCGATGACAGCTACAACGCCAACCCCGGTTCGCTGGCCGCCGCCATTGCCGCGCTGGCCGCGGCCGATGGCCAGGGCTGGCTGGTGCTCGGTGACATGCGTGAGCTGGGCCCGCAGGCGCGTGCCCTGCACGCCGCTGCCGGCGAGCAGGCGCGCAGTGCCGGCCTGGCCCGGGTCTGGACCCTGGGCGAGCTGGCCGATGCGGCCTCTGCCGCCTTCGGTGAGGGTGGCCGCCACTTTGCCAGCCACGCCGAACTGGCCGCGGCACTGGCCGACGAACTTCCCGCTGCGGCGCGTTGCCTGGTCAAGGGCTCACGCGGCAGCGCCATGGACAAGATTGTGACCGCGCTGCTCCAGCGCGGCGAGGAAAAGCATCATGTTGTTTGAGTTGGCCCAATGGCTGCAGCAGTTCAACGACCTGTTCCGGTTGTTCAACTACATCACCTTCCGCGGCATCCTGGCGGCGCTGACCGCGCTGGGCCTGTGCCTGTGGCTGGGCCCGTGGGCGATTGCCCGCCTGGCCCAGTTCAAGGGCCAGCCGATCCGTACCGATGGCCCCAAGACCCACTTCTCCAAGGCCGGCACCCCGACCATGGGCGGCGGCCTGATCCTGCTGGCCATCGCCGTGGCCACCTTGCTCTGGGCGGACCTGGGCAACCGCTACATCTGGATTGTGCTGGCGGTGATGGTGTGCTTTGGCGGCATCGGTTGGTACGACGACTGGATCAAGATCGCCAAACGTGACCCCAATGGCCTGAAGTCGCGCTGGAAGTACCTGCTGCAGTCCATCTTCGGCCTGGCCGCCGGCCTGGTCCTGTGGCAGACCGCCGATGCCCCGGCCACGCTGAATTTCTACATCCCGATGTTCAAGTCCATCGCCTTGCCGATGGCCGGCATCGCCTTCGTGGTGATTGCCTACTTCTGGATCGTCGGCTTCTCCAATGCGGTCAACCTGACCGATGGCCTGGATGGCCTGGCGATCATGCCCACCGTGCTGGTGGCCGGCGCCCTGGGCGTGTTCGCCTATGCCTCCGGCCATGCCGAATTTGCCCGTTACCTGCAGATTCCGGCCATTCCCGGTGCCGGTGAACTGGTGATCATCTGCGCGGCCATTGCCGGCGCGGGCCTGGGCTTTCTGTGGTTCAACACCTATCCGGCCATGGTGTTCATGGGCGATGTCGGCGCCCTGGCCCTGGGTGCGGTGCTGGGCACCATGGCGGTGATCGTGCGCCAGGAGCTGGTGCTGGTGGTGATGGGCGGCATCTTCGTCATCGAGACCCTGTCGGTGATGATCCAGGTCGCCAGCTTCAAGCTGACCGGCAAGCGCGTGTTCCGCATGGCCCCGATCCACCACCACTTCGAACTGAAGGGCTGGCCCGAGCCGCGCGTGATCGTGCGCTTCTGGATCATCTCGGTGGTGCTGGTGTTGATCGGCCTGGCGACGCTGAAGGTGCGTTGATGAACGACATGTCGCCCCAGGCAACCCGGCTGGAAGCCATCGGCGGTGCATATGACCGCTGGTTGCTCGGTGCTGCCCTGGCGTTGGCGACGATCGGTGTGATCATGGTGGCCTCGGCCTCGGTGGCCCTGGCCGGTGATCCGACCTACTACCTCAAGCGCCACCTGTTCCACCTGGCGCTGGGTACGGTGCTGGCGCTGGGCGTGATGCAGCTGGAGCTGCGCAAGGTCGAGGAATACAACAAGTGGCTGCTGATCGGCTGCTTCGTGCTGCTGGCCCTGGTGATGCTGCCGGGGCTGGGCCACAGCGTGAACGGTGCACGCCGCTGGTTGCGCCTGGGCCTGCTGAACTTCCAGGCGGTGGAAGCGGTCAAGGTGCTCTACATCATCTGGCTGTCCAGCTACCTGGTGCGTTTTTCCGACGAGGTCAATGCCACCTGGACGGCGCTGTTCAAGCCGCTGGGCGTGGTTGTGGCCCTGGTGGCCATGCTGCTGCTGCAGCCGGACTTCGGTTCCTCGGTGCTGCTGTGTGGCATCACCGTGGCCCTGCTGGTGCTGGGCGGCGGCAACCTGCCCAAGATGGCCATGCCGGCCCTGTTCGGCGGTGCGCTGCTGGTCGGGGTGGCGGTGTTTGAACCCTACCGCCTGCGCCGCATCACTTCCTTCGTCGATCCGTGGGCCGATCAGCTCGGCTCCGGCTACCAACTGACCAATGCGCTGATGGCCATCGGTCGCGGCGAGTGGACCGGGGTGGGGCTGGGCGCATCGATCCAGAAATTGAACTACCTGCCCGAGGCCCACACCGACTTCATCTTCTCGGTACTGGCCGAGGAGACCGGCTTTGCCGGCGTCTGCGTGGTGATCGCGCTGCTGTCGCTGCTGATCGGTCGCGCCCTGTGGCTGGGCATGCAGTGCGTGGAGCAGCGTCGCCACTTCTCCGGCTATGTCGCCTACGGCGTGGCCCTGTGGCTGGGCATGCAGGCCTTCATTTCGATCGGGGTCAATCTGGGCATGTTGCCGACCAAGGGCCTGACCCTGCCGCTGATTTCGGCCGGCGGCTCCAGTGTGATGATGACCTGCGTGGCCGTGGGCGTGCTGTTGCGCGTGTCCTGGGAGTACCAGCGTGCGGTGCGCCGCCAGTCCTGGCGCATCGCCGGTGGCCTGGATGATGCCGCGCCCGCTGCCGCAGACGAGGACGAGGAGCCGGTGCCGGCCGCCGCGCCGCTGCGTGCCACCGAAGTGGCCGCCCGTGCCCAGCAGCATGCTGCCGTGCGCGGTACCAGCCGCCTGCAATCCCGTGTTGAACCCACCTTTGGAGACCTGCGATGACCGAGCCGGTAGTACAGGCCACCGCACGTCCGGTGGTGATCATGGCCGGGGGCACCGGCGGACATATCTTCCCGGGCCTGGCCGTGGCCAGCGAACTGCGTGCGCGTGGCGTGCCGGTGACCTGGCTCGGTGCCGAAGGCGCGATGGAAACCCGTCTGGTGCCGCCGCACGACATTGCCATCGACACCCTGCCCATCGCCGGTGTGCGTGGCAAGGGCAAGCTGGCCCTGCTGGCCGCACCGTTCCGGATCATGCGTGCGGTGCGGGCGGCTGGCTTTGCCCTGCGCAAGCGCAACCCGCGTGCGGTGGTGGCCTTTGGTGGCTTTGCTTCCGGCCCCGGTGGCCTGGCCGGGCGTCTGCTCGGGGTGCCGCTGATCGTGCACGAACAGAACCGTGCCCCGGGCATGACCAACCGGATCCTGTCGCGCTTCTGCCGCCGCCTGCTGGTCGGCTTCCCGGGCAGCTTCCCGGCTGGCGAAGAGCTGGTCGGCAACCCGGTGCGTGAGCAGATCGCCGCCATTGCCGAGCCGGCCCAGCGTCTGGCCGGACGCAGCGGCCCGCTGCGGGTGCTGGTGGTGGGTGGCAGCCAGGGCGCGCGTGCCCTGAACCAGGCCGTGCCGCAGGCAGTGGCCGCCCTGGCCGGCCAGGCCAGCTTCGACATCCGCCACCAGAGCGGGGACAAGCTGCATGCCGAGGCCGTGGCGGCCTATGCCCAGGCCGGTGTGCAAGCTCAAGTCAGCCCGTTCATTGCCGATATGGCCGAAGCCTTTGCCTGGGCCGACCTGGTGGTCTGCCGTGCCGGTGCTTCGACCCTGGCCGAGCTGTGCGCCGTCGGCGTGCCCTCGGTGCTGGTGCCGTTTGCCGCAGCGGTGGATGACCACCAGACCCGCAATGCCCAATACCTGGTCGAGCACCAGGCGGCCGTCCTGTTGAAGCAGGACGAGCGCCTGGCGGCCACGCTGCAGCCGTTGCTGCAGCAACTCCATGACGATGCACCGCGCCGTCTGGCGATGGCACAGGCCGCCCGAGGCCTGGCCCGCGTCGATGCCGCCGCGCGTATCGCCGACATCATTCTCGAGGAATCAACCATGCAAACGGCCAAGGGCAACCGCGCGCCGAACTCCGGGGTGCAGGCATGAGCCGCCGCCTCCACGACACCCAGGACCTGGTCCGCGCCTTCCCGCGCGTGCACTTCGTCGGCATCGGCGGTACCGGCATGAGCGGCATTGCCGAAGTCATGCTGACCCTGGGCTATGAAGTGTCCGGTTCGGACAACAGTGACAACGCGGCGACCCGCCGTCTGGCTGGCCTGGGCGCGCGCATCATGCGTGGGCACTCCGCTGCCAACGTGCTGGGCACCGACTGCGTGGTGGTCTCCAGTGCGATCAAGCCGGACAACCCGGAGCTGATGGAGGCGCGCAGCCAGCGCATTCCAATCATGCCGCGTGCGGCGATGCTGGCCGAGCTGATGCGCTTCCGCCGCGGCATCGCCGTGGCCGGTACCCACGGCAAGACCACCACCACCTCGCTGACCGCGGCGGTGCTGAGCGAAGGCGAGCTGGACCCGACCTTCGTCATCGGTGGCCAGCTGCTGGCTGCCGGTGCCAATGCCAAGCTCGGTTCGGGCCAGTGGCTGGTGGCCGAGGCCGATGAAAGCGATGGCAGCTTCCTGCGCCTGAATCCGCTGGTGGCCATCATCACCAACATCGATGCCGACCACCTGGAAAACTACGGCAACGACTTCTCCCGGGTGCAGGCGGCATTCGCCGAATTCCTGCAGCGCCTGCCGTTCTACGGCCTGGCCGTGCTCTGCCTGGATGACCCGGAAGTGGCCGCGCTGGCCGCGCAGACCCCGCGTCATGTGATGAGCTACGGCACCGTGGACCATGCCGACGTGCGCGCCGAGGACATCGTCCAGGACGGCGGGCGCATGCATTTCACCCTGTGCCTGCCCGAAGGCAGCCGCACTGCGGTGACCCTGGCCCTGCCGGGCCGCCACAACGTGCTCAATGCCCTGGCCGCTGCGGCCGTGGGCTGGCAGCTGGGCGTGAGCCCTGCGGCGATCGGCGCGGCGCTGGAGAAGTTCCAGGGCGTGGGCCGCCGCTTCAACGATCTGGGCCAGGTCAGCACGGCCAAGGGCGCCAGCGTGCGCGTGGTCGATGACTACGGCCACCATCCGCGCGAGCTTGCCGCCGTGTTTGCCGCCGCCCGTGGTGGCTGGCCGGACAAGCGTCTGGTCGTGGCCTTCCAGCCGCACCGTTACAGCCGTACCCGTGACCAGTTCGATGCCTTCGCCGCGGTGCTGTCCGATGTGGATGCACTGGTGCTGTGCGAGGTCTATCCGGCCGGTGAGGCGCCGATTCCCGGTGCCGATGCCAAGTCGCTGGCCCGTGCCATCCGTGCCCGTGGCCGCAGCGAGCCGGTCGTGGTTGGCCATACCGCCGACCTGCTGTCGGTGCTGCCTGATGTCCTCCAGGACGATGACCTGCTGCTGTTGATGGGGGCCGGCGACATCGGCGGTATTGCCCCGTTGATCATCAGCGAAGGCTTCAGCGAGGCCGGCACGCCGTGACCTGCGCATCGTCCCGCTTCCCGTATCGCTGCCCGCCGCCCTGCGCTGCGGCCAGCGTGTGCGCGCGCGCGCCGGAGGGTGGGCGATGAACGTGGTGTTGCGCCTGATGCTGTGGTTGATCGCCCTGGCCATGGTGGCCCTGCCGGTGGTGGGCGTGCTCGGTGGCTGGATCGGTGCCGACCGTTGGCCGCTGGCCCGCCTGCGCGTGCATGCGCCGATGGCCCAGGTCAGCGCCGAGCAGGTGCAGACCATCCTCATGCCGTATGCCCAGGTCGGCTATTTCGCCGTTGACCTGCAGGCGGCCCAGGACGAATTGGAAGCCTTGCCCTGGGTCGAATCGGCCAAGGTCCACAAGCTGTGGCCGGACGTGCTGGAAGTGACCCTGGTCGAACACCAGCCGCTGGCCCGCTGGGGCGATGACCGCCTGCTCTCGGTGCAGGGCAAGCTGATTGCCATTCCCGAAGGGCTGGATGTGAGCGCGCTGCCGGATCTGGGCGGCCCGGATGCCCAGACCGAGCAGGTGCTGGAACTGCATGCCTTTGCCAGCGAGCTGTTTGCACGCAGCGGGCAGCCGCTGCAGCGGGTGCGCATGGATGCCCGTGGCAGCTGGGAGCTGCGCCTGGCCGGCGACATCGACGTGGTCCTGGGCCGGCACGATGCGCGCAGCCGCCTGCAACGTTTTGCCCGCGTGCTGCCCCAGCTGGTGGCCGCGCAGAAGGCGCCGATCGTGCGCGCCGACCTTCGTTACACCAATGGTTTCACCCTGAGCTGGGGTGAGGCCAAAGCCTCCGTGAAGCAGGACAGGACATGAATCGCAAGGGTGACAAATCGCTGATCGTCGGCCTGGATATCGGCACCTCCAAGGTGGTGGCCCTGGTGGGTGAGTACTCGCCGGGCAATCCGATCGAGGTGATCGGCATCGGCTCGCATGAATCGCGCGGCCTCAAGCGCGGCGTGGTGGTGGACATCGAATCGACCGTGGAGTCGATCAAGCGTGCGGTCGAGGAAGCCGACCTGATGGCCGGCTGCGAGATCCGCTCGGTGTATGCCTCCATATCCGGCAACCACGTGCAGTGCCGCAATTCGCAGGGCCTGCAGCCGATCCGCGATGGCGAGGTCACCTGGGCTGACCTGGACCGGGTGCTGGATGCGGCCAAGGCGGTGGCCATCCCGGCTGACCAGAAGATCCTGCATGCGATCCCGCGCGAATACGTGCTGGATGATTCGCAGGAAGGCATCCGCAACCCGGTCGGCATGACCGGCGTGCGACTGGAAGTGCATGCCCATCTGGTCACCTGCGCGCAGTCGGCGGCGCAGAACATCACCAAGTGCGTGCAGCGCTGCGGCCTGCAGGTCGATGACCTGGTGCTGTCCTCGCTGGCCTCCAGCGTGGCCGTGCTCACCGCTGACGAGCGCGAGCTGGGCGTGGTGCTGGTGGACATGGGCGCCGGCACCACCGACATCTCGGTGTATGTGCAGGGGGCGCTGTGCCACTCGGCCTCGCTGCCGATTGCCGGTGACCATGTCACCAACGACATTGCCCACATGCTGCGCACGCCGACCCCGGAAGCGGAGCAGATCAAGGTGCGTTATGCCTGTGCGCTGGCCCAGCTGGCCACCGCCGAGGAAAGCATCCAGGTGCCCAGCGTCGGCGATCGCCCGCCGCGCCGCATGCCGCGCCATTCGCTGGCCCAGGCGGTGCAGGGGCGTTACGAGGAAATCTTTGAAATGGTCCAGGCCGAGCTGCGCCGTTCCGGCTTCGAGGAACTGGTGCGCGCCGGCGTGGTGCTGACCGGCGGCGCCTCGAAGATGGAAGGCGTGGTCGAGCTGGCCGAGGAAATGCTGCAGATGCCGGTGCGCATCGGCATCCCGCAGCACGTCACCGGGCTGGGCGAGGTGGTCGGCAACCCGGTGTATTCCACCGCGGTCGGCCTGCTGCTGATGGGCAGCCAGCTCGAACACCCGCGCCGGCCGTCGTTGCCGGCCGGGCGTGCCGGCTCGGTGCTGAAGAAATTGAAATCCTGGTTGGAGAACTTCTGATCAGGCCCGCGGTAGGCAAGGCAAAGGCAGTACCTGCAATACCCAGGCAGTGCACGGTCCGCCCATCCGGGCGACCAAATACAACTGAACATGGCCGCGGTGAGGCCATTGCCGGCAGACAGGAAGTCTGCAAGCAATGACACCGACCAAGGCTTCATATCGAGGACAAAGACATGGCGCATTTCGAACTGATCGAAAAGATGGCACCCAATGCGGTGATCAAGGTGGTTGGCGTGGGCGGCGGCGGCGGCAATGCCGTGGCGCACATGGTCAACGGCAGCGTGGAAGGCGTGGAGTTCATCATCGCCAACACCGATTCCCAGGCCATCAGCAAGTGCGGTGCCAAGACCCAGCTGAAGCTGGGTGAGAACGTGACCAAGGGCCTGGGCGCCGGTGCCAACCCGGAAGTCGGCCGCCAGGCCGCGCTGGAAGACCGCGAGCGCATCATGGACGCCCTGCAGGGTGCGGACATGGTGTTCATCACCGCCGGCATGGGCGGTGGTACCGGTACCGGTGCTGCGCCGGTGGTGGCCCAGCTGGCCAAGGAAATGGGCATCCTGACCGTGGCCGTGGTGACCAAGCCGTTCCCGTTCGAAGGCCGTCGCCGCATGCAGGTCGCGCTGAAGGGCATCGAGGAACTGAGCCAGCACGTCGATTCGCTGATCACCATTCCCAACGAAAAGCTGATCACCGTGCTGGGCCGCAACGCCACCATGATCCAGGCCTTCCGCGCCGCCAATGACGTGCTGCAGGGCGCGGTGCAGGGCATCGCCGACCTGATCGTGCGTCCGGGCCTGATCAACGTCGACTTTGCCGACGTGCGCACCGTGATGAGCGAAATGGGCCTGGCCATGATGGGCACCGGTACCGCCCGTGGCGATGACCGCGCCCAGGCCGCTGCCGAAGCCGCCATCCAGAACCCGCTGCTGGACGATGTGAACCTGGCCGGTGCCAACGGCATCCTGGTCAACATCACCGCCGGCCCGGACTTCACCATGAGCGAGTTCGACGAGATCGGCCGCACCATCGACGGCTTTGCTTCCGAAGATGCGACCGTGGTGCTGGGCACCGTGCTCGACCCGGACATGCAGGACGAAGTGCGCGTCACCGTGGTGGCCACCGGCCTGAACCAGGTCGTGGCCAAGAGCGTGCCGCGTGGCAGCGAGCGTGGCCAGATCAAGCTGGTGCGCAACGCCACCACCGGTGCACCTGAATACGGTGACATCGATGCCGATGCCAACAACGGCCGCAGCAATGCCAATTCGCTGGCCACCGGCCTGCGTCGTGCCAGCACCGATACCGCCAGTGCCAGCGCACCGGCTGCCAGCGGTGCTGCCGACCTGCCGCCGGACTACCTGGACATCCCGGCCTTCCTGCGCCGTCAGGCAGACTGAGTGGCCTGAGCCGGGGCTTGTCCTCCCCGGTCTGCAAGCCATGTCCAGCGTCCCGTCATCACGCCAGGATCGGCGTGGTGACGGGCTGCCCCTGCGTTTCCCGTTCAGCAAGAGTGGGGTGGGGGTGCATGTTATTCTTGGCGGTCGCCAGGCTACGGCCTTGCCATTTCGCCCCCTGCAAGCACGGACCCCGTCCCGATGATCCCCCAACGCACCTTGACCAATACGATCCGCGCCACCGGTGTGGGCCTGCACAGCGGTGACAAGGTCTACATGACCCTGCGCCCGGCCCCCGTGGACAGTGGCATCGTGTTCCGTCGCGTGGACCTGGATCCGGTGGTGGAAGTGCCGGCCAAGGCCGAGTTGGTCACCGAGGTCACCCTGTGCACCGGCCTGACCTGTGAAAACGCCAAGATCCAGACCGTAGAACACCTGATGTCCGCTCTGGCTGGCCTGGGCGTGGACAACTGCATCATTGAACTGTCCTCGGCCGAGCTGCCGATCATGGACGGTTCCTCCGGCCCGTTCGTGTTCCTGCTGCAGTCGGCCGGGATCAGCGAACAGGCCGCGCCCAAGCGTTTCATCCGCGTGCTCAAGACCGTGGAAGTGACCGAAGGCGACAAGGTTGCCCGTTTCAGCCCGTATGACGGTTTCAAGCTGGGTTTCACCATTGCTTTTGACCACCCGGCCATTCCGGCCAAGCAGTCACGCGCCGAGCTGGAGTTCTCCACCGCGGCCTACATCAAGGAAATCGCGCGCGCGCGGACCTTTGGTTTCATGCGTGACCTGGAATACATGCGTGAGCGCAACCTCGGCCTGGGTGGCTCGATGGACAATGCGATCGTGCTGGACGAATTCCGCGTCCTCAACGAGGACGGCCTGCGTTTTGCCGACGAGTTCGTCCGTCACAAGATCCTCGATGCGATCGGCGACCTGTACCTGTCCGGTGGCCAGATCCTGGGTGCCTACGAGGGCTACAAGTCCGGTCATGCGCTCAACAACAAGTTGGCACGTGCCCTGATGGCCGATGCCACGGCCTGGGAATGGGCCAGCTTCCCGCAGTCGGCCGACCAGCAGCCGGTGGTGGTCTACGGGGCACCGGCGTACGCCTGAACCTGTATTGGGCATGTGTGTACATACGTCACGATTTGGTGAATATCGCCCGGATCGTGACCTGAACTTGCCCGAAAAATAACAAATACCTAACATTTGCCCCCGGACCGACCGCTAGGATGCGTTCGGCCCGGTTGTTGTGGATGTTTTCTTCACATCAGCCGCTGTGGAACCCGGCAGCATCCGGTTCCTTCAGCTGCCTTTGCCGGATGTCGGGGTCAGGACATCGGAAAGTGCAGCCAGAGCATCACGCAGGCCGTTGTGTGTGGTGCTGGTTACGGCAGCTGGACCATTGTGTTGTGTTTGCGCCGGGGGGCGCAGGGCAATGCTTGCTGTCTTGATGGTCACCTTGGTGACCTTCAGCCCGATGGAGCGGGCCGCGTCGATCAGCGTAGTTTCGGCAAGCCGCAAACGGGCATGCCACAACGGGGATTGGACGAGAAAAACGAGGTGTTCGCCGTCCACATTGGCAAGCCTGCATTGGCTGGCCAGCGTCTGGGGCAGGTGTTGACGCAGGGTGTTGTCCAGTTCGTCCAGCCACAAGGCGCGACGCAACGGATTTCCGGTTCTGCTCGACATCGCCGCATCCAGGGCCCTGACGGGCGCTGCAGCGGGGCGGGCATCGGATTTCGGCTCAGACATGAAGAAGTACTCAATGACGTCACCAAAGATCGTAATCAAAACTCGGGCAGGCAAGCACAGCGGCGTATTAACGCGTGTGCTGGGACTGTTCGATGAGCGCCCGGCCATCGTGCTGGGGGCCACCCTGGCGCTGGGTGCGCTGGTCGGCCTGGGTGTCGGTGCGGCTACCGGCGTGGCCGGCGATGCCGTACTGCAGTCGCGCCTGGCCTCGCAGGAGCAGGAACTGGAGCAGGCCCGCAGCCAGGCCCAGTCCGAGGTCAATGCCCTGGCCGCGCGCATGGCCGAATTGCAGGCCCAGGCCACCCGCCTCAATGCCCTGGGTGAGCGTCTGACCCAGATGGGCGAACTGGCCGATGGCGAGTTCGACTTCCAGGAAACGCCCGGCGTCGGTGGTGATGAAGAAACCGGCCCGGTCCAGGACGTGCGCATTGACGAGGTCAATGCCGAGTTACAGACCCTGTCGGGCAGCTTCGACCAGGCCGGCAAGCAGCTGGGCGTGCTCGAATCGCTGCTGTTTGACCAGCAGCTGCAGCGCGATGCGATTCCCTCGCGCCTGCCCATCCACAACAGCTATGTGACTTCCGGTTTCGGCGGCCGCAACGACCCGTTCGGCCGTGGCCGTGGCAACCACAAGGGCCTGGACTTCAGTGCCCGCGTCGGCGACCCGGTACTGAGCGTGGCCGACGGCGTGGTCAAGTTTTCCGGGGTCAACGGTGCCTACGGCAATGTCGTGGACATCGACCATGGCAACGGCTACATCACCCGCTATGCGCACAACTCGCGCCTGAGCGTGCGGGTGGGTGACCTAGTGCGTGCGGGCCAGGAAGTGGCCAAGGCCGGTTCGACCGGTCGTTCCACCGGTGCCCATGTCCATTTCGAGGTCTGGGAAAATGGCGTGGCGGTCAATCCGCGCAAGTTCCTGGGCAGCGGTGGCAACACCCCGGTGCGCCGCGGCTGATTGCCCGGCTTGAAAATCTTTGGCCCGGCCCCAGTTACAATGGGGCCTTGCCACGAACGGGGCGCATTGCGCCCTGTTTCGTTTATGGTGGTGGCCAGTTTTGCGGCCGCCATCTCCCGGCACCTTTTTCCAACCGGTTCCTTCAATGATCAACAGTCTGCTCACCCGCGTTTTTGGCAGCCGTAACGACCGCCTGTTGCGCCAGCTCAACCGTATCGTCGCCAAGATCAATGCCTTGGAGCCGGAGCTGGAAAAGCTTTCCGATACCGAACTCCAGGCCAAGACCCCCGCACTGCGTGAGCGCATTGCTGCCGGCGAGTCGCTGGACAAGCTGCTGCCGGAAGCCTTCGCGGTCTGCCGCGAGGCCAGCCGCCGCGTGATGGGCATGCGCCACTACGACGTGCAGCTGATCGGCGGCATGGTCCTGCACATGGGCAAGATCGCCGAAATGCGCACCGGTGAAGGCAAGACCCTGGTGGCCACGCTGCCGGTCTACCTCAACGCGCTGGAAGGCAAGGGCGTGCATGTGGTCACCGTCAATGACTACCTGGCCCGCCGCGACGCCGCCCAGATGGGCAAGCTGTACAACTGGCTGGGCCTGAGCGTGGGCGTGGTGTATCCGGGCATGGCCCATGCCGACAAGGCGCAGGCCTATGGCGCCGACATCACCTACGGCACCAACAACGAATTCGGTTTTGACTACTTGCGCGACAACATGGCGCTGGCCCTGCGTGACCGTCACCAGAAGGGCCTGCATTACGCCATCGTCGACGAAGTCGACTCGATCCTGATCGACGAGGCACGTACCCCGCTGATCATCTCCGGCCCGGCTGATGAATCGCCGGAGCTGTACATCCGCGTCAACCGCATCGTCCCCAGCCTGACCCGTCAGGAGACCGAGGACGGCGAGGGTGACTTCTGGGTGGATGAGAAGGGCAAGCAGGTCTACCTGTCCGAAGAGGGCATGGAGCATGCCGAAGAGCTGCTGCGCGAAGCCGGCATCATTGCCGATGACGCCGACGGTGGCCTGTACGCGGCGCAGAACCTGACCGTGGTCCACCACCTCAATGCCGCCCTGCGCGCGCATGCCATCTACCAGCGCGACGTGGATTACATCGTGCGCGATGGCGAAGTGATCATCGTTGACGAATTCACCGGCCGTACCCTGGCCGGCCGCCGCTGGTCCGATGGCCTGCACCAGGCGGTGGAAGCCAAGGAAGGGGTACCGGTCCAGCGCGAGAACCAGACCCTGGCCTCGGTGACCTTCCAGAACCTGTTCCGCATGTACGGCAAGCTGGCCGGCATGACCGGTACCGCCGACACCGAAGCCTATGAATTCCAGAGCATCTACGGCCTGGAAGTGACGGTGATCCCGACCAACCGCCCGACCCTGCGCAAGGACCATCCCGACCAGGTCTTCCTCAACCGCAAGGGCAAGTTCAATGCGGTGCTGGAAGACATCAAGGACTGTGCCAGCCGCCAGCAGCCGGTGCTGGTGGGTACCACCTCGATCGAAGTGTCGGAAATGCTGTCCCAGCACCTGACCGAGGCCGGTGTTGCCCATGAGGTGCTCAACGCCAAGCAGCACGAGCGCGAGGCCCAGATCGTGGCCAACGCCGGCCTGCCGTCGGCGGTGACCATCGCCACCAACATGGCCGGCCGTGGTACCGACATCGTGCTCGGTGGCTCGCTGGAAGCCGAGCTGCACGCACTGGGCGAAGAGGCCAGTGACGAGCAGAAGGCCGCCGCCAAGGCTGCCTGGCGCGAGCGCCATGAAGCGGTAAAGGCCGCCGGTGGCCTGCACATCATCGGTACCGAGCGTCACGAAAGCCGCCGTATCGACAACCAGCTGCGTGGCCGTTCCGGCCGTCAGGGTGACCCGGGTTCCTCGCGCTTCTACCTGTCGCTGGAAGACAACCTGATGCGCATCTTCGCCTCTGACTGGGTGCAGAAGGCCATGCGCATGATGGGCATGAAGGAAGACGAGGTCATCGAAAGCGCGATGGTCTCCAAGCAGATCGAAAAGGCCCAGCGCAAGGTCGAGTCGCACAACTTCGACATCCGCAAGAACCTGCTGGACTTTGACGACGTCAACAACGACCAGCGCAAGGTGATCTACGGCCAGCGCGATGAGCTGCTGGAAGCCGAATCCATTGCCGACACCCTGGAAGGCATCCGTTCGGATGTGGTCTATGGCCTGGTCGAACGCTTCGTGCCGCCCGAGTCGGTGGACGAGCAGTGGGACCTGGCCGGCCTGAGCGCCGCGCTGGAAGCGGAAATGGGCGTGCAGATGGACGTGGCCGCACTGGTGGCCAACACCGCCGAGATCGATGGCGAAGGTATTGCCGATGCGGTGCAGAAGGCCGTGGCCGAGCACTTTGCAGCCAAGGAAGCGGCGGTGGGTGCCGAGACCATGCGCGCGCTGGAAAAGCACATCATGCTGACCGTGGTCGACCAGGCCTGGAAGGAACATCTGGCCCGCATGGACTACCTGCGCCAGGGCATCTACCTGCGCGGTTATGCGCAGAAGCAGCCCAAGCAGGAGTACAAGAAGGAAGCCTTCGAGCTGTTCAGCCAGATGCTGGAGCGGGTCAAGACCGACGTCATCAGCATGGTGGGCCGCATCCGCGTGCGCACCGAGGAAGAAGTGGCGGCGATGGAAGCGCTGGAGCGCCAGCAGGCCGAAGCGCGCATGCAGCTGTCGCAGTTCCAGCACGCCGACAACGGCGGCATGGGCGCCGACGTGGAAGCGGCCGAAGTGGCCCAGGCCGCACTGGCTGCCGGCGAGGACCCGCAGGTTGGCCGCAACGATCCCTGCCCCTGCGGCAGTGGCAAGAAGTTCAAGCACTGCCACGGCCAGCTGAGCTGAGCCCGGCGCGCTGAAAAACCCCGCCTTCCGGCGGGGTTTTTCATTGGCGCATGGCGTGGCTGCGTTATTGCGCTGCATCAACGGCTGCGGCAAGCTGGCCACATGCCTGATCAACCTGCCTTGCGCCACATCCACGTGGTGGCCGGCGTCATTACCGACAGCCGTGGCCGCTATCTGCTCAACCGCCGTGAAGGCAACCGTGACCTGGTCGGCCTGTGGGAGTTTCCCGGCGGCAAGCGTGAAGCCGGGGAAACCTCCGAGCAGGCGTTGGTGCGCGAACTGCGCGAGGAGCTGGGGGTCCAGGTCAGCGTCGGTGAGTGCATCATCCAGGTGCCGCAGCGTTACCCGGACAAGACCCTGGTGCTGGAAGTGCGCCACATCACCGCGGTGCAGGGCCGCCCGCGTGGCCACGAAGGCCAGGCCATCACCTGGGTGGCTCCGGAAAAGCTGCACCGCTACTCGATGCCACCGGCCGACCTGCCGGTGGTGGCCGCCCTGTCGCAAGCCGATCACTACCTGGTCACCCCGGCGCTGGGCGATGACGTGCCGGCCTGGTTGGCGGCACTGGAGCAGGCCATCGAGGGCGGCGTGCAGCGGGTGCAGCTGCGTCTGCCGGCGGCCGACCCGCGGCGCGAGGATGCCCTGCGCCAGGCCGTCGCCCGTTTCGGCCAGCGCGCCGAACTGCTGATCCATCGTGATCTGGCCCTGGCCAGCGAGCTGGGGGTGGGCCTGCACCTGGGCAGCGGCCAGCTCGCCGAGCTGGGCCAACGCCCGCAACTGGCCGGGCCGTTGGCAGCGTCGTGCTACAGCCTGGAGCAGCTGCAGGCGGCGCAGGCGCTGGGCTGTGATTTTGCCGTGCTCGGGCCGCTACGGCCGACTGCCAGCCGCCCGGGCAGCCCGCTGCTGGGCTGGGATGGCTTTGCCGCGCTGCGGGCGCAGTGCAGCCTGCCCATCTACGCCCGCGGTGGCCTGGGCCGTGCCGACCTGGGCATCGCGCGTGACCACGGCGCCCAGGGCATCGCCGCCATGGCCGGGCTGTGGCCGGGGCGGGTGGTGCACCAGTAAGCCGTTCGCGGCGCGGGGCGTGCTTAGAAGTTGACCCAGAAGCAGCCGTACTGACGGCGCAGCTGCAGCACATTGCTGGCCGGGGTACTGCCATTGCCCAGGGTCTGCACGATGCGCAGCGCATACGGGCGTGGCCGCAGCGTTGGCGGCGGGCTGCTGATCAGTACCGGCTCGGCGGTGGATGGGGCGGAGGTGCCGGCGGGCAGGCTGGTGGGAGCGACGGCGACCTCGGCCGGAGCCACGGTGACCGCCAGCGCACGCGAGGCCGGATACACCGGGGCGATGTCCACCAGTGGCCGCTGCACCATCGCCTCGAGCCGTTCGAGCTGGCGCGAAGCGGCCTGGTTGCCCAGGTTGCCCCACCAGTACACCGCGGCCAGGCGGTTGCTGTCGCCGCTGCTGATGGCCTGCTGGATCTGGTCCACCAGCTGGCTCAAGCGCTGCGGACATTGCCGCTGGGCATCAATGCCGGTGTTGCCGGCGGACTGGACGCTGGCACCGGGCTGGATGCGTGGCCGGGCCTGCAGCAGCTCGCAGGGCTTGTCGGTGAACACGCTCACCCCATCGGCATTGCTGCAGCGCTGGATGCTCTGCGCCCGGGCTTCACCACTGCCGCCGGACAGCAACGGCAGGGTCAGGCAGCACAGCAGGAACGGGCGCATCGACATCGGCCAAGGGTAGCGCCGCTGCCGTGAACGCGACAGTCTCAACCGGCACTTGGATTGATGCGCGACAACACCGCCGAGGTCGGCTTGGCCAGGTTGAGGGTGTAGAAATGCATGCCCGGCACCCCGGCCTCGATCAGGCGCTGGCACAGGGCAGCCACCACATCGGCACCGAAGCTGCGGATCGATTCGGCGTCATCGCCATAGGCGGCCATGCGGCGGGCAATCCAGCGCGGGATCTCGGCCCCGCACTGCTCGGAAAAACGCCGCAGCTGGCTGAAATTGCTGATCGGCATGATCCCGGGAATGATCGGTACTTGCACCCCCAGCGCCCGCACCTGGTCAACAAAGTGGAAGTAGGCGTCGGCGTTGTAGAAGTACTGGGTAATCGCCGCATCGGCACCGGCAGCGACCTTGTCGCGGAAGTGGCGCAGGTCGGCCAGGGCGCAGCTGGCCTGCGGGTGGGTTTCCGGATAGGCGGCCACCTCGATGCGGAAATGGTCGTCGTGCTCGGCGCGGATGAATTCCACCAGCTCGATGGCATGGCGCAGGTCGCCGGCATGGCCCATGCCCGAGGGCAGGTCGCCGCGCAGGGTGACAATGCGGGTGCAGCCCAGGGCGCGGTAGAGCTTGAGCAGCTCGCGGATTTCCTCACGCGTGCCGCCCACGCAGGACAGATGCGGTGCGGCATCCAGGCCATGGTCCTGGCGCAGCCGGCGCACCGTCTCGGAGGTATAGCTCAGCGTCGAGCCACCGGCGCCGAAGGTGCACGAGGCATGGGTCGGCGCAAAGCCCTTGAGCTTGCGCACCGCCCGGTCCAGCTGCGCACGTTGGTCGTCGGTCTTGGGTGGGTAGAACTCAAAGCTCAGGGCGGTCATCGCGGCAGTCAGCACATCGAAAAGATGTGCTGACTATATCGCTTTATCGCGATGGTTGTGTTCTTAATTCAGTGAGTACTCCATCACCTTGCCGTTATTGTCGAAGACGACGGCGAAGTGCTGGTATTTCTTGTCGCTCGAGGTCAGTGTCTCCGCATGGTCAGCGGCGACGGAGCCGGCTAAGCCGGCGTCACCGACACGATCTGCAGCCCCCATGCCGGGGACCATGCCCACCAAGCGCCCAGCACTCCATACGCGGTCAGCCAGCTTGCCGAAGCCACGCTTGCCAGCGTGCTGCATCTGATCCTTGTCATAGTGCCAGCTCTCGTGACCGGAAGAGATGGATGAGCTGGTTGCCTCACCGTACAGGCTGCGCACCTGATCCATTGTCGTTCTGCCTACGACAATATTGCTGCGGACGAATTCGTTGGTGAACTTGCTATCCAGCTCGGCCCTGGCCTGAGCGGCCTGCTCGCGGCGGCTGGGGCCGTCGTCTGCCTGTGCCGGCAGGACGCTGAGGGTGCTGGCAATACCCAGCAGGGGGACGAGGATGAAATGACGCATGTGAGCCTCCGTGATCAATGTGTCCTGCCACCCCGGCAGGGGATTGGCCGACTATAGAAGGGGGTAATGTCTGGCATCAATGAAATGCGCGTTAATGCATTGACAAGTGTGATGGAAGTCCGTATTTCCCTGCAGCGTCGCCGCAAGCCAATGGGCTGTGTAAAGTGGGCCAGATGACGCTTCTGCTTGATGATGTGGGTGTCTGCGCTGCGCTGCAGCCCTGGTCCTGGCAAGCCCCGGAAGGCTTTACCCTGCGTGGTTGGCGCAGCCGGCCCAGCGGCCGGCCGATGCTGCATTTCATCCATGGCACCGGCATGTGCGGCCTGACCTACTGGCCACTGCTGCAACAGCTGCGTGGCCAGGTCGACCTGTTCATCAGTGACCTGCACGGCCATGGCGACAGCGATGGTGTCTGGCCGTTTGTCGGCTGGAACCGCAGTGCCGAGCTGGCCCGGGCCGCCTGGCAGGCCCATGCCGCCGATTACCCCGGGGTACCGGTGATCGCTGGCGGCCACAGCCTGGGTGGGGTGATCAGCGCGATGATGCTGGGAATGCAGGCACAGGCCGATATGCCGGTGTTCCAGCGCGGGCTGTTGCTGGACCCGGTGGTGATGCCGCCCTTGATGCATGCCACCGGCCGCCTGGGCGAAACCCTGGGCCTGTACCAGCGCCACCCGATGGCGCGGCGGGTGGCTGCCCGCCGCCAGTCGTGGCCCAGCGCCGAGGCCGCAGCCGATTACCTGCGCAACCGCGGCATCTTCCAGGGCTGGAGCGAAGCCTCCCTGTGGGCCTATGTGCAGCATGCGCTGGCGCTGCAGGCCGATGGCTCGGTGCAGCTCAAATGCCCACCGGCGATCGAGGGCAACATCTTCGGCAGCCTGCCGCGGCGGCTGTGGCCATTGCTCGAAAGTATTGATGTGCCGGTGGATGTGCTGATGGGGCGGCAGACCTATCCCTTCGCATTGAAGGCCGCCGCACGTTGGCAGCGTCGCAACCGGTGTGTCCGTGTGCACCACATTGCCGGTGACCATTGCTACATGCAGGACGACCCGCAGGGTACGGCGGCGGTGTTGGCGCCCCTGCTTGCCGTTTGAGCCTCAGCGGCGACCGCTGGCCGCCCCGCGCCGCCGTTGCTCATGTTGTTGGCCACGGACACGCGCGTTGCGGCGATGCTGGCTGTTCTCAACAACAGATGGGTGATGGCATGGGAAGGCAATTGGCGGGCCGTTTGATCGGGATGGGAATGCTGCTGGCAGGGCCATTGGCGGTGGCCGATACCTTCCAGGGGCTGCAGGTGGAGGTGATCGGCCAGGGGCGTCAGGTGTTGATGGTGCCCGGCTTGAACAGCGGCATCGAGAGCTGGCGTGACACCTGCCTGGCCCTGCAGGACGTGCCGCTGCAGTGTCATCTGGTGCAGTTGCCGGGCTTTGCCGGGCAGCCGGCGCAGGCGGAGGTACAGGCTGATTTTGTTGCGGCCATCGAGCAGCGGCTGACCGATTACATTGACCAGCGCATGGCCCCGGCGCCGGTGCTGGCCGGGCACAGTCTGGGCGGTTTTTTCGCCTTGAAGCTGGCCGCTGCGCGCCCGGACAAGGTTGCCGCGGTGATCGTGGTCGATTCACTGCCGTTCTTCCCGGCCGCCGCCAATCCTGCCGCGACGGTGGAGTCCAGCCGGCCGATGGCCGATGCCATGCGCCAGCAGATGCTTTCCCTGGACGAGGCCGCCTACCGCCAACAGTCCGTGATGGCACTGAACGGCATGAGCAAGGGGGAAGAGCGAAACGCGCTGCTGCGCCAATGGTCGGCTGACAGTGACCGCCAGACCACGGCAGCGGCCATGCATGCACTGATGACCACCGACCTGCGCCCGCAGCTGGCGCAGGTGACGCCGCCGGTGCTGGTGCTGGGGGCCTGGGAGGCCTATGGGCAATATGGCGCCACCCAGGCCAGCACCGAGGCGATCTTCCAGGCCCAGTATGCCGGCTTGCCCGACAAGCGCATCGCCATGGCCGGGCACGGCTACCATTTCCTGATGTGGGATGCGCAGGCCTGGCTGCAAGGGGAAATCCGCCAGTTCCTGATCGCGCATCCTTGAGACCCTGGCTGCCGGTGCCCGCATGCGCGTTGATCCCCGCTTTGCCCTGTTGAACCTGCTGCCCTGGGGCGTCTACGGGCTGCTCAACCTGCTGCTGGCCAGCCTGGCCTGGCAGTCCAATGCGCTGGCGTTGCTGCTGAGCGTGGGCTTGCCGCTGGTGCTGTATGCCATCAGCAGCGCGATCCGCTGGCGCGCCCGCAGGCATCAATGGCTGTCACTGCCTGCCGGCCGGCTGTTTGCCCGGGTGATGGTGGCCGTGCTCGGCGGTGCCGCGCTGGCGCAGCTGGTGATGCATGGGCTGCTGCGGCTGGCCGCCACATGGCTGGATCTGCCGGCAGGCGGCAGTGCACCGGCCTACCTGCTGGTGTACTGGGCCAATACCGCCATCGTGCTGGGCCTGTGGTGTGCCGGCTGGTTTGGCTGGCAGGCCATCGTCCAGGCCCGGCGCAGCCGCCTGGCGCAGTTGCAGGCCGAGGCGCAGGCGGCCCAGCTGCAGCACGATGCCCTGCGGGCCCGGCTCAATCCGCATTTCCTGTTCAATGCCCTGAACAACCTGCGCGCGCTGATCCTGCTGGACCCGGAGCGTGCCCGCCAGCAGGTCGATGACCTGTCGCTGCTGCTACGCCACGCATTGGATCATGGTGATCGCGGCACGGTACCGCTGCGCGAGGAACTGGCGGTGGTGGATGCGTATCTGGCCATGGAGGGCATCCATCACGAGGCACGCTTGCAGGTCCAGCGGCAGATCGAACCGGACGTGCTGGAGACACCGGTGCCGCCGATGGCGGTGCAGCTGCTGCTGGAAAATGCGATCAAGCACGGTATTGCCGTCACGCCCGGTGGTGGACGGCTCGTGCTGCAGGCCATGCCGCTGGAAACAGGTGGCATGCGGGTTGCAGTGAGCAGCCCGGGGCGTATCGGTCAGGGGTCGTCCGGCTACGGTGTCGGCACCGCCTATCTGGCCCATGCGCTGGCTCCGTTGGGCGGCAGGCACGGCTTGCAGCAGACCGATGATGGTGTACTGGCCTGGCTGGAGTTGCCGGCATGAGTGGTTTGCGGGTGGTGATTGTGGATGACGCCCGCCTGGCCCGGCACGAGCTGCAGCACCTGCTCTCCGCCCATCCCGGTGTGGAATGCGTGGGCCTAGCCGATGACGTGCCGGCCGCGCGCACGCTCATTGCCCAGACCCAGCCGGATCTGGTGCTGCTGGACATCCAGCTGCCCTCGGGCAGTGGGTTTGAGGTCCTCGACGGGCTGGCCCCGGTGCCGGCGGTGGTGTTCACCACGGCCTATGACCAGTACGCGGTGCAGGCCTTTGCCGCCAATGCGCTGGATTACCTGCTCAAGCCGGTGCAGCCACAGCGCCTGGCCCAGGCGCTGGCCAAGGTGGAGCACGCCCGTGCGATGTTGTTGCCAGCGTGCGGCGAAGAGCGCCTGGCACCGGATGCGCGGGTGTTCCTGCGTGAGGGCGAGCGCTGCTGTTTTGTCGAAGTGCGGCGGATCAGCCGGGTGGTGGTGGATGGCAATTACGCCCGGGTCTGGTTCGATGGCCAGAGCCTGCTGCTGGCGCGCAGCCTGAGTGCACTGGAAGCGCGCCTGCCGCAGGCGCTGTTTTTCCGCGTCAACCGCAACACCCTGGTCAACCTGGGCCAGGTGCGCAGCGTCGAGCTGGGCATCGCCGAGGGTTACGCGTTGGGTCTGGCCGATGGCAGTACGGTGGAGGTATCACGCCGGCAGGCTCGCGAGCTGCGCGAGCGGCTCGCGTTGTAACGTCGCGGCCTCAATGGCCCAAGGGGCGTGCCGTGTCCTGCCCGGCCAGTGCATGCATGCGGGCCACGGTTGCGGCCAGTGCTGCGGCCACGGGGCTTTGCCGGGCAGCGAAGACCCCGGCCAGGCTGTGGTAATAGGCCAGCGTGTCGTCGCGGCCGGCGTTGAAGCGGGCGAACACGGCATTGCCCACCGCCGGGTTTTCCTGGTCGCTGACGATGGCGCGGGCGTTGTGCAGCTTGTCGCAGCCGCTGACCAGCAGCACGTCGGCATCGGCATCGCCCAGGTGCTGCAGATAGGCCTGTTTGCGTGCGCGCCAGCTGGCCAGGCGCTGCTCGGCCTGCACCGGGACCGCCGCCTTGCTCTCGGCCGTGCCGTCGGTGCAGCTGGCCACGATGCGCGCCACCCGTGGGCCGAACTGTTCGGCGATCTGTGCCTGATGGTGCTCACCACCGTCTTCCACCGCGTCATGCAACAGGCCGGCGATGGCCTGGTCCTCGTCGCCGCCGTGTTCCAGCACGAGGGCAGCCACGGCCAGCAGGTGGGAAAGATAGGCAATCGTGGTGCCCTTGCGGGTCTGGCCGTCGTGGGCCTGGCGGGCATATTCCACCGCCGCCGGGAAACGTGCGCTTACAGCCCCCATGGCTGTCTCCTTGTCGTTGTGTTGCGCCCATTGTGGGGGATCGGCGTCGCAGGCGATGAGATACGAGTGATGGCTGGCTGCGGCCAATCGGGTAGGCTGGCGGCCCCTGACGTACCCAAGTGCCTGCCATGTCGATTGTGATGACCGAATTCGCCCGCCCACGCCTGTTCCCGCGCACGCCGCGGCCGAACACCATCCAGGACGTGAGCGCGGCGCAGTTCATCGCCCATCTCAATGCCAACGCGCCGTACAAGGTGCTCGATGGCTATGCGCCGTTCTGCAAGCTGCATATCGTTGAAAACTGGACCAGCACCCGCTGCCTGACCGTGCCGATCACCGAGGACAACCGTCACCTGCTGCGCAGTGCTTACGAGGCACGCAACAAGGCCGAGCTGCCGGTGCTGGTGCGCTGGTTTGAAGGGGTGCAGCCGCCGGTGGCCAACTACCTGGTGGTGATCCTGTACAGCGCGCAGCAATTGGCCAAGGAAGGCTCGCCGATTGACGCGGACTGGGGCGTGGTCGGCTGCATCTATACGGCCGAACCCGAGGAAGTGCCGATGGCACCGATCACCATGCTGCGCAATGCGCTGGGGGTGGAAGAGGGGGGCTCGGGCGTGGCCATCGACCGCGATGCCTATGCGCGTGCGGTGGATTTCTGGGAGCACAACGCCAACTGGCGCTGAGGCGCTTCAGGCCGGCTTGCCGATTGCGGCCCAGCTGGCATTTATCAGCCCGGCCAGATCAACGCCGGCCAGCGAGACTTCCAGCCCGCGCCGGCCGGCACTGACATGGATGGCCGGCAAGGCCTGAGCGCTGCTGTCGATGAAGCTGCGCAGGCGCTTTTTCTGCCCCAGCGGGCTGATCCCGCCGACCAGGTAACCGGTGGCGCGCTGGGCGGCATCGATGCCGGCCATCTCGCATTTCTTGCAGCCGGCCGCCGCCGCCAGCGCCTTGAGATCCAGTTGCCCGGCCACCGGCACGATGGCCACCAGCAGTTCGTTCTTCTCGCTGGCCGCGAGCAGGGTCTTGAACACGCTGTGCGCATCCAGGCCGAGCTTGTCCACTGCTTCCAGCCCATAGGAGGCCGCGCCGGGTTCGTGGCTGTAGCTGAGCACCTGGTGGGCGATGCCGGCCTTGCGCAGCAGGTTGATTGCCGGGGTCATGCGGCCTCTCCGCGGGGAGGCTGGAAGCGGCGAAGGCGCAGCGCGTTGGACACCACAAATACCGAGGACAGTGCCATCGCAGCGGCGGCCAGCATCGGTGACAGCGCCGGGCCGCCGAAAGGCACCAGCACGCCGGCGGCCACCGGGATCAAGGCCGCGTTGTAGGCAAAGGCCCAGAACAGGTTCTGGCCGATGTTGCGCAGGGTGGCCCGGCCCAGGGCAATGGCGCTGGCCACGCCCTGCAGGCTGCCGCCGACCAGCACCACGTCGCCGGCCTCGATCGCAATGTCGGTGCCGGTGCCCACGGCAATGCCGACATCGGCCGCGGCCAGGGCCGGGGCATCGTTGATGCCGTCACCGACGAAGGCCACCGCACCGTGGCTGGCCTGCAGGGCCTTGACCACGTCCACCTTCTGCGCCGGCAGTACCTGGGCGTGGACCACGTCGATGCCCAGTTCGGCGGCAATGGCCCTGGCCGTGATGGTGTTGTCGCCGGAGACCATGGCCAGCGGCAGGCCCAGCCGGTGCAATGCGGCCAGCGCGTCCGGGGTGCTGGGCTTGATGCTGTCGGCCACGGCCAGGATGGCGGCCAGCTCGCCGTCGATGGCCGCATACAGGGGGCTGCGGCCCTGCTCGGCCAGGCGCGCGGCCACCGCAGCCAGCGGCTGGGTATCGATGCCGGCCGCAGCCAGATGATCGGCCGAGCCCACAAGTACGCTGCTGTCATCCACCCGCGCGCTGATGCCCAGGCCGGGCGCGGCGCTGAATTGCGTGGCGGCCGGCAGGCGCAGGCCCTGGGCACGCGCGGCAGCCACGATGGCCTGCGCGCTGGGGTGTTCGGAAACACTTTCGGCAGCGGCCACCATCGCGGCCACGTATTCCGGATCAAAACCCGGGCGCGGGTGGAAGTCGGTCAGCACCGGCTCGCCGATGGTCAGGGTGCCGGTCTTGTCCATGGCCACCATGCGGACCTGGGCCAGTTGCTGCAGCGCCTGGCCACGGCGCAGCAGGATGCCCAGTTCGGCGCCGCGGCCGGTGGCCACCAGGATCGAAGTGGGCGTGGCCAGGCCCATGGCGCAGGGGCAGGCAATGATCAGCACCGCAATCGCATTGACCACGGCCAGGTCCAGGCGCCCGGCCAGCAGCCACCAGGCGGCAAAGGCCAGCACGGCCAGCAGCATCACCGCCGGCACGAACCAGCGGGTCACCTGGTCCACCCGCGCCTGGATCGGCAGCTTGCCGCCCTGGGCCTGTTCGACCAGGCGGATGATCCGCGCCAGGCTGGTATCGCCGGCCACTGCCTGCACCTGTACCGCCAGCGCGCCGGTGGTGTTGATGGTGCCGGCGCTGACCGCATCGCCCGGCTGCTTGTCCACCGGCAGCGGCTCGCCACTGAGCATGGATTCATCCACCGCGCTGTGGCCTTCGATCACCGTGCCATCGGCGGCGATGCGCTCTCCCGGGCGCAGCAGCAGGATGTCGCCGGGTTGCAGCTGGGCCACGCTGATGCACTGCTCGCTGCCGTCTGCGCGGCGTACCCGGGCCTGCTCGGGCTGCAGTTTGACCAAGCGGGCGATGGCGGCCGAGGTCTGGCCGCGAGCGCGCGCCTCCAGCCAGCGCCCGGCCAGCACCAGGGCCACGATCACCGCGGCCGATTCGAAATACACATGCACGCTGCCGGCCGGCAGCGCCGCCGGAGCGATCAGGGCGACCAGCGAATAGCCCCAAGCGGCCAGGGTGCCGACGGCGACCAGCGAATTCATGTCAGGACCGCCACGCAGCAGCGCCGGCAGGCCGTGGACGTAGAAACGCCGCCCCGGCCCGGCCAGCACCGCGGTGGTCAGCAGTGCCTGCAGCCACCACAACGGTTGCTGGCCAACTGTCACATGCAGCCAGTGGTGCAGGGGCGGGAACAGGTGTCCGCCCATTTCCAGTACAAACACCGGCACGGCCAGCACTGCGGCGATCAGCACATCGCGGCGCAGATCGTGCAGTTCCTGCTGCTGGCTGGCCTGGCGCTGCTCGCGCTGTTGTTCGGCATCACTCAGGGGCTGGGCGGGGAAACTGGCCCGGCTCAGGGCCTGGGCCAGGGCGCCGGCATCCAGGCCATGGCCGCTGACCGTGGCGCGGCCGGTGGCCAGGTTGACGCTGGCCTTCGCCACCCCCGGCTGCTTGCCCAGCACGCGCTCGACCCGGCCCACGCAGGACGCGCAGGTCATGCCCTCCACCGCCAGTTCGACCTGGCTGTCGGGCACCTGGAAACCGGCCTTTTCCACGGCCTGCACCAGGCTGGCGATGGCGGTGCTGCCATCGGTGTGCAGGCTGGCCTGGCCGGTGGCCAGGTTGACGCTGGCCTGCTGCACCCCGGCGACCTTGCCCAGCACCCGCTCCAGGCGGGCCACGCAGGAAGCACAGGTCATGCCGGCAATGGGCAGGGTGAAACGGGCTTGAGCGGGGGCAGGGGCAACCATGGCAAGGCAGAGACAGGGTGAGACAATGGCCACACCTTACCGCGCCGCTGCCCGCCCGGGGCCGCCGCGGCGCTTGACCATCGCAAAACGGAGTTTTCCATGCACCTGCACATTCCCGACATGCACTGCGGCGGCTGCGTACGCAGCGTCACTGCCGTCATCACCGCGCTGGATGCCACTGCCCAGGTCCAGGCCGAACTGGATGGCCGCACCGCCAGCGTGCAGACCACGGCCAGCGCCGAACAGGTGATCGCCGCCCTGGACGAGGCGGGCTTTCCGGCCACGCTGAAGGGCTGAGCCGGCCTACATGCATCACCCACAAGGCGCCGTGAGGCGCCTTGTTGTTTGGCTGGGCAACGCGAGTAGCGCTGGCTCAACCCAGTGATGGACCTGATGCCGCCTGTGCCTGGACCTGCTGAGTCTGCTGTTCCTGCGCGCTGGCAAGTGCCTGTTCGCGCTGCTGATCGGCACGCTCATACAGGGTGTCGATGTCGGCATGGGCCACCGCAGCGGTGGGCACACTGATGCGGTTGGCATAAGGGTCCGGGGAGGCGTGGCTGCCGCTGCGCTCTAGAAATGCCAGTTCGCCTGCGGCCTGCGTGCTGTTGGCCTGGCTCAGTTGTACTGACAGGGTGTCTTTTTCGGTGAAGCCGGCCTTGCAGGCGGCGACCATCAGCAGGCCGCACAGGGCCTCGCTGTTGCTGTCCCATGGCCGGCCGTGTTCGGCTTCAGTGCGCGCCACCGCCGTGCGGATGTTTTGATCCAGGCCATGATCGCGGTGGTGTGGGTCACGGGCGTCCTGCGGGCGGGTTTGCGCCTCGCTGAGCAGCCACTGTCCCAGGTTGCGCTCGGGTGTCGGATTTCTCTCGGTCTTGTTCAGCGGGCTGTCGGGGAAAGGGGGCGCAATGCTGTCCACCGCATCTCTATTGCGCATCGGGCGGAAGCTCTCTTTGTCATCGACAAACTGGTCGGTGCGCTTGCGTACGTCTGGTGCATGCTGCGCGACGATGCCAGCCAAGGACGGGCCCATGGTATTGGCCAGGTCAATGCTGGCGGTGCGCTGCAGGCCGGCGTGGTTCAATCCCGCCCAAGTGAAATCAACGCAGTTGTTGCGTACGTCCTGGTAATAAAGATCAAACCCGAATGCCGCGGGATTTCTGCCGAATGCGTGCAGTTTTGCGTACTGCTCCGCAGTTATCTCCAGTGTCCGTGTATAGGCGGGATTGAGGTAGGTATAGATGTCTTCAGTTTTTCTTTCGCCTTTTCCCCACAGCTGGCCAGAGGTTTCGGGTGCGAATCCAAAGCTGTCTGGTTCCTCGTCATTTCTCTGCAGGCTGTAGAACATATGCCCGGACAAGGATGTTTGTTGTGTTTTTGTTCCCTCGATTAGAAGGGGTGATCGTCTGTTTTGAATGGCCGGATTCCTGGTGCTGCTATGTGGATCGATAGTGTGTACTTGTCATTTGCCATTTCATCTTCCTTGCTTGTTATTTTCCATTGATGTATTGCTGCCTTATGCTGACTTCGGATTGCATTCCTTCGAAGTCCGGCCGTTCCTGCTTTGTTTTAATGGTGACCCGGTAATGGCCATTGATTCTATATCGGCCGCCTTCAGTCCATTCGTTTTCCGGGAAGTTTCCCAGTATCATGCGGATGTTTTCTGTTCCCCCCGCATTGGGTCGAAGGTAGTTCGAGAAAGCTTCCTGGCTATGCCACGCAGGAAGTTTTTTGTAAAAGGGCTTGTAGGTCTCAGGTAGGCGTGAGAGGACTACATATGTGTCTGGCACATCGATAACCTGCCAATGTCCATCGATTTTTTTTTCCGCCTTGACGTACAAGGCGGGCGGTGGGGTATCGGAGTAGAACGGGAACGGTTTGTTGATCGAGTTGTTGGCCTCAATGGCGATGATGTAGCTCTGGTATGCAATGACATTCTGCGGCGATGCCTCGAACTCAAGCACCACTTCCTGGTCGGGTATATCCAGCCGGATCGGCTTGGACAGCAATACCTCGGGCTTTGCTTGAGGCTTGGGCTGGCAGCCGGCCAGCAAGGGCAGTGCCAATATCAGACCGAAAGCGGTGAGGTGATGTTTGAGGGCATTCATTGCCTGGCTCCTGAAATGATGGCGAGTGCCGAGGCGCTCAATCGGCGCAGTGCTGCGAAGTGATGGTAGGCAGCAGGCTGATGATCGCTGGCCGCAGGATTGGCCACGCCAAGTCGGCTCAGGCTGCGATGGCAGCGGGCCGAGGATGCAGGCAGCGGCGTTTGCGTGGTTGTGTTGCTGCATGTGGATGGCCTTCCTTTGCATTGGCTGCTGCTCCATTGCGTGCCCGGCCATATACGCCGGTATGCACTGGCTGCCGTGTGTGCGACGCCGGCAGCATGGCTGGGACAAGCCACGTCCTGGTGGCGACAAGATCGAGTATAGGCAGGCAGCCAGCGGGTGTTGTGTGACCGCCAGCACGGGACGCGCGCAAAAACAAAGGGCGCCTTGCGGCGTATTTTTGCGCGCCGTAACGCGATGAACGGCTTGATGAAGCTGCCGGTTTTGTATCCGGTTGCGGGTGTGTGACTGGTACGTTGGTCAGATATGCCGCTGCATCGTCGGAGGGCTGCCAAGCTTGAATTTTCCTTTGCGCAGCCCGCATGATCGGTAAACAATCCAGAAGGAGTAGACGATGAACATGCACAAACAGGTAGTGCTGCTGGCTGTCTCCGTACTCTTGGCCTCGGCCAGTGCTTCTGCCAGTTATACGGTTGCTCAGGATCGCGATTCGGGGCGGGTGACGCTGTCCCAAGTGGTGGGCCAGGACGTGCCAGCACCGCGTGTCGGAGACAATGCCAATCGGCTGGCGACGCGGCGCTGTGAGCAGCTCGGTTATGCACTGACTGATGCGTCGGTGCAGGTGTCGCGTCAATGCACCGCTTCTGCTGCCGATGGACAGTGCACGCAGTGGCAACAGGCTCAGACCTATCAGTGCATGGGCGATGCCGTGGCACAGCCGTACCAACCCGTGCAGGCACCGGTGGCGCCCAACGGCTGAGTCCGCGGCGGCGGCCTGCAATCTGGATGGCTCTGTACTGTCTCGATTTGCAAAAACAAAGGGCGCCTTGCGGCGCCCTTTGTGCATCACATCGCGGTGAACGGCGCGGGGCCGATCAGTAGCGGTAGTGGTCCGGCTTGTACGGGCCTTCCACCGGCACGCCGAGGTAGTCGGCCTGCTCGTTGGACAGCTTGGTCAGCACCACGCCGATCTTTTCCAGGTGCAGGCGGGCGACTTCTTCGTCCAGCTGCTTGGGCAGGATGTAGACCTTCGGCTCGTAGGTGTCCTTGTTGGCCCACAGGTCGATCTGCGCCAGGGTCTGGTTGGCAAACGAGTTGGACATCACAAAGCTCGGGTGGCCAGTGGCGCAGCCCAGGTTGACCAGGCGGCCTTCGGCCAGCAGGAAGATGCTGTTGCCGTTGGCGAAGGTGTACTTGTCCACCTGCGGCTTGATGTTGGTGTGCACCAGGCCCGGCAGGGCCTTCATCGCATCGACCTGGATCTCGTTGTCGAAGTGGCCGATGTTGCAGACGATGGCCTGGTCCTTCATCTTGGTCAGGTGCTCGACGCGGATGATGTCGCGGTTGCCGGTGGTGGTGACATAGATGTCGGCGGTGCCCAGGGTCGATTCGACCGTGTTCACTTCATAGCCTTCCATCGCCGCCTGCAGGGCGCAGATCGGGTCGATCTCGGTGACGATGACGCGGGCGCCATAAGCGCGCAGCGAAGCGGCCGAGCCCTTGCCGACGTCGCCGTAACCGCAGACCACGGCCACCTTGCCGGCCAGCATCACGTCCAGCGCGCGCTTCAGGCCATCGGCCAGCGATTCGCGGCAGCCGTACAGGTTGTCGAACTTGCTCTTGGTGACCGAGTCGTTGACGTTGATCGCCGGGACCAGCAGCTTGCCGGCTTCGGCAATCTGGTACAGGCGGTGCACACCGGTGGTGGTTTCTTCGGAAACGCCCTTCCAGTCGGAAACCACGCGGGTCCAGTAACCCGGACGCTCGACGGCAACGCGCTTGAGCAGGTTCTTGATGATCTGCTCTTCGTGCGAACCGGACGCCGAGTTGACCCAGCTCTCATCGCCCTGTTCCAGCTCGTAACCCTTGTGGATCAGCAGGGTGACGTCGCCGCCGTCGTCCACCACCAGCTCCGGGCCGGTCAGGGTGCCGTCGGCCAGGGTGAAGGTCAGCGCGTCCAGGGTGCAGTCCCAGTACTCTTCCAGGGTTTCGCCCTTCCAGGCGAACACCGGGGTGCCGGTGGCGGCAATAGCCGCAGCGGCGTGGTCCTGGGTGGAGAAGATGTTGCACGAGGCCCAGCGCACGTTCGCGCCGATGTCCTTCAGGGTCTCGATCAGCACCGCGGTCTGGATGGTCATGTGCAGCGAGCCGGTCACGCGCACGCCATTGAGCGGCTTGGTGGTGGCGTGCTTGCGGCGGATGGACATCAGGCCCGGCATTTCGTGCTCGGCGATGTCCAGTTCCTTGCGGCCCCAGTCGGCCAGCGAGATGTCGGCGATCTTGTAGTCGCCATCCTGGGAGAAGATGCGGTCAGTCATGGATACAGCTCCGGTGTGTGCGAGGAAACTCGCGTTCGCCGGGCGCCGTTGGAACCGTACAGGCCGCCCGAGCCTGGCCGATGTTGGTTAACCGGTCGCAGCGCCCCTCGGAAGCGGTGGCCAATTATAGCCGTGCCGGGCGGTGCCCAACCAACGGCAGGTGAGCGCTGGCGGCGCGCTTGTTAAGGTCGGCAGGTCATTTCCTTGTGAGCCTTTGCCATGAGCCATCCGCGTCTCCGCCGCCTGCCGGCCCTTGTCCTGCTGGCTTCGGCCCTGCTGCTGTCGGTGCCGCCGCTGGCCCTGGCCCAGGCCCAACCGGCAGCGCAGCAGGCCACGTCCGGCTACCAGCTGCCCAGCGCCGCCCTGCAGGCCATCGTCGACGCCCCGCGCGCGCCCAGCCTGAGCCTGTCGCCCAAGGGCGACCTGGCCGTGCAGATGGGCAGCCCGGCGCTGCCGTCCATTGCCGTGGTGGCCCAGCCGGAACTGAAGCTGGCCGGCCTGCGCATCCATCCGCGCACCTTCTCCGACAGCCGTTTCAGCTTCGGCAACAGCCTGAGCCTGAAGTCCATTGCCGATGGCAGCGAGCGGGCCATCAGCGGCCTGCCGGCCAACCTGGCCGTGGCCTCGCTGGGCTGGTCGCCGGACCAGCGCTACGTGGCCTTCAACCATATCGACAGCCAGGCCGGGGCCAACGAGCTGTGGCTGGTGGATGTGGAGCGGGCCCAGGCCCACCGCCTGCAGTCCGGCCTGAACACCGTGCTCGGCGATGGCTACCAGTGGCTGCCGGACAGCAGCGGCCTGCTGCTGCGCCTGCAGCCGTCCGGGCGGGGGGCGCCGCCGCCGGCTGATGCCACGCCCACCGGCCCGTCCATCCAGAACACCAGCAGCAGCGGCCAGGTGCGGGCGATCCGCACTTACCAGGACCTGCTGTCCAGCCAGGCCGATGCCGAGCAGTTCGACTACTACACCCAGGTGCAGCCGGCCATCATCACCTTGGGCGGCAAGCTGCAGACCATCGGCGCACCCGGTATCTACCTGGGCCTGGGGCTGTCGCCGGATGGCGCCTACCTGCTGACGCAGAAGGTGCAGCGCCCGTATTCCTACGTGGTGCCGGTCAATGCCTTTCCGCGGGTGATCGAGGTGCTCGACCGCCAGGGCAACTTTGTCCACAGGGTGGCCAGCCTGCCGTTGGTGGAGGGCCTGCCCACCGGCAACGACGCGGTGGCCACCGGCCCGCGCATGGTCAGCTGGCGCGCCGATGCCCCGGCCACCCTGGTCTGGGCCGAGGCCCAGGACGGTGGCGACCCCAATGTGGAGGCGTCCGTGCGTGATGCCGTGCTGACCCTGGCCGCACCGTTCGATGCGCAGCCGGCCACCCTGGCCCAGCTGGGCAGCCGCTATGCCGGCATCAGCTGGGGCAATGGCGAGGTGGCCCTGCTCAACGAACGCTGGTTCAAGACCCGCTGGTCCAAGCGCTGGCAGATTGCCCCGGACAACCCGCAAGTCGCGCCCAAGCTGCTCAGTGACCGCTCCTCGCAGGACCGTTACAACGACCCGGGCACGCCGCTGCTCACCAGTGCGGCCAACGGCCAGCGCCTGCTCCAGTTCAGCGCTGACGGCAGCGCCATCTTCCTGGTCGGTGCCGGCGCCTCGGAAGCCGGCGACCGCCCCTTCGTGGACCGCTTCGAGCTGTCCAGCGCCAAGGCCACCCGCCTGTACCAGTCCGGCGAGGGGGAATACGTGATGCCGATGGCGGTGCTCGATGACAACGGCGGGCAGCTGCTGATCAGCCGCGAAACCCCGGACCGGCCGGGCAACATCTTCGTGCGTGACCTGTCCACCGGCAGCGAGCGCCAGCTCACCGACATCGCCCATCCGGTGCCGGCCCTGGCCGGGGTGCGCAAGGAGCAGATCCGTTACGCACGCGCCGATGGCGTGCAGCTGACCGCCGAGCTGCTGCTGCCGCCGGGCTATGACGCCAAGAAGGACGGGCCGCGCCCGGTATTGCTGTGGGCCTATCCGGGCGAGTTCAAATCGGCCGAAGCGGCCAGCCAGGTCACCGGCTCGCCGTACCGCTTCAATGCGCCCAGCTACTGGGGCCCGCAGGCGATGCTGGCCAAGGGCTGGGTGGTGCTCAACAACCCGTCCATGCCGATCATCGGCGAGGGCGATGCCGAGCCCAATGACACCTACATTGCCCAGCTGGTGGCCTCGGCCGAAGCCGCGGTGGCCGAGATCGAGCGCCGGGGCGTGGGGCAGCGCGGCAAGATCGCGGTGGGCGGGCATTCCTACGGCGCCTTCATGACTGCCAACCTGCTGGCCCATACCCGCCTGTTTGCCGCCGGCATCGCCCGCAGCGGGGCCTACAACCGCACCCTGACCCCGTTCGGTTTCCAGGCCGAGGAGCGCAACTACTGGCAGGCCCAGGACACCTACCTGCAGATGTCGCCGTTCAATTACGCGCAGGACATCAAGGACCCGATCCTGTTCATCCACGGCGAGCAGGACAACAACTCCGGCACCTTCCCGATCCAGTCCGAGCGCATGTTTGCCGCGGTCAAGGGCCTGGGCGGCACGTCGCGGCTGGTGATGTTGCCCAACGAGTCGCATGCCTACCGTGCGCGCGAGTCGATCCTGCACATGCTCAGCGAAACCGAAACCTGGCTGGAGCAGCATGTGGGCAAGGTGGAGCAGGGCGGCAAGCGCGGCCGCTGAGCTGCGCCCTGTCCGGTCATCAGGGCGCTGCGCTGAGGCGGCGCCCTGATACTTTTCGTGCTGCGCTGCAAAATCCGGACGCCGGCATGCGCTAGGCTTGGGTCAGGTTCCCTGCGCAGTGTCCGCCATGAACGAGCAACGCAGCCACATCCGTTTTGCCACCGCCGACCTGCCGTTGCGCGATGACGTGCGCCAGCTCGGCAGCCTGGTCGGGCAGATGCTGGCCGAACAGGTCAGCGACAATTTCCTGGCCGAGGTGGAGCAGGTACGCACCCACGCCATCGAGCGCCGCGAAAGCGGCCAGCCGCTGGCCCAGCTGGCCCAGCCACTGGCCGGGCTGGCACCGGAACAGGCCGAGAGCCTGGTGCGCGCGTTTGCCACCTATTTCCAGGTGGTCAACATTGCCGAGCGGGTGCACCGCATCCGCCGCCGGCGTGATTACCAGCGTGCCGGCAGTGCCCGGCCGCAACCCGATGGCCTGCACGATGCCCTGTCCCGGCTCAAGGAACAGGGCGTGGGCCTCGAGGAACTGGCGGCCTGGCTGCCGCGCATCGACATCGAGCCGGTGTTCACCGCCCATCCCACCGAATCGGTGCGGCGGGTGCTGCTGGACAAGGAACAGATCATGGTCGGGGCGCTGGTCAACGGCCTGGATGGCGGGCGTACCCCGGGTGAGCGTGCGGCCGACCATGCGCGCTTGCGCATGGCCCTGACCTCCAGCTGGCAGACCAGTGACAGTGCCCCGGTGCGGCCCACCGTGGAGGGCGAGCGCGAGCACGTGGGCTATTACCTGACCCGGGTGTTGTACCGGGTGGTGCCGGTGTTCTACGAGACCCTGGACCAGGCCATCGTGCAGACCTACGGCGCCAGCCTGGAGCTGCCGGCGCTGTTGCGCTTCGGCACCTGGGTAGGGGGCGACATGGACGGCAACCCGAATGTGGATGCCGGCACCATCGCCGCCACCTTTGCCGCCCAGCGCGATGCGGTGCTGGGCCTGTATGTGGAGGAGATCGAACGCCTGGGCAGTGTGCTGAGCCAGTCCAGCGAGCGGGTCGGCGTTGCCGCCGCGGTGCTGCAGCGTCTGGCCGATTACCGCCAGCGCCTGCCGCAGGTGCAGGCCAGCCCGCGTCATGCCGACATGCCCTACCGCCAGCTGTTGGGCCTGGTGGCGCAGCGCCTGCGCCAGACCGGCAGTGGTGGCGAGGCGGCCTATGCCGGCCCGCAGGCGCTGATCGATGACCTGCAGCTGATGCTGGACAGCCTGCTGGCCAACCGTGGCGAGCAGGCCGGGGCGTTCGCCCTGCGCCGCCTGCTGTGGCGGGTGCGCACCTTCGGCTTCCATCTGGCCCGGCTGGATGTACGCCAGGAATCCCGGGTGCACGATGCCGCCCTGGCCGAGGATCTGCCGGCCCTGGCCGAGGCTGCAGATGCCACCGCGCGCGCTGCACTGCTGGCACCGTTGGCGGCCGGGGAGCAGGTGCTGCCGGCGGCCTGCGGTGGCGAAGGGCAGCGTCTGCAGGCGGTGTTTGCGACCCTGGCCGCGGCCCGCGCCAGCCATGGGGACGGCGCCCTGGGCAACTACATCATCTCCATGGCCCACAGCCGCGCCGATGTGCTGGCGGTGCTGGCCCTGGCCCGTCGCGGCGGCTTGCTGGACGGGCAGGGGCAGGTGGCGCTGGACGTGGTGCCGCTGTTTGAAACCATCGACGACCTGGCCCATGCCACGGCCACCCTGCGTGACCTGTTTGCCTGCCCGGTGTACCGCGCCCACCTGGCCGCCCGCGGCAACCGGCAGACGGTGATGCTGGGCTATTCGGACAGCGGCAAGGACGGCGGCATCGTCGCCTCGCGCTGGGGCCTGCAGCGCGCCCAGGTGGAGATGGTGCAGGCCGCGCACCAGGCCGGCATCGCCCTGGGCTTCTTCCATGGGCGGGGTGGTTCGGTCAGCCGCGGTGGTGGCAAGACCACCCATGCGGTGCAGGCCGCGCCGCGTGGCAGCATCGACGGCCACCTGCGGGTCACCGAGCAGGGCGAGGTGATCCACCGCAAGTACGGTATCCGCGCGCTGGCCCTGCGCTCGCTGGAGCAGACCGCCGGGGCCGTGCTGCGGGCCAGCCTGCGCCCGCGCCCGGCCGACCCGCGCGAGGAGGCGTGGAAGCCGGTGATGGACCTGCTGGCGGCCCACAGCAGCCAGGCCTACCGCGCGCTGGTCGGGCACCGCGAGTTCATGACCTGGTTCCGCCAGGCCACCCCGGTGGACGTGATCGAGCGCATGACCCTGGGCTCGCGCCCGGCACGCCGGCTGGGCAGCGATGCCGGGCTGTCCAACCTGCGCGCCATTCCGTGGGTGTTTGCCTGGAGCCAGGCCAGGGCCGGCATTCCCGGCTGGTACGGGGTGGGCAGTGGCCTGCAGGCGCTGGTCAATGCCGGGCACGAACCGGCGTTGCGCCAGATGGCCCAGCAGTGGCCCTTCTTCAAGGCCTTCCTGGATGACGTGGCGATGGTGATGAGCAAGGGCGACATCACCATCGCCGAGAGCTTCTCGGCCCTGTCCGGGCCGCTGCACGGGGTGTTCTTCCCGCTGCTGCGCGGCGAGCACGCCTTGACCCTGCACTGGCTGGGCCGGCTCACCGGCAACACCAGCCTGCTGGCCCAGGACCCGCGGCTGGAGCTGTCCATCCGCCTGCGCAACCCTTACATCGACCCGATGAGCGTGCTCCAGGTGGACCTGCTGCGGCGCTGGCGCGAAGCCGGCAGCCACGATGATGACCCGCTGTTGCGGGCCTTGAAGGCCTGCGTCAACGGCGTGGCCCAGGGCCTGCAGAACACCGGTTGAGGCGGCGCTGGCCGAGCATGGCCAGCCGCTGCCTGCGGCGTCATGCATCAGGGGATGCTGGCGGCCAGCAGCTGGTGGTGGCGCTGCTCCATTTCCTGGCGCAGCTGGCGCCGGATCTGCGCGGCGGCATGGCGTCGGCGTTCATCGGCATTGGCCGGCTGCAGGGCGGGCACCGGGGTCGGCTTGCCGTGTTCGTCCACCGCCACCATGGTGAAGAAGCAGCTGTTGGCGTGGCGCACACTCTGGCCAATGATGTCCTCGGCCACCACCTTGATGCCCACTTCCATTGACGAGGTGCCGGTGTAGTTGACCGAAGCCAGGAAGGTGACCAGCTCGCCCACCGCGATCGGCTCGCGGAAGGTCACCTGGTCCACCGACAGGGTCACCACATAGCGGCCGGCATAGCGGCTGGCACAGGCATAGGCCACCTGGTCGAGCAGGCGCAGCACGGCTCCGCCGTGGACCTTGCCGGAGAAGTTGGCCATGTCCGGGGTCATCAGCACGGTCATGCTCAACTGGTGGGACTGCGGCTCGTTCATGCGTTGGATCAGTGTGCTGGGCGGCTCAGGCTACACCGTGGGCGCGCTTTTTTCCTGTCCACCCGCAGGGCGCGGCAAACAACAAGGCCCCGCACGGGGCGGGGCCTTGTTGGAATTGCCTGACCGCGTACGCTTACTTCAGCTTGGCAGCCTTGCGCAGGGCTTCGGCGCGGTCGGTCTTCTCCCAGGAGAAGGCGGTCGCTTCAACCGTGTTGCCTTCACCATCGACATACGAGAAGGCCTTCGGCTTGCGGCCGAAGTGGCCGTAGGCAGCGGTCTGCTGGTACATCGGGTGGATCAGGTCCAGCATCTGGATGATGCCGTACGGACGCAGGTCGAAGTGGGCGCGGATCAGCTTCTCGATCTGCGCATCAGCGATCTTGCCGGTGCCGAAGGTGGTGACCGAGATCGAGGTCGGCTCGGCCACGCCGATGGCGTAGGAGACCTGCACTTCGCACTTGTCGGCCAGGCCGGCGGCGACCACGTTCTTGGCCACGTAACGCGCAGCGTAGGCGGCCGAACGATCCACCTTGGACGGATCCTTGCCCGAGAACGCACCACCACCGTGACGGGCCATGCCGCCGTAGGTGTCGACGATGATCTTGCGGCCGGTCAGGCCGCAGTCGCCCACCGGGCCGCCGATCACGAAGATGCCGGTCGGGTTGATGTGGACCTTGTTCTTGGGCAGCTTTTCCAGCCATGCCTTGGGCAGGACCGGCTTGAGGATTTCCTCGCGCACCGCTTCGATCAGGTCCTTCTGCTTCACACCCGGGTCGTGCTGGGTGGACAGGACGACAGCGTCCAGGCCTTCGATCTTGCCGTCCTGGCCGTAGCGCAGGGTGACCTGGCTCTTGGCGTCCGGACGCAGCCACGGCAGCGGCGAGTTCTTCTTCTTGCGGACCTTGGCCTGCTGCTCGACCAGACGGTGCGAGTAGTAGATCGGGGCCGGCATGTATTCCGGGGCTTCGTTGCAGGCATAGCCGAACATCAGGCCCTGGTCACCAGCGCCCTGTTCTTCCGGCTTCTTGGCCTTCTTGTCGGTACCGTCCACGCCGGCAGCGATGTCCGGAGACTGCTTGCCCAGCATGTTGATGATGGCGCAGGTGTGGCCGTCGAAACCGACGTTGGAATTGTCATAGCCAATCGAATTGATGACGTTGCGGGTCAGCTCTTCGATGTCGACCCAGGCCGAGGTGGTGACCTCGCCGGCGACGATGGCAGCACCGGTCTTGACCAGGGTTTCGCAGGCCACACGGGCGCGCTTGTCCTGGGTCAGGATCGCATCCAGCACCGCATCGGAGATCTGGTCGGCAATCTTGTCCGGATGGCCTTCGGACACCGATTCGGAAGTGAACAGGTAGCTGGACATTTTTTGGCTATATCCCTTGATTCGGATGGAAAGATGGGCGCGAATGATACACGGCAACGCCCGGATGTGCATAGGCAAATCGACGTTGTTGCCCCCAGTTAAGCGTGACCGGTGCTAAGACCATGTTTTCTTTGCCTGCTAGCATCGGCCGATGGATTCACTCTCGCAGATTGTTCTTGGCGGCGCCGTGGCGGCCGCGATCGCACCGCCCGGCCACCGCCGCGCGGCCCTGCTGGCCGGTGCCGCGCTGGGCACCCTGCCGGACCTGGACACCTTCGTGCTGATGGCGCTGACCGATGACCCGGTGGCGCGGATGACCGAGCACCGCAGCTGGAGCCACTCGCTGTTCACCCTGCCGCTGGCCGGCACCCTGATCTGGTGGCTGTACAAGCGCCTGGGCCACGGCCGGGTGGCGCAGGCGCCGCTGCGCTGGTGGTGGGCCATCGTGCTGGCCCTGGTCACCCACCCGATGCTGGATGCCTTCACCGTGTACGGCACCCAGGTCTGGTGGCCACTGAGCGTGCCCCCCTCGGTCTGGGGCGGGGTATTCATCATCGATCCGCTGTATACCGTGCCGCTGCTCATCGCCTGTGCCTGGGCCTGGTGGGCACGGCAGAGGCCGGTGGCGCAGCGCGCGCTGCTGGCCGGGCTGGCGTTGAGCTCGACCTACCTGGGCTGGTCGCTGCTGGCCAAATACCGGGTGGAGCAGCAGGCCCGTACCGACCTGGTCGCGCTGGGGGCCGCGCCGCACCGCTTGATGGCCGCTGCGCAGCCGTTCAACACCCTGCTGTGGCGGGTGATTGCGGTGGGCGAGGGCGGCTACTGGGTGGGTGAGCGCTCGCTGGTGGCCGATCAGGGCCCGATGCAGTTTGTCTTCCATCTTTCCGATGACGCGGCGCTGGCGGCCAATGCCGCGCTGCCGGCGGTGCAGCGTCTGGCCTGGTTCAATGGCGGCTTCATGCGCGCGCGGGTGGAGGGCGAGCGGCTGGTCCTGAGTGACCTGCGCATGGGCATGGATCCGGATTACACCTTCAACTTTGCCGTCGCCCGCCAGGCCGATGGCCAGTGGCAGGCAATCCAGACCGAGCAGCTGCGCCCGGATTACGCCCGTGCCGAACGCCGCGCCGAGGCCGGGGCCCGGCTGGCGGCGATGTGGTGCCGGATCTGGCACCCGGCGGTGGCTCAGTAGACCACCGCCCGGGCCTGGACGAAGGAGTAGAAGAACACCGCATCCGGGTCGCGCTGGACCTGGGCAAATTCGGCGCGCATGCCCTCCACCGTGGCCGCATCGACCTTGCCGGCGGCAATCAGCTGGTCGGCGGCCGAGAGCAGCAGCTCTTCCCAGTCGGCGAACATGGCCTTGCGTCGGGCCGGGTCGCGGTTGTCCAGGTGGATGGTCTTGACCTGGGTGGTGACGTCACGGAAGCCACCGGCCAGCAGCAGGTTGCCCAGCTTGGCACCGACGAACGGGTCGCCATGGCTGTCGATCTGGAAATCGTTGAAGGCCATCCAGTAACGCCACAGGTTGGGCGAGTACGGGTCCACCAGGAAGGAAGCGTTCATCACCTCGCTGATGTACACCGGCGCGCCCGGGGTCAGCACCCGGCGTACTTCGCCCAGCACCTGGGCCGGGGAGGGCACGTGCTCCAGGATCCAGCACAGGAAGGCGCCATCGAAGCTGCGCGGCTCGAACGGCAGGTTGGCGGCATCGGCCTGGTGGGCTTCCCAGCGTTGTTCCAGCCAGGGCAGGCCGGCCATGTGGGCGCGGGCGCTCTCCAGCTGGCGGGCATTGAGGTCCACCCCGGTGATGCGCAGGTCCGGGAAGCGCCGCAGCAGGATCTCGCTCTGCGCGGCCACTCCGCAGCCGACCTCCAGCAGGTGGCGGCTGGCGGTGAAGTCGATGTCGGCAAACAGGGTCGGCTCGAACAAACGGGCCTGCTTGCGCAGGCGGGCCTGTTCGGTGTCGGAGAACCCGTGCAGGTAGGGGAAATCGTTGTCGGTCATCTACAGCACTACAACTAGGCTTGGATGACCGGCAGTGTGCGCAGTGGCCGGTTACGGCGGTGGCACGGCAACGGGATGCAGTGTTGCCGTGGCCGGGCCAATCCAGCCGGGACAGGGGCTGGCGCGGGGTGCGCCGGCATATGGCCGCTGGTGCTGTGCTTATCGCCGCTGGCGATAAGGAATCAGGCGGCCGGCAGCGTTTGGCCGGCGATCAGGGCATCGAAGTAGTCGGCGGTCAGGCGCAGCTGCTCGTCCGGGGTCTCGGCGCGGTTGACCACCGCACGGAAGGCGGCGTTTTCCGGGCGGTCCTTGGCATACCAGCCCAGGTGCTTGCGCGCGATGCGCACGCCCTGCTGCTCGCCGTAGAACTGGTGCAGGTGCTGCAGGTGGCCGGTCAGGATGTCGCGCACTTCGGTCAGGTCCGGCGGCGGCAGCAGCTCGCCGGTGGCCAGGTAGTGGGCGATCTCGCGGAAGATCCACGGACGCCCCTGCGCGGCACGCCCGACCATCACCGCATCGGCACCGGTGTGCTTGAGCACAAAGGCCGCCTTCTGCGGGGAGTCGATGTCGCCGTTGGCCAGCACCGGGATCGACAGCCGGGCCTTGATCGCGGCGATGGTGTCGTACTCCGCTTCCCCGGTGTAGTGCTGGTTGCGGGTGCGGCCGTGGATGGCCAGCGCGGCAATGCCGGACTGCTCGGCGATGTGCGCGATGGTCGGGGCATTGCGCACTTCGGCGCACCAGCCGGTACGGATCTTCAGCGTCACCGGCACCTCGACCGCACCGACCACCGCTTCCAGGATCTGCGCCACCAGCTGCTCATCGCGCATCAGGGCCGAGCCGGCCCAGGCATTGCAGACCTTCTTGGCCGGGCAGCCCATGTTGATGTCGATGATCTGGGCGCCGTTGTCCACGTTGTAGCGCGCCGCTTCGGCCAGCTGCTGCGGCTGGGTGCCGGCGATCTGCACGCTGATCGGGGCCGGCTCGCCGGCATGGTCCATGCGGTGGATGGACTTGCGGGTGTTCCAGAAACGCGGATCGGAGATGGTCATCTCCGAGGCGGCCAGGCCAGCGCCGAGCTGCTTGCACAGCTGGCGGAAGGGCTTGTCGGTGACCCCGGCCATGGGCGCGAGGACGACGTTGGGGGCAATGGTGTAGGGGCCGATCTGCATCGGCGTATTGTCGCAGCCGCCGGCCTGCACGGGCGAGCACTGCCGGCAGATCCGGTTCAGATTGCGCCGCTGACCAGGGCCTGGAACGCACAAGGCCCGCACGTGGCGGGCCTTGTGGTCACCGGGTCAGTGCGGTCTCAGACCGCATCGGCCGGGGTGAAGCGGGGCATCGCCAGCGCGGCGCCTTCGTTCTCGGTGGAACGGGCGGCGTAGCGGTTGGCAAAGCGCACGTGCTGGGCAAACGGCACATCGGCCACCGTGGCCAGCGACGCGGCCAGGGCGCCGTTGAAGGCGTCCCCGGCACCGGTGGTGTCCACCGCCTGCACGGTCTCGGCAGCCACCCGGTAATAGGCGCTGCTGTCGCCACGCAGGCGTTCCGGGGCGTGGGAGACGAACACGCCCACCGCGCCCAGGGTCACCACCACGGTGTTGCCGGACAGCTTGCGGCACAGCTCGTGCAGGGTTGCGCCGTCCAGCGCGGCCACGTCATCGGCTTCGATGCGCTCGCCTACATGACGGCTGAGCAGGGCAGCGAACTCGGTTTCGTTGGGGGTGAGCACATCGGCCAGCTTGAGCAGGCTGATGGTGGACGGGGCATTGGCCGGCGCTGCGTTGAGCACCGTGGTGACCCCGTTCTGGCGGGCCAGTTCCAGTGCCGCCTCGATCGTCTCGATCGGCGATTCGAGCTGGGCCAGCAGCACCTTGGCACTGCCGACCAGGGACTGGTTGGCAGTGACGAAGGGGATGCTCAGCGAGGCATTGGCGCCGGCACCGATCACGATCGAGTTACGGCCACGGGCATCGACATAGATGCCGGCGGTGCCGGTCGGCTCGGCGCTGGCTTCGGCCACCAGGGACAGGCCATCGGCACCGGCCAGCTGGCGGGCCAGGGCACCACCGGCGTCATCGCCCAGGGCGCAGACGAAGGTGGTGCTGGCACCGGCACGGCCGGCGGCCACGGCCTGGTTGAAGCCCTTGCCGCCCGGGCCGGTGCTGTAACGCCCGGCAATGGTGGCCCCGCCGGCGGGCAGGGTGTCGCAACGCCAGACGTGGTCGACATTGAAGGAACCGGCAACTACAACTGCGGTCATTGATATTTACTCGAAAGTGGCTCAGCCGAAGTGGGTCAACACGCCGGCAATGGTGGCTGTCATCAGGGTGGCGATGGTACCGCCGAGCACGGCGCGCAGGCCGAACTTGGCCAGGTCGCCGCGACGGTCCGGGGCCAGGCCACCGATGCCGCCGATCTGGATCGCGATCGAGCTGAAGTTGGCAAAGCCGCACAGCGCGTAGGTGGCAATCAGGCGGCCTTCCGGCGACAGGGCGATGCCGTCGACATTGCCCTTGATGATTTCCGACAGCTGCATGTAGGCCACGAACTCGTTGATCACCACCTTCTGGCCGATCAGCGAACCCACGGTGGTGGCATCGGCCCACGGGGTACCGATGACCCAGGCCAGCGGGGCCAGGATGTAACCGAAGATGGTGGACAGGTTGGTCGGCTTGCCCAGGGCCTGGGCCAGGCCGGTGATGTCACCGATCCAGGTCAGCGGGGCATCGATCAGGGCGATCAGGGCGATGAAGGCCAGCAGCATGGCGCCGATGTTCAGGGCCAGCTTGAGGCCGTCGGCGGCGCCACCGGCCGCGGCGTCGATCAGGTTGGAGGCGGTCTTTTCCACTTCCATCTTGATCTTGCCGCTGGTCAGCGGGGTGCCGGTTTCCGGCACCAGCAGCTTGGCAATCACCAGGGTGGCCGGAGCGGCCATGATCGAGGCGGCCAGCAGGTGCTTGGCGTAGAAGGCTTCCTGGGCCGGATCACCGGCACCGAGCAGGCCCACATAGGCCGCCAACACGCCACCGGCGATGTGCGCCATGCCGCCGATCATCATCGTGATCAACTCGGACTGGGTCATCTTGGAGATGTACGGGCGCACGGTCAGCGGGGCTTCGGTCTGGCCGATGAACACGCTGGCGCAGACGCTGGTGGTTTCCGCACCGGACACGCGCATGACCTTGGTGATCGCCCAGGCCATGGCCTTGACGATGGCCTGCATCACGCCCAGGTGGTACATCACCCCCATCAGCGCCGAGAAGAAGATGATCGTCGGCAGCACCTGGAAGGCGAAGATGAAACCGTACTGCTCGGTGTTCATCAGGCTGCCGAAAATGAAGCGCGAGCCTTCATTGACGAAGCTGAGCAGCTTCACGAACCCCTGGCCGAGCCAGTCGAACACGTCGCGGCCGCCAGGCACCAGGATGACCAGTGCGGCAAAGCCGATCTGCAATACGATGCCGGTGCCGATCAGACGCCAGTCCACCGCGCGCTTGTTGTTTGAAAACAGCCAGGCAATGGTAAGCAGCACTGCCAGCCCGAACAGGCCGAAGCCGATTCTTCCCAATCCTTCGACCATGAGATGTCCCCAGGACGTCACAAAAGGCGAAAGCCTAGAGCAGCGGGGCTTTGCCGGCAAGAAATTGACGACCGGCGGGGCCTGCGAGGGCCACGCCGCCTCGATCGGCAAGGTTGGGCCATTGCCCGGCTACACTGCACACTGCGCAGATCGCGCAGTTGCCACACGCTTATGGAGACCCCCATGCAATACCGCCGCCTTGGTTCCACCGGCCTGCAGTTGTCGGCCCTGTCCTTCGGCGCCTGGGTCACCTTCGGTGCCCAGATCGGGCGTACCGAGTCGCGCAACCTGATCGCCTGTGCCTGGGACAACGGGATCAACTTCTTCGACAACGCCGAGGGCTATGCCCGTGGCCAGGCCGAAGCGGTGATGGGCGATGTGATTGCCGACCTGCGCCTGCCGCGCGATGGCTTCTGCGTGTCCAGCAAGGTGTTCTTCGGCTCGGCCAACGAGCCGGGGCCGACCCAGCGTGGCCTGTCGCGCAAGCATGTCACCGATGCCTGCCATGCCGCCCTGCGCCGGCTGCGGGTGGATTACCTGGACCTGTACTACTGCCACCGCCCGGACGAGGCGACCCCGATTGCCGAGACCGTGCATGCGATGAACGTGCTGATCGAGCAGGGCAAGGTACTGTACTGGGGCACCTCGCAGTGGTCGGCCGAGCAGATCGGCCAGGCCATCGCCATTGCCGATGCGCGTGGCTGGCAGCGCCCGGCGATGGAGCAGCCGCATTACAGCCTGCTCGAGCGTGCACGGGTGGAACAGATGCTGGCGCCGTTGTGTGAACAGGGCCTGGGCACCACCACCTGGTCGCCGCTGGCCAGCGGCATGCTGACCGGCAAGTACAACGCCGGGGTGCCGGCCGGTTCGCGCCTGGACCAGCCGGACCTGGCCTGGTTGCAGGCAGCCCAGCTGGACGATCCGGCCCGGCTGGACAAGGTGCGCCGCTTCAGTGCCCTGGCCGATGGCCTGGGCATCGCCCCGGCGCAGCTGGCCATTGCCTGGTGCCTGCGCAACCCGCACGTGTCCAGTGTGATCCTGGGCGCCAGCCGGGTGTCCCAGCTGGAGCAGAACCTGGGCGCACTGCAGGTGCTGGAGCAGGTGTCGGCAGCGGACTGGGCGGCGATCGAGGCGATCTTCCCGCTGGCCTGAAGACCGCCCGGCGGCACGGGCTTGATTTGAAGATGAGAATCATTATCATCAAATCACCTTCCATCAAGCGGACACCGCCATGACTGCACTGACTGCCACGCGCGCCGTACTGCGTCCGGTCCTGAGCCTGCCGATGCAGCGTTCGCTGCGCGCCCTGCCGGCAGAGCCGATGGTGGCCAGCGAAGCCCTGCTCAAGGGTCAACGTGAAGTGCTGATCCAGCACGGCGAGTCGGTTTACCGGCTGCGCCACACCAGCAACGGCAAGCTGATCCTGACCAAATAAGGCGGCGCCCGTCGCGGCCGTCCCTGCGCCCACATGGCCCGCCCCGTGCCCGGTTCCGCTCAGGGCAGGGGCATCCCGGGTGATGGCGCGGCAGATGCGGCGCCCGGTCGGCACTGGATCGGCTGGGCCCATCGTTGTTAGGGTGGGCCCGCAGTTGAGTGCGGCCTGCCGGGTTTTGTCTGCCGCCTCAGCGCATCGCCCGAACGCGGTCAGCGGCTGTTTTGTTTCTTCACGCCATATATACCGCTGGCCCTGCATGTTTCACAAAGCTGAAGCCTGGGAGGCGCTTATGCGACAGAGCAAGGAAACATCTGGACTGGTCCTGGTTATCGAAGACAACCGCAACATCTCCGAGATGATTGGCGAGTATCTGGAAAGCAAGGGGTTCGAGGTCGACTACGCCTGTGATGGCCTTGATGGCTATCGCCTGGCGGCGGAAAACAGCTATGACGTTATCGTGCTGGACCTGATGCTGCCGCGCCTGGATGGCATCGAGGTCTGCCGCCGGCTGCGCAATGAAGCGCGCAAGTCCACCCCGGTGGTGATGCTGACCGCACGTGACACCCTGGATGACAAGCTCACCGGCCTGGGATTCGGCGCCGATGACTACCTGACCAAGCCGTTCGCCATCCAGGAACTGGAAGCCCGCCTGCGTGCGCTGATCCGTCGTGAGCGCCGCCAGGTGGGGGCCGAGGTGCTGAAGGTGGCCGATCTGGTGCTGGACCCGGTGAGCATGCGCGCCACCCGCGCCGGCTCGGAGCTGCAGCTCTCGCCGATCGGCCTGCGTCTGCTCACCATCCTGATGCGCGAATCGCCGCGGGTGGTCAGCCGCCAGGAAATCGAACGCGAGATCTGGGGCAATGGCCTGCCCGATTCGGACACCCTGCGCAGCCATCTGTACAACCTGCGCAAGATCATCGACAAGCCGTTCGAACGCCCGCTGCTGCATACCGTGCAGAGTGCCGGCTACCGCATCGCCGATATCGCCCAGCCGATGAGCTGAGGCATGCATCATGCCGGGCCGTGATGGCCGCTGGTCTTCCAGCGGCCATCCTGTCTGCTTCCATCCACGCCGCCGGCGTGTCCTGCACGGATGTCTCACAGCCGCAATGCCGATACTGTCCGCCCCAACCTGGTGTCGATGATGTCGTACGGGCTGCCACGCAAACTCCGCGTTGTCTTCATCGTGCAGGTGGTGTTGATCACCCTTGCCGTGGTGGTGGGGGCATGGCTGGTCGGTACCGGCCTGCAGCGCGACCTGTTCCGTGAGCTGCTGCGCGAGGATGCGGCCTATTTCTGGGAACGTTACGAGGATGACCCTGGCGTGGCCGTGCCCGATACGCGGCGCACCCGCGGCGTGCTGGTGCCGCTCGGGCAGATCGGTCAGGCCGGATCCACCGGCCTGCTGCCGCTGGCCGCCCTGGAGCCGGGATTCCACGACCTGGAGCACAGTGGCTGGCTGGCCTGGGTGGATGATGGCCCTGGTGGGCGCCTGTACCTGCTCTACGACCGCGAGCATGCCTGGCGGCTGGTCTGGTGGGTGGCGGCCGGGCCGCTGCTGCTGATCCTGCTGGTGGGCTACTGGGCGGCCTGGTATGCCTACCGTGCCTCGCGTGACCTGATCGTGCCGATCAACGCGCTGGCCCGCTGGGCGGCGGACTGGGAGCCGGGCATCAGTGGCCGCCAGGTGCTCGACCCGGCCCATCTGGGCAATGAGTTCAAGGGCGAGGTGCGCCAGCTGGCCCAGGTGCTCGATGCGATGGCCGGACGTGTGCGTGCCCATATCCGCCGCGAGCACGAGTTCACCCGTGATGCCAGCCACGAGCTGCGCACTCCGCTGACGGTGATCCGGGTCGCCACGGACATGGCCATGGCCGATCCGGACCTCGGCCCGCGTCAGCTGCGCAGCCTGCAGCGGATTGCCCGCGCCGGTGCGGACATGGAAGAGGTGATCGAATCGCAGCTGCTGCTGGCACGCGAGGCTGAAACCAGCATCGCCCTGCAGCAGGTGGATGTGGAGCAGGTGGTGCGTGATGAAGTGGCCAAGGTCAGGGAAAAGAACCCGTCCATCGACCTGCACTGGCATATCGACATCCGCCAGCCACTGCAGCTGGAGACTTCTCCCGGCGCCCTGCATGTGGTGATCGGCCACCTGCTGGAAAATGCCTGCAAGTACACCCCCAAGGGAGAAATCAACATCCGTCTGGAGGACGGCGATCTGGTCATTGCCGATACCGGCATCGGCATGAGTGATGACCAGCTGTCACTGGCCTTCGAGCCGTTCTACCGGGTCAACCAGACCCTGAGCGGTGGTGCCGGGCTGGGCCTGTCCATCGTGCGCCGCTTGTGCGAGCGCTTTGGCTGGGCGGTGGAGCTGCAAAGCCAGCAGGAAAGCGGCACCACGGCCACCCTGCGCTTCCTGCCCCAGGCCCGGATTGGCCAGCACGTGTAAGATCGGCGCTCGATCAACATTGGCAGCGTGATGCGTGCTGTTTTTTCAAGGGGTGTGGCATGAGTGATGGGATAGGCAACCTGCCGCGCGGTCCGGCCCGCGTGCTCAAGGCGGCCACGTGGTCCTGGCAGGGGCTGTGCGCGGCCTGGCGGCATGAGTCCTCCTTCCGCCTGGAAGTGATCCTGTTGCTGCTGCTCGGGCCGCTGGGCCTGTACCTGGGCGGCAACGGGGTGGAACGCGCACTGTTGCTGGGCTCGCTGCTGCTGGTGCTGGCCATGGAGCTGGCCAATTCGGCCCTGGAGGCGATCATTGCCCGTTACGGCAACGAGCATCACGAGCTGGCCGGGCGGGCCAAGGACATGGGCTCGGCTGCCGTGTTCGTATTGATGGTCAATGTGCTGGCCTGCTGGGGCCTGGTCCTCGGGCCGCGTTTACTCTGACAGGCGTATGCTTGCAGGCTCGACTCCTTTCTGGTGCCTGTAATGCTGCTTGAGTTGCTGGCAGATCCCAATGCCTGGGTGACGCTGTTCATGTTGACCGCCCTGGAGATCGTCCTGGGCATCGACAACCTGGTGTTCCTGTCCATCGCGGTCAGCAAGCTGCCCGAGCACCGGCGCCCGTTCGCCCGTCGCCTGGGCCTGGCCGTGGCCTGCCTGACCCGTATCGCCCTGCTGGTGTCGCTGGCTTTCCTGGCGCACATGGAAAAGGACCTGTTCCATGTGGCTGGCCTGGGCATCTCGATACGTGACCTGGTGCTGATCATCGGCGGGTTGTTCCTGCTGGTGAAGGGCCTGATGGAAATCCGCGAGATGGTCACCGGTGGCGAGGATGCCGATCCGTCGACCCCGCGCACCACCGGCGTGTTCGCCCTGGTGATCCTGCAGATCGCGATGATCGACATCGTCTTCTCGCTGGATTCGGTGATCACCGCCGTCGGTATCGCCGACCAGATCCCGGTGATGGTGGCCGCGATCCTGCTGGCGGTCGGGGTGATGCTGCTGGCGGCCAACCCGCTGGGCCGTTTCATCGATGCCAACCCCACCGTGAAGATGCTGGCCCTGGCCTTCATCCTGATGGTCGGCCTGGTGCTGGTGCTCGATGGCGTGGATGTGCATGTGCCCAAGCCCTACATCTATGTGGCCATGGCCTTCTCCATCCTGGTGGAAGGCTTGAACCTGATGATGCGCCGCCGGGCCAAGGCCAATGCGGTGGCCGGCGCCGGCGACTGGTAAGCTGCGGCTGCGGCAACCGTTTGATGCACGCAAGGGCCGGAGTTTCCGGCCCTTGTTGTATGCGGAAGCTTTACTTTTGCCGTGTGATGATCGGCGCCGTCACTTCCCGGAGATGCCTCATGCGCGCCATTGTCCGTCTGTTGTTGCTGGCCGTCCTGGCCGTGTCGATCACCGGTTGCGGCTACAACGCGATCCAGCAGAAGGACGAGGCGGTCAATGCCGGCTGGTCGGAAGTGATCAACCAGTACCAGCGCCGTGCCGACTTGATCCCCAACCTGGTCAACACCGTGCAGGGCTATGCCAGCCACGAGCAGAAGGTGCTCACCGATGTCACGCAGGCACGTTCGCGGGTCGGCCAGATCCAGGTCAATGCCGATGATGCGGCCTCGCTGCAGCAGTTCCAGCAGGCCCAGGGCGAACTGGGCAGCGCCCTGTCGCGGCTGATGGTGGTGGCCGAGAACTATCCCAACCTGAAGTCCGACCAGGCCTTCCGTGACCTGCAGGTCCAGCTGGAAGGCACCGAGAACCGCATCACCACCGCGCGCGGCCGCTACATCCAGCTGGTGCAGGACTACAACACCTACATCCGCAGCTTCCCGCAGCTGATCACGGCCAAGATCTTCGGCCACCAGGCCAAGCCCAACTTCACCGTGGACAACGTCAACCAGATTTCCACCGCGCCGACGGTGCAGTTCCCCGGTGCCGAGCCGCAAACGCGGTAATGGCCATGCAGCCGCTGCGCTGGTGCTTCACGCTGTGCCTGCTGCTGTGGCTGGGCCTGCTCCCGGCTGCGGCCCAGACGGTGGCGGTACCGCCGCTGGATTCGCCGGTTGTGGACACCACCGGCACCCTGGATGCCGGCAGCCGCCAGATCCTGGTGGACAAGGCGCTGGCCCTGCAGCAGCGCAAGGGCAGCCAGCTGCAGATCCTGATCGTGCCCAGCACCGGTGATGAGGATATTGCCCAGTACGCGCGGCGGGTGTTTGATCAATGGAAGATCGGCCGCCAGGGTGTGGATGACGGTGTGCTGCTGCTGGTGGCGATCAATGACCGCCGGGTCCGCATCGAGCCGGGTTACGGGCTGGAAGGGGCAATTCCCGATGCCCTGGCCAACCGCATCATCCAGGAGTATCTGGTGCCGCAATTCCGTGCCGGTGACTACAGCGGCGGCATTGCCGCGGCCAGCACGGCGTTGATCGGGCTGATCGACGGCGAGGCCCTGCCGGCACCGGTCAGCAGCCATCGTCCGGCCACCGACAGTGGGGGTGGCTGGATGCTGGGAATTTTTCTCGGGGTGATGGCCGGCAGTGTGCTGGGTGGCATGTTCTCGCGCTTGCCACGGCTGCTGCGCGGCGGCCTGGGCGCCATTGGCGGCGGTGCGGCGGCCCTGTTGCTGGTGGGTGGGCTGGGCGCCGCGCTGGCCGCGGCCGTTGTCGCCGGCCTGGTGGGGTTGCTTGGTGCCACGCCGGCCCTGTTTGCCGGCCATGGCGGCTGGGGTGGCGGCGGTTGGGGCAGGGGAGGCGGTATGGGCGGTGGTGGTTTTGGTGGTGGTGG
>NZ_LDJM01000025.1 GCF_001431485.1 Stenotrophomonas ginsengisoli | reverse complement strand
CGGTCGGACAACGGGTCGGAAGTTCTGGGGGAAGTATTCACCAGCTGGCTCAGGGCCAATGGGGTAGCGCTGCAGTACATCCAGCCAGGCAAACCCAATCAGAACGCCTTCATCGAACGTTTCAATCGGACTTTCCGCGAAGAAGTGCTCGATCGAAATCTCTACGCCCGTCTGGACGATGTACGAGAAGCCACCTACTGGTGGATGATCAATTACAACGAAGAGCGACCTCACGATTCACTTGGCGGCATGAGTCCGGTCGAGTACCGCAACCAGTACGTCGAAGGTTCTACTTTTGAAGTGTCTGCTTGACGGGGGAGCTTACGCTCCCAGAGTTGTGCGAGCAAAGTCGTCGAATACAAATCTGCTCATGGCGTTAGGTCCGGCACAGGGTGGGGAGGGGTATATGACTCCGCTAATATGATTGAATCATCAGTTATTGCGCTGTTTTGTGCCGGGATTTCAATATTTTTTCGATCAAGTGCTTTGTGGTTTGTGATGGCTATATGGCGCTGCGCGAATATATTGCTCTCGCTTTCTGTGAAGACAGAGACCATTCCTTTTGCGATTCCTGCAATGAATTCGAATTCACTATCAGTATTTCCGATTCTTTGCTTGAGTTGTAAAATTCTATTTATCGTTGATTCGTGTGATATTTCGAGTGTGTAGGTCTCTATGCGCTCCCCATTTTCTTTGGTTATCTCCCGGAATCCGCTTATTCCGAATCCATCGATGATTTCTTCATTTATGGATAGTGTGTACTGGAACTCAATGCCCGCCCTTCCGTCATGCCTGAATTCTGGCAGGGCTCTGGGTGGTGAGATTCTTATGCTGGTGAGTTCGTCGAATGCGGAGTTTCCGCATGGTTTGAAGTTAATTTTCATGGCCGTTCCTTGAGTGGTGTTGCCTGTGTTGCGTGCTAGTTGTTATGGCTGGGGGTGTTGAGTTGTTGGTGGAATTTTGAATCCATTCCGTTTAGGTGATTGGCTTTACCATCATGGAGGGGGTTTTTAATGAGCAATTTGGATATCGGTACATGAATGGTGCTCAGGAGGTGACACTTGCTCACACGATGGTGAAGGTGCAATAGCTTGACGAGATCCAGAGTGCGCCAAAGTGGGAACGGTAAGGGCTGCAGGCCGCGATGTGTTTCATCAGCAATTCCTTTGCTTTGTGTGCTTGTGACTGTACGAATTGTGGGAGCCTGGTTCCACTGTCTGTGGCCATGTCTGCCTGATAATGCGAGCTGGCTCACAGATGCGGCAAATGCCCGGCGGGCATCTTTATGCACTTGCCGATGGATGCCGCATTTTTCACTGCGTGCAGGGCGCGTCTGTCGCAACCGATTCAGTCGGGCGTGCGGTGATGGCGTTTCCGCCATCCCTTGTCTGAACAAGGGCGTGGCAGCTGTGCATTGAATGCCCGGCTCGCGGGGAGGGGCGCGTACATCGGTGCTTTGGCTTTGGGGTGCGACTGCACTGCCGCTCAGGCGAGCAGGTTTTTCAGTGCATGCAGGCACAGGCCGATCAGGCCGCCGACCAGGGTGCCGTTGTAGCGGATGAACTGCAGGTCGCGGCCCACACTCAGTTCCAGCTGGTCCACCAGCTTGTCATCGTCCCAAGCCTTGAGGGTGCTGGCCACGTGGGTGCGGGCCACTTCGCGCAGGCGCCCGGCCATGCGGCTGGCGGCGCGCTGGATATGGGTGTTGAGCGCATCGCGCAGGGCGCCATCGCGTTGCAGGGCGGTGGCCAGGCCGGCCAGTGCGCGCTCGATGTGGGCGGCCACGGCCGAGTCGCTGGCCGACAGGTCACGGCGCAGGGCAGCGGCAATGCGCTGCCACAGGCCGTTGACGTACTCGGTCACGGCTGGGTGCGCGGCCAGCTGGGTCTTGTAGTCCTCCAGCCGCGCGGCCAGTGTCGGGTCGTTGCGCAGGCGCTGCACATAGCCGGCCAGCCATTGCTCGTAGTCCTGGCGCAGCGGGTGGGCCGGGTCGGTGAGGATGGCCTGCAGTTCCTCCAATGCCGCTTCGCCGAGGCGGGCAGTGAGGCTGTCGCCGATCTCCTCGATCGGCTTGATGAAATCCACCGTGCTGGCCACCCGTGGCCATTGCTTGCGGATGTAGCGGGTGATCAGGGCGCTGGCACGCTCGCGCACGCCGGGCTCGTCCAGCCAGCGGCCCAGCCGTTCCAGCCCGGCATCGAACACCTGCTGGTGGCGGTTGTCGGCGGTGAGCAGACCCAGCACATCGGCCAGAGTGGAGGCGGCATCCCAGCGCTTGAGCTGCTCGGCCACGAAGCGGTTGATTGCCCGGCGTACCGCGCCCTCGTCCAGCACGTCCAGCAATTGCAGGGCCCAGCCACGGGCCAGCGCGGCCAGTTGCCGGCGCTGGGCCGGGGCGCCCAGCCAGTGGCCAACCCAGCGCGCGGCATCCAGCCGTTGCAGGCGGGCGGCGATCAGCTCCGGTTGCAGGAAGTGGTCGCGCACGAACAGGCCCAGGCTGTCGGCCAGGCGGTCCTTGTTGCGCGGCAGGATTGCCGTGTGGGGAATCGGCAGGCCCAGCGGGTGGCGGAACAGCGCGACCACGGCAAACCAGTCGGCCAGCGCGCCCACGGTGGCCGCCTCGCAGAAGGCGCCGACCCAGGCCCAGATGCCGTCACCGCCCATCACATGGCTGAGCACGAAGCCGGCGGCCATCGCCAGCAGCATGGCCACGGCGATCAGGCGCAGGCGCTGCAGCTGGGCGCGGCGCGGGTCGATGGGGCCGGCCATGGTCACTGCGCGACGGCTGTGGCGTCGGTGTCGCTGGCAGCCGCATCGCCGGCCACGTCGGCTGCCTCGCTGACGGTGGCTGCGGCGATGGCCGGTGCCTGATGGGTGAAGCAGTGTTGGCCGGCCGGGTGGGCACGGTCGGCCGGATAGGGGTGGCCGAAACGCTTGTCGGCGGTATCGGTGAGGAAGTGCGCGCACAGCTGGTAGCGGCGGGCATCGATGGGGCGGTACACATAGGCCGGGCCACCATCGGCGGGGGCCAGTTGCAGGGCCACGCCGGGCTGGGCAACCACCGGTACCAGGTCCGGCGGCAGCTGGCCGTGTTCGCGTTGCCACAGTTCCACCGCATTGCCCAGCTGCTCCAGGTCGCTGAGCACGGCTGCATCACGCTGGACCAGACGATGCTCGGCCGGGCTGGGGGTGAGGGCGATCACGCAGGCGATGGTGGCCACGATCAACACGCTGGCGGCGATGAGCAGGACGCGTCCGAGGGATTGGGTCTTCATGCCGGGTCCTCCTCCTGGCGCAGGTCATTCAGGTACCAGCCGAACACACTGCCGGCCAGCACCGCGATCACGCCGGTCTTCAGCGCAAAGCGCAGGGTCAGTTCACCGCCGAGCAGGGTGTTGACCAGGCTGATCAGGTCGCCGATCAGTACGGATGCGGCAATGAACAGGGTCAGGTAGGTCAGCCAGCGGCGCACCGGGGACAGGCGCTTGAGCGGTTGCCGGGCCACGCCGCGGGCAATGCGCCCGGACAGCCACACAAACAACGGCCAGCTGATGATCAGGCTGGAAACCGAAAAACGTACGCTGGAGCTGTTGAGCACTCCGCTGTAGGCCATGCGCACCGGGTCGGGCAGGGCATGGTTGATCAGGGCGAACAGCAGATGGCCCAGGTGCCAGATGCTCAGGTAAAGGGTGGTGAACAGCACCAGGTATTCGAAGGCCTCGCGGGCGGACAGCGAGGCGCGTGGGCGCGGTACCGGCAGGGGGAAATCCACGGCCGCCCATTGCGCCATGGCGCCGTCGATCTGTGCCTGCGACCAGCCGGCGTCGAGCAGGGTCTGCTGGATCTGCGGCCTGCCATGGCCGGCAATCAAGGCCTGTTCGATGAATCGTTCCAGTTCGGCACTGCCTGCGGCCATGGTCACTTTCCTGCGCTTGCGTTGCCGCCAGCCTAGGGGCAGGGCGGCAACGCTGGCAAGGTGGCTCAGTAGTCGCTGTTGGCCGGTTCGGCCACCGGCAGGCGGGCGCGCAGGGCGTCCAGCTCCATGCGCAGGGCCTGGTTTTCCGCGCTCAGGGTGATCACCTGGCGGCGCAGCAGGCTGACCTCGGCCTGCAGCTCGGCGGGGCTGGCAACGTGGTCGGCATCCTCGCCGGACAACGGGGCCTCGCTGCCGTGTTCGTTTTGGTCAGCGCGCGGCTTGCGCTTGGCCTCGCGTACACGCTTGGCTGCCTGCTTCAGCTCGGCCTTGCCGCCGGCCGCGGCCTGGCGCTGCTCATCCTCGCTGAGCTGGACCAGGGTGGCAGCGGTGCTGAGGTTGATCTCGCCATTGCGCAGGGCGCTGATGACCTCGGCGGTGGCGTTGTCCTGGATCTTCTCGATCTGGTTGAGGTGGGTGGTGCTCAGCTTCGCTTGGCGGGCCAGGTCGGCTTTGGACAGCTTGGGTGCCGGCTCCCACGGCGGCAGGTCGGCATCGTCGGCGGCCAGCGGCGCTTCACCGGCGCTCTCGCGGGCCAGGCGTTCCTGCTCGGCACGCCGGCGCGCATCGACAATGGCCTTCTTGCGCAGGGCCAGCACGCCGCGCTGGAAGTCGGACACACTGCGCCGGCCCAGGTGCTGCTCGATCATCCACAGATGCACATCGTCCATCGACTTCAGATGCGGATGCTGCATGGTCTGGAACGGAATGCCGTGCTGGGTGCAGATGCCGTAGCGGTTGTGGCCGTCGACCAGGATGTTGCCCCACAGCACCAGTGCGTCGCGGCAGCCCTCGGCCAGCAGGCTGCGCTCCAGCGCCTGGTGCTCCTCGGCGGTGAGCGGGTCGATATAGGCCTTGAGTTCTTCTTTGACGATGATGTCCATGGCGCGCATCCGGCACTGGCTTGAGGGGAACCGCCCATTGTAGTCGCGCCGGCCGGGCATGCCGCGCGGTGCCTTTGCCCGGGTGGCGGTGCCGGTTCAGTGCGGCTGTGTGCCATGGGCTACAATCGCCGCGCCACTGGTGCCTGGCCTGGAATGTTCCGGGCCGGGTGAAACGGGAAAGCGGTATCCCCTGCAACAAGGGGGTCAAGCCGCTGCTGCCCCCGCAACGGTAGGCAGGTGCGGGCAGGCCATCACGCCACTGGGAATTCCCGGGAAGGCGGCCTGCCAAGACCTGCAAGCCCGGAGACCGGCCATTGGCGACGCGAGACGTGCCACGGGGTGGTGGCGCCGGTTAGCCGGTGGCTGTTGCTGCGCGTGGGCGTCTGACTGACCTTGATGCCGGAACGCGGGGACGCGGGCCGGCCGCGGAGAGACCCCATGCGCCATCCACGCCGTACCGTTCTGGCAGCGCTGCTGCCGTTTTGCCTTGTTCCTGCTGCCCACGCCGAACTGGCCGGGGCTGGCCTGGCCGCCGAGCTGGACCCGGTGGTGGTCACCGCCACCCGCCAGGCCACCGCATTGTCTGAATTGATGGCCGATGTCACGGTGATCGATGCGCAGCAGATCCAGCAGCTGGGCCAGGGCACCATCACCGACCTGCTGGCCCGCCAACCCGGCATCCAGACCGCTTCCTACGGCGGCCAGGGCGCGGCGACCAGCTTCTTCGTGCGCGGCACCAACTCCAACCAGCTCAAGGTGCTGGTGGATGGCATTGCGATCAATTCTGTGGACCCGTCCGGTTCGCCGCTGCGTTATCTGAATCTGGCCGACGTGGAGCGCATCGAGATCCTGCGCGGGCCGGCGGCCACCCTGTATGGCGCCGATGCGCTGGGCGGGGTGATCCAGGTGTTCACCCGCCAGGGCCAGGCCGGGTTTGCCGCCGATGCCCATGCCGGCTTCGGCTCGCAGGGCACGCGCAAGGCCGGGGCCAACCTGTCCGGTGGCGATGCACGCTGGCAGTGGCGCCTGGGTGGCAGCCACCAGTCCACCGATGGCATCTCGGCCCAGCCGCAGGCCAGCAATCGTGATGCCGACGATGACAGCTACCGCAACAACAGCCTCTCGGCCGGGCTGACCTTCCGTCCCGATGCGCAGACGCAATACGGCGCCAGCGTGCGCCATTCGCGTGGCCTGGCCGAATATGACAGCGGCGAATTCAGCGCCGATGGCGATTACAACAACCGCCAGGCCTTCCAGAACGAGCAGTGGCAGCTGCACGCGCGCCACCAGATCAACCCGCGCTGGACCAGCACCGTGCAGCTGGGCGGCGCGCGCGACTGGCAGAAGGACTGGTCCTTCAATGCCTGGGGTTATCCGCCGGCCGAGGTGGTGGGCGCGATCACCACCCGCAACCGCGAGCTGAGCTGGCAGAACGACCTGCAGCTGGGCAACTGGGGCAGCGCGGTGCTGGGCGTGGAGGCCGATCAGCAGCGCGTCGGCCCGGCCAGTGGCTACCTGCACGAGCCGGAACTTCAAAACCATTCGCTGCTGGCCGGCTGGGGCGGCAAGCACGGCGCACTGCAATGGCAGCTAAGTGCCCGCAGCGATGACCACCAGCAGTACGGCCGCCACAACACCGGCGCCATCAACCTGGGCTGGGCCCTGGGCGCTGGCTGGCGGGTGCACGCCGGTTACGGCAGTGCCTTCAAGGCCCCGGGCGTGGACCAGCTGTACGTGGACAACCCGGCCTGGTCGCTGAGCGGCAACCCGGACCTGGCTCCGGAAACCGCCCGCAACCGCGAGCTCGGCCTGCGCTGGAACAGTGCCCGGCAGAGCCTGGCCGTGACCTGGTACCTGAACCGCGTCGACAACCTGATCGAGTGGGTCTCCGACCCGGTCACCTGGGCCGGCACCTACCGCAATGTCAGCGCGGCCCGGCTGGAGGGCGTGACCGCGCAATGGCGGGCCAACTTCGGCAACTTCAGCCCGTCGCTGTCCTATGACTGGCTGGATGCGTACAACCTGGACAGCGGCTTTGCCCTGGGCCGTCGCGCCCGCCACAAGGGCAGCGCCCGTCTGGACTGGGAGCACGAGCGCCTGCAGCTGGGCGCTGAAGTGCTGGCCGTGGGCCGGCGTTGGGATTACAGCAACCAGACCGGCAACTTGCCCGGTTACGGCCTGATCAACCTCACTGCCGCCTACCGCCTGCGCCCGGACCTGCAGCTGCAGGCACGCCTGGACAATGTGCTGGACCGTGAGTACCAGACCGCCGGTGGCTTTGCCACGGTGGGCCGCAGCGCGTTCGTCAACCTGCGCTGGTCGCTGCGCTGACCGCCATGGCCGCGGCTGCGTCATGGCGCTGGTGCTTGTCCGGGCTGCTGCTGTGCAGCGGCCCGGCAGTGGCCGTGCCGGCAACCGCGCCGGTGCCCGAGCGGGTGGTGTCGCTGGACCTGTGCAGCGACTGGATCCTGAGCGTGCATGCCCCCGCCGGACAGGTGGCGGCGCTGTCGCCGATGGGTCAGCGTTTCGACGCGCACTACGGGCCGCGCCAGCGCTGGCCCGAGCATGACGGCTCGCTGGAGCAGGTCATCGCGCTCAAGCCGGACCTGGTGCTGGTTGGTCCGTACAACGCGGTGCGCCTGCGCCAGCGCCTGCAGGCCCTGGGCGTGCGGGTGGAGGTGACCGACCTGCCGACCAGCCTGGATGCGGTGGCCGGTTTCGAGCGCCAAGTGCTGGGCCTGCTCGGTGCTGAGCCCGCCCGGGCGCGCGCACCGCTGCCGGCACCGCTGGCCGACGCCCGGGCCCCGCGCCTGCTGGTGCTGGGCGCCAACGGCATCGCCACCGGCCGCGGCACCTTTGAAAACGAGGTACTGGAACGGGCCGGCTGGCGCAATTACATGGCCGGGCAGGGGTATCTGCGCCTGGACATGGAGGCGGTGGTGGCCGATCCGCCCGATGCGATCCTGTGGGCGGCACCGGTCAGCCCGGCCAAGGCCAATGCCTTTGCCGAGCACCGCGCACTGCGCGCGGTGGTGCCGCCACCCCGCTGGCTGCATACCGACAACTGGCGCTGGGAATGTCCCGGCCCGTGGACCTGGGATCTGGTGGAGCAATTGCGGCAATGGCGGTGGCGATGAATATCAAATGCTGGCGGGCAGCCACGCTGCCCCTGCTCGGTGCAGCCCTGGTGGTGCTGGCCCTGGCCTCGCTGGCCATTGGCAGTACCGCCATGCCGGTGCTGGACGGCTTGTGGCAATGGCTGCAGGGCCAGACCACGCTGGCGGCCATCGTCATCGGCGAGGTGCGCCTGCCGCGGACCCTGCTGGCCCTGGCCGCCGGAGCCTGCCTGGGCCTGGCCGGTGCCGCCCTGCAGGGCCTGCTGCGCAACCCGCTGGCCGATCCGTCCCTGACCGGTGCCAGCCAGGGCGCGGCCCTGGGCGCGGCGGCAGTGTTCTATTTCGGCCTGTTCCCGGCGCTGGGGGCGTATGCCTCGGCCGTGGGCGGTCTGGCCGGTGCCCTGGCCGCCCTGTTCGTGGTGCTGTGGCTGGCCGGCAGTGGCAACCCGTCGCGGGTGATCCTGGCCGGGCTGGCGGTGTCCACCGTGGCCGGTGCGGCGCTGGCCGCGGTGCTGACCCTGGCGCCCAATCCGTATGCGTTGCAGGAGCTGGTGTTCTGGCTGATGGGCTCGGTCGCCGACCGCGGCCTGGACCAGCTGTGGGTGCTGTTGCCGGCCTTGCTGGCTGGTGGCGCCCTGGTGCTGTCCCAGCGCCGTCTGCTGCATGCGCTGAGTTTGGGTGAAACCGTGGCCGCCAGCCTGGGCTTTGCGGTGGGCCGTGGCAGCCGCTGGCTGGTGCTGGGTTGTGGCCTGCTGGTTGGCGGCAGTGTGGCGGTGGCCGGCGGGATTGGCTTTGTCGGCCTGATGGTGCCGCACCTGTTGCGCGGCTGGGTCGGCCATCGTGCCGACCGCCTGCTGCTGCCCTGCGCGCTGGCCGGTGCCGGCCTGGTGCTGCTGGCCGACATGCTGGTGCGGCTGATGCCGCCGGGGCGGCAATTGCAGCTGGGCGTGCTTACCGCCCTGGTCGGCGCGCCGCTGTTCGTGCGCCTGGTGTTCAAGGAGCGTGGCCGATGAGCCTGTTGCGCTGTAGCGCGCTGGCCGTGGACCAGCGTCTGGACGGCATTGATCTGGAAATCGTGCCCGGCGAGCTGGTCGGGGTGATCGGTCCCAACGGGGCCGGCAAGTCCACCCTGTTGGCGGCCCTGGCCGGGCTGCTGCCAAGCCGCGGTGTGTTGCTGCTGCAGAGCGAGCCGCTGCCGGCCTTGCCCGCGCGCCAGCGTGCGCGCCGGCTCGGCTACCTGGCCCAGGCCGGGCACAGCGCCTGGGCCTTGGCGGTGGAAGACATCGTGGCCATGGGCCGGCTGCCCTGGGGCGACAACGATGCGGCGGCCATTGCCGCGGCGATGCAGGCCACCGGCGCCGATGCCCTGCGCGGGCGGCGCATCGATGCGCTGTCCGGTGGCGAGCAGGCGCGGGTCTGGCTGGCCCGGGTGCTGGCCGGGCAGCCGCAGCTGCTGCTGGCCGACGAGCCGGTGGCCAGCCTGGACCTGTACTACCAGCGCGCGGTGATGCAGACCCTGCGTCAGTTCGCCGATGGCGGGCGTGCTGCCCTGGTGGCCCTGCATGACCTGGGCCTGGCCGCACGTTACTGCGACCGCCTGCTGTTGCTGGCACAGGGGCGGCTGGTGGCCGCCGGCAGCCCGGCCCAGGTGCTGCAGGCTCCCTTGCTCGAAGCGGTGTATGGCCTGCCGGTGGCAGTGGACCTTGCCGCCGATCCTCCCCACATCAGCTACCGGTGACCGATGAAACACAGCCGCGACTTCGACGAGAACTGCTACCCCTTCATCTACGAGGACGGGGCGCTGTGTGATTTCGAGGTGTTCACCGACGAGCTGTGCGGCCATCTGGGCGCGGCACTGAGTCTGCTGGAGGACGCTGACGGCCACGACATCCGCGACGATCTGGCCCTGATCCAGCCATTGGCCTTCCATGCCAACGGCTCGGTGCGCGGTCGCCTGGCCATCAGCGAGGCCGACATCGACTGGCTCAAGGCGCGCCTGGCGCACTGGCGCAGCCAGCCCGGCGGGCAGTGCGCCGGCTTTGTCCTGCCGCGTGGCGCGCAGCCGGTGCCGGCCCTGCATCTGGGCCGCTCGGCGTGCAAGAAGGCCATCCGTGCCCTGGTCCGGGTGGAGCAGGAAGGCATCAGCGTGCCGATGGTCGTGCCGCGCTGGCTCAACCTGCTGTGCAATGTGTTGTTCGTGCTGACCCTGGTGATCAACCAGCGGCGGGGCCTGGCCGAGACGACGTTCGTCAGCCTCAGCTACGGCCGCCCGCAGACGCCATGAGCACGGCACGGCCTGGGCGGTCGCCGGATTGGTCGCGCCGGTAACGGTCGTGTGCGGCCGGCGCCGGCGATGACACAATCGGCCCATCTTCGGTATGTGTGGATGGATGTGATGAGCGCCGTTGCCGTTGCAGGGCCGACCAACTCGCCAGCGCGGGTGCTGGCGGCCAGCCTGATCGGGACCACGATCGAGTTCTACGATTTCTACATCTACGCCACCGCCGCGGTGCTGGTGTTTCCGGCGTTGTTCTTTCCCGACAGCAGCCCGACGGCGGCGCTGTTGCAGTCGCTGGCCACCTTTGCGGTGGCCTTCATCGCGCGGCCGGTGGGCTCGGCGCTGTTCGGCCACTACGGCGACCGCATCGGGCGCAAGGCCACCCTGGTGGCGGCGCTGCTGACCATGGGGGTCTCTACCGTGGCCATCGGCCTGCTGCCCACCCATGCCCAGGCCGGTCTGTTGGCCCCGGCCTTGCTGGCGCTGTGCCGTTTCGGCCAAGGCTTGGGCCTGGGCGGGGAGTGGGGCGGGGCGGTGTTGCTGGCCACCGAGAATGCGCCACCGGGCAAGCGGGCCTGGTACGGCATGTTCCCGCAGCTGGGCGCGCCGCTGGGCTTTCTGCTCTCGGCCGGCTCCTTCCTGTTGCTGGGCCTGTGGCTGGAGGAAGGGCAGTTGCTGTCCTGGGGCTGGCGCATCCCTTTTCTGGCCTCGGCCCTGCTGGTGATCATCGGCCTGTGGGTGCGCCTGGCCATCCATGAAACCCCGGATTTCCAGCGTGCCCTTGCGCGCGGCGCACCGGTGCGCCTGCCCCTGCGCGATACCCTGCGCGATCACGGCCGCGCCGTGCTGCTGGGCACCGTCGGCGGTTTTGCCACCTTCGTGCTGTTCTACCTGATGACCGTGTTCACCCTGGGCCATGGCACGGCGGTGCTGGGCTATGCCCGGCAGGATTTTTTGCTGCTGCAGATGCTCGGCGTGCTGCTGTTTGCCGCCGGCATCCCGCTGGCGGCGCTGTATGCCGACCGCACTTCCACGGTGCGGGCGATGGGCCTGGCCACGGCCGGCATCTTTGTCTTCGGCCTGTGCCTGGCACCGCTGTTCGTGGCCGGCAACCTGGCCCAGGTGGGGCTGATGCTGGCGGCCGGGCTGTTCTTGATGGGCCTGACCTACGGGCCGTGCGGGACCCTGCTGGCCCAGCTCTATCCGGTGCAGCTGCGCTACACCGGGGCCTCGTTGTCCTTCAACCTGGCCGGCGTGCTGGGCGCGGCGCCGGCGCCGTACGTGGCGACCTGGCTGGCCGCCCGCTTCGGCCTGTGGGCGGTGGGCGGCTACCTGTGTGCGGTGGCCGTGCTCACCGGCCTGGCCCTGTGGGCGATCGCCGCGCGGACGGGCCGCGCGGCCTGCGAGGCCTGACAGGGCGCAGGGTTTTCAACGGAACAGGCGCTTGAGCGTGCGGCCCAGCCAGTTGCCGTCATCGTGTTCGCGGGCGAACTTGTTCAAGTGGCGCTTGACCTTCTCCGCGTAGGCCTTGTCATCGCCACGGATGTGGTTGAACAGCCAGCGCGAGAGCATCGTGCGCAGTTCGTCGGTGATGTCCTCACCGGCCTGGAAGCGCATGTGGTACTCGGAGACGCGCTTGATGAACACCTCGTGCACGCGCTTGTGGGCGGCGCAGAAGGCATAGCCGGCTTCCTCCATCAGCTCTTCTTCGAAGGCGAAGTGGGACAGGGTGTAGTCCACCAGTTCGTCGATCACCTCGGCCACCACCGTACGCTCCATCGAGCGCTGGGCGTTGTACAGGTGGTTGAGCATCTCCACGATGCGGCGGTGCTGTTGATCGATGACTTCGATGCCCGTGTCCAGGTCATCCTGCCAAACCAGAAGTGCCATGTGCCGTCCCCTTGCAGTGAGCGATTGGGCGGCAGGATGGCAGCGTGGGGCGGGGCTGGCGTTGATCTGGATCAAGCTTGCCGCGCCGGCGTTCAGCCAAGGCGGTCGCGCAGCTTGTACCAGCTCATCGCGGCAACCAGCAGCGGCCGGCGCAGCCAGCGGCCGCCCGGGAAGGGCTGGTGGGCGATCGCGGCAAAGGCATCCAGGCCGCCGGCCTGGCCGGCGATGGCGCGCGCGATCAGGTCGCCGGCCATGCCGGTGGCGGCCACACCGTGGCCACAGAAGCCCTGGGCGAAATACACATTGGGTGCGATCCGGCCGAAGTGCGGGGCGCGGTTGCGGGTGATGTCGATCATCCCGCCCCAGACCTTTTCCAGGCCCACATCACGCAGCTGCGGGAACACCGCATGCATGCGCCGGGTCATTGCGGCCTGCAGGCCCGGCGGGGGCAGGGCCGAGTAGCTGGCCATGCCGCCGAACAGCAGGCGGTGGTCGGCACTGAGGCGGAAGTAGTCCAGGGCCCAGTTCACGTCGGCCACGGCAATGTCGTTGGCAATCAGCCCGCGCGCCCGTTCGCGGCCCAGTGGCGGGGTGGCGCCGACATAGGTGCCCACCGGGATGATGCGGTTTTCCAGTTGCGGCGCGAGGCCCTCGAGCAGGGCGTTGCCGGCAATGAGGGCAAAATCGGCGGTGATGTGGGCCTGGTCGGTGTACAGGCTGACCTTGGCGCCATGCTGGATCCGGCGCACCGCGCTGTGCTCGTAGATCTGCACGCCCAGCTGCTGGGCCACCCGGGCCAGGCCCAGGGCATAGCGCAGCGGGTGCAGGTGGCCGGCATTGGGGTCAAACAGGCCGGCAACAAAGCGCGGGCTGTCCACCTCCGCGGCGGTGCGCTGGCGGTCCCACAACTGCAGCGGGTAGTCATACAGGCGGGCCATGCGTTCGGCCTGCTGTGCCAGGCCGCTGGCCTGGCGCGCACTGATGGCCACATCGGCGGCGCCGTCGTGCCATTGGCAATCGATGTTGAAAGCGGCGATGCGCGACTTGAGCAGGGCAAGGCCCTGACGCGAGTAATCAAACAGCAGGCGCGCCTGCTCCTGGCCGGCCAGGCGTTCGAGCACCTGCTGGTCGCAGCCGAAACCGACCAAGGCCTGGCCGCCATTGCGTCCGGAAGCCCCCCAACCCACGCGCTGGGCTTCCAGCACCACCACCTGCAGGCCCTGCTGGGCCAGCGAGATGGCCGCGCCCAGGCCGGTGAAGCCACCGCCCAGGATCACCACATCGGCCCGGTGGTTGTGTTTCAGGCTGGGCCGGGGCGAGGGCGGCGCGATGCTGCTGGCGTACCAGCTCGGGCGATAACCGGGCGGGGGGATCTGAGTGCTCACCGGCACATGATAGGGGCATGTGCGTACGCTGGCGCAGTGGGGCGGTTGCCCGATTCACGCATGGCAGAGTAACGTGCCATCGCTGGCAGGCCCTTGGATGTGCGCCTGCAGGCGAGCTGCCCGGTGCTGGTGCTGGAGTGCGGCCGCCAACCACCGGAGGTAGTGATGTCCAACCGTTCCCGATCCCGCCCGCGCAGCCGCCTGCCGGTGGCCGCCCCGCCGCCGGAGAGCACCCTGCTGCGCTGGCTGCGTGACAAGCGCATCACCGAGGTCGAATGCCTGGTCCCGGACCTGACCGGCAACGCGCGCGGCAAGATCATCCCGGCCGACAAGTTCCGCCATGACTACGGCACCCGGCTGCCGGAGGGCATCTTCGCCACCACCGTGACCGGCGACTTCCCCGATGACTACCACGAGCTGATCCCGCCCTCGGATTCGGACATGCTGCTGCGCCCGGACCCGTCCACGGTGCGCATGGTGCCCTGGGCCGCCGACCCGACCGCGCAGATCATCCACGATTGTGTGACCCGCACCGGGCAGCCGCACGAACTGGCGCCGCGCAATGTGCTGCGCCGGGTGCTGGCCGCCTACGAGGAGGTCGGCCTGCGCCCGGTGGTGGCGCCGGAGCTGGAATTTTTCCTGGTGCAGAAGAACACCGACCCGGATTTCCCGCTGCAGCCGCCGGCCGGGCGTTCGGGGCGGCCGGAAACCGCACGCCAATCCTATTCGATCGACGCGGTCAACGAGTTCGACCCGATCCTGGACCTGATGTATGACTACTGCGATGCGATGGAGCTGGACGTGGATACCCTGATCCACGAATCCGGCGCCGCCCAGCTGGAAGTCAACTTCACCCATGCCGATGCCATGGACCTGGCCGACCAGGTGTTCCTGTTCAAGCGCACCATGCGCGAGGCGGCGCTGCGCCACGGCATCTACGCCACCTTCCTGGCCAAGCCGATGGAGAACGAGCCGGGCAGTGCGATGCACATCCACCAGTCGCTGGTGCGCGCCAGCGATGGGGTCAATGTGTTCTCCGGCGAGCGCGATGGCCAGATCAGCGAACTGCTGGGCCATTACATTGCCGGCCTGCAGAAGTACGTGCCGGCAGCGATGGCCTTCTTCGCCCCGAATGTGAATTCCTACCGCCGCCTGATGTTCGGCGAGGTCTCCCCGTCCAATGTGCACTGGGGCTATGACAACCGCACCTGCGGCCTGCGCGTGCCGCTGGACAGCCAGGAGAACATGCGGGTGGAGAGCCGCTTTGCCGGTTCCGACGCCAATCCCTACCTGGCCATGGCCGCGACCCTGGCCTGTGGCCTGCTCGGCATCCGCGAAAAGCTGGTGCCCACCGAGGCGCAGACCGGCAGCGCCAAGGAGCTGGGCTATGACCTGCCGCGCTCGCTGGGCGAGGCGCTGGACCACCTGGAAGGCTGTCAGGCCCTGCAGGAGATGATCGGGCCACGTTTCTGCCGCGCCTACACCTCGGTCAAGCGCAAGGAATACGAGACCTTTTTCCGGGTGATCAGCTCCTGGGAACGCGAGTTCCTGCTGCTCAACGTCTGATCACACCGGCTTTGGGCCAATCCCGGCAAACTGCGGTGCTGGCGTTGGCGACCCATCACCGTTACGCTGGCGCCCGCGCCGGGGGTTACTGGCGACCCTTTTTGCCTTTTACGGAGACACTGATGAAGCTACGCACCCTCTCCCTTGGCCTTGCGGCCGCCGTTCTCACCGCTTGTGGCGGTGGCGCAGAGCAGGGCGATGCTGCCAAGCAGGTAGTCAATGTCTACAACTATTCGGACTACATCGCCGAAGACACCATCCCCAACTTTGAAGCCGCCACCGGCATCAAGGTGACCTATGACGTGTTTGACAGCGACGAAATGGTCGAGGCCAAGCTGCTGGCCGGTGACAGCGGTTACGACGTGGTCGTGCCGACCCTGAACTTCTTCGGCCGCCAGATCCAGGCCGGCGTGTTCCGCCCGCTGGACAAGTCCAAGATCCCGAACTGGGCCAACCTGGACGCCGACATCATGGCCCGCATTGCCGGCCAGGACCCGGGCAACAACTACGGCGTGCCGTACATGATGGGCACCACCGGCATTGGCTACAACGTGGCCAAGCTGGCCGAGCGCTTCGGTGAGGACACCCAGATCGGCAACAGCTGGGACCTGGTGTTCAAGCCGGAAAACATCGCCAAGATGAAGGATTGCGGTGTCACCCTGCTCGACACCCCGGCCGACATGCTGCCGATTGCCCTGCATTACCTGGGCCTGGATCCGCACAGCGGCAACGAGGCTGACCTGAACAAGGCTGCCGACCTGCTCAAGTCGATCCGTCCGTACGTGCAGAACTTCCACTCCAGCCAGTACGTCTCCTCGCTGGCCAATGGCAGCACCTGCCTGGTGGTGGGCTGGTCCGGTGACATCATCCAGGCCCGCGACCGTGCCGAGGAAGCCGGCAATGGCGTGGAAGTGGCCTACTCGATCCCGGTCGAGGGTGCGCCGCAGTGGTTTGACATGCTGGCCATCCCCACCGATGCGAAGAACGTTGATGCGGCCTATGCCTTCATCAACAACATGCTCGACTCGCAGGTGGCCGCCAACAACACCAACTTCATCCAGTACGCCAACCCGGTGGCCACCGCCACCCCGTTGGTGGATCCGGAAATCAGTGGCGATCCGACCATCTACCCGCCGGCTGACGTGGCCGCCAAGATGTTCACCTTCGCCGTCAACAGCCCGGAAACGGACCGTCTGTACACCCGCCTGTGGCAGGACATCAAGTCCGGCCGTTGAGGCAGCACCGGCCTGGGGGCCGGGCAATCCACGCAGGGGAGCGGCCCGGTTGCCGCTTCCCTGCGCTACAACATGATCTGACGGGCAGGCCTTCGCTGCCCGTCCATGCAGGCGGACACCAGTTCCGCCTTTTCCTTTGAGGAATGGCCATGGCCGCAACTGAACCTGTGATCGAGCATGTCCCCGGCGCCACCGCCACCGGCGATGGTTACCTGTCCCTGGTCGGGGTGCGCAAGGAATACGACGGCTTCGTCGCGGTGGACAATGTCTCCCTGGACATCCGCAAGGGCGAGATCTTCGCCCTGCTCGGTGGGTCGGGCAGTGGCAAGTCCACCCTGCTGCGCTGCCTGGCCGGCTTTGAAACCCCGAGCGCCGGGCAGATCCGCCTGGATGGCCAGCTGCTCAACGGCCTGCCGCCCTACGAGCGCCCGGTCAACATGATGTTCCAGTCCTACGCACTGTTCCCGCACATGACCGTGGAGCAGAACATCGCCTTCGGCCTGAAGCAGGACGGCATGGCCAAGGATGCGGTGGCTGCGCGGGTGGCCGAGATGCTCGGCCTGGTCCAGCTCGGCCATCTGGGCAAGCGCAAGCCGCACCAGCTCTCCGGTGGCCAGCAGCAGCGTGTGGCCCTGGCCCGCTCGCTGGCCAAGAGCCCCAAGCTGCTGTTGCTGGACGAGCCGATGGGGGCGCTGGACAAGAAACTGCGCTCGCGCATGCAGCTGGAGCTGGTGGACATCATCGAGCAGCTGGGCGTGACCTGCGTGATGGTCACCCATGACCAGGAAGAGGCGATGACCATGGCCCACCGCATGGCGGTGATGGACCAGGGCTGGATCCAGCAGGTCGGCATTCCCTCGGACATCTACGAGCAGCCGGCCAACCGTTTCGTGGCCAGCTTCATCGGTTCGGTCAACCTGATTGACGGGGTGATCGACGAGGACCTGCCCGAGTACGTGACCGTGCGTACCCCGGACTTCCCGGCACCGATCTACGTCGGCCACGGCATCACCGGCTACGAAGGCCAGCCGGTGGCCTTTGCGCTGCGCCCGGAGAAGGTCCACATCGCCAAGGAAGAGCCGGAAGGCCCGTACAACAAGGCCCAGGGCGTGGTCGAAGACATCGCCTACTTCGGCAGCCACTCCGTCTACCACGTGCGCCTGGCCTCTGGCGCCCGGATCATGGCCAACTTCGCCAACATGAAGCGCTGGGACAGCGACGGCATCACCTGGAAGGACGAGGTCTGGGTGTCCTGGCGTGACAACGACGGCGTGGTGCTGGTCTCATGAGCGCCTTGACCCGGTTCAAGCCGGCCTGGCCGGACATCCGCAAGGTGGTCACCGCCGCGCCCTACCTGTGGTTGGCGCTGTTTTTCGCGGTGCCGTTCCTGATCGTGGCGCGGATCAGCTTCTCCAGCGCCGCCACCGCGATGCCGCCGTACACCGATGTGGCCAGCTACAGCGATCGCGCGCTGCAGATCACCCTGAACCTGGGCAACTACCTGGCCCTGTTCGGTGACAGCCAGTACATGCTGGCCTACCTGAGCTCGATCAAGGTGGCCCTGGTCGCCACCGTGCTGACCCTGCTCATCGGCTACCCGATGGCCTATGTCATCGCCGGCATGAAGCCGGCCACGCGCAGCGTGATGATGATGCTGGTGGTGCTGCCGTCGTGGACCTCGTTTTTGATCCGTGTATATGCGTGGATCGGCATCCTGGATACCCAGGGCATCCTCAACCGGACCTTGATGGCTGTCGGCATCATCGATGCGCCGCTGCAGATCCTGTACACCCCGACCGCGGCCTACATCGGCCTGGTCTACTGCTACCTGCCGTTCATGGTGCTGCCGCTGTATGCCAACCTGGTCAAGCATGACCGGCGCCTGCTGGAGGCCGCCTACGACCTGGGCGCCAAGCCGTGGCAGGCCTTTGCGCGCATCACCCTGCCGCTGTCCAAGGCCGGCATCATCGCCGGCTGCATGCTGGTGATGATTCCCTCCATCGGTGAATTCGTGATCCCGGAAATGCTCGGTGGCCCGGATACGCTGATGATCGGCCGCGTGCTGTGGGGCGAGTTCTTCAACAACCGCGACTGGCCGATGGCCTCGGCGGTGGCCATCATCATGCTGCTGATCCTGTTGATCCCGATCCTGGTGTTCAACCGCTTCCAGCAGAAGGAAATGGAGGGCAAGCTGACATGAGCATGCCCGGCAAGAAGCCCTGGCTGGGCTGGATGGTGCTGACCATCGGTTTCGCCTTCCTGTACCTGCCGATCCTGCTGCTGATGGTCTACTCGTTCAACGAGTCGCGCCTGGCCACGGTCTGGACCGGTTTTTCCACCAAGTGGTACGGCGAGCTGCTGCGCGACCGGCAGTTGCTGCAGGCGGCCTGGATCAGCCTGAAGATTGCCTTCTGGACCGCCAGCGCGGCGGTGGTGCTGGGCACCATGGCGGCGCTGGCGATGGTGCGCTTCGGCCGCTTCCGCGGGCGTACGGCCTTCGGCGCCCTGGTCACCGCACCACTGGTGATGCCCGAAGTGATCCTGGGCCTGTCCACGCTGTTGCTGCTGGTGTCGATGGGTGGTTTGCTCGGCCTGCCGTCCAAGGGGCTGGTGGCGATCTGGATCGCCCATGTCACCTTCACCCTGGCCTACGTGACGGTAGTGGTGTCCTCGCGCCTGCAGGAGCTGGACCGCTCGCTGGAAGAGGCGGCCATGGACCTGGGCGCGAACCGGATCAAGACCTTCTTCACCATCACCCTGCCGATCATCGCGCCTTCGTTGGTGGCCGGTTGGCTGCTGGCCTTCACCCTGTCGCTGGATGACGTGGTGATTGCCAGCTTCCTGTCCGGGCCGAGCTCGACCACGCTGCCGATCAAGATCTTCTCCTCGGTACGCCTGGGCGTGAGTCCGAAGATCAATGCACTGGCCACGATCATGGTGCTGGCGGTGTCGCTGGTGGCGGTGGCGGGCTGGTGGATCGGTGTGCGCAACGAGCGCAAGCGCGTGCGCGAGATGCAGCAGGCGCTCAAGGACAACGGCTGAGGCCATCCATGCAACCTGGCAACAAGGGCCGGCCTACAATGGTCGGCCCTTGTTTTATGGAGTGCTGCCACGATGGATGCCATCCCCAATCCGTTCAGCGGGCAGGTCGAGCACGTGCAGGATCTGCATGATGCGGCGGCCATCGAACAACGTCTGGCTGCTGCCCAGCGTGCTTTTGCCGCCTGGGCCGCGGCCGGCTTTGCGGCGCGCGCGGCATCGCTGCGCCGTGTTGCCGGCCTGCTGCGTGAGCAGGCCCCGGCACTGGCGGCGCTGATGCGCCAGGAAATGGGCAAGCTGCAGCGCGAGGGCGAGGCCGAGATCAACAAGGCGGCGGGGGTCTGCGAGTACTACGCCGAACACGCGCAGGCCCTGCTGGCCGATGTGCCGATCGCCACCGAGGCGCGACGCAGCCATGTGCGCCACGAGCCACTGGGCTGCCTGCTGGCGGTGATGCCGTGGAACTTCCCGTTCTGGCAGGTGTTCCGTTTTCTTGCCCCGGCCCTGATGGCCGGCAATGTCGCCCTGCTCAAGCATGCCTCCAACGTGCCGCGCTGCGCCGATGCCATTGCCGGCCTGCTCGCCGAGGCAGGGCTGCCGGCCGGGGTGTTTGATGTGCTGCACATCGACAACGAGCAGGCCGCCACCGTGGTGGCCGATCCGCGCATCGCCTCGGTCAGCCTGACCGGCAGCGAGCGTGCCGGCAGTGCGGTGGCGGCCAATGCCGGCAAGCATCTGAAAAAGTGCGTGCTCGAGCTGGGCGGCAGTGATGCCTTCATCGTGCTGGCCGACGCCGATGTGGAGGCTGCAGTGAAGGCCGCGGCCGCGTCGCGTTTTGACAACGCCGGGCAGACCTGCATCGCCGCCAAGCGTTTCATCGTCTTGCCCGACGTGGCCGATGCCTTCGTGCAGGGCCTGGTCCAGGCCGCTGCCCAGCGTGTGTATGGCGACCCGGCCGACCCGCAGACCCGGCTGGCGCCGATGGCCCGCGCCGATCTGCGCCAAGAGCTGGACAAGCAGGTACGCCAATCGGTGGCGGCCGGGGCGCAGGTGCTGATCGGCGGTGCGCCGCTGGACGCCACCCATGCCGGTTATCCGGCCACGGTGCTGGACCAGGTGGGCCCGGGCATGCCGGCCTACAGCGAGGAACTGTTCGGGCCTGTGGCGGCAATCATCCGCGTGGCCGATGTGCAGGCGGCCATCGATGTGGCCAACGACACCGATTTCGGCCTGGGCGGCAGTGTCTGGGGCGCGGATGTGGCCGCCGCCGAGGCGGTGGCCAATGCCCTGCAATGTGGCGCCGCCTTCGTCAACGCGCCGGTGCGTTCGGATGCACGGCTGCCGTTTGGTGGCTGCAAGCGTTCCGGCTACGGGCGCGAGCTCGGCCAGGCCGGGATCCTGGAACTGGTCAACGCCAAGACCGTCTACGTCGCCTGAGCCTGGGCGGGGTTGCCGGCTGCGCTGCTTACAGCCAGCCGGCGCGCTTGAACAGCCGGTACAGCACGATGCAGGCCAGCAGTACCGCGCCGCCCAGGATCGGGTAGGCGTGGGGGCTGGCCAGCTCGGGCATGTCGGCAAAGTTCATGCCGTACCAGCTGGTGATCAGGGTCGGTGCGGCCAGCAGGGCGGCCCAGGCGCCCAGGCGCTTGACCGTTTCGCCCTGGGCCAGGGTGACCAGGGACAGGTTCACGCTCAGCGCGGTGCCGAGCATGTCGCGCAGGGTATCCACGGTGTCGGCCACCCGCGCCACATGGTCATGCACGTCACGCAGGTACAGGCGGACCTCATCGGCAATCAGCTTGCCCGGATGGCGGCGCAGCTGGGACAGCACGTCCTGCAACGGGGTGACGGCCATGCGCATCAGGTTGACCTCGCGCTTGAGCTCGTACAGCCGGCGCACGGTGGAGCGCTTGTAGCGGTCGGCAAAGATCGCCTTCTCCAGCCCGTCCAGGGTGGTGGTGAACTCCTCGGTGATCGGCAGGTAGTTGTCCACCACCGCATCGAGCACCGCCCACAGGCAGACCGACGGCCCCAGCCGCAGCAGCTCCGGCTCCAGCTCCAGACGCTCGCGCACCGGCTCGTAGGACAGCGAGGCGGCGTGGCGGATGGTGATCAGGAAACGCTCGCCGAGGAAGGCGTGGGTCTCGCCGTACTGCAGCTTGCTCTCCACCTGCTGGCTGGTGTGCATGACCACGAACAGGGTATTGCCGAAGGCCTCCACCTTGGGCCGCTGGTGGGCCTTGGCCGCATCCTCGATGGCCAGCCGGTGCAGGTCGAACAGCTCGCGCATGCGCTCCAGGGTGGCCAGGTCCGGTTCGTACAGTCCGATCCAGACAAAGCCGTCGCCGCTGTCCATGACCTGGCGCACCTGCTCCAGGTTGATCGCACGACGGCTGCCATCACTGTGGTAGTGGGTGCAGCTCTTGACCGACGGGGGCAGGGCGTTGGTGTTCATGCCAGGCTCGATGGACGCAGCGCGCCGGGGCGCAGTTGCCATGCCAATACGGCATGGGCGGGGGCGAGCAGGGCGATCCAGCCCAGATGGGCCTGCGGGCGCACCTGCAGCCCGTACAGCAGCAAGGCAATACCGCTGCAGGCCAGTACCAGCAGGCCGAGCGGCCACATCCAGCGCGCCGGTTGGCGCTGTTGCCACCAGCGGCGGGCGGCGGGCAGCAGGGCCAGGGCCAGCGGCGGACACAGCAGCAGGTTGTGGTTGGCCCAGCCGGCGGTGTGTTCGGTGGCCAGCCAGAGCACGGCCATCAGGCTGCCGGCCAGGCCGGTAGCAAGCCAGAAGCCACCGGCCAGTGCGCCATGCAGGCGCGGGCGTTGCCGGCTGGCCAGCAGGGCGCCGGCCAGGGCCAGGCCCCACAGCAGCCACGGCCAGGTGCGACGCGCCGCTTCTGCCGGTTCGGGGGGCAGTTGGTGCGGCAGCAGCACCACTTCCTCGGCCACCAGGGCCTGGCCCTGGGTATTGCTGGCCAGACGCAGGCTGTCGGCCAGGCGCATCGGCACGAAGGCCTCTTCCCAGCGCGACAGCGGGCGGTCGGCGGCCGGGCCCAGCAGCAGGTCAAAACCCAGCCACATCCACGCTGCCGGCCGGGCCAGGCGCACCGATTCACTGCGCCAGGTATTGCCGGCCGAACGCCCGGCCAGCTGCGCTTGCAGGTGCCCGCCCATGGCCTGGTCCAGGGCATCACGCACCATGGTGGCGCAGTTGGCCTGGTAGTAGTCGTAGCGGTAGCGGGCCTGCGGCGAGTCGGCGCGGCTGGCCAGGGCATCGGCCAGCTGGCGTGCCTGGGCCGGCGGCAGGTTGAGCCACTGCAGGGTGGCGCCCCGTCCGGCTGCGCGGTATTGCTGCAGGTCCTGGGCCAGCGGCAGGGCGACCAGCCAGTACATCATCCGGCCACGGGCGAAGTTGCTGACAAAGTCCTCCTCGCCCGGGTCGAAGAAGCCGAAGTTGTAGGACACCGGCTCCAGCCCGGGTTCGGCCACCACGATCGCGTCATGGCCGAAACGCTCGAAAAAGACCTCGCCCGGGGCCATGGTGACCACGCCGATGCGCGGTGCCGTGGCGATGGGGGTGATCCGGGCCGGGGGCGTGAGGGCAGGCGCTGCGGCTGCCGGTGCGGCGTTTGCACCGGGGGCAAAAAGCACGCTGGCCAGGGTGCACAGCACCCCGGCCAGCAGGCAGCGGCTGATCAGGGCCGCGGCGGTCAATCGGCCTCCGTGCTGACCGGCGGCAGGACCGTGACATGGAAGGCCTGCACGCGGCGGGCATCGGCCTTGGCCACGCGGAACAGGAAGCGGTCCAGGCTCAGCTCGTCACCGGTTTCGGGCAGGTGGCCGAACGCTTCCACCACCAGGCCGCCGATGGTGTCGTAGTCATCATCGGAGAAGCCGGCGCCGAAACGCTCGTTGAAATCGGCAATCGCGGTCAGTGCATCGACCACGAACTGGCCATCGGACTGGATCGCGATCTGGGTGGAGTGATCCTCGGCCTCGTCGTGCTCGTCGTCGATCTCGCCGACGATCTGTTCCAGCACGTCCTCGATGGTGACCAGGCCGGCAACACCGCCGTACTCGTCCACCACGATGGCCATGTGGTTGCGCGACAGGCGGAATTCCTTGAGCAGCACGTTCAGCCGCTTGGATTCGGGAATCAGCACCGCCGGGCGCAACAGCTCGCGCATGTTGGCTGGGCCGTTGTCGGCGACCACGCCGCGCAGCAGGTCCTTGGCCAGCAGTACGCCCAGTACCTCGTCGCGGTTTTCGCCGTGGACCGGGAAGCGCGAATGGCCTGATTCGACCACCTGCTTCATCAGGTCCAGGAAGCGGCCTTCCACCGGCAATGACACCATCTGCGAACGCGGGATCATCACGTCGCCCACGGTCAGGTCGGCGATGTTGATCGCCCCTTCCATCATCTGCAGGGTGTCGGCGGCAATCAGGCCGTCGTTCTGGGCGGTCTGCAGCACCGCGAGCAATTCATCGCGGGTGTGCGGTTCGCCGGAAAAGGCCGAGCTCAGACGCTCCAGCCAGCTGCGTTTTTTCTCGTGCTCGCCGTGCGAGCTACTACTGTCGTCTTCTGACATCTCTTGGAAGTGCGGTGCCCGCACAGGGCGGGCGGTGAAACGAGTCTAGCAGGGCCGGCGCGGCTGGTGGGATGCTCAATCGGCGCTTTGTGCCGGCGCCGGGTCATTGCCGGCCGGGGCGGCTTCATCTTCGGCAGCGTCCAGTGAATAGGTGCAGCCCAACAGCAGCTTGCCCGGATGGCTGTCCACGGTGGACACGCCCAGCACGGCCGACTCGATCAGCACCTGGTCCGGCTCCAGATCGGTACGGTCGCGGCTGAGCAGCTCGCGGCCGGCCATGAACTTGCCGTTCTCATCCACCAGCACCTCCAGCTTCAGCTCGCTGGCCAGTGCCTGCGGGCTGATGGCGGACTGCTCCAGCACCAGCATCACCGTGCCACCTGCAATGGCCAGCCAATCGCTCTGGTGGCCGAAGGCCCGGGCCGGGGTGTTGAGGCGGTATTCGGCCATGAACGGGTTGCTGCGCGGCTGCGGGGCCCAGCCCAGGGCCACGGCCTGCAAGGGATCATCCACCGGGCCGACCAGGCTGGCGAAGGCCTCGACCCCGGCCTTGCATTCCAGCAGTGCATCCAGCGCGGGCCGCTGCGCCGCTTGTGCTTCGTCCTGCATGGGGGTGGTGCTGGCCGCCGCGGGCAGACAGGCCAAAGCCAGGCTGGTGGCAAGGATGCGATGCAGCAGGGCGGGGCGTATGGGCATGGGCAAGGGGACTGTGCAGGAGAGGAGTACGAGGGGCGGGATCAGGGTGTCTGCCGGCGATCGCTCAGCGCTCGCCGGCGTAGGGGTCGGCAATGTCCAGCGAGGCCAGGATCGCCCGTTCCAGCGCCTCCATTTCCTCGGCCTCTTCGTCTTCGATATGGTCAAAGCCGAGCAGGTGCAGTACGCCGTGCACGGTCAGGTGGGCGTAATGGTCATTGAGCGCCTTGCCCTGCTCGGCGGCCTCGCGGGCCACCACCGGGGCGCAGATCACCAGATCGCCCAGCTGCGGGAAATCGAAATCCTCCGGCAGCCCTTCAGGCACATCGGCCGGGAAGGACAGCACATTGGTGGCGTAATCCTTGCCGCGGTACTGCAGGTTCATGGCCTGGCCTTCGGCGGCATCGACGATCTGGATGGCCACTTCCGAATCGAAGCGGCGGCCGGCGCCGCTCAGGGCGGCCAGCACCCACTTGCGGAACTGCGGGCGGGTGGGCAGGCCGGTACGCGGCAGGGCGTAGCCAAGGGCCAGTTCAAGGCTGGGAGTACTCATGGGGTATCGCTGTTGTCGTTGTGGCTGGCGGCGGGCCGGGTGGCCTGCTCGCGGCGTTCGTAGGCGTTGACGATGCGGGCCACCAGCGGGTGACGCACCACATCGCGTGATTCAAAGAAGGTGAAGCTGACCCCGTCCACACCCTTGAGCACCTCGATGGCGTCGCGCAGGCCGGAGCTGATGTGCTTGGGCAGGTCGGTCTGGGTCAGGTCGCCGGTGATCACCGCGGTGGAGCCGAAGCCCAACCGGGTCAGGAACATCTTCATCTGTTCCACGGTGGTGTTCTGGGCTTCGTCCAGGATCACGAAGGCATCGTTGAGGGTGCGCCCGCGCATGTAGGCCAGCGGGGCGATCTCGATCACGTTGCGCTCCAGCAGCTTGGTGACCTTCTCCACCCCGAGCATTTCGTACAGGGCGTCGTACAGCGGCCGCAGGTAGGGGTCCACCTTCTGGCTCAGGTCGCCGGGCAGAAAGCCCAGCTTCTCGCCGGCTTCCACCGCCGGGCGGACCAGGATCAGGCGCTGCACGCGTGACTCGTTGAGCGCATCCACGGCCATGGCCACGGCCAGGAAGGTCTTGCCGGTGCCGGCCGGGCCGATGCCGAAATTGATGTCGTGGCGGGCAATCTGGTGCAGGTACCTGGCCTGGTTGGCACCGCGGCCGCGCACGGTGCCGCGCTTGACCTTCACCGCCACGTCCTGCGCTGCATAGCTGCGCAGGACCACGTCATCCACATTGGCCTGGCTCAGGCGCAGGGCAATGGCCGCGGCATCCAGGGCGGTGTCGGCCGCTTCCTCGTACAACGCCTTGATCAGGCGCGCGGCCGCGCCCAGCGCCGGCTCGCTGCCGCTGAGGCGGAACACATTGGCTCGGTTGGCAATTTCCACGCCGAGGGCGCCTTCGATCTGGCGCAGGTGGGCATCGAACGGGCCGCACAGGCTGGCCAGGCGCTCGTTGTCCAACGGATCGAGGGTGAAATCGAGAGAGTGGGGCTGTGACATGGGGCTCCGCCGGCAGGGCCGGTCAAGGCGGGTTTACCAAGGCAGGTTACGCCTGCATGAGGCGGGCAACCAAGCGCCCGGGCGGCAGACTTATCCACCGGTGCTGTGGATTTCTTTGGGAAAAACCCTGTGGATAACCTTGGTGAGCGCCGGTTCTGTATGGGTTGGTGGTTGCCGGGTGAAAAAATCACCACGAAGTGACCGGCTGCCGGGTTTGCCGGCAGACGGTTGCCGGCCTGCCAGCAAGCGCAGGCCGCAGGCCGGATCAGGCCGCACCGACCACCCGGCCGCGCAGGGAATTGCTCAGCGCGTGGGTGATCTGCACATCGACAAACTGGCCGATCAGGCGGGCCGGGGCCGGGAAGTTGACCGAACGCATGTTCTCGGTCTTGCCGGTCAGCTCGTTGGGGTCCTTGCGCGAGGGGCCTTCCACCAGCACGGTCTGCACGCTGCCGACCATGGCTTCGGAGATCTGCGCCGCATTGGCATTGATCGCGGCCTGCAGGCGGCTCAGGCGCGCATGCTTGTCGGCATCGGAGACATCATCGGGCAGGTCGGCGGCCGGGGTGCCCGGGCGGCGTGAATAGATGAAGGAGAAGCTCTGGTCAAAGCCGACGTCGGCGATCAGCTTCATGGTCTTGTCGAAATCGGCATCGGTCTCGCCGGGGAAGCCGACGATGAAGTCCGAGGAAATCGAGATGTCCGGACGCACCGCGCGCAGCTTGCGGATCTTGGACTTGAACTCCAGCGCGGTGTAGCCGCGCTTCATCGCCGACAGGATGCGGTCAGAGCCGGCCTGCACCGGCAGGTGCAGGAAGTTGGCCAGCTTGGGCACATCGCGGTAGGCATCGACCAGCGAGTCGGAGAACTCCAGCGGGTGGGAGGTGGTGAAGCGGATGCGGCCGACGCCGTCGATTTCGGCAATGGCGCGGATCAGCAGGCCCAGGTCGGCGAACTCGCCGTCACCGTACGGGCCGCGGTAGGCATTGACGTTCTGCCCGAGCAGGTTGATCTCGCGCACGCCCTGGGCGGCCAGCTGGGCGCATTCGACCAGCACGTCCTCGAACGGGCGGCTCACTTCGGTGCCACGGGTGTAGGGCACCACGCAGAAGCTGCAGTACTTGGAGCAGCCTTCCATGATCGACACGAACGCCGACGGGCCTTCGGCACGCGGCTCGGGCAGACGGTCGAACTTCTCGATTTCCGGGAAGGATATGTCCACCTGCGGCTTCTTCTCGGCGCGGCGCGCGGCAATCAGCTCGGGCAGGCGGTGCAGGGTCTGCGGGCCGAACACCAGGTCCACGTACGGGGCGCGCTTGATGATCGCTTCGCCTTCCTGGGAAGCCACGCAGCCGCCGACGCCGATGATCACGTCACGGCCGTCCTTCTTCAGCTCCTTCCAGCGGCCGAGCTGGCTGAACACCTTTTCCTGCGCCTTTTCGCGGATCGAGCAGGTGTTGACCAGGACCACGTCGGCCTCTTCCGGGTTGTCGGTCAGCTCCAGCCCTTCGGAGGCGGCCAGCACGTCGGCCATCTTGGCAGAGTCGTACTCGTTCATCTGGCAACCGTGGGTCTTGATGTAGAGCTTGCCGCGGGCACCGCCCGGGATCGGCTGGCGCTGGCCGGGCAGGGGCAGCAGGGTGGGGGCGGTATCGGTGGTTTCGGTGGTCATGGCAATGGCTGGCTTCCCGGGCCTGGTGCGTATTCCAGACGGGTGGAGGGGGCGCGCAAACTGCGGCGTTCAATCACACATTGTATGTCAGCCCGGGGATCGGGTTGGGCCGGGGCTTGGCAGCAGGGGGCAAGCTGGGACAGACTTCACTCCATGAAGGGGACTCTGGGGACTACTGCAGCACTGCTTGCCATGCTGGCCTGCGCGCCGGCGTGGGCGGGCACGCTGTACAAATGCGTGGGCAGCGATGGCGTGCCGGCGTATGTGAGCAAGCGCGTGTCCGGGGCCCAGTGCGAGGTGGTCAGCCGCTACCGTGCGCAGGCCTCGCGGCCGGTGATCCAGCCGGCCGCCGCACCTGCGCCGGCGCCGGTAGGCACTGCCAGCAACGGCGCCGCCTCCGGCAATGCCGGTGCCGCCACTGCGGCCGTTGCCTCGACCACCACCCCGGCCGTTGCCAGCACCAGCACCGCGCCTGCTGCCGGCAGCAACCGCCAGGGGCGTACGGTCAGTGGCCAGGTCTACAGCTACATGAAGGATGGCGTGCGCCATTACTCCAGCCAGCGCCCGGCCGGCGCCGCTGGCGGCCAGGTGCGCACCATCGCCTATACCTATATCGAGCGTTGCTTTGCCTGCGGCAGCAACAGCCGGGTCAACTTCGGCTCGGTACGCCTGAACACCAACGCCTACCGTGACGAGATCGCCGCAGCGGCCCGCCAGTTCGGGGTGGAGGAGGCGATCGTGCGGGCGGTGATCCATGCCGAGTCGGCCTTCAACCCGTCTGCGGTCAGCCATGCCGGCGCCCAGGGCCTGATGCAGTTGATGCCGGCCACCGCGCGTCGTTTCGGGGTGTCCGACAGTTTTGATGCCAGCCAGAACATCCAGGGCGGTGTGCAGTACCTGTCCTGGTTGCTGCGTCGCTTCAATGGCAACCTGACCCTGGCCGCGGCCGGTTACAACGCCGGCGAGGGCGCGGTGGATCGTCATGGCGGGGTGCCGCCGTATCGTGAGACGCAAAATTACGTGGTGCGCGTGGCACAGTTGGCCGAGCGCTATCGCAGCGAAGGTGTGGTCAGCCAGTAAGTGCGGGTGTGTTGCAGTGCAAGGTTTGTATGCGTTGTGTGTGCATTGACCGTTCAGCTACACTCGAAGCGGATTCAAGGGTAGAAGGCCCCCACCTTTTACCGGCAGCTTCTTACGCTACCTAATCAAGAATCGGAGTGCCGGATGGCCAACGATGGGGTAAACGATCCAGTAAACGCAGGTCGTCGAAAGTTTCTTACCGCCACCACCGCGGTTGTCGGTGCGGTCGGTGCGGGTTTTGCCGCAGTCCCTTTCATCAAGTCATGGAACCCCAGTGCGCGGGCCAAACTGGCCGGTGCGCCGGTGGTGGCCGACATCAGTGCGCTGCAGGAAGGCCAGCGCATGATCCTGGAGTGGCGAGGCCAGCCAATCTGGATCGTCAAACGCTCGCAGGCCATCCTGGCCGCCCTGCCGGGCCTGGACGGGCGTCTGCGCGACCCCGAATCAAGCAACGCGGACCAGCAGCCGGCCTATGTGCTGGCGGCCAACCCGCAGCTGCGTTCGCTCAAGCCTGAGATCTCGGTCCTGGTCGGCCTGTGCACCCATCTGGGCTGCGCGCCGGAAATGGTGGCCGAGATCCGCCCCGAGCCGTATGACGCGCAGTGGAAGGGCGGGTATTTCTGCCCTTGCCACAAGTCGCGCTTCGACATGGCAGGGCGGGTATTCCAGGACGTGCCGGCGCCGACCAACCTGGTCGTGCCGCCGCATCACTATGCCGATGACAACACCATCGTGATCGGTGTTGATCCGCAGGGAGGGGCGTGAGCATGAGCAAGCTGATCGCGCGCGCCGTGGGTGGCGTGCAGCAGTGGGTCAACGACCGTGCGCCGGGGTTGATGCCGACCATCGACAAGCACGTCACCGGGTACTACGCCCCGAAGAACTTCAACCTCTGGTACTACTTCGGCTCGCTGGCCCTGGTGGTGCTGGTCAACCAGATCCTGACCGGGATCTTCCTGACCATGCACTACAAGCCCAGTGCCGCCGAGGCGTTTGCCTCGGTGGAATACATCATGCGTGATGTGGAGTGGGGCTGGCTGATCCGCTACATGCACTCCACCGGGGCCTCGCTGTTCTTCATCGTGGTCTACCTGCACATGTTCCGAGGCCTGATGTACGGCTCCTACCAGAAGCCGCGCGAGCTGGTCTGGATCCTGGGCATGCTGATCTACCTGGTGCTGATGGCCGAGGCCTTCATGGGCTACGTGCTGCCCTGGGGCCAGATGTCGTTCTGGGGCGCCAAGGTGATCATCTCGCTGTTCGGTGCGATCCCGGTGATCGGCAACGGGCTGACCGAGTGGATCATGGGCGACTACCTGCCCGGCGATGCGACCCTGAACCGCTTCTTCGCCCTGCATGTGATTGCCCTGCCGCTGGTCCTGCTGCTGCTGGTGGTGCTGCATCTGGCCGCCCTGCATGAGGTCGGTTCCAACAACCCGGACGGGGTCGAGGTCAAGTACGGTCCCAAGGGCAACCGCTGGGATGCTGCCAAGCCGGCCGATGCGATTCCCTTCCACCCCTACTACACGGTCAAGGACCTGTTCGGGGTCGGCTTCCTGCTGATCATTGCCGCCTTCATCATCTTCTTCGCGCCGGCCTTCGGTGGCCTGTTCCTGGAGCATGACAACTTCACCGAAGCCAACCGTCTGGTCACCCCCGAGCACATCAAGCCGGTGTGGTACTACACCCCGTACTACGCCATGTTGCGGGTGGTGCCGGACAAGCTGGGCGGGGTGATCGTGATGTTTGCCGCCATCGCTGTCCTGTTCCTGGTGCCGTGGCTGGACAAGGCCAAGGTCAAGTCGATCCGCTACCGCGGCCCGATCAGCAAGCTGATGTTGTCCATCCTGGTGGTCTGCTTTGTCTGGCTCGGCGTGATTGGTTCGGGCCCGGGTACGGCAGTGTGGGAAACCTGGGTGGGCAGGGTGCTGACCCTGCTGTACTTTGCCTTCTTCATCACCATGCCGCTGTGGACGCGGATGGACAAGACCAAGCCGGTTCCGGAAAGGGTGACCACCCATGACTGATCGCCGTTTGCTGCGCCTGGCCGTGGCCGGGTTGATGTTGGTTGCATCGGCGCTGGTCCAGGCCGCCAGTGGTGGGCCGTTGCAGCAGGCGGGCAATGACCTGGGCGACCAGGCATCGCTGCAGCGTGGGGCGCAGCTGTTCACCAACTACTGCGCCGGCTGCCATTCGTTGAAGTACCTGCGTTATTCGCGCATGGCCGCCGACCTGGGCCTGAGCGAGGACCAGGTCCAGGCCAGCCTGAACTTCAGCGGGGCGGCGATCGGCGAGCACATCACCACGCCGATGCCGGCGGCGGCTGAAAAATGGTTCGGCAAGCTGCCGCCGGACCTCAGCCTGGTGGCGCGGGTGCGTGGCGAGGACTGGCTCTACACCTACCTGGTGTCCTTCTACCAGGATGAGAAGGCAGCCCTGGGCTGGAACAACCAGCTTTACCCCAACGTTTCCATGCCCAACGCATTGTGGGAACTGCAGGGCCTGCAGCGGCCGGTGCTCGCCGCCGAGGCGGACGAGACCGGCAACAAGGCCGTGGTCGGGCTGGAGCTGGCCGCGCCCGGTGCAATGGAGCCGGCGCAGTTCAAGCAGGCCGCGCGCGACATCACCAACTTCCTTTCCTACGCCGCCGAGCCGGCCGCCTTGAAGCGACACAGCCTGGGGGTCTGGGTGATCCTGTTCCTGGCCGTGTTCACCCTGCTGGCCTGGTTGCTCAAGCGCGAATACTGGAAGGATGTACATTGAGCTGGCCGGCAACGGCCAACCCCCACTCTCGGCAACCTCTGGTTGCCCATGACGCCCGCAGTGGGCACAGGTACCTTGATGCGTAATACCTTGACCCTGTTTTCCTCCCCTGACGATGTGACCAGCCACCGAGTGCGCATGGTGCTGGCGTGCAAGGGCGTTGCCTATGACCTGGTGCTGGCCGATCCGGCCAACCCGCCCGAAGACCTGATTGACCTGAACCCCTACCAGAGCCTGCCGACCCTGGTGGAGCGCGAACTGGTGCTGTATTCGGCCGGTGTGGTGGGCGAGTATCTGGACGAGCGCTACCCGCATCCGCCGCTGATGCCGATCGATCCGCTCGGGCGTGCCCGCCTGCGGCTGGCCATGGTGCGCCTGGAGCAGGACTGGGTGCCGCAGGTGCAGGTGATCAGCCACGGCAGCAAGGCCCAGGCCGAAGCGGCGCGCAAGCGCCTGCGTGAGCTGGTGGCGCAGTCGGTGCCGTTGTTCAAGGTGGCCAAGTTCTTCCTCAATCCGGAGATCAGCCTGGCCGATTGCGCCTTGCTGCCGATCCTGTGGCGCCTGCAGTCGCTGGGCGTGGCACTGCCCAAGGATGCCAAGCCGCTGGAGGATTATGCCAACCGCATGTTCCGTCATCCGGCTTTCGTGCGCAGCCTCACCGATGCCGAACGCAAGCTGCGCGAGCTGCCGGTCTGAGTGCAGGCCATGCCTGCGCCATGAGGGGTGCTCATCGGTTGTGGGCGCTGCGTTACACTGCCGTCCATGAGCGAAGGTAATTTCCGTATGAGCAGTCACCGCCCCTACCTGCTGCGCGCACTGGTGGAGTGGATCAACGACAACGACATGACCCCGCACCTGCTGGTGGATGCCACCCTGGCCGGGGTGTTGGTGCCGCCCAGTGCGGTGCACGATGGCCGGGTGATCCTGAACATCGCCGAGCGCGCCGTTGCCCAGTTGCACATGGACAACCACGAGGTCAGTTTCAGCGCCCGCTTCGGTGGGGTCAGCCAGCCGGTACGGGTGCCGATTGCGGCGGTGCTGGCGGTGTATGCACGCGAGAATGGCCAGGGTATGGCGCTGCCCGATGACCTGCCGGGTACGGCCGAGCTGGAGGATGACGAGATCCTGCTGGATGATCCGGATCTGGTGCCGGCCGGTGGTCCGCAGTTGGCCGCGGTGCCCAGCGTGGCCCGCGCCGATGACGAGGGCGACGACGAGCCGCCGCCGCCGAGTGAGCCGGGCAAGCGTCCGTTCCTGCGGGTGGTCAAATAAAGCAACGGCCGGTAGCAATACCGGCCGTTTTGGCATCTGTGGGGGGTCAGGGCTGCGATGGTGGCAGCTGGCTTTCCGGGAACACCAGGGTCGGCGTCGGCCGTGTCGGGCCGGCCAGCTGGATCAGTTGCTCGCCGCGCAACACGATGCGGCCGGCATAGCGGTCCGCGCCATCGCGCGAATACTCGAAGCGGTAGGTGCGCTGGAAACCGAGCCAGCCATTGTCCAGACGGCACGGGCGGATGGCCGTGGCATGCACCGAATGGTCCAGCCATTGCACCTGGGCCTCCTGGCAGGCCTTGCGGCTGTAGTGGCTGGCGGCCTCGGCAGCGGCGCGCGAGGAATTCCAGAAGGCATAACCGGCGGCGCCGGCAATCATGAGCAGGATCAGGCTGGGCATCGGGCGACTTTACGGGTTCGTCTGTCCGTCTGCCAGCGGGGCCTGCGGGGCGGGTGTGGATGCCTGCAGCTGCAGCAGGGCAACCCAGCGTTCGGGATTGAGGCTGCAGGCCTGTGCCCACTGCACGCTGCACTGCTCGCCGTTGCCGTTGGCAACCGCTGGTGGCAGCGTGCCGCGCTCGTTGATCGGCAACAGGCGCATGGTCACCGCGTTGAGCACGTTGCCGCCAACCAGGTAGGCGGTGCGGTTACCGCCGGGGTTGCTGGCCACGACCAGATCGCAGTGTGACTGCCAGCCGGCGGTGCGACCTTCGCTCAAGGCCTGCAACAGGCCGGCGTGGTCTATCTGGTGGGTGCCGCCGCGCAGGTGGCAGAGCAGGTCGCCGGGGCGGATGCGTACCTGGTAGGGGTCGGCGATCCGGTACGGGCCCTGGCCGCGATGGCTGGCGCTGATGTAGTCCAGGTGGGCGGCCGAGGCGGGGAAGTCATACAGCCCGGACTGGCGCATCAACCAGCTGATGAAGGCGGCCGACCACGGGGTATCGAGGATGAAGCTGCGGCACAGCGCCGCTTCCATCGGATTGCCGAAGGCGGTGTCCTGCAGCGCGGCGCAGGCCTGGCTGCCGGGATGGGCCGGTGTCTTGGCCAGGGTGCCGCTGGCGGTCCAGTAGCCGGCCACGCGTTGCCAGGCGCGCAGGCCGTCATCGGCCAGCATGCCGCTTTCCGCTTCGGTCAATGGCAGGTGGGAAAGATGGCCCTGGCGGTCGATGAACGGAGCATGCCAGAGGCGGTGTTCATTGCACGCCGTGCGGACCAGGCGGCTGGCCGCATCGCTGCTGCCCTGGGGCAGTGGAATGCTGCACGGGGCCACGCTGGGCGAGGGGGTGCCGGTGCTGTCCTGGGCGCTGGCCGCAGGCGCAAGACCGAGGAGGGCAACACAGACGGTGAGCAGGGACAGTGCGTAGGGTGAGGGCATGGCTCGGACCGGTGCGGGGTGCCTGAGTATGCCGGTGGCGGCGTGGTGGGCATGCACACGCCGCCGGCACGGGTGTTGCTCAGGCCTTGCTCAGGCCGGCGATGCTGGCGCAGGCAATGGCCTCTTCGGGCAGCAGCACCGGGATGCCATCCTCGACACGGTAGATGTGGTTGCGGTCGGCGCTGATCAGCGCCTCGCGCTGCGGCTTGTCCACCATGCTGCCATCGGCGCGCAGCACGCTGCCGGCGGCAATGGCGGCGTTGAGCGCCTGCAGACCGGTGCTGTCCAGCAGCGACAGCGGCTGGCGGGTGTCGGGGGAAACGAGCAGGTCGAGCAGTTTGCGGTCCATGACGGTCAAGTATTGCGTGGAAGACGGCTAGAATACGTCTTTACTGCACCACACGGCCAACAATGAGCACCAACACCCCCGCACCCCTGGTCGGCCTGGTCATGGGTTCCCGTTCGGACTGGGAAACCATGCAGCACGCCGCTGACAAGCTCGACGCCCTCGGCGTTGCCTACGAAGTGAAGGTGGTTTCGGCCCACCGCACCCCGGATGTGCTGTTCAGCTATTCCGAGCAGGCACAGGCCCGTGGCCTGCGCGCCATCATCGCCGGTGCCGGCGGCGCGGCCCACCTGCCGGGCATGATCGCAGCCAAGACCGCGGTGCCGGTGCTGGGTGTGCCGGTGCAGACCAAGGCCTTGAACGGCATGGATTCGCTGCTGTCCATCGTGCAGATGCCGGCGGGCATTCCGGTGGCAACCTTTGCCATCGGCAACGCCGGTGCCGCCAATGCGGGGCTGTTTGCTGCGGCCTTGCTGGCCCACGATCATCCGGCCGTTGCCACGGCACTGGCTGATTTCCGTGCCGCGCAGACCGCGCTGGTGATGCAGCACGACGATCCGCGCGCATGACCACCGTCGGCATCCTCGGTGGCGGGCAGCTGGCCCGCATGATGATCCTGGCCGGTGCGCCGCTGGGCCTGCGTTTTCGCGTCTACGACCCGGCCGCCGATGCCTGTGCCGGGCAGCTGGCGCCGCTGGTCACCGGTGCCTTCGATGATCTGCAGGCATTGCGTGCATTTGCCGCCAGCGTCGATGTGATCACCTTCGATTTCGAGAACGTGCCGGCCGCCAGTGTGGCCGCGTTGACTGCGCTCAAGCCGGTGTTCCCCAATGCCCAGGCCTTGGCGGTCGCGCAGGACCGGCTCAGCGAAAAGACCCTGTTCCAGTCGCTGGGCATTCCGCTGCCGGCTTTTGCCGACATCCCCTCGCTGCAGGTGCTCGAGCAGAAAGTGGCGCAGTTCGGTCTGCCGTGCATCGTCAAGACCCGCCGCCTGGGCTATGACGGCAAGGGTCAGTTCCGGATCCGTGAGCAGGCCGATGTCGCCGCGGCCTGGCAGGCACTGGGCGAGCAGGCCGGCAGCGTTGGGCTGATCCTGGAAGGCTTCGTGCATTTTGATTGCGAGCTCAGCGTGGTGGCTGCACGCAATGCGGCAGGCGATTTTGTCGCCTGGCCGGTGACCCGCAACTGGCATGTCGATGGCGTGCTGTCGGCATCACTGGCCCCGTGCGGTATGCCGCAGGCAGTGCAGGATCAGGCCGTGGCCCATGCCCGTGCGGTGGCCGAGCATCTGGACTATGTCGGTGTGTTTGCACTGGAGCTGTTCCATTGCGATGGGCAGCTGCTGGCCAATGAAATGGCGCCGCGCGTGCACAATTCCGGCCACTGGACCGGAGATGGGGCGCAGACCAGCCAGTTTGCCAACCACCTGCGTGCCGGCCTCGGCCTGCCGTTGGGTGATGCCTCGGTTCTGGGCGTGGCCTGCATGCTCAATTGGCTTGGCACCATGCCCGAGGCCGAGCCGGTGCTGGCTCAGGCGGCCGGCTTCTGGCATGACTACGGCAAGCAGCCGCGTGCCGGGCGCAAGGTCGGGCATGCCAATTTCCGTGCCGATACGCCGGCCGCCTTGTGCCAGGCGCTGGCGCCGGTGGGGCAGGCCCTGGGGCGGGACGACCAGGTCCGGCCGCTGCTCGATGCGCTGTCTGCACGTTGAGTGCCGGCAACGCAGAAGCAAAAGGGCGCCGTCAGGCGCCCTTTTTCATGGCTCAACGCAGGTTGCGTTCGACCGCATCCCAGTTGACCAGCTTCCAGAAGCGGGGCAGCAGTTGCGTCAGGTCGGCGCTGTCCTCGTCGCCCCAGATGGCCGGATCGAGCGGGCAGGTGAGCAGTGGGCGTGAGGTGCCGGTCATTGGGTTGCCGATGCGTGGGTGGGCGGTGATGGCAAGGCGTCCATCGGCCTGCTCCACCAGCCATATCCAGCTGCCTTCGGGCATGCCGGCTGCGAGTTGGGCAAAGGCATCGTGCAGCGCGCCCAGGGTGCCGAAATCGTTCTTGATGCGTTCGCCGATGCGCCCGCCCGGCTCGCCGCCGCTGCGGCTGCTGCACAGTCCGTCCAGAAAGAAGCGCTGGTTGGCCAGGCTGGCTGCCAGCTCGAAGTGCTGGCCCTGGCTGCTGGCGATCACCACGTCCAGCTCCATCTGGGCCAGGTCAGTGTTGGCCAGGCCGGCATGCAGGGCTTGTTGTGTGGCGTGCAGGCGGGCAAGCTGCGCAATCACCACGTCCGTGTCCAGATGTGGCTGCAGTGCGCTGGTGGGGTAGGGGAGTTGGTATTTGTCCACGCTCGGTTCCGGTGCTGCCGGGCCGTGCCGGCGTACAATGGGAAGACTACAGCGCCAGTTTAGCGGCAGCTGATGGCCGGATTGGAAACCACAGGCGGGAGCAGGCACTTGGCGTTGATCGAGCAAATCCAGGCGATGGTCGAGCAGTATCCGATGATCCTGTTCATGAAGGGCACGCCGCAGTGGCCGATGTGCGGCTTTTCCAGCCGTGCGGTGCAGGCCTTGCAGGCAGCCGGAGCCGACAGGCTGCAGACGGTCAATATCCTCGAGGACGCCGAGCTGCGCGCCAACCTGCCGCGTTTCTCCAACTGGCCGACCTTCCCGCAGCTGTTCATCCATGGTGAGCTGATCGGCGGCAGCGAGATCATCATCGAGCTGCTCGAAGCCGGAGAGCTGCAGCGCATTGTTGCCGAGGCTGGCCAGGCATGAGTCCTGCGCCGCTTGCCGGGCAGGTGGTGCTGGTTACCGGTGCCAGCGGTGGGCTGGGCGGGGCAATGGCCCGGGTTTGCGCCGCTGCCGGCGCGGAGGTGGTGGCCAGCGGCCGTCATCTGCGCAGGCTCGAAGCCCTGTACCAGACGGTGCAACAGGCTGGCGGCGCGATCCAGCTGTATCCGCTGGATCTGGAGGGGGCGCAACCGGAGGACCTGCAGCAGCTGATCGAGCGCATCGCTGCTGAATACGGCAGGCTCGACCTGCTCATCCATTGCGCCGCGGATTTTCCCGGCCTGACCCCGTTGGCGCACGCCGACCCGGCCGCCGTGGCGCGGGCGGTACATGTGAACCTCACCGCGCGCATCTGGCTGACCCAGGCCGCCTTGCCGGCCCTGCGGGCGGTCGCTGGTGGCGTGGTGTTTGCGGTGGATCGGCCCGAGCGGGGGCAGCAGGCGTACTGGGGCGGCTACGGCCTGGCCCAGTGTGCCCAGCATGCTCTGGTGCAGATGCTGGGCCTGGAGCTGGCCAATGCCGGGGTTTGGGTGCAGGCCCTGGCCCCGGCGCCGATGCCCACGGCGTTGCGGGCGCGTGCCTACGGTCATGAGGTCGAGGTGATCCGTCGTCCTGACGAAGTTGCTGCATCGTGGCTCGATGACAGGTATGGTGTGGCGGAAATTTAGTCGGCTTCTGGCGCATCGGGCGCACCGGGGGAATGGTGCGCGCTGCTCATCCAGTCAGGTGCAGGTAATCGTGGATTTGATCGTTTCCTTGTATATCAGTGGCTTGCGTGTTGCCTCTGGGTAGCATTTTGTCGTCTGCCCGTCACAATTCGTGCCTATTGTGTTAACCTGTTTTTAACCGTATCGACTGCAACAACCCTTGCACGTAAGTCGTCCCGGTTGGGACCCCAAAGATTCAGCCGATCAGTCGCCCAGTCGTTCCTGGGGCTGAAGGATCGCGTTTTTTATCAATCGCCAACTCGTATCGAGGCTACCCACAATGAACCACCCACGTCTCCGGATGTCCAAGCTGACCCTCGGCTTGGTTGCTGCCCTGGCAGCTGCCCCGGCCTTCGCCCAGAGCACCTCTGCCGGTGTCGGCGGCCAGGTCATGTCCGCTGCCGGCCAGCCGGTTGTCGGCGCTGAAGTTGTCATTACCCACAATGAGTCGGGTACCGTCAGCCGTGCCAGCACCGATGCTTCCGGTCGCTACAACGCCCGCGGCCTGCGCGTGGGTGGTCCGTACACCATCACCATCACCAAGCCGGGTGAAGGTACCAAGACCGAAGAAGGTGTCTACCTGAACCTGAACCAGGTCAACACCGTCAACGCTGCCCTGACCGGCGACGTGGCCACCCTGGAAGGCGTGACCGCCTACGCCGTGGCCGGTGGTTCGGAAATCTTCAGTGCCAACAAGATGGGCACTGGTACCAACCTGAACCGCGACATGATCGAAGCCATGCCGTCGGCCAACCGCAACATCCAGGACTACATGCGCCTGGACCCGCGCATCTCGCAGGTCAGCAAGGCTGACGGTGCGATCTCGGCCGGTGGCCAGAACACCCGCTACAACGCCATCCGCATCGACGGCATCGGCGCTGCTGACCCGTTCGGTCTGGAATCCAACGGCCTGCCGACCGAGCGTCAGCCGGTCTCGATGGACGCCATCGAAGAAATCAACATCGACCTGGCCAACTACGACACCACCATTTCCGGTGGTACCGGTGCGGTGGTCAACGCCGTGACCAAGTCGGGTACCAATGAGTTCCACGGCACCGTCTATTACACCTACCGCGACAAGGACATGGTCCGTGATCGCCTGGAAGGCGACCGCGAAGACTTCAGCGGCTTCGACAAGGAAACCACCATGGGCATGACCCTGGGTGGCCCGATCGTCAAGGACAAGCTGTTCTTCTTCGCCAACTACGAAAAGTACGAGCGTGAAGCCCCGGGCATTGCGCTGAGCAGCACCCCGTACGGCAGCGGCACCATCACTGATGCTGACATCTCCACCGTGCAGCAGCACATGGCTGGCCTGGGTTACGACGTGGGCGGCCTGACCGCTCCGGATGCCACCACCGAGATCGAGGAATACGCGGTCAAGCTGGACTGGAACATCAACGAAAACCATCGTGCAGCCCTGCGCTACAACAAGATGGAGCAGAACGTGATGCGCTTCCCGGGCCTGGGCAACAGCTCGGTCTCGCTGAGCAGCTACTGGTATGCCCAGCCGAAGGCCTATGAAACCTGGATGGGTGAGGTGTTCTCCAACTGGAGCGACAACTTCACCACCGAGTTCAAGGTCTCGCACAAGGATTACTCGGCCGTTCGCGTGCCGGGCGTGAACCTGCCGCAGATCCGCATCAATGGTTTTGCCAACAACAATTCCCTGTTCCTGGGTACCGAGCAGAACACCCACGTCAACATCGTGGAATCCAAGGAACTGAGCCTGTTCGGCGCCGGCACCTGGTATGTGGGCGACCACACCATCAAGTTCGGTTTCGATCACTCGGACAACGAGCTGATGAACTTCTACGGCCGTAACCTCAACGGCGTGTACGAGTTTGCCAACTTGAACCAGTTCCTGGCTGGCAACCCGAGCCGTTACCAGCTGCGTGCACCGCGTGCTGGCGGTTCGCTGGCCGATATCCCGGCAGCCTTCACCCTGAAGAACACCGGCCTGTTCGTGCAGGACACCTGGGCCATCAACTACAACCTGAACGTGATGGCCGGCGTCCGCGTCGACATGCCGTCCTTCAGCGACCAGCGCCTGTACAACCCGCGCATCGAAGCCGAATACGGCTACAACAACACCACTTTGGTGGATGACAAGCTGGTGCAGCCGCGCGTTGGCTTCAACTACACCTTCGACAGCGATCGTCCGACCCAGCTGCGCGGCGGCGTGGGCCTGTTCGGTGGCGCTGCCCCGAACGTGTGGCTGGGCGGCACCTATGCCAACACCGGCCTGAACTATCAGGAATACGACCTGCGTAGCCCGGGTGCAATCTTCACCCCGGACATCAACAATCCGTACATCCCGGGTACGGCAGTTGCCGGTCGCGACAATGTCGACATCATCGAGCCGGGCACCAAGCTGCCGTCGGTGTGGAAGGCCAACCTGGCATTCGACCATGAGCTGCCGTGGTACGGCATCACTGCATCGGCCGAAGTGCTGTTCACCAAGGTCAATGACGCCCTGTACTTCGAGCGTCTGGATATCACCAGTGGCAATGGTTCGCCGATTGCCTACGGTCAGGATGGTCGCGCCATCTACTGGAATGCTGCAGGCCTGGATCCGGCCAATGCGGGTGATTTCGGCATCGAGGCTGGTGGTGCAGTCGGTAACCGCGGTGACCGTCCGAATTGGGTCGGTGATGTGATGTTGCTGCGCAATACCGACAAGGGTCGTGGCGCACAGGCGACCTTCTCGTTGGCCAAGCCGATGACCGACAGCTGGGCCTGGTCGCTGGGTTACACCTACACCGAGGCTACCGAAGTCAGTCCGCTGGCCAGCTCGCAGAACACCTCGAACTGGTCGGGCACCCTGATCAACAACGCCAACGAGAACGTTGCCTACAACTCGCGCTACGCGATCAAGGACCGTATCACCGGTACCCTGGAGTTCAAGCACAACTTCTTCGGTGACTATGCCACCCGCTTTGGCATGTTCTACGAAGGTCGCTCGGGCCGTCCGTTCAGCTACATCTATTACAACGATCTGAACGGCGACAGTGCCAGCACCAATGACCTGTTCTATGTCCCGAACGGTTACGGCGATGTGCTGTGGACCGGCGGTGCTGACATGGAGAAGAAGTTCTTCGATTGGCTGGCCAACAACCCGGAACTGGCTGCCTATCAGGGCCAGGTGGCTCCGGCCAACGGCTTCCGCTCGAAGTGGGTCAACAACTTCGACGTGCGCATCAGCCAGGAACTGCCGGGCTTCTTCAAGGGCCACAAGTCTGAGATCGCCCTGGACATCATGAATGTCGGCAACCTGCTGAACAAGGATTGGGGCCTGATCGAAGACTACGGCTTCTACGCCACCCGCCGTATCGCCAACTACGCTGGCATCGACCCGGCTACCGGCAAGTATGTGTACAGCTTCAATGGTCGTACTGACAACGAGCAGGTGCAGGAAAACAACAACGACAAGGGCAACACCGCGGTGTCGCGCTGGTCGATGATGTTGAGCTTCAAGTACAAGTTCTGATCGGTTGACTGATCGGTTCTGAACCAAGGAGACGGCCGGGGCAACCCGGCCGTTTCTCTTTTGTGCCGGCGGCGCTAAAGTCGACGGGTTGAGACAAGGACAGAGAATTCATGAGCAACAACGAGCAGCATCCGCGCGCATTGCCGGTGCAGAACGCGCGCATTTTCCCGCGCGGTGAGCTGGACATCCTTTCCCGGGTCGAGGTGGCACGCCTGCGCGATGCCTCTTCCGGCGGCATGCATGAGTTGCTGCGCCGTTGCGCGCTGGCGGTGTTGACCAGTGGCAGTGCCTCCGATGACCCGCGTGCAGCAAGTGACCTGTACCCGGATTTCGACATCCAGGTGACCCAGCAGGATCGCGGCGTGCTGATCGACCTGGTCAATGCACCGGCATCGGCGTTCGTGGACGGCATCATCATCAAGGGTATTGCCGAGCTGCTGTACGCGGTGGTGCGTGACCTGGCCTATACCGCCATCGAAATGGGCCCGGAGTACGCGGCCGAGCTGGAATCGTCGGAGGGCATCACCAATGCGGTGTTCGGCCTGATGCGCAATGCGCGCGGTCTGCAGCCGGGCGATCCCAACCTGGTGGTGTGTTGGGGTGGCCACTCGATCCCACGAGACGAGTACCTGTACACCAAGCAGGTCGGTTACGAGCTGGGCCTGCGCGGCATGGACATCTGCACCGGCTGCGGCCCGGGTGCGATGAAGGGGCCGATGAAGGGCGCCACCATCGCCCATGCCAAGCAGCGCAAGCATCCGGCCCGTTACATCGGCATCACCGAGCCGGGCATCATCGCGGCCGAGTCGCCGAACCCGATCGTCAACCACCTGGTGATCATGCCGGACATCGAAAAGCGCCTGGAGTCATTCGTGCGCCTGGGTCACGGCATCATCGTATTCCCGGGCGGCGTGGGTACCGCCGAGGAGATCCTGTATCTGCTTGGCATCCTGCTGCGCGAGGAAAACAAGGACCTGCCGTTCCCGCTGGTGCTGACCGGCCCGGCCGTGGCTGCGCCGTACTTCGAGCAGATCGATCGTTTCATCCGCCTGACCCTGGGTGAAGAGGCGGCCGCGCGCTACCAGATCATCGTCGGTGATTCGCAGGCGGTGGCCAAGGCGATGGCGGCCGGCATCAAGCAGGTGCGCGAATACCGCCTGCACAACAAGGATTCGTTCTACTTCAACTGGGGCCTGCACATCCCGCTGGAATTCCAGCAGCCGTTCGTGCCTACCCATGAGGCAATGGCGGCACTGGATCTGCACAAGGATCGCCCGGCCCATGCGCTGGCTGCCGACCTGCGTCGCGCGTTTTCCGGCATCGTCGCCGGCAACGTCAAGGAGCCGAGCATGCGCCTGATCGAGGAGCATGGCCCGTTCCTGATCAATGGTGACCCGGAACTGATGGCCTCGCTGGATGCGCTGTTGCGTGCCTTCGTGGCCCAGCGCCGCATGAAGATTGCCGGTGACTACAAGCCCTGTTACCGCGTGGTGACCTGATCGGGCAGGGTGAATTGCAGGCGGGCATGAAAATGCCCGTCTGCCTGCCAGGTCGTGAGGCTGGCAGGGCGGGGCAGGCGCGCCAAGCGTGCACGCACCGATTGCAGGCCCAGGCCATGGCCTTGCCGGCCCTGCCCGGGCTCGCCGTGGAGTGGGTTGCTGACGGTCAGGTGCAGCTGGTTGTCCAGGTGGTGGATATGGATCAGCACTGTGCTGGGTTGGTGCGAGGCTTCGACCCCGTGATGGACGGCGTTCTCCAGTAGTGGCTGCAGGCACAGGATCGGCAACTGCAGCGATGGCAGTGGTTCGGGCAGTTGCCACACCGGCTGCAGGCGTGCGCCGAAGCGTGCCTGTTCGATGGCCAGATAGCGCCGGCACAGTGCCAGTTCTTCGGCCAGTTCTATGTGGCCGGTGGAGCCGAGGGCGGCGCGGAACAGGTCTGCCATGTCCATCAACAGGTCTTCGGCCTTTCCCGGTTCGCTGCGGACCAAGGCAACTGCCGAGTTGAGCGTATTGAACAGGAAGTGGGGCCGGATGCGGGCCTGCAGGGCCTGCAGTTCGGCGGTGGTTGCCTGCACGGCCAGTTGTTGCAGGCGCAGGTGGTTCTGCAAGGCGACCACGGCCAGCAGGCCGACCACCAGGGCCAGGCTGGTGCCGAGCAGGAGCAGTTCCAGCAGGCTGCCATTGCTCAATCGCAACGGCATGGCAAATCCCAGCCAGAGCAGGCCGATGGTCAGCCAGGTGGCGGCCAGCAGCAGGGCGATGCCGGCGGTGGCCTGCATGCCGTCGCGAAAGCGTGACAGGCGGTGGCGGCCCAGGTACAGCAGGCCCAGGGTGGACAGGCTGATCCACTGGATGACAAGCGAGTTGAGCCCGAACCAGACCAAGCGGTCGCCGTCGATGCCGGGGGCAAGTGCCAGGGTCAGGGCCAGTGCTTCGGCGCCGATCACGCACCAGGCCAGTCCGGTGGGCTGCCACAGTGCGTTCAATGGGTGACGAAGATCCATGCAATGACCGTTGGGTGGTAGATTTGTACCGCTTGTCTCCCAGGGGTGGGAGGCATGCCGGTGCCGGGCTATCGTAACCCGGCCATCATCCTGGGGATTGTTTCGATGCTGGATTCCGCTGACGGGCCGATTGCCCGGCGCACACACATGGCTGGCTTCACACTGGTGGAACTGATGGTGACCCTGGTGGTTGCCGCTGTTGTACTGGGTATTGCCGTGCCCAACTTTACCGGGCTGGTGAACAGCTCGCGCCTGACGGCCCAGGCCAATGAACTGGTGGCCGGCGTGCAGCTGGCACGCAGCGAGGCGATCCGGCTCAATCGCCAGGTACGTTTTTGTGGTTCACAGAACGGCACCAGCTGCCTGGCTGCCGGCGACTGGACGCAGTGGATCGTGGTCCGCGCCGATACCAATGAGCTGCTGCACAGTGGTGTGGTCAATCCGGCTACCCGGGTGTATGGCGATGATCCGGTCATGAACTTTCGCTCCGATGGCCTGGCGCGTCTGGCCAACGGTACGCTGGCCAACATCACCATGAATATCTGCATGCCGGTGTCCAGGCCTGTGGACAATATCCGCCAGCTCAATGTCACCGGTGGTTCGCGTACCAATGTGGCCAGCGCCTCCGGCCAGGGAGATTGCCCATGAACAAGACCGGCTTCATGCCGAAGTTGCGTGGTGACCAGCGGGGTACCAGCCTGCTGGAAGTGCTGATTTCGGTGTTGATCATGGCGGTGGGTCTGCTCGGCATTGCCGCGATGCAGGCAACGGCCCTGCGCAACAGCCAGGGCTCGACCGAACGCAGCCAGGCGGTGGTGCAGAGCTACGCCATCATCGATGCGATGCGTGCCAATCGCGAACGCGCCCTGGCAGGTGACTACAACACCACTGGTGGCTGGATGTGCACGGCTCCTGCCGGTGGCAGCCTGGCCGGTAACGATCAGGCCCGCTGGCTGACCTCGCTGCGCACCACCATCGTCAACGATGTGGCTGATGAAAGCGTCTGCGGCAGCATCGAGTGCACGGCCGCGACGTCCATTTGCGTGGTCGGCGTGCGCTGGGATGAAAGTCGTAGTGGCTCCACAGGCGGGGAACAGGCCGGTGAGACCGAACAGGTAATCCAGACCCGGGTGCGGATGTAATGGGGATGAACATGCAAGGCAAATACGAACGTGGCTTCAGCCTGGTCGAGCTGATGATCGCGCTGCTGCTGGGTACTTTGGTGGTGGCTGCCGCTGGCGGCATTTTCCTGACCAACCGGCAAACGTTCCGTAGCACCGACAGCCTGGGGCGGGTGCAGGAAGGTATGCGCACCGCCTTTGAGCTGATGGCGCGCGACATCCGCGAAGCGTCCGGCAACCCCTGCTCCAATGGCGTGCCACTGGCCAACGTGATCAACAGCCCGTCCTCGCGCTGGTGGACCAACTTGGAAAACTGGGGCCAGGGGCTCCGTGGCTACATGGGGAGCCAGGCTTTCGCTGACAGTGGTTTCGGTACGGGGGCCGGGCAGCGCTTGAGTGATACCGAGGCCATCGAGCTGTTTGCCACCGAGACCCCGGTGCGCATGGTCACGGCGCATACCCCCGCTTCGGCCACCTTCACCTTGAGCGATGCCAATCATGGCTTTGCCGCGGGAGAGCTCGCCCTGGCCTGCAGCCCGCGGCATGCCGCGCTGTTCCAGATCAGTTCGGTGAGTGGTGCCACCATCGGCCACGGCACGGGCGGCACGCCGGGCAACTGCACCAGTGCGCTGGGGGTGCCAGTCAACTGCGGCACCAGTATCAGTTATGAATTCTCCACACCCAATACGGTGCTGGCACGGGTGCATGCGGTGCGTTGGTATGTGGCCAACAATGCGGCTGGACGACCGGCGCTGTACCAGCAGCGTCTGGCCCGGGTGGCCGGTGGTGGCCTGCAGGCTGTGGCCCAGGAAGTGGTTGAGGGTGTTCGTTCGCTTGAGTTGACATACCTGGAGCGCAATGAGACCAGCTATGGAAACGCCAGCACGGTCGCGGCCTGGGATCAGGTGGTGGCCGTGAACATCCGGGCCGAGGTCGAGGGCGAGCCCAATTCCGGCACTGGCGGTGTGCCCTTGGCGCGCAATGTCGAGCATGTGGTCAGCCTGAGGAACCGTAATCCATGAACCGACGTAATCCCCATTTCGGGCGTGAGCAACGCGGCATTTCGTTGCTGGTGGTGCTGGTGCTGCTGCTGATCATGACCCTGCTCGGGCTCGCCATCTTGCGCAGCACCATGCTCGAGGAGCGCATGGCCGGCAATATGTACGAGCGCAGCCTGGCCTTCCAGGCGGCCGAATCCGCTTTGCGCGAAGGCGAGTTGATTGCTGCGGCAGCGCCGGCGGCGCCGGGTTCCGGCTGCACTGCCGACGGCGTGTGTTCCGAGCCGGACGTCACCGCCACCGAGCGTTGGCTTGATGATGGCTTTGCCGGTTGGGTGGACGCTCCGGAACTGGCCGATGCATCGCCTGCACCGCCGCCGGGTGCCTATTTCATCGAATACATGGGGCTGTCGCCGACCTGGCCGGGTTGTGACCGCCAGGTGCCGGTGGCGCCATTGTGCCTTGCCCCCAGTTACCGGGTTACCGCTCGCAGCACCGCCGCCGGCCGTTCCACGGTCATCTTGCAGTCCAACTTTGTGGTCCAGTGATGAGGGATGCCATGAAAAACCAACAAACCTCCTTGCGTCGGGTGCCGGCGGGTCACTTCCTTCTCAAGTCACCCGCGCTGCTCGGCTTTGTTGCCAGCCTGATGGCCGCACCGGTGCATGCCAGCATCACTTTGCCGACCGACCCCTTGACTACCAGTGCCCGGGTTGCGCCGAATATCTTGTTCATCCTGGATGATTCTGGCTCGATGGCCTCGGATTACATGCCAGATAATGTGTCGAATTTCACCAATTCAACATCAGGCAAGCTTGCCTACACCTTGAGCTCGGTCTATTACAACCCATACAAAGATTACCAGCCGTGGATGAATGCCGATGGCAGCCTGATGACAGGTGGCACAAGCTATACGGCAGCATTCACCAGCAATGACCTGGCTTCGGGGGGGACGGCTGATCTTTCCCGGTCTACCCAGACATTTTATGTGCCCAAGGACGAGGCGATGGCGCGAAATCCTTCCGCCTACCCGCTTGCGACGCTTCGGAATATCTCCAACTATTATCGTTACCAAATCCACACGGACGGGGTCGTCATCCGTTCCGAGTACGGGACCGGCACGAGAGGCCTTGACAACAGGAACTGCGGAACCCGTGCGAATGACTGGGGGAGTTGTGCCAGCCTCAGGCCGACAGGGCGTAGCGACGCTGAGGAGCGCAAGAATTTTGCTATCTGGGCGTCGTATCACCGGACCCGTATGAAGGCGGCCAAGGCCGGTGCCAGCCAGGCATTTTCTGAGCTGGGCACGGACGTTCGTGTCGGCTTCCGTACCATTTGGGGCCGTAATGGCAGCCAGACTGGTCAAAACTGGCCGACGCAATCCAAGCCGATTCCGATTGGGCACAATGGAGGGCTGTTCGATGACCCCCAGGGGGCTTCGGGCGCGAACAACAACCGTACCCGTTGGTACCAGCGCATGCAGACTGTGACCAGTAGCGGTGGTACACCGCTGCATGGAGCCTTGGCGGATGCGGGCAAGTATTTTTCCAACACAGACGAAAATGGCCCCTATGGCCCTGAAAAGGGGAGCAGCCAGCTGTCGTGCCGGCAGAACTTCTCCATCTTGACCACCGATGGCTTCTGGAACAACCAGAATTACAATCCCGGTGAACAGGACAATAGCGCCGGTAGTACGATCACCGGCCCAAGCGGGCAGAGCTACCGCTATGAGCCCCGTGCGCCTTATGCCTCCAGTGATGGCAATACACTGGCCGACGTGGCGATGGAATACTGGAAAAAAGACCTGCGCCCGGACCTGGCCAACAATGTTCCCACAACCGGGGCCAACCCGGCGTTTTGGCAGCATATGGTGACCTTCGGCATTTCCATTGGCCTGAAGGGCACCGTCGACCAATCCTCTGTGGCCCAGGTGATTGCCGATGGTGGCCCCAGGATTAATGGTGCCCCGGTGGCGTGGCCAAGGCCATCAAATAATGCCGTGGCCAACATCGACGACTTGCTGCATGCGGCCCTCAACGGCCATGGCGAGTTCGTGGCCGCCAGTGATCCGGATGCCTTTGCAGCGGGCCTGAAGGCTGCATTGGCGGCCATCACCGAACGTACCGGCTCGTTTTCCAATGTCGCCGCCAACTCGACCTCCATCGACGGTGGCACCCGTCTCTACCAGGCCAGCTACATTTCCGGTGTGTGGACCGGTGAGGTCCAGGCCTTCCCGGTTTCTACCGCAGGGGCTGTCAGCAGCACGGCCAGCTGGCGTGCCAGCGCCGGCATTCCGGCCAGCGGGCGCAAGATATTCGCCGGCAATGATGATGCCACCGCCGCAGTGGCATTCCCTTCCGGGCTTTCCGATGCACGGCGTACCCAGTTGACCAGAACCGGTGTCATCAACTACCCGGTAACGGGTGCTGACAATGCTGCCTACCTGGCCGGCGACCGCAGTAAAGAGCTGCGCAATGGCGGCACCCTGCGCAATCGCAATCACCTGCTTGGCGATATCGTCAGCTCGTCACCGGCGTATGTGCCCGAGACTGAAACCCTGTATATCGGCAGCAATGACGGCATGATGCATGCAATTGACGCCACCAATGGCAACGAGCTGTTTGCCTACATCCCGGGTGGCATCAACTGGAGCGATCTGGCGGGCATGAGCCGGCCGGATTATGGCCATCGATATTTTGTGGACGGGCCGATCACCGTCTCCACACGTGTCCAGGGGGCGGACAAGAACATTCTGGTCGGTGCCCTGGGCAAGGGTGGCAAAGGGCTCTACGCGCTGGATGTAACCACACCCGGTTCGTTCGGGGCCTCTGATTTCAAATGGGAGGTGCGCGGCCAGTCCGAGCTGATGGGGCTCGTACAGGCCAAGCCGATCATCGCCCGTCTGAACAATGGCGTGACTGCGGTCATTGTGGCCAATGGGGTGAACAGCACCAGTGGCAGGGCAGGCTTGTTGATGTACAACCTGCAAAACGGCAATTTGATCAAGCAGATCGATACCGGCGTAGGCTCTGCGGTAACCGATTCTGCCGACGCCAATGGCTTGACTTCGGCGGTGGGCTGGGACGCCGATGGCAACGGCACGGTGGACTATGTCTATGGCGGAGACATGCTGGGCAATGTCTGGAAGTTCGACCTGGCCGCCGGCAGTACTGCGACCTGGGGGGTGCTTGGAAACGCGCCCCTTTTCGCGGCTACCAATGCCGACGGCCAGCGCCAGCCAATCACCGGTGGGTTGACGGTTGCCTTCCATCCGCGCACTTACATGCCCTGGGTCTTCTTCGGCACCGGGCGTTTGATGACCACTGGCGACATGACCACCAAGACCGTGCAGAGCCTGTACGGGTTTGTTGATGACGGTACCGACAAGGCCCGCAGTGGTGCCTCGGCCAACCTGACCCGGCGCAGCATTCAGGAAGCCGCTACGCTGGCCGGTACTCCGGTGCGCGCATTCGAGCGTCGCCAGCCGCTGCCGTCGGGTTCCAAGGGCTGGTACATCGACCTGTTGACGCCACAGAAGCCACCAGCCCCGGGAGTGCCCGAAGGCGAGCGGGTGGTGAGCGATGCCCAGTTGTATGGCGATGTGCTGGTCGTTTCTTCGGTCATTCCCACGGCTGATGCCTGCCAGGCCGATGGTCGCGGTTACCTCAATGCACTCGATGCCTACACCGGCACCAGCACCGGGCCGTCTTTGTTCGACCTGGACGGTGATGGTGTGTTTGAAGACGAGGTCATCGGTGATGACAAGCTGCCGGTGGGCTCGGTTGACCTGGGCGTCGGCATGCCGACCCTGGCCGAGCTGCTGCGGGGCCTGGCCGTGGTGGGTGGCTCGTCGGGCAAGCTCGGCAGTGTACAGATCCGTGAAGCACGCAATGTTGGCCGGGTTTCCTGGCGCGAAGTCCTACAGAACTGAGGTTGAGCAATGAACCGTCCTGCCAAGCAACAGGGTTTCACCTTGATTGAAGTCATGATCGCGGTGGTCATCATCGCCATCCTGGCGGCGATTGCCTACCCGAGCTACAACAACCACGTCACCAAGACCCGGCGGGCAGCGGCGGCGGCCTGTCTGCTGGAAAACCAGCAGCTGCTGGAGCGCTTCTACACCACCAACCTGACCTATGTTGGCGCAGCGCTGGTGCAGTGTGCCAATGGGCTGGATGCGCATTATCAGGTGGGTTTTGTTGGGGCTGCTGCTGCGCGCAGTTACACCATCACGGCTACGCCACAAGGGCAGCAATTGGCCCGTGACACCAAATGCGGCACCCTGAGCCTGACCAATGTGGGGGGCAGGGCGGTGTCGGGTACGGCCAGTGCATCGCCGGCACAGTGCTGGTAATGACGCGGCAGTGATGAACAACAACGCCCGGCTATGCCGGGCGTTGTTGTTTGTGTGATTGCCTGGCCTGCGATAAGGGCAACAAAAAAGCCGCAGCGTTTGCTGCGGCTTTTGAATGTGGCGCCCGAAGTTGGACTCGAACCAACGACCCCCTGATTAACAGTCAAGTGCTCTAACCGGCTGAGCTATTCGGGCATGGCGTGCATTCTACTGTTGAATTTCGGCTTGCGCAAGGCTTTTATGGATCAACACGGCATGGTGCTGATCGGGCCGCTGCGCACACGGCCGCTGTTGCTGATGATGATCTGCCGTGCGGCCTGGCTGCGGCTGCACACCTGCAGGGTCAGGTTGGTGCCGGGGCTGCGGCCATCGGGCAGGAAGCGGACATGCTGGCGTCCTTGGCTCAGGCTTACCGTCATGCCTGCCGGCAACTGGCCTCGGTGCTGGACGGGCAATGTTGAGATAGTTTCGGGCTGGACCAGCCAGCCGTGCGACCAGGCCGTGCGGTCGGCGCAGCCTCCGCTTTCATGGGCAGGGCACAGGCGCACGGCCGATCCGCTGGTGATGGCTTGATAGCGTGCCAGTTGCAGGCCGGTGACCAGGCTGTTGCTGGCGCTGATCAAGGCCTGGCGTGCAGCAAAGCCTTGCAGGGCCGGCGCACTGATGCCGAGCACGATCGCCGCCACGCTGAGGGTAATCAGCAGTTCGATCAGGCTGAAGCCTGCGACAGCCGGATGAACATGCGTGGTGGTGGCCATGGCTTTGCCCTTCGTTGGCGATGCCTGCAGCCTGTGCCGGGCAGTGCGTGCGGTCGATCAGGGCGGGCTGTCGCCGGCGGTGGGGGTGGTGGTCGGACGGCAGTCGTCTTTCACCGGGGGGAGTTCAGACAGACGGCTATACTTCAAGGCTGTTTGTCCTGCTGTGTGTGGCCATGTCAGAGCGTTTCGTCCTGTCCTCCCCGTATAAACCTGCCGGTGACCAGCCGCAGGCGATCGACAAGCTGTCGGAGAATTTCGAGGCGGGCATTGCCAAGCAGACGTTGCTGGGTGTCACCGGCTCGGGCAAGACCTACACCATCGCCAATGTCGTGCAGCGGGTGCAGAAGCCGACCCTGGTGATGGCGCCCAACAAGACTTTGGCCGCGCAGTTGTACGGAGAGTTCAAGCAGTTCTTCCCGGACAACGCGGTGGAGTACTTCGTCAGTTACTACGACTATTACCAGCCCGAGGCCTATGTGCCCTCGTCGGACACCTTCATCGAGAAGGACAGTTCGATCAACGAACACATCGAGCAGATGCGCCTGGCCGCCACCAAGGCCCTGCTGAGCCGGCGTGATGTGATCGTGGTGGCCACGGTCTCGGCGATCTATGGCCTGGGTGCGCCGGAAGATTACCTGTCCATGCGCCTGATCCTGTCGCGTGGCGAGCGGATCGAGCAGCGTGACCTGATCAACCATCTCACCGCCTTGCAGTACACGCGCAACGAATACGAGCTGGAACGCGGCAGCTTCCGGGTGCGTGGCGAGGTGGTGGATGTGTTCCCGGCCGAATCGGACAGCGAGGCGGTGCGTATCGAGTTGTTCGATGGTGAGGTCGAGCAGTTGAGCATGTTCGACCCGCTCACCGGCGAAAGCCTGCGCAAGCTGCCGCGCTACACCATCTATCCCAAGACCCATTACGCCACCACCCGTGAGCGGGTGCTGGCGGCGATCGAGACGGTCAAGGTTGAATTGAAGGAGCGCCTGGAGCAGCTGTATGCGGCCAACAAGCTGGTCGAGGCGCAGCGTCTTGCCCAACGGACCCAGTACGACATCGAAATGATGGCCGAGGTGGGTTACTGCAACGGCATCGAAAACTACTCACGCCACTTGACCGGCAAGGGGCCAGGTGAGCCGCCGCCGACCCTGTTTGATTACCTGCCGGCCGATGCCTTGCTGGTCATTGACGAGTCGCATGTGACCATTCCGCAGATCGGCGCAATGTACAAGGGTGACCGCTCGCGCAAGGAAACCCTGGTGGAGTTCGGTTTCCGCCTGCCCTCGGCATTGGACAACCGGCCCTTGCGCTTTGAAGAGTGGGAGGCGCGTTGCCCGCGTGCAATCTACGTGTCGGCCACGCCCGGGCCCTATGAATTGCGTGAGGCCAGCGAGGAAATCACCGAACTGGTGGTGCGCCCGACCGGCCTGATCGATCCGGTGGTGGAGATTCGCCCCGTGGCTACCCAGGTGGATGACCTGATGGGCCAGGCGCGAGAGCGCATCGCCCAGGGCGACCGTGTGCTGGTTACCACCCTGACCAAGCGCATGGCTGAAAACCTCACCGAATACCTGTCCGAACATGGTATCGCTGTGCGTTACCTGCATTCGGATGTGGACACGGTGGAGCGGGTGGAGATCATTCGCGACCTTCGCCTGGGCAAGTTCGATGTGCTGGTCGGCATCAACCTGCTGCGCGAAGGCCTGGACATGCCCGAGGTCTCGTTGGTGGCCATCCTGGATGCTGACAAGGAGGGCTTCCTGCGCTCCACCGGCTCGCTGATCCAGACCATCGGCCGGGCCGCCCGCAACGTGCGGGGCAGGGCGATCCTGTATGCCGACCGCATCACCCGTTCGATGCAGGCGGCCATTGACGAAACGGACCGTCGTCGCAGCAAGCAGGTCGAGTACAACGAGTTGCATGGCATCGTGCCGCGGTCGGTGGCACGCACCATTACCGATGTACTGGATGTGGGCAGCAGCAGTGATGCGGCACCGTCGACCGGGCGGGGCAGCAAGGGCAAGGGGCGGGAGCGGGCGGCCCAGGTGGCCGACGCCACCAGCAGCTACCTGCGACTGTCGGCGGCGCAGCAGGCGGCCGAGCTCAAGCGGCTGGAGCAGGTGATGTATCAGCATGCCCGAGACCTGGAGTTCGAGGATGCCGCCCGGGTGCGTGACCAGATCCAGAAATTGCAGGAAGCGAGCCTGATGTGAAATATTTTCACAAAGGGCTTGCACAAGTGAAAAATCTTGCCTAATATACGCACCTCGCAACGCTACGGCGGAACGCGAAGGGCGGTTAGCTCAGCGGTAGAGCACTACCTTGACATGGTAGGGGTCACAGGTTCGAACCCTGTACCGCCCACCACTTCCAAGTTGGAAGTGGCGTATGAGACCAGAAAACCTTGGTTTTGCCGAAACGAGATTCGGTGCCCAGTGGGCGGTTAGCTCAGCGGTAGAGCACTACCTTGACATGGTAGGGGTCACAGGTTCGAACCCTGTACCGCCCACCACTTCTTCGCGAAGTGAAAAAACAACCAGGCGCTGCCTGGTTTTTTTGTGCCTGTTTTTCGCCCTGAACTGTGCGGCGTTTTGCAAAACGGTAGATTGCCATTGATTCGGTGGCACTATCGGTCATCGACTGGGGCAACATCAGTGGTTGCACGGCAGTTGTGCCGTGTCTGCCGTGGTTGCGTGGTTGTCCGGACAGGGAGGCGTTGTGTTGCGCAGGAACAGGATGTTGTGGGTGGTGGGGGCCGTGCTGGCCGGGCTGCTGCTTGGTTATGTGTTCTCCGGTTGGTTGACCTTGCGCTTGCTCGGGCTCGGTCATGTGCCGATGCAGTTGGATACCTACTACACCTATCTGGCGGCCATGGATCTGCCGCAGGTGCAGCCGTATGTGGGGCGCATCCGCCTGGCTGGCGTGCTTGGTTTCGGCTTGCCGCTGCTGCTGTGCCTGGGTGTGCTGTACCTGCTGCTGCGTGACAAGGGGCAGCAGCTGCACGGCGATGCCCGTTTTGCCACGGCGGGGGATCTGTCCAGTGCCGGGCTGTTCAAGAAGGAAAAGACCGGGATCGTGGTCGGCAAGTTCGGTGGCCGCCTGGTACGCCTGTCAGGGCAGCAGTTCGCCATCCTGGCCGCGCCCACCCGCTCGGGCAAGGGTGTGGGGGTGGTCATCCCCAACCTGCTGGACTACCAGGAATCGATGGTGGTGCTGGACATCAAGCAGGAGAACTACGACCTGACCTCGGGCTGGCGTGCCAGCCAGGGGCAGAAGGTGTTCCTGTTCAATCCGTTTGCCGAGGATCGCCGCACCCATCGCTGGAATCCGCTCACTTATGTTTCGGCAGATCCGGCCTTCCGTGTCTCTGACCTGATGGCCATCGCGGCGATGTTGTATCCCGATGGCAGTGATGACCAGAAATTCTGGGTCAGCCAGGCGCGCAATGCCTTCATGGCCTTTTCCCTGTACCTGTTCGAGAACCGGGACGATGAGATCGCCATCGGCTTCCCCGCCGGCGCGGCGCCCACCCTGGGGGCGATCTATCGCCTGTCATCGGGCGATGGCACCGACCTGCGCAAGTTCCTGCAACAGCTGGCGCAGCGGCCGTTCCTGAGTGACAAGTCGCGCCAGGCGTTTGCCAACCTGCTGTCGCAGGCCGATGAAACCTTTGCCTCCATCATGGGTACGTTCAAGGAGCCGCTCAATGCCTGGATCAACCCGGTCCTGGATGCGGCCACCAGTGCCGATGATTTCGACCTGACTGCGCTGCGCAAGCAGCGCATGACCATCTACATCGGCATCCAGCCCAACAAGCTGGCCGAGAGCCGGCTGATCATCAACCTGTTCTTCAGCCAGATCATCAACCTCAACACGCGGGAGTTGCCGCAGGCCAACCCGGAGCTCAAGCACCAGGTGCTGCTGCTGATGGATGAATTCACCGCGATCGGACGAGTGGACATCATTGCCTCGGCCGTGTCCTACATGGCCGGCTACAACGTGCGCCTGCTGCCGATCATCCAGTCCATGGCCCAGCTCGATGCGACCTACGGCAGGGATGTCTCGCGCACCATCATCACCAACCATGCCTTGCAGATCCTGTATGCGCCGCGCGAGCAGCAGGATGCCAATGACTACTCGGAAATGCTGGGTTACACCACCATCCGCAAGCGCAACAAGTCCCACTCCAATGGTCCCAGCAACAGTGTGACCACCAGCCACAGCGAGGAGCGCCGTGCGTTGATGCTGCCGCAGGAGCTCAAGGCCATGGGCAATGACAGCGAGGTCTTCCTGTATGAAGGCATCCCGCACCCGGTCAAGTGCGACAAGATCCGTTACTACAAGGATCGCTACTTCACCTCGCGTCTGCTGCCAAAAATTGATGTGCCCTTGATCAGGGTTTGACTGTGCCCTGGTTCAATGTGAATTGTTGACCTGCGTCATTGTTTGGATGATTGGTCGGCTTTTTGACGCAAAATGTCAGCTGAATGCTTGACGTGTCATATGTCGACATCCAGAGTCACACATCATCAGTGCTGTATATCGCTTCGATAACTACAGCCTCTAGCCAGTGATCTGGCAAGGACTTGGGGGCAGCTGCGCTGTCACGGTACTTGCCCATCACCAATGCGATGGATCGCGTGTCGTGCTGTTCCCGGCACAGATCTGCCGTACGCCAAGACAAACATAAGGCTGTTCTTGATCACCCGATAGCGGGTGATTGGGTGGAGCTGTGTGCATTCATGTTGCGTGACGCAGGGGGATTTGTGAGGCAAAAGCCGTTTTTGTTGCTGATGGTTGCAGGGCTGGGCGTTGCACTGTCCGGTTGCGGTACGACGCCGGCCAAGGAGTTTGGCGGTCGTTGGAAGCCGGTGAACCATTTCACCGACCAGCCCCAGGAGCTGCCGCTGCATGCGGCCTATGTCTATCAGGCTTCGCCGATGGACCGGACCCTGAAGACCATGCTTGAGCGTTGGGCCGCCGACAGCGGCTACCGTCTGGATTACCGCCTGCAATCTGATTACACCCTGCACCAGCAGGTGGCACAGGTCAGTGCCACCGACCTGCAGCAGGCGGCGGCAGCTGTTGCCCAGGCCTATGCCGCACAGGGCGTGATGGTCCGGGTAGACGGCAATGCATTGATTGCCGAGCCGGCGTTGGCGGCAGGTTGATCGCTTACCAACGCCACGACAAGCAAGGCAGTGCCGGACAGGGGGAATGATGATTGGTGGCAGGAAGAAGACGGGCCCGGCAGTGGATGCGGCGGTCGCTCGTGCGGTGAATTACGAAGTCAGCGTTGCAGATCTGGCCAAGCGCAGCCAGAAGCGCGCCTGGTGGGTGGCAGGAACCTCGTTGGCGGTGACGCTGATCATGTCCGGTGCCATCTTCATGATGCTGCCGCTGAAGGAGCGCGAGCCGTATCTGGTGGTGCTGGACCCGATAACCGGCAATGCCCAGGTCAGCCGGCTGGTCAGCTCGGCCGATGACAACCGTCTGTATGCCGACCAGGCCGTGGCGCGCTCGAACATCCATCGCTTCATCGTGGCCCGCGAAAGCTATGACTACGAGTTGATGATGACCTCCCAGTCTGGCGACTGGAAGTTGCCGTTCCTGATGAGTACCGGCTCGGTGTCCTCGGAAATGCGTGCTTTGTGGGGGCAGTCCAATCCGGCCAATCCGTCGATCCTGTACGGACGTGACCGTGCAGTGCGCATCCGCATCCTGAGCATTGTGCTGGAGCGCGTGGGTGGGCCCAAGCGCGAAGGCGCGGCAACGGTGCGTTTCCAGCGCGTGCTGTTTGACAAGAAAACCGGCGGCAGCCGTGTCATCGACAACAAGGTGGCGATGATCGAATTCGAGTACAACCCGAACCTGCGCCTGAGCGATGCCGACCGTGTGCAGAACCCGCTCGGATTCCAGGTCAAGACCTACCGGGTGGACAGCGATGCGGCCACCACCACGCCGGGCGAGGTCGAGCTGTCTCCGGTGCCGGCCGCCACCTTGCCGGAGCTGCCGATGGCAGCTGCGGGTGAGGCAATGCCGATGCAGTTGCCTGCCGATGGTGCGATGCCGGCTCCGGTCGCGCCGGTGGACCCGGCGCAGATCCAGCAGTTGCAGCTGCAATTGCAGATGCTGCAGCAACAGCAGCTGCAACAACAACAGTCACAGCAAGGGCAGGGAACGGCAGGTGCTGCTGGTGCCATCGGTGTACTGCCGCCATCCAATGGAGATGTTGCACGATGAATCGGAGTTTGAAACTTGGCCTGATGGCGGCAGCGACCGCTGCTGTGCTTGCCACAGCCACGCCGGCAGTGCTCGCCCAGGAGGTGCCGGCCGGAGCGGTGGCGGTGGGGCAGCGTGTGATTGATACCTATGCCTACGTGCCGGATGCGGTATATCCGGTGCGCACCGGCCTTGGCATCACCACCCAGATCGAGCTGGATCCGTCCGAGCAGATCCTGGATTACTCCACCGGCTTCAGCAGTGGCTGGGAATTGAGCCGGCGCGACAACGTCTTTTACCTGAAGCCGAAGAATGTGGACGTGGACACCAACATGGTGGTGCGCACGGCGACCCATTCCTACATCTTCGAGCTGAAGGTGGTGGCCACCGACTGGCGTGAGTTGTCCCAGGCCCGTGCCGCCGGTGTGCAGTACAAGATCCGCTTCAGCTATCCGCCGGAAAGCTTCGGTGCGGCCACGGCCACCGGTGCATCAGCCGCCGCAGCGCCCGAGCCGGTTGATCTGGTGCGTGCCTCCACCGGGATCGAAAAAGACCGTCAGTACAACTATGGCTATGACTATGCCACCCGCAGCAAGGCGGCATGGATGGTGCCGGTGGCGGTCTACGACGATGGCCGTTTCACCTATGTCCGTTTGAACGACGGCGTTTCCTTCCCGACCGGCAATTTTCCGGCCGTGTATGCCCGCGAACGCGAGCGCTCGGAGGAATTTGTGGTCAACACCACGGTGGAAGGCAACACGATCATCGTTCATGGCACCTATCCCTACCTGTTGATGCGTCATGGTGACAACGTGGTCGGGCTGCGGAGGAAGAAGCAGTAATGAGTCACAACCCTACGGAAAATGTGAACGACCCGGGTGCCATTGACCCGGCCCTGGCCAGCAACCCCTACATCAATGCTGCCCGCGCCGAGCCGGTGCCGGATCTGGATGCGGCCGCACCGCAGCTGCGTACCGAAGAAAACCAGCGCATGAACCGCAAGGCGTTGATGTTCCTCGGCCTGCTGATCCTGCTGGTGCTGGGGATGGCCTGGTTGATGCTTGGCCGCAGCAAGGAGCCGGAAAAGCCGGCTGCTGCCCCGCGTGAGGAGCGCCCGTACATTCCGGAAACTCCGGCAGTCGCACGGATGCCCAACCTGCCGCCGCCGGCCGAGCCGGTACCGATGGTGCCGCCGTTGCCGCTGGCCGAGCCGATGCCGATGGCAATGCCCGGAGGCGACATGGGCCAGGCCGCTGTACCGCGTGGGCCGAGTCTGGTCTCGCGGCGTATCGATGATGCCGGTGGCATGCAGGCTGGTGCCGGGATGTCGCCGGAGTTCGGCATGGGCCAGATGCCGGGCCAGACGGGCATGCCGGGTGCCGCTGGTGGGGATGCCACCATCCAGGCCCAGCTCAAGGATGTCGGCCAGGCCGGCTTCCTGCACCGCCGCGATACGCTGCTGCAACGTGGCACGTATATCCGCTGTGTGCTGGAAACCCGCGTGGTCACCGATCATCCGGGCTTCACCAGCTGCATCGTGACCGAGCCGGTCTATTCGACCACCGGCCAGACCCTGTTGCTGCCGCGCGGTTCCAAGGTCTTTGGTTCCTACAGTGGGGCGATGACCGATCGCGTCCAGGTGATCTGGGACCGCATCACCACGCCCAATGGGGTGGATGTGCAGATGTCCAGCCCGGGTATCGATGGCCTTGGCGGTGCGGGTCATCCGGGCGATCTGGACAATCACTGGGGGCAGAAGATCTCTGCCGCACTGTTGATCAGCCTGGTGGCCGATGGCTTCAAGTACGCCGCTGCCGAGCATGGCCCGGCCGAGTATGAAGTGGGGGCCAACGGCACCATCGTCAGCTCGCCGTATGAAAGTGCCACGGCACGCACCATGGAAAACATGGCCAACCAGGTGCTCAACCAGCAGCTCAACCGTCGTCCGACCGTGACCATCAACCAGGGCACCGTGGTCAATGTCTATGTCGCACGCGATGTGGATTTCTCCTCCGTCGTGGCCAACCTGAGGCGCTGAGCACGTCATGGGCATGGCCATCGATACCGATGCGGTCAACAACGCCTTCCTGGACTACCAGTTCCAGGCCCTGGGCATTGGGGATTACATCGCCAGCAATGACGTGACGGAAATCTGTATCAACCGGCCGGGCGAGATCTGGCTGGAGTCGCGTGGGCGCTGGCAATGCGTGCAGGTCCCAGGCATGACCTTCGAGCGTGCGCGCCAGTTCTGTGTGGCCATTGTCAACGAGAGCAATACCGGGCAGCGCATCACCGATACCGATCCGGTGGTGTCGCTGACCTTTCCGACCGGCCAGCGTGCCCAGTTCGTGATTCCGCCAGCCTGCGCACCGGGTACGGTGTCCATCACCATTCGTTTGCCTTCGCACCATACCCGCAGCCTGGACCAGTACCAGCAGGACGGATTCTTCGAGCGGGTGCTGGAGGGTGCGCCCAGCCTGAGTGCACATGATCAGGAACTGCTGGAACTGCGCTCGCAGCGCCGCTATGCGGATTTCTTCCGCAAGGCGGTGCATTACAAGAAGAACATCGTGGTGGCAGGCGCGACCGGTTCGGGCAAGACCACCTTCATGAAGGCGCTGGTCAACCATATCCCGGAAGACGAGCGCCTGGTCACCATCGAGGATGCGCGCGAGCTGTTCATCACCCAGCCCAATGTGGTGCACCTGCTGTACTCCAAGGGCGGGCAGAGCACGGCCAATGTCACCGCCAAGAGTTGCATGGAGGCCTGCCTGCGCATGAAGCCGGACCGCATCATCCTGGCCGAGTTGCGCGGTGATGAATCGTTCTACTTCATCCGCAACTGTGCCTCCGGTCACCCGGGTTCGATCACCAGTTGTCACGCCGGCAGCATCGGCCAGACCTGGGACCAGCTGGCCTTGATGGTCAAGGCATCGGCCGAAGGTTCGGGGCTGGAGTTTTCCGTGATCAAGCGCCTGCTGCAGCTGACCATCGACGTGGTCGTGCATATCGCGGCCCATGGTGGCAGCCGTCACATCACCGGGATCGATTTCGATCCGCAACGCTCGCTGGGAGGCTGACTGACCATGTTGCCAGGATTGGAGTTGATGGCTGCCTGCAACGACATGGCCATACCCGGCCAGCTGATGCAGCACGTTGCCCAGGTCGAGTCGTCGCACAACCCCTATGCCATTGGTGTGGTGGGGGGGCGTCTGGTACGCCAGCCGCGCAATCTGGCCGAGGCGGTGAGCACGGCCAAAATGCTGGAAGAGCAGGGCAGGAACTTCTCTGTTGGCCTGGTCCAGGTCAATCGTTACAACCTGTCCAAGCAAGGCCTGGGAAGCTACGAGCAGGCTTTTGATGTGTGCAACAACGTGCGCGCCGGTGCGCGCATCCTGTCCGAGTGCCATGCGCGCTCCGGACAGGACTGGGGCAAGGCTTTCAGTTGCTATTACTCCGGAAATTTCACTACCGGCTATCGACACGGTTACGTGCAGAAAGTATTTGCCTCGCTGGCACGTGATGCACAGGCCACGGCACTGATGGGGCGACGCGAGCAGTCGGCCATTGCCCTGGCAGGTGGCGAACAGCACCGTACCAGTCGACGCATCGTGGCCGAGGTGCCGCAGCGACTGGCCCACGCGGTGATGCCGCAGCGTGCCGAGCCCGTATCACGGGTGGCAGCGCCGATCGCCGCAGCTGCTGCAGCCGACCAGACCGTGGCGCAGCCGCTCAGTGTGCAGGTACGCGGGCAACCGGTGGCCGTGTCCACTACGGTCATGCCGGCCCCGGCTGTCAGCACTGCCGCTGTGTCTTCATCGGCCCTGCCGGCCGTACCGGTTGCCGTGGCCCAGACCATGGCAGTACCCAATCTTCCAGAGCGTGACAGCGCCTGGGTTTTCTAGCCGGTCGCAAGCCGGCGTGTCCGGGCCTCGTGCCCATTGTTTGCAAGTAGGAGAAATGCCATGGAAAAGCAAGGTATCAACAACAAGCTGGTCAACGCCGGCAAGACCATCCGCAACGCTGGCCTGTTGCTGGCCGTCATGATCACTCCGGTACTGGCCAATGATCGTTACGGCGATACCGAAGGTAGCGTGTGCGGCTTCCTGGACAACATCAACGGGCTGTTGTCGATTGCTTCGATCGCCGTGGTGACCATCGCCATCATCTTCGCCGGTTACCAGATCGCTTTCGCCCACAAGCGCATTTCCGACGTGGCGCCGATCCTGATCGGTGGCCTGCTGATCGGTGCTGCTGGCCAGATCGCCTCGATGATCATGCCGGACAACGAAGCCTGCAAGACCACCACCACCGGCAGCATCAGCATCGAAGCCAGCCAGTACGAGAATGCGTAAAAACGCGATGTTCCGCGGCTGTACACGCCCAGCGATGTTCCTGGGCGTTCCAGTCGTGCCGTTCTTCGTTGGGGTGGGTGCGGTCCTGTTGGTGATGGTGTGGAGCCGGAACTATTTCCTCATCGTCCTGGTGCCGCTGGTGATCATGGTGATGCGGATGATGGCCAAGCGTGACGAAATGATTTTTCGCCTTCTCGGTCTGAAACTGCAGTTCCGCCTGCGTACACGCAACATTGCCGGCAATGATGGCATGTGGGTGTACAGCCCCAACGATCATCGCAAGCAGCCTCCGCGTTGACCCGGACCTGGCACCTTAGCGGTGCCGGGGCCTTCTACCTTGGTAAGTGTGATGTTCTCTCCTGATACCGCCATCGCCGAATTTGTTCCCTTTTCCAGCCATGTGTCACCGACCGTGGTCAAGACCACCGGCGGCGACTACCTGATGACCTGGTTCCTCGGTGGTTTGCCTTTCGTCGGTCGCGAGGAGTGGGAGCTGGAGCATCGCCACAACACCTTCAACCGCATGCTGCAGACCCTGCGTGCGCCGGATTACACCAATGTGGCCTTCTGGGTCCACGATGTGCGCCGCAAGGGCAGCATCAGTGGTGACTCGCGCTACGCGCAGCGCTTCAACCAGGAGCTGTCGCAGGCCTATTACGACTCCCTGTCCGGCCAGCGGGTCATGGTCAACGAGCTGTACCTGACCCTGATCTACCGCCCAGTGACCGGCGGCAAGGCATTTGTCGAAAAGACCGACGACATCGGCAAGCTGCGGGCCATGGAGGAGCAGGCGATCTCCAAGGTCATGGAACTGGCCGAGAACGTGGAGGCGGTGCTCAAGGATTACTCGCCGCAGCGCATGGGCATCTATGAAGCCAGCAACGGCATGGTGTTTTCCGAAACCCTGGAATTCTTCGGTTACCTGCTCAACCGGGTGGCCGAGCCGGTGCCGGTGCTCAATGCCTCGGTCAAGGATTACCTGGCCGTCAGCCGCCAGACCTTCTCGGTGAAGACCGGTGACTATGTGATCACCACCCCGGCCGGCAAGAATCACTACGGAGCCATCCTCAATATCAAGGAATATCCGGATTCCACCTATCCGGGCATTCTCAACGGCTTGAAGTACCTGGACTTCGAGTACGTCATCACCCACAGCTTCAGCCCGATCGGGCGCCAGGACGCCTTGCGTGTGCTGGATCGCACCAAGGGCCTGATGATCTCCTCCGGCGACAAGGCGGTCAGCCAGATCGTCGAGCTGGACGAGGCCATGGACCAGCTCAGCTCGGGTAATTTCGTGCTCGGCGAGTACCACTACATCATCGCGCTGTATGCCGACAGCCAGGCGGCGCTGCAGCAGCAGGTGGCCACTGCGCGTGCGGAGCTGTCCAACGCAGGCTTTGTCTCGGCCAAGGAGGATGTGGCCATCGCCGCCTCGTTCTATTCGCAGCTGCCGTGCAACTGGCGCTACCGCACCCGTCAGGCCAACGTCAGTTCGCTGAATTTCCTCGGCCTGTCGCCGCTGCACAACTTTGCCACCGGCAAGCAGGACCGCAACCCGTGGGGCAAGTGCGTCACGGTGCTGCAGACCACCAACGGCCAGCCGTACTACTTCAATTTCCATGCCACCCATCCGGCGGAGAACTCGCTGGGTGAAAAGGCCATTGCCAACACCATGGTCATCGGCAAATCAGGCACCGGCAAGACCGCGCTGATCAACTTCCTGCTCAGCCAGGTGCAGAAGTACGACCCGGCGCCGACCATCTTCTTCTTCGACAAGGACAAGGGTGCGGAGATCTTCGTGCGCGCCTGCGGCGGCAACTATCTGGCCCTGGAAAATGGCCAGCCGACCGGCTTCAACCCGTTCCAGTGTCAGCGCAGCGATGCCAACGTGCAGTTCCTGGCTGACCTGGTCAAGGTGCTGTGCGGCAAGCACGAATACACCGCGCGTGAGGATGAGGACATCTTCCGCGCCGTGGAGAACATGCTCGATACGCCGATGCACCTGCGTACCCTGACCAATTTCCAGAAGTCACTGCCCAACATGGGTGATGACTCGCTGTATGCACGCATCCGCAAGTGGACGGCCGGCAATTCGCTGGGCTGGGTGTTCGACAATCCGCGTGACACGGTGGACCTGACCCGGGCCAACATCATCGGTTTTGACTACACCGACATCATCGACAACGCCGAAGTGCGCGTGCCGGTGATCAACTACCTGCTGCATCGCCTGGAAGAGCTGATCGATGGCCGCCCGCTGATCTACGTGATGGACGAGTTCTGGAAGATCCTCGATGGCAAGGGCGGGCTGAAGGAATTTGCCAAGAACAAGCAGAAGACCATCCGTAAGCAGAACGGCCTGGGCATCTTCGCCACCCAGAGCCCGGAAGACGCCTTGGCCAGTGACATCGCCGCCGCGCTGATCGAGCAGACCGCCACCTTGATCCTGCTGCCCAACCCCAATGCCTCCAAGAAGGACTACATCGAAGGCCTGAAGTTGACCGAGGCCGAGTTCGAGGTGGTGGTCAGCCTGGATGAGCGCTCGCGTTGCTTCCTGGTCAAGCAGGGGCATTCATCGACTGTGTGCCAGCTCAACCTGCGTGGTCTGGATGACGCCCTGGCGGTGATTTCTGCCTCCACCGACAACATCGAGATCCTGAACCGGGTGCTGGCCAAGACCGCCAGCGACACCGGCGTGCAGGTCGATGCCCTGACCCCGGACCAATGGCTGGATGCCTTCTATGCCAACCGCAAGGGCTCGGGCAAGGCGGTGGCCTGATGCACAGTTGCGAAATGGGATGTTCGACACATCATTTGAACGTGGCTTTCAGTATCGATAGCCCTGTCAGACAAGGAGTAGGTTATGCGCCGTAACAGGAAATCGTTCGTAATCCGGGCTGTCGCCCTGGCCGTGGTGGTGTCGGCAGTCTTTCCTGCTACGGCATTGGCTGCCTGGAATGTGAGGGATGACAAATCGCATGGTTACCTGAAGAACATCCAGGACTACACCAAGGCAGTGCGTGATTACTACAACAGTCATGGTCAGAACGGTTCTCCGGTCACTCGCAGTATTTCCGATTACAGCTGGCCTGCCGGTCAGCAGCTGGCCAAGGTTGACGAAGGTTTCGGAATTTCGGTGTCGTGTGGCGAGGCTGGACGTTCTCTGACTGCATCGGCAGTCAGGGCGCGCCTGCGTACCGGCTTCAGTTTGCCCGCCGGGGCTACCAATGAGCAAATTACCAATGCCCAGGCTGAAATTTGTGGTGCCATCCGCGTACTGACCAATATTCGCTACAACGAATCCGTGGAACTTGTTTCCACCACGCTGCCTGGTATCAAGCGCCGCTACGAGGACAATGTCTTGGCTGACATCAGGAAAAACGGCAACCGAGGCTTCAGTTCCGCAGGTGCCCATCAGGTAACGCTGCAGGCAGCCCAGCTCGAATTCGACATGGCTATTGCCACTTTCCGCGAAAGGCAATCTCAGTACGAGCAGTATGCTGGTCTGCTGTCCAGCTACAACGACGCGCTTGGTCGTCGGGTAGTTAATGGTGGTGGTACTGGTGATGATCCTGCGGGAGGTCTCTGGCAGGATATCGTCAAATCCTTGGTCGGTGGCTCAGTCATCCAGGCTGCGCTCAAAATTCACTGATGTAGATTGATTTTTCTGCCGGTGGCAGATGAAGGAACGGTACGATGGAATGGAATGGGATTATTGATGGCTTGCAGCAAATGGCCTTCTTCGAGGCTGTATACAGTTTTCTGGAAACATCCATCGACAAGTTTGCTGATGAAACGCTCAATCGCGTGACGCGCATGGTGGCCGGTGCGGCGCTGACTGCACTGACCATCTGGTTCATGATCCAGGGTTTTCGCATTGTCACCGGTCAGTCGCGCGAATCCATGTCCGCATTGATGGTCAATAGCGCCCGCGCTGCGGTGATTTGCGTGTGTGCCAGTGGCTTTGCCTTTTATGGAACCGATCTGCGCGACTTCTTCGTTGATGATCTCGGGGGGCAAGTGACCGAGTTGGTCACGGGTGACGACGGGAACGTCAATTCGATGATCGATAAGAACCTGGCATTGATGACCATTTCCATGATGGCTATCGATCAAGTCCAGGCTCAAGAAGACAAGGAGCTGGATGACAGCAAGCGCCAGGCGAAAATGATGGCGGGTGTCGGTGCTGGTGGCCCTGCCATTGTGGCTGGATCGATGTTGTTGTTGTATCAGATTGCAATAGCCATGTTCATTGGTTTCGGTCCAATTTTCATCTTGTGCCTTCTGTTCGACCAGACAAAGTCTCTGTTTCAACGCTGGTTGTTCTATGGCATTGGTACGTTGTTCTCCCAGGCAGTGTTGGTGTTTGTTACTTCGGTGGCGATGGAAATGGTGGCGCGTGTTGCAGTGGCTGCCTGGGCCAGCAAGGGGTTGAGTTCTATTGAGGGGTTGGAGTTCCTCGACCAGCAGGGGCTGACTGCACAGGCGGTGCAGCAGGGGGGGATGGGGTTGATCCTGTCCACTCTGATTCTGGCAACGCCGCCAATGGCCGCGATGTTCTTCCAGGGCTCGCTGGGTAATTTCAGTACCTATAACGGCATGGGCGGTCAGTTCGCTGCTGGTGTTGCCGAAAAGCCAGGTGGCGCTGGAGCAGGGCAGGGTCACCCGCGCAGTATGGGTGCAAATGTTGGCTGATTTTGAAAAATGACTCTCGGGAGTTATTTATGTGTTTTCGTTTTTTCGCTTTGATTTTTTTTGGTTTTTCGATCCTGCTGTTTCCGGTGGACTCTTTTTCGCAGCCCCGTTGTCCGTTGGGTACGATGCCTGGCAGCATGGATTGCTCTATCAGAGGGCATCATGTTGTCCGTTATGAGGGTTATGGTGCCTATGTCAAATCCATGTCTGGCGATACCACTTACTGGGTCACCGGCGCTGATAGTGGTGGCTTGGCCGGTGTCACGGCTGATGCCATGACGGCATGCCGGCGTGCAGGTAATGATGACTGCGAGGTGTTGGGGACATGGCGTAATTCATGCGCCAGTGTCGGCAGTGTGAATCTTGAAGGTATCAAGCACCGGATTTTCAGGACGGGTTCCAATGGTCGGGCCAGTAGGCGAGCGGTCCGTCAGGAATGCTCTGCCATTTCTCCATCCGCGGAATGCAAGGTGCACAAGGCTGTCTGCATTGATTTTCGAACCGATCTTGTGCCGTATTATTGATGGAGTCAGTGGTTGGATCCGGTGGTTTCCTGGTCTATCAATGGAGGGGTTATGCGTAATTCAATGATTATTGCGGTCTCGGTTTTTTTTGCGGCTTTGGTGCCTGTGCCTGCGGGGGCTTTGCCGCATGTTGACTACGTGCGCAGCGAAATTCCTTCCAGATATTCAGGGGATGTCGAAAAGTTCTGCCTTCGTGGATATGCCAAGCATAATTGGATGCCTGTGCTTCCTCGGCAGGGTGTGTGGACGATAATAAATCCGTACAAGGCAGTAAATTTCCAGTACATCCCATCCTTCATGCAGCGGTGCATGAGTGGCGGGTCGATTTCTTCCAATGTTCCTGGTTGATCAGGCTGTTGATTGATCTGGGTAAGATTGATGCGCGATGGTTGCGGGAATCAACGCTGCTATGGAGTTCCAAATTCGAATATGTGAATGTCGGGTATCAACGGAGGATTCTCGATGGGCTACCTGCATGCTTCCATGAGATTGCATGGATTGCGTATTTTTCTGATGCTGGTCTTGGTGTTCCATTGGGGCGAGACCAAGGCGCAGACCGCATGCCCGGGCGGGGTCACTGCGGGGAGTCGCATGTGCGGCTCTGATGGCGGGTCGCAGAATGTGCGTATCGTTCGGTACGATGCGCATGGGGCTGCCGTATATTCGGTCTCCGCGGGATTGCTTTATTCTCAGTCTGCTGCCAATTCGGGCGGGTTGAGTGGGGTGCGTGAGGGGGCCATGGCGGATTGTCTGCGGGACGGCAACGGCGACTGTGATTTCGTTGGGACTTGGACTAATTCTTGTGCGAGTTTTGCTACTGTCATGGTCAATGGTACAAAGCAGCCTTTAATTGCCACGGGGTCCAATGGGCGTTCCAGCAAGCGCGCGGCGAGAGCTGAATGCGAGAGGTTGGCGCCTGGTGCGCAGTGCAACGTGGTCAAGAGGGCGAAGTGCATTTATTTCAGGACGGACCTTGTTCCCTATTGATCCATTTGCGGGATCATCTTTTTCGTCACTCATGTAAGTATTCGGATGCGTTCGCATATGTCTGTGACTGCGTCGTCAATGGCGGCCATGTCTTTCGGAGGTCATGGCTGACCATCTCGTTGCCATTCTCGGCGCTCGGTAATAAAAAAGGAGGGTGGCATATCAGCTGCGCAAGGGGCACAGTGCGAGATATTTTCCTGGCATGCTTGTGCGTATTGGTGCTCATTTTGAGTGAGGCCAGGGCGCAGACGGCCTGTCCTGTGGGGAGTGCTGCGGGTAGTGCAGCCTGCGGCCCTGATTCCATTGCCGGTAGAGAGGGCACTGCCGAGGCTTCGCGCCCCACCACATTCGTGCGATATCCGGGCTACGGCGCAGTGGCGGTCTCTCGTAGTCTCTCGAAGGTTTCTTACTTTCTGGATGCTGGCGATGAGATAGCCAGTTCAGTACGAGATGAGGCGCTGGCATCCTGCAGGAATGATGGTGCGACGGATTGCCAGCTGCTTCATGAGTGGACCAACGCCTGTGTCGCGGTCGGTAGTGTGCCTGTCGATGGGGTCAAGCAGATTTTTGTCAGCGAGGCGCGCACCAAGCGCGCTGCAGAACGACAAGCGAGGTCAGAGTGCGAAAGGCGTAATCCCCAAGGTGAGTGTCGCGTGCCGGATGCGCACTGCGCAAAACCTTGGGGTGGTTACGTCTCGTATTGATTGTGTTTGATTAAATTGGTGGGGCTGTAATCTGCCGATAGCTACATTTTTCAAGGATCTTTGCAAGCTTCCGGGTCCTAATTCATGCACGTCTGATCGGGGGGGGTGATGAGAAATCTTCTGCTGTCCATTTTTTTCATGATCAGTATTTCGTCGTTTGATGTTTCCAGGGCGCAATCCGCTTGTGCCAGTGGCGTTGTTGCGGGCAGTCAGTCTTGTGGTGAGGATGGGGCTGCGCCGAATTACCGCGCGGTTCGTTATCCTGGTTATGGAGCTTTTGTATATTCGCCAAGTGTGGGTGTGTTTTTTTCTACGATTGGTGCTAACGATACGACCAGGCGGGATAGAGAGCAGGATGCGCTGTCGAATTGTCGGGCGGCTGGTAATACAGATTGCTACCTGCTTGGGAGTTGGCAGAACTCTTGCGCAACAGTAGCAAAGTTGACCAATGCTGATGGGGTTCATCCATTGTTCGCTACTGGAGATAATACCCGTGTCAGCCGCCGCGAGGTCCGTAGGTTGTGCGGATCGATGGATCCTGACGGTGTGTGCGACATCAGGAAGTCACACTGTATCCGCCCTTATGTGCAATTGGTTCCATATTGATGGATCGATCCGTATGGCCTATGTTTATATGTCGTTCCTCATGCCTGCGATTTAGTATTCGTGGCAATGGATTGTTATCCGTTCTCGCTGGATCACTGGAGGCGAGGGTGCTGCAGGTCGGTTGATTTTCACGGAAGATATTTCCAGATTATAAAGCCTAATATTTTCTCTGTTGATGTTGGCTTTTGTTTTGCTTCAGCACAGGTCGCATGCCTGGGTGGGGATTTCGCGGGTAGTTGGATGTGCGGCCACGATGGTTTGTCGCATGATATCCATGTAGTCCGTCGCGAGAGTTATGGTGCATATGCTCACTCCATGTCCGAGGGTGCAGCGTACGTGGTGACAGGTTCTAATGCAGAAGGGCTTGCCAGTATCCGGGTTGATGCAATTGCGGATTGCCAAAGAGATGGAAATGCTGATTGCTACATTTTGGGTGTATAGAGAAGTTCTTGTGCCAGCGTAGGAAATGTCATGGTCGATGGTCACAAGAGAATGATCTTCGCTTCAGGATCGAGCGGTAGAGCGAGCAAGCGTGCAGTCCGTCAGCAATGTGCTGCCTTGGCTTTCGGGGCGGAGTGTAGACTAAGGTCGGAGGTGACGTATGTTGATTTTCGAACGGATCGCGTCCCCTATTGAGTTAACTAAGGGGTGTTCCTCGAGGTTGTTTTGTTCCTGTATGTTCGTCCTGTCGCTAATTTTGGCTCCGTGCTCTTTTCTGGTGGCGTCATCTATATGTCGTCACTTTCGATAGGGGGGTGTTCAGGAGATTGGGGCTGTGGCGGTCAGTAAGAGTGAGGAGTGATGCATGATATTTTCCAGCAAGGCTTCCAGTGCAACGAGGGCGTGGCCTGCCTTGTTGTTATTCACGCTCCTTGGTGGCGTCACGCAGCCATCGATGGCTCAGACGGCATGTCCTGTTGGGACGCTTGTAGGAAGCGCGACCTGTGGGCCAGATGCAGCGCCAGTTGATCAAGTACCGTCCCGGCCGACCTCCTACGTGCGGTATGACGGCTACGGCGCGATTGCCTATTCACCGGTGTCGCACGTCTCTTTTTTGAATGGTGCCAGTAACGGGATGGGCCAAGAGGCGGTTATCGAACAGGCCATGACCCGGTGTCGCGCTGAGTATGGTGGCGACTGTGTAATTCTGCACACGTGGGAAAATGCCTGTGCCAATACCGGAAGTGTGATTGTCAACGGGCAGAAGCAGGTTTTTGCTGTGGAGGCTCGTAGTGAGCGCGCCACTGCGCGCAAGGTGCGTGAAGAGTGTTCGCGGCGTAATCCGAATTGGGATTATTGCAAGGTGGGTGCCCAGCCTGTTTGTGCCAAGGGTTGGGGGGGCTATGTCTCTCACTGATTGACTGGCGCTGGATTGAGGGCTTTGGTGTTATGGGTTCCTCATTCTGGCTGTTGCGCGACGGGGCAGTTTCAGATGTGGGTTTTCTTGAGTGGCGGTGCCCTGCACTGGTTGTGCTGCTGTATCGAGTCGACTGTGTCGGGTGTTCTTTGATGCATGGCTTTCATCGAGCATCAGCGCATCAATGGCCGACATGATCATGCGGTTTCGCAAGGTCTGGTTTCTAGGGCTGGCCCCGTCCCGTCGAGACTTGGTTTGTTTTCATGGATAAATCATGCGCACAGCAAAATTCAAGCGTTATTTGATCAATTTCATCTTGTTCGTTGTGGTCCCGGGTGCTGCATCGGCGCAGACGGCCTGTCCAGGCGGCGTTGCTGCAGGAAGTCGCATGTGTGGCCCTGACGGTGGTGCGCAGAACGTGCGTATTGTGCGCCATGAGGGGTATGGGGCTTACGTTGATTCGATGTCTGCCCGGATTTCCTATTCATCAATGGCTGCCAATTCTGATGGTATGGAGGGCGTTATTGCTGAGGCGATGGCATCGTGCCGCCGTGCAGGAAATAATGATTGTCAGGTCATTGGCACATGGAGGAATTCATGTGCAAGCGTTGGTAGTGTCATGGTGGATGGCATAAGTCGGCCTATTTTCGCTACAGGATCAAATGGGCGTGCAAGCAAGCGCGCCGTCAAGCAGGAGTGTGAAAGAATTTCCCCTGCGGGACGATGTACTGTGGCGAAAAGACCGCGTTGCGTCGACTTTAGGACGGATTTGGTTCCTTACTGATTGGTTGTGGGATATTCGCTTCTCGATCCTGCATGTGAAGTGATTGGTCGCGGTGTCTCCGGTGTTTTCCTGCGTTGGTTTCCGCTGCGGCTTGCTGGTTCGCTTTGTTCGCTTTTAGCGTTCTATCCTGAAAACTTATAGCTACTGGCTGTTGTTTTGCCTGAGGAGGTTGTATGCGAAATACAATGGCTATTGTTTTGCTTTCGTGTGCTGCCATTGCGGCGGTTACTCCCGTTGCCGTTCTTGCCTTGCCGCACGTTGATTATGTGCGTAGCCAGATTCCTTCTCGATACTCTGGGGATGTTGAGCAGTTTTGTCGTCGGGGGTGTCCAGATCACAATTGGATGCCCGTCGTATCAGAGTTGGGTACGTGGATGCCGATCGCCCCCAATTATCCAGTGAACTATCAGTACATTCCCTCTTATGTTCAGCGCTGTTATAGTGGCGGCATGATTCCTTCCACGGTGCCGGGTTGAGCCAATCATGTGCCGATAATTTGTGACTCTGGGTAAGGTCGTTGATGGTGGTGGTATTTTCCGGAAATACGTGCAAGGTGTCAGGTGGGGGTAATTTCTGGCGTGCTTGGTTTTCGGACTTCCGTAATTGCCTCAATGGCTGCTGATGGTTGTGCGCATATTTATGTTGATTTCTGTCGCTGCCTTGGCTGCGCTGTCGCTACAAGATGTCATGGCGCAATCGGCATGTCCGAATGGGCGGTTGCTGCTAATTAAGAGTGTGGGTCCGGTGAGCAAGTGGGCGGCTGTCACGTGGATCGTTATATAGGCTTTTGAGTGTGGCGGGCTCTCTTTCAGTTGCTCTGATGCAATGGGTGGTGGGTCTGATGCTTGTGTTTGCCAGGATTTCGGCAGGGGGCTTCGGTTGAATGCCGCAGGACGAACAATCGAGGCTGCGTATTGTTTTTCTGCTTCTTGATCAGGTGAAGCCTTCATTTCAGCGATCAGTCCTGTGAGGAATTGAAATTTTCTCCTTACAGGCAGTCCTTGCCTTTGTTGCTTCAATGGCTATGGTGGTGCGTGTGGCAGTGGCTGCTCGCTGCTGGTGTTGCCGGAAGGCCGGAATGACTCTTTTGAGTTATTTATGCATTTGCGTTTTTTCGCATTTATTTTTTCGGTTTTTCGATCCTGTTGTTCCCGGTGGATTCTTTTTCACAACCTCGTTGCCCGTTGGGTACGATGCCCGGCAGCATGGATTGCTCTGTCAGAGGGCATGATGTTGTCCGTTACGAGGGCTATGGTGCCTATGTCAAATCCATGTCTGGCGATACCACTTACTGGGTCACCGGCGCTGATAGTGGTGGCTTGGCCGGTGTCACGGCTGATGCCATGACGGCATGCCGGCGTGCAGGTAATGATGATTGTGAGGTGTTGGGGACATGGCGTAATTCATGCGCCAGTGTCGGCAGTGTGAACCTTGAAGGTGTCAAGCACCGTATTTTCAGGACGGGTTCCAATGGCCGGGCCAGTAGGCGAGCTGTCCGTCAGGAATGCTCTGCCATTTCTCCATCCGCGGAATGCAAGGTGCACAAGGCTGTCTGTATTGATTTTCGAACCGATCTTGTGCTGTATTATTGATGGAGTCAGAGGTTGGATCCGGTGGTTTACTGCTCTATCAATGGAGGCGGTATGCGTAATTCGATGATTATTGCGGCCTAGGTTTTTTGCAGCTTCGATTCCGGTGCCTGTGCGGGCTTTGCCGCATGTTGACTATGTGCGCAGTGAAATTCCTTCCAGATAGTCAGGAGATGTCGAAAAATTCTGCCTTCGCGGATATGTAAGCATAATTGGATGCCTGTGCTTCCTCGGCAGGGTGTGTGGACGATAATAAATCCGTACAAGACAGTAAGTTTCCAGTACATCCCATCCTTCATGCAGCGGTGCATGAGTGGCGGTGCCCTGCACTGGCTGTGCTGCTGTATCGAGTCGACTCTGTCGGGTGTTCGTTGATGCATGGCTCCTCTCGAGCGTCGGAGCATCAATGGTCGACATGATCATGCGGTTTCGCAACGTCTGGTTCTTGGGTTGGCTCCGTCGGGAATTGGTTTTTCTTCCATGGGTGAATCATGCGCATAACAAAATTCAAGCGTTATTTGATCAATTTCATCTTGTTCGTTGTGGTTCCGGGCGCTGCATCGGCGCAGACGGCCTGTCCAGGCGGCGTTGCTGCAGGTAGTCGCGGTGCTGCAGCGGATGCGGGGTGACCGAGCATGAAAATGAAACTCATCATGGCAGCTGCTGCAACCTGCCTGCTGTTGCCTGCGGCCGCATTTGCACAGACAGCCTGTCCTACAGGGGTTAATGCTGGCAGTGCACAGTGTGGCCCTGCACCTGGTTCGGGAGGCGGTGGTTACAGCGAGCCACAGGAAATCAAGCCCGGTGGCTATTTCAGGACGGCATTTTATGCAGTGGCTGTCTCCAGCCAGATGCAGTCAGTAACTCCGGTGGTGAACAAGGTTTCGCGCGATGAGGCTGAAATTGAGGCCCTGGACCAATGTGCTGCAAGTGGTGCACCGGACTGTGGCGTGATAGTTAGTGGTTACAACAAGTGCTTCGCCATCGTCGGTGTGCTTGAAGGTGATCTTTATCACTCCGCGCAGGAGATCAACATGAACGCATTGCCCAGCAGTGAGGGTGCCATGGCCACGGCAATGCGGCGATGCGAGCAGGACAAGGGTAGTGGGGTGTGCAGTGTGGTCTGGCGAGGATGCAGCAGGCCGGTGTGGGCCACTGACCTTGAGGGCGAGCGTAATGAAATGAAATTGCGACAGCAGCTCCGACGGGAGGAGCGTTCCTCCCGAGTGCGTGGCTTTTTTGGGAAATAAGCCGGGCGGCCTTCATGCGCCCTCGGGTTTTGCCCGGATGATTGGATCGGTGCTTTTTCTACTGTCCAGGCAATCATTGAACGGCGGCAGGGCGGTGCTGGCCGGTAGCGGTGCAGTGTTGGGTCATGGCAGACAAGGAGTAATCATGAATACAAGAATGTTGGTTCCACTCGTGCTGGTTGCTGGGTTGATGCATGGCCAGCAAGCCTCTGCAACGGTTCTTCCCTATGGCAACAATCCTTTCAAGTTCTGCTCCGAGGGGATGCCCAGTGACGGTTGGGTGCCCGTGGATTGGCGCACCGGGACTTAACGCTATACGCGGCGTGCCAAGCGTGTGAACCACACCTGGATTCCGGTCTATCAGAGCGTCTGCCCGCTTGCTGCGGTGGGAGGAACCGGAAAGGCTACGGGAAGGGCGGCACCGGATGAGAGGCCGGCCTCCCCTTCGTCGACCATCCAGCGCGACGCTGCAGCGACTTTCTGATTGCAGAAAGCCTGTCACACCGGGCGTGCAGCGCGAGGGTTTTGGTCCGGGGGATGGGGTGCCGGCAGCGCGCCCCGGGCGTTGCCGGTCAGCTGCAGGATCCCGCATGGGCTTGCTGCATGCGGTTTGGGGCCGGGCGTTCAGTCTGGGCTGCCGTGATCCCTGCCGCATTGGTGTGGACGCCAGCTGGAACGGCGATTGGACGGCAAGGCCGCCGTATGGTGAAATATCGGCCTATCCGGCAACTTCCAGGTGGCCCGCGCCAACGCGCCGGCCGAGTGTGTGACATGGCAACTACCACCGCCCACTGCTGACGCCACCCGAGGTTGCACCTGTTGCAGGCGCCCTCGTGGCGTTTTTTTTTGGCCCGGGCTGCGGGCATACCGTTGTTACGCGGCCTTGGCCGCACACTCATTCAGGCGATAAAACCATGGTCACCATTACCCTTCCCGACGGCAGTACCCGCCAGTTCGACAACCCGGTCAGCGTCATGGACGTGGCCCAGTCCATCGGTGCCGGCCTGGCCAAGGCCACCATTGCCGGTGAAGTGGACGGCAAGCTGGTGGACGCCAGCGACATCATTGCCGCCGATGCGCGCCTGCGCATCATCACCGCCAAGGACGAGGAGGGTGTGGAAATCATCCGCCACTCCTGCGCCCACCTGGTCGGCCATGCGGTCAAGCAGCTGTACCCGGATGTGAAGATGGTCATCGGCCCGGTGATCAACGAAGGCTTCTACTACGACATCTTCTCCGAGCGCCCGTTCACCCCGGAAGACATGGCTGCCATCGAAAAGCGCATGGCCGAGCTGATCGCCACCGAGTACGACGTGGTCAAGAAGATGACCCCGCGCGCCGAAGTGATCGAGACCTTCACCGCCCGCGGTGAGGACTACAAGCTGCGCCTGATCCAGGACATGCCCGAAGACATCACCGCCATGGGCCTGTACTACCACCAGGAATACGTGGACATGTGCCGTGGCCCGCACGTGCCCAACACCCGCTTCCTGAAGGCATTCAAGCTGACCCGCATTTCCGGTGCCTACTGGCGCGGCGATGCCAACAACGAGCAGCTGCAGCGCATCTACGGCACCGCCTGGGCCGACAAGAAGCAGCTGGACGCCTACATCAAGCGTGTGGAAGAGGCTGAAAAGCGCGACCACCGCCGCATCGGCAAGCAGCAGGACCTGTTCCACATCCAGGAAGAGGCCCCGGGCCTGGTGTTCTGGCACCCGAAGGGTTGGTCGATCTGGCAGGAAGTGGAGCAGTACATGCGCGGCGTGTACCGCAGCAGCGGCTACGGCGAGGTGCGTTGCCCGCAGATCCTGGACGTGAGCCTGTGGAAGAAATCCGGCCACTGGGACAACTACCAGGAGAACATGTTCTTCACCGAGTCGGAGAAGCGTACCTACGCGGTCAAGCCGATGAACTGCCCGGGCCACGTCCAGGTGTTCAACCAGGGCCTGCACAGCTACCGCGACCTGCCGATCCGCTACGGCGAGTTCGGTTCGTGCCACCGCAACGAGCCGACCGGTGCGCTGCACGGCATCCTGCGCGTGCGCGGCTTCACCCAGGATGATGGCCACATCTTCTGCACCGAATCGCAGATCGAATCCGAAGTGACCGCCTTCCACCAGCAGGCGCTGGCGGTGTACGAGCACTTCGGTTTTGACGACATCCAGATCAAGATCGCCCTGCGCCCGGAATCGCGCCTGGGTGACGATGCCACCTGGGACAAGGCCGAGGGCGCGCTGCGCTCGGCGCTGTCGGCTTGCGGCGTGGCCTGGACCGAGCTGCCGGGCGAGGGTGCCTTCTACGGCCCGAAGATCGAGTACCACCTCAAGGACGCCATCGGCCGCACCTGGCAGCTGGGCACCGTGCAGGTGGACTTCATGATGCCGGGCCGCCTGGGCGCCGAGTACGTGGACGAAAACAGCCAGAAGAAGCACCCGGTGATGCTGCACCGGGCCATCGTTGGCTCGATGGAGCGCTTCATCGGCATCCTGATCGAGCACCACGCCGGTGTCTTCCCGACCTGGCTGGCCCCGATTCAGGTTGTGGTGGCCAACATCACCGACGCTCAGGCCGATTACGTCGAGGGCGTTCGCAAAACCCTTGCCGCGCAAGGCTTCCGCGTGGAGGCCGATTTGCGCAATGAGAAGATCGGCTATAAGATTCGCGAGCATACGCTGCAGCGCGTGCCGTATCTGCTGGTCGTGGGTGACCGCGAGAAGGAGAACGGGGCCGTGGCGGTGCGTACGCGTACCGGTGAGGACCTTGGCTCGATGCCGCTGGATGCCTTCATCGCTCACCTGCGCGCTGACCTGCAAGCTTGATTAGCACGGTGCGCCGGCCATGCCTGGCTGGCGCACTGAACCCTACCCCTTGGGAGATTGGAATATCAGTACCCCGGACAACAAACAGAACCGCAAGAACCATGAAATCCGAGTGCCGCGCGTCCGCGTGATCGGCTCTGACGGTGAGATGGTGGGCGTGTTGACCCGTGACGAAGCATTGGCGATGGCCGAAGAGGAGGGCCTGGATCTGGTCGAGATCCAGCCCCAGGCCGATCCGCCGGTGTGCAAGGTGATGGACTACGGCAAGTTCCGTTTCGAGGCGCAGAAGCGTGCCAGTGAAGCGAAGAAGAAGAGCAAGCAGGTAGACATCAAGGAAATCAAGTTCCGTCCGGTCACCGACGAGGGTGACTACCAGATCAAGCTGCGCAACATGCGCCGCTTCCTGGAGGAAGGGGACAAGGTCAAGATCAACATCCGTTTCCGTGGCCGTGAAATGAGCCACCAGGATCTGGGTCGTGCCATGGCCAACCGGATCGAGGCTGATCTGGGCGAGGACATCGTGATCGAATCGCGTCCGCGCCTGGAAGGGCGTCAGATGGTGATGATGATCGCGCCGAAGAAGAAGTAAGCCAGCCTTCGGGCCGGTCTGACGAGGGGTCGCCATGGCGGCCCCTTGTCGTATCAGTGATTGTTCATTGCAGCCGGCCGGCCGGGCTGGCATAATGGGCGGCCCGGTATAGCCGGGGTGCCTTCGGGCAACAGGAACTACACGCTCTCATGGTGCGTGTTGCGAGCAGGTTAGGGCAGGGATGGAAAGAGTGGCCTTGTGCCAACGCCCGTAACCAGTGACAGAAACCATCAAGGACATAGCAATGCCCAAGATCAAGACCAACCGAGCAGCAGCCAAGCGTTTCCGCAAGACTGCCTCGGGCAAGTACAAGTGCGGCCACGCAAACCGTAGCCACATCCTCACCAAGAAGGCGACCAAGCGGAAGCGTAACCTGCGTCAGACGAACCACGTCCGCGCAGAAGACGCCGGCCGTCTGGACCGCATGCTGCCCTACCTCTGAGGATATAAAACATGGCACGAGTTAAGCGTGGCGTTCAGGCGCGTCGCCGTCACAAGAAGGTGTTGGACCTGGCCAAGGGCTATTACAACGCCCGTCGCAAGGTCTTCCGCGTCGCCAAGCAGGCGGTCATCAAGGCACAGCAGTACGCCTACATTGGCCGTAAGCAGAAGAAGCGCAACTTCCGTTCGCTGTGGATCACCCGCATCAATGCGGCTGCCCGCATCAACGGCATGAGCTACAGCCGTTTCATGAACGGCCTGCTCAAGGCTGAGATCACCCTGGACCGCAAGGTTCTGGCTGACATCGCTGTGCACGACGCAGCAGGCTTTGCCGCCCTGGCCGAAAAGGCCAAGGCTGCCCTGGCCGCCTAAGTCCTGGCCAACGGGTCGCTGCCTTGCGGCAACGGCCCTGGACAGGCAACTACATGGGGAAGGGCTTGATGTCCTTCCCCATTTTCATTTTTGCGGCCGGCAGCGTGTTGCCGGTTGCATGCGCAGGCGCCGGGGGTCGGCCCGTCGCTGATCGCATCGGCATTCCGACTGAAGGTCTTACGTCGATCCATGACTGACATCCAAACCCTCACTGCCCAGGCGCTGGCCGATGTGGCTGCCGCCCAGACTCCGGACGCGCTGGAAACCCTGCGTGTGACCCTGCTTGGCAAGAGCGGCAGCATCACCGCCCAGCTCAAGCAGCTTGGCGCCCTGCCTGCCGACCAGCGCAAGGCCGCCGGCGAAGCCATCAACCGTGCCAAGGAAGCCGTGGCCGAGGCGCTGAACCAGCGCCGCCAGGTGCTTGATGCGGCTGCACTGGATGCACGCCTGGCTGCCGAGGCCGTGGATGTCACCCTGCCGGGCCGCAATGGCGAGCGCGGTGGCCTGCATCCGGTGACCCGAGCGCTGGAGCGCATCACCGACATCTTCGGCCGCCTCGGCTACGAGCTGAGCGAAGGCCCGGAGATCGAGGATGACTGGCACAACTTCGAGGCGCTGAACTTCCCGCCACACCATCCGGCGCGCGCCATGCACGACACCTTCTACTTCGGTGATGGCCGCCTGCTGCGCACCCATACCTCCGGTGTGCAGGTGCGTTACATGGAAAACCACCAGCCGCCGCTGCGCATGATTGCTGCCGGCAAGGTGTACCGCTCCGATTCGGACCAGACCCATTCGCCGATGTTCCATCAGGTCGAAGGCCTGCTGGTGGACGAGCACGCCAACTTCGCCGACCTCAAGGGCACTCTGGCCGAATTCGTGCGCGCCTTCTTCGAGCGCGATTTCGAAATGCGCTTCCGTCCCAGCTATTTCCCCTTCACCGAGCCGTCGGCCGAGGTGGACATCGCCTGGCAGCAGCCGGACGGCAGCACCAAGTGGCTGGAAGTGCTGGGTTGCGGCATGGTCCACCCGAACGTGTTGCGCGGCCTGGGCATCGACCCGGAGAAGTACACCGGCTTTGCCTTCGGCCTGGGCGTGGAGCGTTTTGCCATGCTGCGTTATGGCGTCAATGACCTGCGCGCGTTCTACGAGAACGATGTGCGCTTCTTGCGCCAGTTTGCCTGACAAGCCGCGGGCGGCCCGCTTGCGGGCCGGTGAACAGCTACGGCAGGCCAGGGCCTGCCCTTGAGAACCAACCAGCATGAAATTCTCCGAAAATTGGCTGCGCAGCCACGTCCAGGTGACGGCATCGCGCGATGAACTTTCCGCCGTGCTCACTGCCATCGGCCTGGAAGTGGAAGAGGTCACGGCACTGGGCGAAGGCCTGGAGCATGTGGTGGTGGCGCGCATCATCAGCGCCGAGCGCCACCCGGAAGCCGACCGCCTGCAGATCTGCCAGGTCGATGCCGGCTTGCCGGCGCCGCTGCAGATTGTCTGCGGTGCGCCCAATGCCCGTGCCGGCCTGGTGGCGCCGTTGGCCATGGTTGGCGCCGCCTTTGGCGACTTCAAGATCAAGGCCGCCAAGCTGCGCGGTGTCGAATCCAACGGTATGTTGTGCTCGGCCAAGGAGCTGGGCCTGGACGAGGATGCCTCCGGCCTGCTCGAACTGCCGGCCGATGCCCCGGTGGGCACGGCCATTGCCGATTACCTGCAGCTGCCCGATGCCAGCATCGAGATCAAGCTGACCCCCAACCGCGCCGATTGCTTCTCCGTGCGTGGCATCGCCTTTGACGTGGCCGCCGCCTGCGGCAGCACCGTCACTGCCTTTGATGCGCAGCCGGTGCCGGCTGTGATCGACCGCGTGCTGCCGGTGACCCTGGCCGCCGGTACCGATGCGCCGCGCTTTGCCGGCCGCGTGGTGACTGGCGTCAACGCCGCTGCCAGCACCCCGATCTGGATGGCCGAGCGCCTGCGCCGCGCCGGCATTCGCCCGGTCAGCCTGCTGGTGGACATCACCCAGTACGTGATGATCGAGCTGGGCCAGCCGATGCATGCCTACGATCTGGCTACCCTGAGCGGCCAGATCGGCGTGCGTTACTCGCGCAGCGGTGAGCAGATCAAGCTGCTCGATGGCCGCGAGGCCACCCTGGATGACCGCTTTCTGGTGGTCACCGATGCCGACAAGCCGGTCGGCCTGGCAGGCCTGATGGGCGGTTTTGATTCGCGCGTCACCGATGCCACCACCGAGGTCTACCTGGAGGCAGCGCACTTTGCCCCGGCCGCGATCATGGGCCGTGGCCGCAAGCTGGGCCTGCACACCGATGCCAGCCACCGCTTCGAGCGTGGTGTGGATCCGCAGCTGCCGGCAACTGCCATTGAATACGCCACCGCGCTGCTGCTGCAGCTGGCCGGTGGCCAGGCCGGCCCGGTGCAGGTCACCGACGTGGCCGACGCGCTGCCGCTGCCGCAGGCCATCGGCCTGCGCCGTGCACGCATTGCCCGCGTGCTGGGTATGGCCATCGACGATGCCGAGGTGCAGCGCATCCTGCGTGCCCTGGGCATGGACGTGGTGGCCACGGCCGAGGGTTGGCAGGTCACCGCGCCGAGCAGTCGCTTCGATATCGCCATCGAAGAGGACCTGATCGAGGAACTGGCCCGCATCCATGGCTACGACCGCATTCCGACCACCTTGCCGGCCGGTGCCGCGCGCATTGCCGCAGGCAGTGAAACGGTGCTGGACCAGGCCACAGTGCGCCGTCAGCTGGTCGCCCGCGGCATGCTGGAAAACATCAACTTCGCCTTCGTCGATGCCGCCTGGTTGCAGGCCTGGGGCTTGAACGAAGGGCAGGTGGCCCTGGCCAATCCGTTGTCGGCCGAACTGGCGGTGATGCGTCCGTCGCTGCTGCCGGGCCTGGTCGCCGCACTGGGCCGCAATGTGGCCCGTCAGGCCGGCCGCGTGCGCGCCTTCGAACTGGGCCGCGTGTTCCATGCCCCGGCCGTTGCTGGCGAGGCGCCGCCGGAAACCCGCCGGGTTGCCGCCGTGGTCTGCGGTGATGCCCTGGCCCTGCAGTGGGGTGTGGCCGCACGCAAGGTCGATTTCCACGACATCAAGGGTGATCTGGAAGCCCTGGCCGCGGCCAGCGGTGCCCAGCTCAGCTTCGTGCCGTCCAGCCGTGGCTATGGCCACCCGGGCCGCTCGGCCGACGTGCTGCGCGATGGCGTGTGCATCGGCTGGATCGGCCAGCTGCACCCGGCCCTGGCCCAGCAGCTGGACATCGATGTGGAGGTGTATGCCTTCGAACTGGACCTGGACACGCTGCTGGTGCGTGCCCTGCCGCAGTCCGCTGGCGTTTCGCGTTTCCCGTCGGTACGCCGCGACCTGGCCTTCCTGGTGCCGGGCCAGGTGGCCTGGGCGGACCTGCGCGCCACCGCGCTGGCGGCCGGTGGCGAACTGCTGCGCGACGTGGTGCTGTTCGACCGTTATGTCGGCCAGGGCGTGGAGCCGGGCTACAAGAGCCTGGCCATGGGCTTGATTTTGCAGCACGGCTCGCGCACGCTCAGCGATGCCGATATCGAGCCGGTGGTTAGCGCCGCCGTCGCTGCGATCGAGCAACAACACCAGGCGCGCATGCGCGCCTGACCACCGGCGGGGAGTGAGTGGATGGCGTTGACCAAAGCGGAGATGGCCGAGCGTCTGTTTGACGAAGTCGGCCTGAACAAGCGCGAAGCCAAGGAATTCGTTGACGCGTTCTTTGACGTGTTGCGTCAGTCGCTGGAGCAGGGACAGCAGGTCAAGCTGTCTGGTTTCGGTAATTTCGACCTGCGCCGCAAGAACCAGCGGCCAGGCCGGAACCCGAAGACCGGTGAGGAAATCCCCATTTGCGCCCGCACCGTGGTGACCTTCCGCCCGGGGCAGAAGCTCAAGGAAAGGGTGGAGGCCTATGCTGGATCCGGGCAGTAACCGCGAACTGCCGCCGATCCCGGCCAAGCGCTACTTCACCATCGGTGAAGTAGCCGAACTGTGTGACGTCAAGCAGCATGTGCTGCGCTACTGGGAAACCGAGTTTCCCTCGCTGGACCCGGTCAAGCGCCGTGGCAACCGGCGTTACTACCAGCGCCATGATGTGCTGATGGTGCGCCAGATCCGCAGCCTGCTCTACGAACAGGGCTACACCATCGGTGGTGCCCGCCAGCGTCTGGAAGGCACCGAAGGCAAGCAGGAATCGGCCATCAGCCAGCAGATCGTGCGCCAGGTGCGCATGGAGCTGGAAGAAGTGCTGCAGATGCTCAAGCGTTGAAATTACCGGTGGAAAAGACTGGTCAAGCCACTCTTCACTACCTATAATGGCCGTCTGCCCGGCGGTAGATTCGCCAGGCAAGCAAGTTACGGGGCGTAGCGCAGCCTGGTAGCGCATCTGCCTGGGGGGCAGAGGGTCGTCGGTTCGAATCCGGCCGTCCCGACCAACTTGCTAAACAAGATCAAAGGCTTACAGCTAACGCTGTGAGCCTTTTTTCGTTGCGCACCCTATTTACACCCTATCCATTGCTCGGCAGTTTGATGCCGGGGGCGACTTATTGCCACGGTTGCTCGTGTCCGCCGAGGCGGTGCTGCCCATAAGTGCCTAGATTTGCTCATTGATTCAGGTGGCCTAGATCCTGCAGGACGGGGTGATCGACCAGAACGAATCGGCGGACCTACACGAGACGCTGATCCGCTTCTTGGGCGGCGAGGCCTTCGATGCGCGCGGGCAGACGGCATCGCTCTCCATCAGCCTGCCGGTGATCGAGCCGCACCCGGTGATCGAGCACAGCGGGGCGCTGTTCGTGGTGACGGCCACATTCGCCTTCGGCTTCCGCTCGCTGGTGCACCAAGCCATCGAGGAGCGGGGCGGGCTGATTGGCTCAAGCTCGAAGAAGAAGACGCGCTACTTGGTGATCGGCGAGCTGGGCTCGCGTGACTGGATCAACAGCAACGCCGGTACCAAGATCCTGAAGGCGGTGAGCCTGCGCGATGAGGGCCACCCGATCGCCATCGTGAGCGAGCCGCATTGGGCCAGGCACGTGGGGTAGGGCTGGCCGTTTCGGCCCCGTCCTGTTGTTTGCTGTATGTACAGTCGATGGGACTGTGAGCCAATCCTCAATGGTGGTAACAATTGTCGTTGTATATACGGTGGTAGGTGTGTAAGCTGATGGCTCGCAGATGAGGTGGTGCATGGCTGTGATCATCATTCCGCCAGCAATCTTGGCCAAGCTGTCTCAAAAGCATGGTGTCACTGAACAAGAAGTTCACCAGTGCTTCTCGAACATCACAGGCAAGCTACTTACCGACAACCGGGAAGATCACAGGACTGACCCGGCCACACTTTGGTTCATCTCCCCCACCAACAAGGGGAGGCTGCTCAAAGTGTGCTTTGTTCCCAATGGCGATTTCTATCTGCGGACATGCTATCCACCGAATGAAGTGGAACTTGCGATCTACCGCAAGCATGGGCAACCAACCGACTTTTGAGGGAAGAACAATGAATACGCGCACCCACGACGAAGCAATTAACGAAAAGTGGGAGAACGGCGAGTACGGGCGCAGTGATGAGCACGTGGTAGTAGCTTCTGACGCCATCCATGAAGCATTCAATCAGGGGATGGCGATGAAGCTGGTTTCCATTCGTTTGCCTGCAACTTTGATCGAAACCTTGAAGATGATTGCCGAACACCATGGGATTGCGTACCAGCCGATGGTGCGAGATCTTTTGACGCGCTTTGCGCGCTCAGAGCTTCAGCAGATTGTGGCCGACCTGGATGCAAAGATGCGCGATGCACAGTCCAGTGATGAGTCCAGCCCGCCTGTGCAGGCCTTCATTGAACGCGAGCGTATGTCGGCTTGCGGTTAATCGATGAGTGAATTGCGCCAGCGAATCTCACAAAAACCCCGCAAATACGGGGCTTTTGTTTACCAACGGCAGTAGCTACACGAAAAGACCGAGGCCATCTCGAAAGGGCTTGCTGGCGTCACCGTGATCCTGTGGTCGGCGCGGCATTTGACCGCCGCGCCTTCCAACTCATGGGGTGATGACGGTGCAGCCGGCCGCAGCCGTCTCGGTCACTACCTGGCTGCCATCACTGGCCAGGCAGCGGTACAGGGCCTTTGGTGCATTCGGGGCTGTCGGAGTACCCCACGCGCGCCACCCAGAAGCACCTTGGGCCGCCGGCTGCGGGGCTGCCGCTGCTTGTGGCGCTTGCTGCTGCGGCGCCTGGTACTGGGTTTGGGCAGTAGTAGGTGGCGTGGCTGCCGCCTGGGGCTGCGTGACGATCTGCGCCTGTCCGGCATCAATCACATAGATGGCCAAGCCGGCGCCCTTTTTTTGGAATACGCCGCTGCTCACGCCGAAGCCGTATGCCGTGTTGCCGTAGCCCCACGCCTGGCCAGACCCGACCGAGCCGATTTGCTGATCACCCAGCCCGCCGATAAGAATGCCGTTGGCGCCCAGTTCAGCTGCTTCGGCCTTGAGCCGCTCCATGACTTTGTTGGTTTTTCCCTGGTCGGTGACAGCCCAGGAGTTGCGGCTGCCGGCGTCCAGGAGCGCCACTTTCTCGTAACTCGGGGGCGGGTCCAGGTAGATCCTGACCTGTGATGGATCGATGGGAGCGCGTTGTGTGCCAACCAGTACGCTCGATGAGGCACAGCTGGTGAGGGCCAGTACCGCCAGAAGTGAGACCGTCTTGATGTTCATCCATTTCCCCCTGTGAAACCGCGTCCTGCGGAGACATCCCCCGCAGCTAGTTGAAACCATGTCTCTGGTGCGCAGATAGATATTGCCGCCGGATAGATGGCGGCGCCACCCTGTTGCAGCGCTTTGATCTGCTGCCCCACGCCAGTGTTGATCAAACAGAGCCATCGCCGTCGGATGACGATGCGCTTGTGTCGAGCACTATGGCATCAGCCGGCTGGATCACTGGGATCATCGAATCAGCACCGGGATTGATCAATAGGAGTTCACTCCCGGCAGCAGGGGGGATGCAGGTTCGTGTCGTGCCAACGTTGTTGCGTACTGCGCCCGGCTGCTGCACTGGTGGTGACGGCGCTTAGTTTGGGCCGGGCAGGGAGGCAAAAGCACGTTGCATGCAGTCTTCACGCGGGCAGACGCGGCAGCCGGGGCCGATGGGCACGGCATTGCCGGGGTTCTGGGTATCCAGGCCGCGGGCGTAGACCAGGCGGTCGGCGTGCTGCAGCTCACAGCCCAGGGCCACGGCGAAGGTCTTGCGTGGCTGGCCGTGGCCGACCGGGCCGCTGGAGACCTGGCGGGCCAGCCAGAAATAGCGCCGGCCATCGGGCATGCGCGCGACCTGGGTGAGGATGCGTCCGGGCTGGTTGAAGGCCTCGTAGATGATCCACAGCGGGCAGGAGCCGCCGACCTGGGAGAAGTGGAAGTCAGTGGCCGAATGGCGCTTGGAGATGTTGCCGGCACGGTCAACGCGGATGAAGAACAGCGGCAGGCCGCTGGCGCCGCGGCGGGCCAGGGTGCTCAGGCGGTGGCATACCGCTTCAAAGCCGACGCCGAACTGCTGGGCCAGGCGTTCGATGTCGTACTGGCTGTGCTCGGCGGCCTGCAGGAAGTGCCGGTAGGGCATCACCAGGGCGCCGGCAAAGTAATTGGACAGGCCGATGCGGGCCTGGGCCAGCTGCGCCGGGTCGCTGAAGCCGGTGCGCGCAATCACGGCATCGATCTGGGCGCTGTAGCCCTGCAGGGCCAGTTCGGCGGCCATCTGGAAGGCCTGCTGGCCCGGTTCCAGATAATCGGGAATCCACAGCACGCGCCTGCCTCCATCGAGCTGGCGCTTTTCGCGGCCGATGTGCTGCGGCATCAGTTCGGTCAGCACCCCGTGGCGGTCGGCCAGCAACTGGCGCAGGCGCGGGGCCATGTTGCCGGGCACCAGGTTCCATTCGGCGCACAGTTGCTCGGCCAGGTCATCCAGCTCGGGAATGTGGTTGTGCATGCGGTTGAAGAAGTCCCGCACCTGGTCGCTGGCCGGCAGGTGCTGGCCGGCTTCCGGCGCACCGAGGCGGAACTCCAGTGCAGCGGCATGCTCGCGCAGGGCCAGATGCTGGCGGTGCAGATCGAGCAGGACCTGGCCCACCTGGGGCAGGTTGCCGGCCAGAGCGCGCAGCTCCTGGGCGCTGATCTCGGCCAGGCCGAGGTCGCGGAAGGTCTGGGCCAGGGACTCCTGCAGCGCGGCCGGCTGGTCGCTGTCAAACAGCTCGGCAATGTTGCCCAGCACCTGGGCCAGGCGCTGCTGGATGTCGGCGGTAAGCGGGCGCTTGTTCTTTTCGATCTGATTGAGGTAGCTGGGCGATATTGCCAGCGCCTGGGCCAGGCGGGCCTGGCTGTAGCCGGCCCGCTTGCGCAGCTGGGCCAGGCGCAGGCCGAGCGGGGTGTGGCGACTGTTATTCACAAAATTGGCAAATTTCGTGGCGGTGGTTGGCGATATTAAGCGGATTAGACGGCTTTGCGCTCGCCTTGCTTGTGAATAATGCAAATCACCTTTCACATGTACCGGGATTTCCATGAGCACCAGCACGCCCCGCATTGCCCTGTTGATCGATGGTGAGTTTGTCCAGTCCGCCTGCAGCCAGTGGCAGGACGTGGTCAACCCGGCCACCCAGCAGGTGCTGGCCCAGGTGCCGATGGCCACCATGGGCGAGGTGGATGCGGCGGTGGCTTCGGCCAAGGAGGCGTTCAAGACCTGGCGCAAGACCCCGATCGGCACCCGTGCACGCATCTTCCTGAAGTACCAGCAGCTGATCCGCGAGCACATGCCCGAGCTGGCCGCACTGCTCAGCGCCGAGCAGGGCAAGACCCTGCCCGATGCCGAGGGCGATGTGTTCCGTGGCCTGGAAGTGGTGGAACACGCCGCCTCGATCGGCAACCTGCAGCTGGGCGAGCTGGCCAACAACGTGGCCAACGGCGTGGACACCTACACCCTGATGCAGCCGCTGGGCGTGTGCGCCGGCATCACCCCGTTCAATTTCCCGGCGATGATCCCGCTGTGGATGTTCCCGATGGCCATTGCCACCGGCAACACGTTCCTGCTCAAGCCCTCCGAACAGGACCCGATGGTGACCATGCGCCTGGTCGAGCTGGCACTGGAGGCCGGCATTCCCAAGGGCGTGCTCAACGTGGTCCATGGCGGCAAGGACGTGGTCAATGCGATCTGTGACCACCCGGACATCCAGGCCATTTCCTTTGTCGGCTCCACCGCCGTGGGCACCCATGTCTACAACCGTGCATCGCTGGCCGGCAAGCGCGTGCAGTGCATGATGGGCGCCAAGAACCATGCCGTGGTGCTGCCCGATGCGAACAAGGAGCAGACCCTCAATGCCCTGGCTGGCGCAGCCTTCGGTGCGGCGGGCCAGCGTTGCATGGCCGCCTCCACCCTGGTGCTGGTGGGCGAGGCGCGCGGTTGGGTGGATGAGCTGGTGGAAAAGGCCAAGACCCTCAAGGTCGGCCCGGGCAATGCGCCGGGCGTGGACGTGGGCCCGGTGATTTCCTGCGCCGCGCGCAGCCGCATCGAAGGGCTGATTGCCTCGGGCGTGGAGCAGGGCGCACGGCTGGTGCTGGACGGTCGCAACCCGCAGGTGCCGGGCTTTGAGAGCGGCAACTTCATCGGCCCGACCATCTTTGCCGGTGTGGCCACTGACATGCGCATCTACCAGGAAGAAATCTTCGGGCCGGTGCTGGTGATCCTGGAAGCCGAAACCCTGGACGAGGCGATTGCCATGATCAACGCCAACCCCAACGGCAATGGCACGGCGGTGTTCACCCAGTCCGGTGCGGCGGCGCGCAAGTTCCAGGAAGAGATCGATGTGGGCCAGGTGGGCATCAACGTGCCGATCCCGGTGCCGGTGCCGCTGTTCTCCTTCACCGGTTCGCGCGCCTCCAAGCTTGGCGACCTGGGCCCGTACGGCAAGCAGGTGGTGCTGTTCTACACCCAGACCAAGACCGTCACCGCCCGTTGGTTCGACGATTCCACGCTCAGCCACGGCGTCAACACCACCATCAGCCTGAAGTGACGCCATGGACCGAGTGATCAACGCGGCCGATGCCGCCAACTTTGACCTGAGCGAGGACCAGGTGGCCTTCCGTTCGGCTGCCGCCACGTTTGCGGCGGCCGAGCTGGCGCCGCAGGCCGCGCACTGGGATGCCGAAGGCATCTTCCCGCGCGAGGCGATCGGCAAGGCCGGCGAACTGGGTTTCTGTGGCATCTATACCCCCGAAGCGCTGGGCGGTATCGGCCTGTCGCGCTGGGATGCGGCGCTGATCTTCGAAGAGCTGGCAGCGGCCGATCCGTCCACCGCGGCCTACATCAGCATCCACAACATGGCCACCTGGATGATTGCCGGCTGGGGCCAGCCGGCCCTGCGCCAGGCCTGGGTGCCGGACATGGCGGCAGGCCTGAAGCTGGGCTCGTACTGCCTGACCGAGCCGGGTGCCGGCTCGGATGCCGCCTCGCTGAAGACCCGTGCCGTGCGCGATGGCGATGAGTACGTCATCGACGGGGCCAAGGCCTTCATCTCCGGCGCCGGTGCCACCGACATGCTGGTGGTGATGGCCCGCACCGGCGGCGAGGGGGCCCGCGGCATCAGCGCCATTGCGGTGCCGGCCAACCTGCCGGGCATTGAATACGGCAAGAAGGAAGAAAAGATGGGCTGGAACAGCCAGCCCACCCGCACCATCAGCTTTTCCGGGGTACGGGTACCGGTGGCCAACCTGCTGGGCAATGAGGGCGAGGGTTTCAAAATCGCGATGAAAGGCCTGGACGGCGGCCGCCTGAACATCGCGGCCTGTTCGCTGGGTGCGGCCCAGGGCGCGCTGGATGCGGCGCGCCGCTATCTGCGTGAGCGCAGCCAGTTCGGCCAGGCGCTGGCCCAGTTCCAGGCGCTGCAGTTCAAGCTGGCCGACATGGCCACCGAGCTGGTCGCCGCGCGGCAGATGGTGCATGGCGCCGCCCGCCGCCTGGATGCCGGCAGCAGCGATGCCACGGTGTGGTGCGCGATGGCCAAGCGCTTTGCCACCGATGCCGGCTTTGCCGTGTGCAATGACGCCCTGCAGCTGCATGGCGGCTATGGCTACATCCGCGAATACCCGGTCGAACGCCTGCTGCGCGACAGCCGCGTGCACCAGATCCTGGAAGGCACCAACGAAATCATGCGGGTCATCGTTGCCCGCCATCTGCTCAATACCGAGGAACCGCTGCGATGAGTGATTACAAGAACCAGGCCTGGACCGGCCTGCAGCTGGAGGTGCGTGAGCACACCGCACTGGTCACCCTGCACAACCCGCCGGCCCACACCTGGACGGTGGACAGCCTCAATGCACTGCGCGACCTGGTCGGCCAGCTCAATGCCGACCGCGATATCTATGCGCTGGTGATCACTGGCGACGGCGAGAAGTTCTTCAGCGCCGGTGCCGACCTGAAGCAGTTTGCTTCCGGCGACAAGGCTGCTGCACGTGCCGCTGCGCGTGCGTTCGGCCAGGCCTTCGAGGCATTGTCCGATTTCCGTGGCGTGTCCATCGCCGCGATCAACGGCTATGCGATGGGCGGCGGGCTGGAATGTGCGCTGGCCTGTGACCTGCGCATCATCGAGGCACACGCCCAGGTGGCCCTGCCCGAAGCCACGGTGGGCCTGCTGCCGTGCGCCGGTGGCACCCAGAACCTGACCCGCCTGGTCGGCGAAGGCTGGGCCAAGCGCATGATCCTGCTCGGTGAGCGCATCGATGCCGGCACCGCGGTGTCCATCGGCCTGGCCGAGGCGCAGGTGGACAAGGGCGCGGCCTTGGCGCTGGCCCTGGAATGGGCGGCCAAGGCGGCGCGGCAGAGCCCGACCAGCGTGGCTGCCTGCAAGACCCTGGTGCAGTCCACCCGCAGCGGCAGCCACGTATCGGCCCTGGTGGCCGAGCGCGAGGCCTTTGTCGACCTGTTTGACAGTGCCGACCAGGTTGAAGGGGTGGCTGCCTTCCTGGAAAAGCGTGCGCCGGCATGGAAGAACGCATGAGCCAGGACGATCAATCACCGGTGCTGTTCGAGGAGCGCAGCTGCGCCAATGGCATGCGGGTGGGCTTTGCCACCTTGAACGCCCCGCGCACGCTCAACGGTTTTTCCCTGGCGATGGCACATCTGCTCAGCGAGCGGCTGGCCGCGTGGCAGGCCGATGCCGGCATTGCCGCGGTGGTGCTGCAAGGGGCAGGGGAGAAGGCGTTCTGCGCCGGCGGCGACCTGCACGGGTTGTACCAGAGCATCCTGGTCCATCATGCCAGTGGCAGCACGGCCATTGTCGACAATGCCTTTGCCGCCGAATTTTTCGAAGTGGAATATCGCCTGGACCACGCCATCCACCATTACCCCAAGCCGCTGTTGTGCTGGGGCCATGGCATTGTCATGGGCGGTGGCCTGGGCCTGATGGGCGGGGCCAGCCACCGGGTGGTCAGCGAGCGCAGCAAGCTGGCCTTCCCGGAGATCAGTGTCGGCCTGTTCCCGGATGTGGGCGGCAGCTGGCTGCTGGGCCGGGTCCCGGGTAATGCCGGCCTGTTTCTTGGCCTCACCGGTGCCCTGCTCGGCCCGGCCGATGCCATCCATGCCGGCCTGGCCGATGTGCACATTCTGGAAGCGCAGCGAGCCGCCGTACTGGAAGCCTTGCTGCAGCACGCCTGGTCCGGCGATGGCCAGGCCGACAAGGCCGGGCTGGATGTCCTGTTGCAGGGTTTTGCCCGTGAGGCACCGGCCGGGCCGTTGCAGCAGCACGCCGGGCTGATCGACCAGCTCTGCCATGACGACGGGCTGGAGGCCATCGTGGCCCGCTTGCTGGCCGTGGACAGCGAGGATGTCTGGCTGCAGGCCGCAGTAAAGACGCTGCGTCATGGCGCACCGGGCTCGGCGCGGTTGGCCTATGCACTGCGCCAGCAGGCCCAGGGAGCCAGCCTGGCCGATGTGTTCCGCATGGAGTATCTGGCGGCGCTGCATGGCTGTGCCCACGGCGACTTTGCCGAGGGCATCCGGGCGCTGCTGATCGACAAGGACCGCAACCCGCGCTGGCAGCATGCCAGCCTTGCCCAGGCTGACCAGGCCTGGGCACAGACCTATTTCACTGCACCGTGGCCGGCAGGCCAGCATCCGCTGGCCGACCTGGGCCACCACGACAACGCAAGGAATTGAGATGAGCCGCATTGCATTTATCGGTTTGGGCAACATGGGTGGGCCGATGGCGATCAACCTGGCCAAGGCCGGGCATCAGGTCCAGGTGTTTGACCTCAGCGCCAGCGCGGTGGACGCGGTGGTCGCGGCCGGCGGCGTGGCCGCTGCCAGCGCGCATGACGCAGTGAATGATGCGCAGGTAGTGATCTCCATGCTGCCGGCCAGCCGCCATGTGGAAGGCCTGTACCTGGGGGAGGGTGGCCTGCTGGCCGCCATTGCCGATGGCGCGCTGGTGATCGACAGCAGCACCATTGCCCCGGCCTCGGCACAGAAGGTGGCCCAGGCCGCGGCCGCACGTGGCCTGCAGATGATCGATGCACCGGTATCCGGTGGCACCGCCGGGGCCCAGGCCGGCACCCTGACCTTTATCGTCGGCGGCCCGGCCGATGCGCTGGAGCGTGCGCGCCCTTACCTGCAGGACATGGGCAAGAACATCTTCCATGTCGGCGGCAACGGTGCCGGCCAGGTGGCCAAGCTGTGCAACAACATGGCCCTGGGCGTGATCATGGCCGCCACTGGTGAGGCCATCTCGCTGGGTGTGGCCCATGGCCTGGATGCCGGTGTGCTGTCGCAGATGATGGCGGTGAGCACCGGCCGCAGCTGGGCCACCGAAGTCTGCAACCCGTGGCCGGGGGTGCTGGAAAACGCACCGTCCAGCCGCGGCTACAGCGGTGGCTTCGGCAATGACCTGATGCTCAAGGACCTGGGCCTGGCGGTGGAGGCGGCGGTGGCCAAGGGCGCGTCGATCCCGTTGGGCGAGCTGGCCCGCAACCTGTATTCGATCAACAGCCAGCAGGGCAACGGCGGTCTGGATTTCTCCAGCGTGGTCAAGCTGTTCAACAAGGAGGGCGCATGAGCCTGAAGATCCTCGTCGCCTACAAGCGTGTGGTGGACTACAACGTCCGTATCCAGGTCAAGCCGGACAACTCCGGCGTGGTCACCGATGGTGTCAAGCTCTCGCCCAACCCGTTCGATGAGATCGCGCTGGAAGAGGCCCTGCGCCTGCGCGATGCCGGCATCGCCAGCGAAGTGGTCGTGGCCACGATTGCCCCCGCCGATGCCCAGGCCCACCTGCGCAACGGCCTGGCCATGGGTGCCAACCGTGCCATCCACGTGGTCACCGATGCGGCGATCCAGCCGCTGACCGCTGCCCGCACCCTGCTCAAGCTGGTGGAATCGGTCCAGCCGGACATCGTCATCCTGGGCAAGCAGGCCATCGATGACGACGCCAACCAGACCGGCCAGATGCTGGCCACGATCTGGGGCCGCCCGCAGTCAACCTTTGCCTCCAAGCTCGCCATTGCCGATGGCAAGGCCACCGTCACCCGCGAAGTGGACGCCGGCCTGGAAGTGCTGGAAGTGGACCTGCCGGCGGTGATCACCACCGACCTGCGCCTGAACGAGCCGCGCTTCATCAAGCTGCCCGACATCATGAAGGCCAAGTCCAAGCCGCTGGAGACCCTGCAGCTGGCCGATCTGGGCGTGGAAGCCGCCGATACCTTCACCACCACCCATTACGCCGCACCGGCCAAGCGCTCCAAGGGCGTGATGGTCAAGGACGCCGCCGGGCTGGTTGCCGCACTGAAGCAGAAGGGGTTGCTGTAATGGCCAAGATTCTTGTCATTGCCGAACACTTGAACGGCCAGCTCAATGCTGCCGTGGCCAAGACCGTCACTGCCGCCGCTGCGGTGGGTGGCGAGATCGACGTTCTGGTACTGGCCGCCGACCCGGCAGCCGTTGCTGCCCAGGCCGCACAGATTGCCGGTGTCAGCCGCGTGCTGAGCATCGCCAATGCCGCCAACGACAACGCCATCGCCCAGGTGCTGGCCCCGCAGATCGCCAAGGCCGCGGCCGGTTACAGCCACGTGTTCGGCGCCTCCACCACCACCGGCAAGGATCTGATGCCGGCTGTGGCGGCCCTGCTGGGCGTCAACCAGGTCTCCGACCTGATGAGCGTGGTCGACGCCCACACCTTCACCCGCCCGATCTATGCCGGCAATGCCATCATCACCGTCAAGGCGCCGGCCGAGCAGACCGTGGTGGCCACCGTGCGTGCGGCCTCCTGGGCCAGCGCTGCTGACGGTGGCAATGCCGCGATCGAAGCGATCAGCGTTGATGCCGTGCTGCCGACCCACACCCGCTTTGTGTCCCTGACCCAGGGCAAGAGCGACCGCCCAGACCTGCAGAGCGCCAAGCGTGTCGTCTCCGGTGGCCGTGGCGTCGGTTCGGCCGAGAACTTCGCGGTGATCTACAAGCTGGCCGACAAGCTCGGTGCAGGCGTGGGCGCCTCGCGCGCCGCCGTGGATGCCGGCTATGTGCCCAGCGACATGCAGGTCGGCCAGACCGGCAAGATCATTGCCCCGGAGCTGTACGTGGCCGTGGGCATCAGTGGCGCCATCCAGCATCTGACCGGTATCAAGGACGCCGGCACCATCGTGGCGATCAACAAGGACGCCGACGCCCCGATCTTCGAGGTGGCCGACATCGGCCTGGTGGGCGATCTGTTTGCGCTGTTGCCGGAACTGGAAGCCCTGGTCTGACAGGCATCGACTAAAGGCGAAAGGAATCGCCTGCGTGCTTGCTGTAAACCGGAAGTCAGGGTTATGGGAGATTGGATAATGCAGTGCAATAACGCAGCATCGTTATCGTCGTCGCAACAAACACCTGTATTCAATGGCAGCTATGAACAGCTGCATCGCTATTCGATTGAACAGCCGGAGGCCTTCTGGGAAGAGCAGAGCCGGCTGATCCACTGGGAAACCCCGCCGCAGCAGATTCTGGATTATTCCAACCCGCCGTTCCGGCGCTGGTTTGTCGGCGGGCGCACCAATCTTTGCTACAACGCCGTTGACCGCCATCTGGCCGACCGTGCTGAGCAGCTGGCGCTGGTGGTGGCGTCCACGGAAACGGACACCACGCGCGAATTCACCTATCGCCAGCTGCATCGCGAAGTAAATGATTTCGCCGCTGTGCTGCGCCGCCTCGGTGTTGGCCATGGCGACCGCGTGGTGGTGTATATGCCCAATATGGCCGAGGCCGTATTTGCGATGCTGGCCTGCGCCCGTATCGGCGCCGTGCACTCGGTGGTGTTTGGTGGCTTTGCCGCGCACAACCTGGCCGTGCGTATCGATGACGCCCAGCCCAAATTGTTGATCACGGCCGATGCCGGCATGCGCGGTGGCAAGGTCATCCCGTACAAGCCGCTGGTGGACAGCGCGCTGGCCGCCGCGCAGACACCGCCGCCACATGTGCTGGTGGTTTCGCGCGGGCTGGATGTCGATATCGCGCTGCAGCCCGGGCGCGATGTGGACTACGCCACGCTGCGTGCCGAGGTAGGGCAGGTGGATGTGCCGGTGCAATGGCTCGAATCCAACGAACCCAGTTATCTGCTCTACACCAGTGGTACCACCGGCAAGCCCAAGGGCGTGCAGCGTGATGTCGGTGGCTATGCGGTGGCCATGGCGCTGTCCATGCTCACCGTATTCGACGTCAAGCCGGGTCAAGTGATGTTTTCCACTTCCGATGTGGGCTGGGCGGTCGGTCATTCCTACAACGTGTATGGCCCGCTGATCGGCGGGGCCACCTCACTGCTGTACGAAGGCCTGCCCACGCGCCCGGATGCCGGTGTGTGGTGGCAGCTGTGCGAGAAGTACGCTGTGCGCACCCTGTTTTCCTCGCCCACGGCGATCCGTGTGCTGAAGAAGCACGACCCGGAATTCATTCGCAAGTACGACCTGTCCGCACTGCAGTACCTGTTCCTGGCCGGTGAGCCGCTCGATGAGCCCACCGCGCTGTGGATCAACGAGCTGCTCGGCAAGCCGGTGATCGACAATTACTGGCAGACCGAAACCGGCTGGCCGGCGCTGACCCTGCTGCCCGGCGTGGACATGAAGCCGACCCGCTTCGGTTCGCCGGGTTTTGCCAACCTCGGTTACAACACCAGGATCATCGACGAGAACACCGGCGAGGAAGTCGGGCCAGGGGAAAAGGGCGTGCTGGTGATGGTGCCGCCGCTGCCGCCGGGTTGCCTGAGTACGGTGTGGCGCAACGACGAGCGTTTCATTGCCAGCTACTTCAGCCACTTCAAGGAGCTGCTGTACAGCTCGCTGGACTGGGCCATCCGCGACGAGGACGGCTACACCTTCATCCTCGGCCGCACCGATGACGTGATCAATGTCGCCGGCCACCGCCTGGGCACCCGCGAGATCGAAGAGTCCGTGTCGTCCAATGCGGCGGTGGTGGAAGCCGCGGTGATCGGGGTGCCCGACGAGTTGAAGGGGCAGGTGCCGGTGGTGTTTGCCACCCTGCGCGACGAACATGCCGGCAACCGCGCCGGGGCGGCCGCTGACCTGCGCCGCACCGTGGAGCAGAGCCTGGGCGCCGTCGCCCGCCCGGCAAGGGTGTACATCGTCGACTCGCTGCCCAAGACCCGCTCGGGCAAACTGCTGCGCCGCTCGCTGCAGGCCCTGGCCCAGGGCAATGACCCGGGCGACCTGTCCACCCTGGACAACCCTGCCGCCCTGGATGAAGTGCGCGGCGCGTTGGATCGTGGTGCTGATGCGGGAGAGTGAGCCGGTTCCCGGTCGTTGCCGTGCAGGGCAATGACCGGGCTGGCAGGGTGCATCTGCCGCTTCGATGCGCTATCATCGGCACATCGAGCAACAAGGTCTGGCAATGGATCGTCGGGCTGCAGTTTCCATCGAACCGGGGGTGCATTGGTTTCGACGGGGGTTGTGAAGTTACTTGGTGCATGCCGAGGGGGTAGCTTTCCTCGTAAATCCAGCTGCAAAACTCTAGTTGCCAACGACGACAACTACGCTCTCGCCGCTTAAGGCGTAAGCCCCGAACCCACTTGTGCCCGTGCTCGTGGATGTAGGGTCATTATCACGGAACCGACTGTGATGGCTGCCTGTCAGTCACGGTTTAACCAAAGCAGGCTGGTCTTTGGATGCGCTTTGCGCACCGTGCTGTTCAAAGACGAGATCCAACGGTGAGCTAAGCATGTAGTACCGGGGATGGAGTGCCTTCGGACGGCGGTTCAATTCCGCCCACCTCCACCAACTACTGAAAACTTGATTTTCAGCGACAAGGCCACCGCAAGGTGGCCTTTTTCGTTTGCGCGGCATCTTCCGGGTAGTGCGCATGCCCTGCGCTGCAGGGAAGTAAAAAGGCCCGGCTTGTGGCCGGGCCTTTATGCTTCAGGCGTTCTTGTTGTGGGCGCGCATGGCGCGTTGCTTTTCGCGGTCCCAGTCGCGGTCCTTGGCCGCGTCGCGCTTGTCGTGGTTCTGCTTGCCCTTGGCCAGTGCCACTTCCAGCTTGATCTTGTTCTTCTTCCAGTACATGGCCGTGGGCACGATGGTGTAGCCATCGCGTTCCACACGGCCGATCAGCTTGTCGATCTCGTTGCGGTGCAGCAGCAGCTTGCGCTGGCGCCGGTCCTCCGGGATGACGTGGGTGGAGGCCTGGATCAACGGGGTGATCTGGGCGCCGATCAGGTAGATCTCGCCATCCTTCACGTAAGCGTAGGCGTCGGTCATGTTGCCGCGCCCGGCGCGGATCGCCTTGACCTCCCAGCCCTGCAGGACCAGGCCCGCCTCGAAACGGTCTTCCAGGTGGTACTCATGCCGAGCCCGCTTGTTCAGCGAGATGGTTTTGTCGGCATTGCCGCCCTTTGCTTTATCCTTGCCGGTCTTCTTGCTCATATGCCCATTGTCTCCGATCCGGGGGCATTGGTCGATGGATTGTCCTGTATGCCTATTGTTCGTCGCAGTGCGCTGGTCAGCCAGCCACCGGAAGTGCTGTTTGATCTGGTCAATGATGTGGCCGCCTATCCGCGCCGCTTTGCCTGGTGCTCGCGGGCGCAGGTGCTGGAGAGCAGCGAGCAGCGCCTGCTGGCGCGGCTGGACCTGGGCCTGGGCGCGCTGAGCACCTGGTTCATGACCGAAAACCGCAATGTGCGTCCGGTCAGCATCGACATGCAGCTGCGCGATGGTCCGTTCAAGAAGCTGCACGGCCGCTGGAATTTCACCGCAATGGGCGACTCGGGCAGCAAGGTGGCCTTGGTGCTGGATTTCGAGCCCAAGTCGCGCCTGCTGGTGCCGGCGCTGACCCTGGGCTTCCAGGCCCTGGCCGACCGCATGGTCGCCGATTTTGTGCGCGAAGCCGGGAAGGTGGGCTGATGCCGTCGGTACAGGTCGTCAAGGCCCGGCCTGATGGCTACCAGCTGCAGGCGCTGGAACTGGCCGAAGGGGCCAGTGTGGCCGATGCGCTGGCCGCAGCCGGGCTGCAGGTGCCGGGGCCTGAGTTCGAGGCGGTGGCCGTGCATGGGGTGCTGGTGCGTCCGGCGCAGTTGCTCAACGAGGGTGATCGGATCGAGCTGCTGCGCCCGTTGCTGGCCGACCCCAAAGAAAACCGCCGCAGGCGGGCCCGCGGCGGTCGGTAAAGGCTTGTTTGAAAGCGTCGCCTCAGCGGCGCTTTTTCTTGTCGCGGGCCAGGTTGCGGCCGAACTGCTGTACCGTCTTGATGGCCAGCTCGCCATCGTTGACGGCCAGGTAGTCGCCTTCCCAGCGGCTGACCTTGTCGCCATCGAAATGGACGATGAAATTGGTGGTTTCGGTCTTGCCGGCGCGGTTGATGCGGCGGCTGCCGGTGTAATCCCAGCGATCGGCGTTGAACGGATCCATGATGGCCGGGGTGCCGAGCAGGGCGCTGACCTGCTGCCGGCTCTGGCCGACCTGCAGTTGCTGGACCGACGCTTCGCGGATGAGGTTGCCCTGGTACATGGGTTGCTTGTAGATCGCGCCGCAGCCGGCGGTGGCCACAACGGTGAGGGCGAGCAGCAGGTAAGAGCGCATCGTGTCACAGGGTTTGGGAAAACTGATCCGATGATACACTGCCCGGCACGTCCCGCGACCCCCCTAACGAGAGGATCAGGCGCCCGGCGCCTTTCAAGCCCATGACTACTGAATCCTACGACCTGCGAAAGGTTGGCCTGAAGGTCACCCATCCGCGTACCCGGATCCTGCAGCTGCTCGAACAGCGCACCCCGCAGCACCACCTGACTGCCGAGGACATCTACCGCCTGTTGCTTGATGACGGCGAGGAGATCGGCCTGGCCACGGTGTACCGCGTCCTGACCCAGTTCGAGGCGGCAGGGCTGGTGCTCAAGCACAACTTCGAGGGCGGCCAGGCGGTGTACGAGCTGGATCGTGGCAGCCACCATGACCATATGGTGGACATGGAAACCGGCAAGATCATCGAGTTTGAAAGCGCCGAGATCGAGGCGCTGCAGCACAAGATTGCCGCCCAGTACGGTTACGAGCTGGAAGAGCACTCGCTGGTGCTGTACGTGCGCAAGAAGCGCTGAGCAGGCCTTGCGGCAGTAAACGGACAACGGCGCCGAGGGCGCCGTTGTCGTATCTGTTGGCAGGAGCGGGGCTTACACGGCAATCAGCTTGCGCGCGGCGGCGCGGGCCTCGCTGCTGATTTCCACTCCGCCGAGCATGCGCGCGATTTCTTCCTCTCGGGCCTTGCGGTCCAGCCGCTCCACCGCGCTCTGGGTCATGCCTTCCACCGGGGCCTTGCTGACCCGGTAATGGGTATGGCCCTTGGCCGCCACCTGCGGCAGGTGGGTCACGCACAGCACCTGGCAGTGCTCGCCCAGGGCGCGCAGACGGCTGCCGACTATATCGGCCACCGCGCCGCTGATGCCCGAGTCGACCTCGTCAAAGACCATGGTCTGCACACTGTCCAGGCCGATGGTGGCCACCTCGATGGCAAGCGAGATGCGCGACAGCTCGCCGCCAGAGGCGACCTTGCGCAGCGGCCGTGGCGGCTGGCCGGCATTGGCGGCGACCAGGAATTCCACCCGCTCGGCGCCCAACGGGTCCGGGCGCTCGTTGTTGTGTGGTTCCAGTTGCACGCAGAACACGCTGCCGCCCATGCCCAGTTCGTTGATCAGGCTGCTGGTGGCCTGCGACAGGTTCTGGCCGGCCTGCTGGCGGGTCTGGCTCAGTTCGGCGGCGTCCGCCTGCCACCGGGTGCGGGCCTTGCCGATCTCCACGGCCAGGGCCTGCAGGCGTTCATCGGTACCACGCAGTTGTTCGACTTCCTCGCGCAGGCGGGCCTGCTGGCCAGCCAGCTCTTCCATCGGTACCCGGTGCTTGCGGGCCAGGGCATGCAGACGGCCGAGGCGGGCTTCGATCTCCACGAAGCTCTCCGGGTCGCCATCCAGATCCTCGCCGATGCGGTCGACCAGGCTCATCGCCTCGTCCAGGGCAATGGCGGCACTGTCGAGCAGGGCGTCGACTTCGGCCAGGCGTGGTTCGTGCTCGACCAGCCGGGCCAGTTCACTGCGGGCCTGGCGCAGCAGATCCAGAGCGCTGACCTCCTCGTCGCCGCCGATCAGGGCATGGGCATGCTCGCAGGCATTTCCCAGGGCCGTGGCATGGGCCTGGCGGCGGTGGCTGCTGGTCAGTTGGGCGATGGCACTGGCCGACAGGTCTTCCTGGTCCAGTTCGGTCAGCTGGTGCGTCAGCCAGTCGATGCGGTCGCCCACATCGCCGCGCTCGGACAGCGCGCTGGCTTCATCGAGCAGGGCCTGCCAGTGGCTGGCAGCCGCGCGTACGGCCGTGCGCTGGGCACCATTGCGGGCATAGGCATCAAGCAGGCTGAGCTGGGAGCTGCGCGCCATCAGCGCCTGCTGGTCGTGCTGGCCATGCACCTCGACCAGGAAGGCGGCCAGCTCGGCCAGCTGGCTGATGGTCGCTGCACGGCCGTTGATCCAGGCCTTGGAGCCGCCATCGGCACGGATGATGCGGCGCAATTGGCAGCTGGCGCCGTCCTCGTCCAGCTCGTTCTCGCGCAGCCAGTGCAGGGCCGGGCTGTGGGCATCCAGGCTGAATTCGGCGGCCAGTTCGGCCCGGTCGCTGCCATGGCGGACCATGCCGCTGTCGGCGCGGGCGCCGGAAAGCAGGGTCAAGGCATCGACCATCAACGACTTGCCGGCACCGGTTTCGCCGGATACCACGGTCATGCCGGGGCCAAACTCCAGTTCGGTCTGACGTACGACCGCAAAATCCTTGATCGAGAGATGTTTGAGCATGTGTTGGCGGGCCTTGAGCGGCGCAAAAGCTGGCACGGAGCAGGGCAGGGGTCAATCCAGAGACCCCCGTGATCCTCGCATTGTGCGCGATGGCGTCTCATCAGGTGAGTCTGGCGTGCAAAAAAAACATCTTGCCCCTTGAAAGCCCGTCGTACGCCCATAAATGACCGGCATGAGGCGGCTGTCCCTTCCGCCCGGGAACCGGAAATGAATCAAGACCTCCCCGAAAACGAATCCCTGAACCCTGCGGCCGATGCGGCCCAGGACGATGCGCAGGCTGTGATCGAAGCCCTGCGTGGCGAGCTGGAACAGACCCGTGCCCAGGTGCTGCTGGACCGTGCCGACCTGGAGAACCAGCGCCGCCGCCTGGCCCGCGATGTCGAGCAGGCACGCAAGTTCGCCAATGAAAAGCTGCTGGGTGACCTGCTGCCGGTGTTTGACAGCCTGGATGCCGGCCTGACCGCCGCCGCCGGCCAGGAGCACCCGCTCAAGGAAGGCCTGGAGCTGACCTACAAGCAGCTGCTCAAGACTGCTGCCGACAACGGCATGGTCGTGGTTGATCCGGTCGGTGCCCCGTTCAACCCGGAACAGCATCAGGCCATCAGCCAGATCGACGCCCCGCAGGGCGTGGCCCCAGGCGCGGTGGTGACCGTGTTCCAGAAGGGATACGTGCTCAACGATCGCCTGCTGCGCCCGGCCCTGGTCGTGGTGGCCCGCAACGATTGACCTGTTTGGCCGGCAGGCAAACGGCAGCTGAAAGCAGCGCTTGAAGCGTCCGTCGGCACCCCCATATTCACTTCAGCGCCGGCGCAGGCCGGCATCCCAAGACTGACTTTTTCAGGAGCCTCCCTCATGGGCAAGATCATTGGTATCGACCTGGGCACCACCAACTCGTGCGTGTCCATCATGGAAGGCGGCAAGGCCCGCGTCATCGAAAACGCCGAGGGTGACCGCACCACTCCGTCCATCGTCGCCTACACCAAGGACGGCGAAGTGCTGGTCGGCGCTGCCGCCAAGCGCCAGGCCGTGACCAACCCGAAGAACACCTTCTACGCCGTCAAGCGCCTGATCGGCCGCAAGTTCACCGACGCCGAAGTGCAGAAGGACATCGGCCACGTGCCGTACGCCATTGTCGCCCACGACAACGGTGACGCCTGGGTGGCCACCGCTGACGGCCAGAAGATGGCCGCACAGCAGATCTCCGCCGACGTGCTGGGCAAGATGAAGAAGTCCGCCGAGGACTACCTGGGCGAGCCGGTCACCGAAGCGGTGATCACCGTGCCGGCCTACTTCAACGACAGCCAGCGCCAGGCCACCAAGGACGCCGGCCGCATCGCCGGTCTGGATGTCAAGCGCATCATCAACGAGCCGACCGCTGCTGCCCTGGCCTACGGCCTGGACAAGGGTGACGGTGCTGACCGCAAGATCGCCGTGTACGACCTGGGCGGCGGTACCTTCGACGTGTCGATCATCGAAATTGCCAACGTCGACGGCGAAAAGCAGTTCGAAGTGCTGGCCACCAACGGTGACACCTTCCTGGGCGGCGAAGACTTCGACAACCGCGTGATCCAGTACCTGGTGGAAGAATTCCAGAAGGACCAGGGTCTGGACCTGCGCAACGATCCGCTGGCCCTGCAGCGCCTGAAGGATGCTGCCGAGCGCGCCAAGATCGAGCTGTCCAGCGCCCAGCAGACCGAAGTGAACCTGCCGTACATCACTGCAGATGCCACCGGTCCGAAGCACCTGAACATCAAGCTGACCCGCGCCAAGCTCGAGGCCCTGGTCGATGACCTGGTCAAGCGCTCGATCGAGCCGTGCCGTACCGCCCTGAATGACGCTGGCCTGCGTTCCAGCGACATCTCCGAGGTGATCCTGGTCGGTGGCCAGACCCGCATGCCGAAGGTGCAGGCCGCTGTGGCCGAGTTCTTCGGCAAGGAACCGCGCAAGGACGTCAACCCGGACGAAGCCGTGGCACTGGGCGCCTCGATCCAGGGCGGTGTGCTGGCCGGCGACGTCAAGGACGTGCTGCTGCTGGACGTGACCCCGCTGTCGCTGGGTATCGAGACCCTGGGTGGCGTGTTCACCAAGATCATCGAAAAGAACACCACCATTCCGACCAAGGCCTCGCAGACCTTCTCCACCGCCGAGGACAACCAGTCGGCCGTGACCGTGCACGTGCTGCAGGGTGAGCGCGAGCAGGCCCGCTTCAACAAGTCGCTGGCCAAGTTCGACCTGTCCGGCATCGAGCCGGCACCGCGTGGCATGCCGCAGGTGGAAGTGTCCTTTGACATCGACGCCAACGGCATCGTCCACGTCACCGCCAAGGACAAGAAGACCGGCAAGGAACAGAAGGTCGAGATCAAGGCCGGTTCGGGCCTGAGCGATGACGAAATCGCACGGATGGTGGCTGACGCCGAAGCCAACCGTGAGGAAGACAAGAAGTTCCAGGAGCTGGTGGCCGCGCGCAACCAGGCTGACGCCCTGGTCCACTCCACCCGTACCGCGATCAACGAACACGGCAGCAAGGTTGATGGCGCCGTGCTGGGCAATGTGCAGTCGGCCCTGAGCGACCTGGAATCGGCCATCAAGGGCGATGACAAGGCCCAGATCGAAGGCAAGACCCGCGCTCTGGAAGAAGCCTCGCAGCAGCTGTTCGCTGCCTCGGCCCAGGGTGCCGAAGCCGGTGCCGCTCCGGCCGGCAACGGCCCGTCCAGCGACGACGTGGTGGACGCCGAGTTCACCGAAGTCAAGGACGACAAGAAGTAATCACTGCGGCAGCCGGGCCCTGTGCCCGGCTGTTGTCGTGATGGAACGTGCTGGCGGGCCAAGAGCCCGCCAGTGCGTACCGGACACCCTGTATTTGCTACCGCGGCCGAGTTGAACGATGAGCAAGCGCGATTATTACGAGGTGCTGGGCGTTGCCCGTACCGCCACCGATGACGAACTGAAAAAGGCCTATCGCCGCATGGCGATGAAGCACCACCCGGACCGCAACCCGGGCGATGCCGCTGCCGAAGCCTCCTTCAAGGAGTGCAAGGAAGCCTACGAAGTGCTGTCCGATGCCGGTAAGCGCCGCATGTATGACGCGCACGGCCATGCTGCCTTCGAAGGCGGCATGGGCGGTGGTGGCGGTGGCGGCCCGGACATGAATGACATCTTCGGCGACATCTTCGGCGACATCTTCGGCGGTGGCCGGGGTGGTTCGCGCGGCCCGCGCCGTGGTGCCGATGTCGGCTATGTGATGGAGCTGGACCTGGAAGAAGCGGTGGCCGGCGTCGAGCGCCGCATCGAGATTCCGACCCTGGTCGAGTGCTCGCCGTGCAATGGTTCCGGTTCGGAAGATGGCAAGGTGGAAACCTGTGCCACCTGCCGTGGCCAGGGCCAGGTACGCATGCAGCGTGGCATCTTCGCCATGCAGCAGGCCTGCCCGCATTGCGCCGGTACCGGCAAGCAGATTCCCAACCCGTGCAAGGCCTGCCGTGGTGCTGGCCGGGTCGAGGACGAGAAGGTCCTGCAGGTCAAGATTCCGGCTGGTGTGGATACCGGTGACCGGATCCGTCTGCAGGGTGAGGGCGAGGCCGGTGCACCGGGTGCGCCGGCAGGCGATCTGTATGTGGAAGTGCGTGTGCGTGAGCATGCGATCTTCCAGCGCGACGGCGATGACCTGCACTGCGAAGTGCCGATCCGCATTTCCCAGGCAGCGCTGGGCGACACCGTGCGTGTGGCTACCCTGGAAGGCGAGGCCGAGATCCGCATTCCGGCCGAAACCCAGACCGGCAAGCTGTTCCGCCTGCGTGGCAAGGGCGTGCAGTCGGTGCGCTCGCGCAGCCCGGGTGACCTGTACTGCCGCATCCTGGTGGAAACCCCGGTCAACCTCACCGCCGAGCAGCGCAAGCTGCTGGAGCAGTTCGAGGCCACCTTCAGTGGTGAGTCCGCGCGCAAGCATTCGCCCAAGTCGGCGACGTTTGTCGATGGCATCAAGGGCTTCTTCGAGCGTCTGAAGTCCTGACATCGCCTGCATCACGCGATACGCAAAGAACCGCAGCCTGTGCTGCGGTTTTTTGTTGCGCGCGATCCCCGGGGCAGGGGAGGGTGGCGGCCTGCCTGCGTGGCCATCAGGCGGCCCGCGATCCCTGATGGGGTGGCGGCCTGATGTATGAGGTGCACATGCCAGTGTGCAAGCTGCCGCCAATCCGCTAGGACTGACGGGGCGATCGATGCGGCTGCAGTCACCATGCGGTTGGGTGTCGGCAAGACGGCGGTGTGACCTGGTTGCGTTTGCAAATGCCGATTGGCTTGCTGCAGCGCGGCGCTAGAATGTGCCGATGAGTACGACAGACAGTCATCTGGTCCACGGCCGCCGCACGCGTCCGGACGGGCCATCCCCGGTGGACGTGATTTCCGTCCAGTCCCAGTTGGTTTACGGCCATGCCGGCAACAGTGCGGCAGTACCGCCGCTGCGCGCGCTCGGCCTGCGTGTGGCCGAAGTGCCTACCACCCTGCTCAGCAATGCGCCGTTCTATTCGACCCTGCGTGGGCGCATGCTGCCGGCCGACTGGCTGGCCGATCTGCTGCTGGGGGTGAGCGAGCGTGGCATCCCGCAGCGGGCGCAGGCGTTGGTGTCCGGTTACTTCGGTACGGTGGAAAACGGCCAGGTGTTCGCCGACTGGGCGCGCACCACGCTCAAGGACAATGCCGGCCTGGCCTACTGGCTGGATCCGGTGATCGGCGATACCCACACCGGCCCGTATGTGGAGCCGGCGCTGGAAGCGGTGTTCCGTGAGCAGCTGCTGCCACTGGCCACGGTGGTCACCCCCAACGCCTTCGAGCTGGGGCGGCTGACCGGGCGTGATGCCCTGGCCCAGGACGATGCCATTGCCGCGGCGCGCGAGCTGCTGGCACGCGGCCCGCAGTGGGTGATTGCGCACAGTGTGGAGGGGGCGCCGGGCGAGCTGGTGACCCTGGCCGTCAGTCACGACGAGGTCTGGCGCTGGAACAGCGCGCACCTGCCGGTGGATGTGGCCGGCACCGGCGATGTGCTGCTGGCCCTGACCATGGCCTTCGTGCTGCGCGGCGAACCGATGCCGATGGCCATCAGCCGTGCCATTGCCGGCGTGCATGCGGCGCTGGAGGCGACCCTGGCCTCGGACGTGGAGGAGTTTGATGTGCTCTCCGCTGCCCCCGCCGCCCAGCTGCCGCCCGGGCGCTTCCGCGGCCAGCGTCTGGCATGACCCCGGCCCAGGCTCCGGTGATCGGCATTGTCGGCTCGGCCGGGGCCTATGGCCGCTGGCTGCAGGGTTTTTTCACCCGGGAGATGGGGTTGGTGGTGATCGGCCATGATCCGGCCGATCCTGCTTCGGCCAGCCCGGAGCAGGTGCTGGCGCAGGCGCAGGTGATCATCTTCAGTGTGCCGATCCGGCACACCGCGCAGATCATTGCGCAGTGGATTGCCCAGGCCGGCGGGCGTGAGGCCGGTCAGTTGTGGCTGGACATCACCTCGGTCAAGTTTGCCCCGGTGCAGGCCATGCTGGCTTCGCAGGCCGAGGTCGCCGGCCTGCATCCGATGTGCGCGCCGCCCAAGTCGCCCACCCTCAAGGGCCGTGCCATGGTGGTGTGCCAGGCACGCCTGCAGCACTGGCAGCCGTGGCTGGGGCAGCTGTGTGCGGCCCTGCAGGCGCAGTGCGTGCAGGCCACGCCCGAGCATCACGACCGGGTCATGGCCCTGGTGCAGGCCATGGTGCATGCCAGCGGCCTGGCCCAGGCCGGGGTGCTGCGCCAGCAGCAGGACTGGCTCGGTGCACTGGAGGCGGTGCTGCCGTTCCGCACCGTCGGTTTCGAGATGCACCTGGCGGCGATGGCGCGCATCCTGGCCTTGAATCCGGCCATCTACGAGGACATCCAGTTCGGCAACCCCTACGTGGCACCGATGCTGGCCCAGCTCAGCGAGCAGCTGCAGCAGTTGCATGCGCTGGTGCTGGCCGGTGACCAGCCAGCGCGTGATGCGTTTCGTGCGCGCTTTTTGGCCGCCAATGCGCAGGCCTTCGGCCCGGAGCTGGTGGCCACGGGCAATTACGGCTTCGAGCGCATGGGCTATCTGCTGGCCGACCTGGCCGGGGAACAGGCGGTCAGTGTTTACCTGCCGCAGGACCGCCCCGGCTCGTTGCGGGCACTGCTGGCCGCGTTCGAACAGGCCGGGGTCAACCTGGCCTCGATCCATTCATCGCGCACGCCGGCCGGTGAGCTGCATTTCCGCCTCGGCATCGACAGCGCGGTGGACCCGGTCTGCCTGGCGCAGGCGCTGGCGCGTGTGCACAAAGACGACATCGGGCGGGTGCTGGCGCCCTGACCGCCGCGTTGCCCCGGCGCCGTGATGGCGGCGGGGCAGGGTCTCAGTCGATGAACTGCAGGCGGGCCAGCTCGGCATACAGGCCGCCGGCGGCCAGCAGTTCCTCATGCCGGCCTTCGGCCACGATCCGTCCCTTGTCGATCACCACGATGCGGTCGGCGGCCTTGACCGTGGCCAGCCGGTGGGCAATCACCACCGTGGTGCGCCCGGCCATCAGCCGGGTCAGGGCCTGCTGCACGGCATGCTCGCTCTGTGCATCCAGGGCGCTGGTGGCTTCGTCCAGCAGCAGCACCGGGGCATCGCGCAGCAGGGCGCGGGCAATGGCCACGCGCTGCTGCTGGCCGCCGGACAGGCGCGTGCCGCGTTCGCCCAGTTCGGTGGCATAGCCATCGGGCAGGGTGGACAGGAAGCTGTCGGCTTCGGCGGCGCGGGCGGCGGCAATCACCTCTTCGTCGCTGGCATCCAGGCGGCCGTAACGGATGTTGTCCATGGCCGATCCGGCAAACAGTACGGGATGCTGGGGCACCAGGGCCATGACCTGGCGCAGCTGCTGCGGGTCGAACTGGCGTACATCACGCCCGTCCAGGCAGACCTGGCCCTGCTGCGGGTCGTAGAAGCGCATCAGCAGGCTGAGCAGGGAGCTCTTGCCGGCACCGGAGGGGCCGACCAGGGCCACGGTCTGGCCCGGCAGGATGTGCAGGTTGATCCCGTCCAGCACCGGGCTCTGGCTGCGGTGGGGGTAGTGGAAGTGCAGGGCGCGCAGTTCCAGTTCGCCGCGCACCGGGCTGGGCAGGGGCAGGGGGCGGGCCGGCGGCTGGATGTTGACGCTCTGGGCCAGCAGTTCGTTGACCCGGCCCATGCCACCGGCGGCACGCTGCAGTTCGTTCCAGACTTCGGCCAAGGCGCCGATCGAGCCGCCGCCGATCATCGCAAACACCACGAACTGGCCCAGGGCACCGGCGGTCATCTCCCCGCCGGCCACGGCGTGGGCCCCGTTCCACAGCACCAGCACGATCGCGCCGAAGATCAGCACGATGGCCGCGGCTGTGACCAGGGCCTGGGTGCTGATGCGTCGACGCGCGGTGGCCAGGGCCACATCCAGGTTGAGGCGGTAGCGCTGCTGTTCGTAATCCTCGCGGGCATAGGCCTGCACGGTGCGGATCGCGCCCAGGCGTTCGCTGGCGCGGCTGGTGGCATCGGCAATGGCGTCCTGGCTGTCGCGCGAGGCGCGCTTGAGGCGGCGCGCACCCAGGATCACCGGCAGCACCGCCAGCGGGATACCCAGCAGGCTGTAGGCGGCCAGCCAGGGGCTGGTGGCGAACAGGCCGATCAGGGCGCCGATGGCGGTGACGGCAGAGCGCAGGGCCACCGAGATGGTGGTGGCGACCATGGTGCGCAGCAGCTCCGAATCGGTGGCCAGGCGCGAGATCAGCTCGCCGCTGCGGTTGCTGTCGTGGAAGCTGGCGTCCAGGCGGATCAGGTGCGCATACAGTTGATCACGTAGATTACGTATTACGCTTTCGCCAAGTAACGAAACAAAGTAAAGGCGTGCGGCGGTGGCCAGACCCAGGCCTACCGCGACCAGGAACAGGATGCCGAAGGCACTGTCGATGCGGGTGTCACTGCCAAAGCCCTGGTCGATCATGCGGCCGATGGCCAGGGGCAGGCACAGGGTGGCCAGGCTGGACAGGCCAAGGGCGATCAGCCAGCCGCTGAGCAGGCCGGGATAACGGCGCAGGAACGGCCAGATCGCGGTCAGGCTGTCGAAGCGGCGGCGGGGAGTCGGTGCGGGATCAGCTTGCATCGTGGTCAGGCTCATCGCAGGTGACCGTGATCCGGTTGCGCGAGGCATCGCGCAGACGCAGGCTCAAGCCGGCCAGTTGGGCATGGGGCAGGCGCACGTGCAGTTGCGCGCCGTGCTCATCGAAGTGCTCGCTCAGTTTTTCGGCCAGGTGGGCATCCAGGCAGGTGTGCAGCAGCCCCAGGTCCTCGAACGGGCTGTTGATGCTGGCCTGGCAATAGCGCACCAGCTCGCGCCGTGGTGCGGTACGCAGGCATTCGGCGGCGGTGCCGCCATAGGCGCGGACCAGGCCGCCGGCGCCGAGTTTGATGCCGCCATACCAGCGGATCAGCACCACCATGACCTGGTCAAAACCCTGGCCATCAATGGCGGCCAGGATCGGGCGGCCGGCAGTGCCGGCCGGTTCGCCATCATCACTGGAGCGGTAGTTCTGGCCGATGCGGTACGCCCAGCAATTGTGGGTGGCATCGGCCACACTGACCTGGCGCAGGTAGTCCATCGCCTGTTCGGGCGTCTGCACCGGGCTGGCCAGGGCCAGGAAGCGGCTGTGCTTGATGTCCTGTTCGTACTGGACCGGCTGGGCGAGGGTGTAGGGCATTGCCTGCATTGTAGTGCCAGCGTGAAGGCTGGCACAAAGCCTGCAGGTGGCCGTGCATCAGCGCAGCGCGGCGCGGCGCTTCTCGTCAAACCACTTGCCGGCATCGCCCGGGGTGTAGTGGGCCATCCAGGCCAGCATGGCATCCACATCCTCGCCGAACCACAGGTCGTGGCGCTGGTCGGCATGCAGGAATTTTTCGCCGACCATGTGGTCGATCATCGCCATCAGCGGGCTGTAATAGCCGTTGATGTTGAGGAAGGCGATCGGCTTCTGGCCGATGTTGAGCTGGCGCCAGGTCAGCATCTCGAACACTTCTTCCAGGGTGCCGAAGCCGCCGGGCAGGGCGATGAAGCCGTCGGCCAGGTCGAACATGCGCGACTTGCGCTCATGCATGGAGCCCACCACTTCCAGGCTGGTCAGGCCCTTGTGGGCAACTTCCCAGTCCACCAGGTGCTGCGGAATCACGCCGGTTACTTGCCCGCCGGCATCCAGTACGCCATTGGCCACCGCGCCCATCAGGCCGGTGTTGCCACCGCCGTAGACCAGGCGCAGGCCGTCGCCGGCCAGGCGATTGCCCAGGGCAGTGGCGGCTTGCTGGTAGATCGGGTCGGCGCCGGCATTGGCGCCGCAATAGACACAGACAGACTTCATGAGTACTCCAGTAATGCAAAAGGCGAAGGCCCTGCGGGTGCAGGGCCTTCGCTGTCACAGATCAACCGATGGATCAGTTGGTCTTGTGGATGGCGCGCTTGGACACGGCCATGGCCGCATCGTGGATCGCCTCCGACAGGGTCGGGTGGGCGTGGCAGATGCGGGCCAGGTCGTCAGCCGAACCGCTGAACTCCATGGTCAGCACGCCTTCGTGCACCAGCTCGGAGGCATTGGCGCCGATGATGTGCAGGCCCAGCACGCGGTCGGTTTCGGCATGTGCCAGCACCTTCACAAAACCGGTGGCTTCAGCCATGGCCACGGCGCGGCCGACAGCGGCGAACGGGAAGCTGCCGGCCTTGTACGGCACGCCTTCTTCCTTGAGCTGCTGCTCGGTCTTGCCGACCCAGGCAATTTCCGGACCGGTGTAGATCACATACGGGATGGTGTCGAAGTTGACGTGGCCCGGCAGGCCGGCGATCAGCTCGGCCACCGCGATGCCTTCCTCAAAGCCCTTGTGGGCCAGCATCGGGCCGCGCACGCAGTCGCCGATGGCCCACACGCCGTTGACGCCGGTGTGGCAGTGGTCATCGACCACGACCTGGCCGCGCTCGTTGAGCTGCACGCCGGTGCCTTCGCCCAGCAGGCCCTTGGAGGCTGCCTTGCGGCCAACGGCGACCAGCAGGCGGTCCACGGTGATGGTCTGCTCGGTGCCCTGGGCATCGGTGTAGGTGACCACGACTTCCTCGCCGACCACTTCGGTCTTGGAGACCTTGGCGCCCAGCAGGATGTCCAAGCCGGCCTTCTTGAACTCACGGGCAGCCAGCTTGGACACCTCGGCGTCGGCGGCAGCCAGGAAGGTCGGGGCGGCTTCCAGGATGGTGACTTCCGCGCCCAGGCGCTTCCACACCGAACCCAGTTCCAGGCCGATCACGCCGGCGCCGATCACGGCCAGGCGCTTGGGCACATCGGTGAAGTCCAGGGCGCCGACGTTGTCGACGATGTACTTGCCGTCGAACTTGGCAAACGGCAGTTCGATCGAATCCGAACCGGCGGCGATGATGACATTGGTGCCCTTCAGCTCGACGGTGGAGCCGTCATGCTGCTTGACGCTGACCACGTTGCCGGCCTGCAGCTGGCCGAAGCCGTAGTAGGTGGCAATCTTGTTGGCCTTGAACAGCATGGCGATGCCGCCGGTGAACTGCTTCACGATGGCGTCCTTGCGGGCCACCATCTTGTTCACGTCCATCGCGGCATTGGAGAAGCTGATGCCGTGCTGGTCGAACTTGTGCAGCATGTTCTCGTACTGGTGGGTCGAGTCCAGCAGGGCCTTGGACGGGACGCAGCCCACGCGCAGGCAGGTGCCACCCAGGGCCGGATTGCCGTCCTTGCCGATGGCGGCATCGATGCAGGCGGTCTTCAGGCCCAGCTGGGCAGCGCGGATGGCGGCATGGTAGCCGGCCGGGCCAGCACCGATGACGACGACGTCGAAGTTTTCAGACATGTGCGGGATATCCCTTGTTCAATTCGCTTGGTGACAAGGAACGAGAAAAGAGAAACGAGAAACAAGGGAAAAGCATGGCCTTCCTCTCGTTTCCCGTTCCTCTCCACTCGTTCGTGCTTGACGCTTACAGGCCCAGCAGCATGCGGCCCGGGTTTTCCAGCTGGTTCTTGATGTCAACCAGGAACTGGACCGAGTCCTTGCCATCGATGATGCGGTGGTCGTAGGACAGTGCCAGGTACATCATCGGGGCGATCACGACCTGGCCGTTTTCGGCGATCGGACGCTCCTTGATGGCGTGCATGCCCAGGATGGCGCTCTGCGGCGGGTTGACGATCGGGGTGGACAGCAGCGAGCCGAAGGTGCCGCCGTTGGTCACGGTGAAGGTACCGCCCTGCAGTTCTTCCAGGCTCAGCTTGCCGTCACGGGCCTTCTTGGCGTATTCGGCAATGGCCTTTTCGATATCGGCAAAGCCCATGCGCTCGACGTTGCGGATGACCGGGGTGACCAGACCCTTCTCGGTGGACACGGCGATGGAGACGTCCGAATAGCCGTGGTAGACGATGTCGTTGCCATCGATGGAGGCATTGACCAGCGGGAAGCGGGCCAGGGCGTTGGCAGCGGCCTTCACGAAGAAGCTCATGAAGCCCAGCTTGATGCCATGGGCCTTGACGAACTCTTCCTGCAGTTCCTTGCGCGCGGTCATGACCTTGGACAGGTTGACCTCGTTGAAGGTGGTCAACATGGCGGTCGAGTTCTTCGACTGCATCAGACGCTCGGCAATGCGGGCGCGCATGCGGGTCATCGGCACGCGCTCTTCGGCGCGGGCACCGGAGGCCTTGGCGGCACCGCCGTTGCGGGCGAAGTTGACGATGTCTTCCTTGGTCACGGCGCCGCGACGGCCGGTGCCGTCCACGTCAGCCGGGTTCACGCCTTCGGTGATGGCCGAGAAGCGGGCGCCCGGGGGCAGGGTGGCAGCAGCGCCGGCAGCAGCCGGGACCGGAGCGGCAGCAGTCGGAGCGGCCGGGGCAGCAGCGGCCGGAGCCGGAGCAGCAGCGGCGGCCGGGGCGGCAGCCGGAGCAGCGGCAACGGCGCCTTCCTCGATGATGGCAACGACCTGGCTGGAGGTCACGGCATCGCCTTCGGCGAACTTCAGCTCCTTGATCACGCCGTCGACCGGGGCCGGCACTTCCAGAACGACCTTGTCGGTTTCCAGATCCAGCAGGTTCTGGTCACGGGTGACCTGGTCGCCGACCTTGACGTGCCATGCAGCGATGGTGCCGTCGGCGACGGATTCGGGCAGAACCGGGGCTTTGACTTCGGTGGCCATGTGATGAATTTCCTGATTTGCGATTCTGTGGAGAAGGGAAGGCTTAGTCGACGTACTTGTTGTCGTCAAAGGCATTGACCAGTGCATCGGCCAGCAGCTGCTTGAGCTCGGCCAGGTGGTCGGCCATGTGGCCAACGGCCGGCGACGGCGAGCCCGGACGGCCAGCGTAGTGCAGGCCCAGAGTGCCGACGACCGCCTGCAGGTGGTGACGGATCTGGTACCAGGCACCCTGGTTCATCGGCTCTTCCTGTGCCCAGACCACATCGGTGGCATTCGGGTACTTGGCCAGCTCAGCCTTCACGGCGGCGCGCGGGAACGGATACAGCTGCTCCACGCGGACCAGGGCGACGTCTTCCTGGTTGCGCGAACGGGCGTCTTCAAGCAGGTCGTAGTAGACCTTGCCCGAGCACAGCACCACGCGCTTGACGGCGGCATTGTCGGTGGCGTTGCTGTCGGCAATCACGGTCTGGAACTGGCCGTTGGCCATTTCTTCCAGGCTGGACACGGCCAGCTTGTGGCGCAGCAGCGACTTCGGGCTCATGACAACCAGCGGCTTGCGGGTGGTCAGGTGCATCTGGCGACGCAGCATGTGGAATGCCTGGGCCGGGGTCGACGGCACGCAGACCAGCATGTTTTCCTTGGCGCACAGCTGCAGGAAGCGCTCCAGGCGCGCCGAGCTGTGTTCCGGGCCCTGGCCTTCATAGCCGTGCGGCAGCAGCAGGGTCAGGCCGGAAATGCGGCCCCACTTGGCTTCACCGGAAGCGATGAACTGGTCGATCACGACCTGGGCGCCGTTGGCGAAGTCGCCGAACTGGCCTTCCCAGATGCACAGGGTGTTCGGATCGGTGGTCGAGAAGCCGTACTCGAAGGCCATCACGGCCTCTTCGCTGAGCAGCGAGTCGATCACGGCAACCTTGGACGGACGGTCCACCAGCTGGCGCAGCGGCAGGTAGTAGGCGTCGGTGGTCTGCTCGTGCAGGATCGCGTGACGGTGGGTGAAGGTGCCGCGGCCCACGTCCTGGCCGACCAGACGCATGCCGTAGCCTTCGTCCAGCAGGGTGGCGTAGGCCAGGTTCTCGGCAAAGCCCCAGTCAGCCAGCTGCTCGCCGGCGGCCATCTTGCGACGGTCGTCATACACCTTGGCCACGCGCGAGTGCAGCTTGACCTCGGCCGGGATGGTGGTGATGTTGGCGGCCAGGGCCTTGAGCTTGTCCAGCGCCACGGCGGTGGAGATCGCATCGGACAGGTTGCCGGCCAGGTACTTGGCCCAGTCGACAAACAGGCGCGAGGAGGTCGGGGTCTTGCCCAGGTCGGCCAGCTCGGTGGTCACTTCGCCGGCGTCCAGCTTGTCGCGGAAATCGTCCACCAGGGCCTTGCCGGCACCGGCTTCGATCAGGCCGGCGCTTTCCAGCTTTTCAGCGTAGAGCTCGCGGGTGGTCTTGTGCTTGCGGATCACCTGGTACATCAGCGGCTGGGTGATCGACGGCTCGTCGGCCTCGTTGTGGCCCCAACGGCGGTAGCACATCAGGTCGATGACCACGTCCTTCTTGAACTGCTGACGGAAGTCGTAGGCCAGCTGGGCGGCATACACGACGGCTTCCGGGTCATCGCCGTTCACATGGAACACCGGGGCGTCGATCATGCGGGCCACGTCGGTGCAGTACAGGGTCGAACGGGTGTCATCCGGGTTGGAAGTGGTGAAGCCAACCTGGTTGTTGACCACGATGTGCACGGTGCCGCCGACGGTGAAGCCGCGGGCCTGGGACATCTGGAACAGTTCCATCACCACGCCCTGGCCGGCAAAGGCCGAGTCGCCGTGGATGATGATCGGCATCACCTGGTTCATCGCCGCGTCTTCGCGACGTTCCTGGCGCGAACGCACCGAACCGACGACCACCGGGGCCACGATTTCCAGGTGCGACGGGTTGAAGGCCAGGGTCAGGTGGGCCGGCTCGCCGTCGGTGACCACATCGGCGGAGAAGCCCATGTGGTACTTCACGTCGCCGGCGTGGGCACGGTCGTCGTGCTCGAACTTGCCTTCGAATTCGTCAAACAGCTTGCGCGGGCTCTTGCCCAGCACGTTGACCAGCATGTTCAGGCGGCCGCGGTGGGCCATGCCGATGATGATGTCCTTGACGCCATCGCCACCGGAGCGGCGGATCAGGCGGTCCATCATCGGGATCAGCGATTCGCCGCCTTCCAGCGAGAAGCGCTTCTGGCCGACGTACTTGGTGTGCAGGTAGCGTTCCAGGCCTTCGGCAGCGGTCAGGCGCTCCAGGGTGCGCTTCTTCAGATCAGCCGACAGGCCGTAGTTGCCGCCGTCCTGTTCCAGGCGCTTGTACAGCCACTGGCGCTGCTCGACTTCAGCAATGTGCATGAACTCGGCACCGATCGAGCCGGTGTAGGTGGCCTGCAGGCGGGCCAGCAGGTCGCGCAGCTTCATGCGCGGCTGGCCGGCGATGCCGCCGGTGCTGAACTCGGCATTCAGGTCCGACTGCGACAGGTTGTGGAACGGCAGGTCCAGATCCGGCGCATTGTTGGGCGGGGTCAGGCCCAGCGGGTCCAGCTTGGCAGCCAGGTGGCCGCGCGAGCGGTAGGCAGTGATCAGGCGGCCGACGTTGCGCTCGCGCTCGTCGCCAGTACCTTCAGCAGCAAGGGTCGGGCCCTTCTTGGCAGCATCGGCGATGTGCGCGATGACGGCCGAATGGGGGATGTCGCCAGCCTGACGGCCGTTGAACCCATCGAAGTAGGTTTTCCACTTCGGATCGACGCTGTCAGGAGAGACCAGGTACTGCTCGTACAGGTCTTCGATGTAGGCGGCGTTGCCGCCGGCGAGCTGCGATGACTGCGCAAACTGCTTGAGTAGATTGTCCACGATGGAGTTTTGGTTCGCTTGTGGGGTAAGTCGACGGTAAGACGTGCCTGGCCGGAGTGCTGGTCAGCCAACGTTGGTTTTTGAACCTCGTGATTATACCCCCGGGGATGCTTAACGGGGTATCGAGGGTGTGTATGGGTCTGATCCTTTAGACCAATGTGTGCATACCAGTACAGCGCCGGGCCGCCACGCGTGCGGCGCTTACAGGCGCAGCGGTCGCAGCTCCGGGCAATCGGCGGCGCAGGACCAGTCCTGCTCGAAGGCCTGCAGCACGCGTTGGGTCGACGGTCGCCATGGCAGTCCGGCCTGGCCGTCCGGGCTGGCGGCACTGGGCCGCTGCAGCCAGTAGCCGCGGTCATTGACGGCCAGGGCATTGGCGCTGGTGGTGTGGTCCAGGGAGCGCTGGCGGATGCTGAATACGCTGGGGCGACGCTGCAGCAGGGCCAGTGCCGCGCCGCCACAACGCACGATCGCGGTGGGGTCGTCGACCAGGATCTGAACCTGCACCGGCTGGCGGCGGGCGGCCAGGGCCCGCAGGCTGTCCAGCACCAGCGGGGCATCGAGCAGGCCGGGGTCGAGCAGGGGCGCGAGCAGACGCAGCTGGCGGCCGGTGGTGCTGATGATGCAAGCCAGGGCGGCCTGCGCGGCCAGCTCCCCGCCCACGGCCATCGCGCCATCCAGGCGTTTGTGCAGGGGCAGGTGGGGCAGGCTGGCTTCGACAAACTCCGGGCCGCAGGGCAGCCAGCCCGCACGCAGGTACAGCGCCAGGGCCGGCAACTGGGCATGCAGCTGGAGCCGGCTGACACCGCGCTGGCGTGCCTGCTGCTCCAGCCACTGCAGCATGGCTGCGCCCACCCCCTGGCCACGCCAGTCCGGCAGCACGGCCATGCGCCCGATGCGGCCATGTTCGCCGGCCGCATCGATGACCAGGCGCCCGGTGCCCACCCACTGGCCATCGGCGGCCATGGCCAGCACGTGCACCGCGCCGGCATCGGCGCTGTCGCGCTCCAGCGCCGGGTCGATCCCCTGGCCGTGGACGAACACGCGCTGCCGGATCGCATGCAGGGCGGCCGACTGGCTGGGGTAATCGACCGCCTGCACGGTCACCGCAGTGTGCATGGGCTGTTCCTGTGGCTCAGGCCGGGTCGTTGTCGCCGGCAATTTCGGTGTATTGCACTTCCATTTCCGGTGCGTCGTCGTCCTCACCGTCCTGGTCGTGCTCATCGCTGTCCTGGTCGGCGACCAGCTCGATGTATTCCACTTCCAGCTCCGGGCCGTCCTCGTCCTCGCCCTCGTCAGCGCTGACCTCGGCGGCAATCAGGGCGCGGGCCTGGTCATCGGCGTACTGCTCGTCTTCCAGCTCGTCAAAGTCCTCGTCCTCGGCCTGCGGGTCCAGCAGCTGGTAGCCGCCGGCGGCCACCAGGGCCAGCACGGCCTTGCGGCCCTTGGCGCTGAGCTTGCGCCACAGGGCGTGGTCCACCACCTCGGCTGCGGCGATCAGCGGGGCGTCCTTGGCGGCCACGGCAAAGTCGCGGCCACTGAAGAAGACGGTGGCACCACTGGCCGTTCCACGCCAGGCCACGCGTGCCCACGGGTGGCGGTGCAGCTCCCAGCCGGCGGCAAGGGAGGGCTCGATGTGCACCGCATCCGGGGTGTCCGGGCCGGGGCTGATGTCGGTGGCGCTGCGGTAGGTGGTGATGAAGCGGCCGAACCAGTTCTCCAGCTGCTGGGTATCGTCCAGGCGGATCGCGTTGAGGGCCTTGACCACGCGCTTGAGGGCGGCGGTGTCGATCTCGTTGGGATCGACCGGGGCCTTCAGGTCGCCATCGGTGTAGCGCACGTCATCGCAGGCGCCAGCCACCAGTTCGTCGACAAAATCGCTCAGCAGCTCGGCCGCCGAGGGCGCGCGCATGCCGAAGGAGAAGGTCAGGCAGGGGTTCACCGCCACGCCGTCGTGCGGCACGTTGGGCGGCAGGTACAGCATGTCGCCCGGGCCCAGCACCCAGTCGTGGCTGGCCTTGAACTTCTTGAGCAGCTTGATCTCGGCGTCATCGCGGAAATCCAGCGACGGGCGCTTGCCCTTGGTCGACTCGGAGGCGTCGATCTTCCAGCGGCGCTGGCCGAAGGCCTGCATCAGGAACACATCGTACTGGTCCACGTGGGCGCCGACGCCGCCGCCGGTGGCGGCAAAGGAGATCATCACATCGTCCATGCGCCAGCGCGGCAGGAAGCTGAAGTGCTCGGTCATCGCGCGCACGTCGCCGTCCCACTTGTCCACGTCCTGCACCAGCAGGGTCCAGTCGTGGTCGGGCATGCCCGGGAAGTCTTCCTCGGCGAACGGGCCGGTGCGCACCTGCCAGCCGTTGTTGTTGCCGTCATGGCTGATCAGGCGCGCCAGCACGCCCTGCTCGCAGGCCAGGCCGGCCAGGTCCTCGGGCATCACCGGGGTGTCAAAGTCCGGGAAGGCGTTGCGGATCAACAGCGGGCGCTTCTGCCAGTAATCGCGCAGGAAGGTGGCTACCGGCATGCCGAGCATCTGCCCGGGCTTGGCGTGGACTTCGATCGGGTAGGTCTTGGGCTGCTTGGCGGTGGCCATGGGGTAATCCTTGCTGCGGGTGAGGGTGGGGCCACACGGGCGCCCAAGTAGGCCATTGTCCAACGACGCGCCGGTCAGTGCACCCCCGGGATGTGCGCTGGATCAATTGCCGGGGCGAAAACGCAAAGACCCGCACGCGGGCGGGTCTTTGCTGAATCGGGCAGGTGCCGATTTAGATGGCGCGGGCCAGATCGGCAGCCAGGCCGGTGTAGCTGCCCGGGGTCATGGCCAGCAGCGGGGCCTTGGCCTCGGCCGGCAGGTCCAGGCCGTCGATGAACTGCCGCATCGAGGCCTCAGTGATGCCGTGGCCGCGGGTCAGGGCCTTGAGCTGCTCGTAGGGGTTGGGCAGGCCGTAACGGCGCATCACCGTCTGCACGGCTTCGGCCAGCACTTCCCAGGCCGCGTCAAGATCGGCGTCCAGACGCTCCGGGTTGACGGTCAGCTTGCCCAGGCCCTTGGCCAGCGATTCCAGGCCGACCTGGCCATGGCCGAAGGCGGTGCCCAGCGCGCGCAGCACGGTGGAGTCGGTCAGGTCACGCTGCCAGCGGCTGATCGGCAGCTTGGCGCTGAAGTGTTCCAGCAGGGCGTTGGCGATGCCGAAATTGCCTTCGGCGTTCTCGAAATCGATCGGGTTGACCTTGTGCGGCATGGTCGAGGAGCCGACTTCGCCCTCCTTGAGCTTCTGCTTGAAGTAGCCCTGGGAGATGTAGCCCCAGATGTCGCGGGCCAGGTCGATCAGGATGATGTTGGCGCGGCGGGCGGCATCGCCGATCTCGGCGATGTTGTCGTGCGGCTCGATCTGGGTGGTGTAGGGGTTGAACACCAGGCCCAGCGAGGTGACGAACTTCTCGGCGAAGGCCGGCCAGTCAACGGCCGGGTAGGAGGCGATGTGGGCGTTGTAGTTGCCGACCGCGCCGTTGATCTTGCCGGTCAGCTCGACGCTGGCGATCTGGCTGATCTGGCGTTCCAGGCGGGCCACGACATTGGCCATTTCCTTGCCCAGGGTGGTCGGCGAGGCGGTCTGGCCGTGGGTACGCGAGAGCATCGGCTGGCTGGCCTGGTCGTGGGCCAGCTGGCGCAGGCTGGCGGCAATGCCCTGGTAGGCCGGCAGTACCACGGTGCGGCGGGCTTCTTCGAGCATCAGGCCGTAGGACAGGTTGTTGATGTCCTCGCTGGTGCAGGCGAAATGCACGAATTCCAGGGCCGGGGCGAGCTCGGCGTCATCGCGCAGCTGCTCCTTGATGAAGTACTCCACTGCCTTGACGTCATGGTTGGTGGTGCGCTCGATTTCCTTGACCCGGGCAGCCTGCTGCGGCGAGAAATCCGCGGCCAGGGCGCGCAGGCGGGCAGCGGCGGCGGCAGAGAACGGGGCCAGTTCGACGATGCCCGGCTCGCCGGCCAGGGCCAGCAGCCATTCGATCTCGACCTTGATGCGGGCACGGATCAGGCCGTATTCGGAGAAGATCGGCCGCAGGGCGTCGACCTTGGAAGCGTAACGACCATCGAGCGGGGACAGGGCAAGCAGGGCAGAGTGCGACATGTCAGTGACGGAGCTGTAACGGCAGGGGGCCATATTCTACGCGACCGGAAGGATGCGGCCGCAGTGCCGGGCAGGCATCATCGGGTTTTATTTTCCTTACCCAAGCGTATTGGTGGTGGTCATGGACAAGGACAACGGGCGCACCGAGCACGATTCGATGGGGCCGCTGCAGGTGCCGGCCGAGGCCCTGTGGGGGGCGCAGACCCAGCGCGCGGTCAACAATTTCCCGGTTTCCGGGCGGCCGATGCCGGCCCGTTTCATCGCCGCGCTGGGCCTGGTCAAGAGCGCGGCGGCGCGGATCAACGGCCGTCTGGGGGCATTGTCCGCGGAGCGGGCCCAGGCCATCGACAGTGCCGCCACCGAAGTGGCGGCCAACCGCCATGACGCCCAGTTTCCGGTGGACATCTACCAGACCGGTTCGGGCACCTCCTCCAACATGAATGCCAACGAGGTGATCGCCAGCCTGGCCAACCGGCACCTGCCGACCGAACTGGCGGTGCACCCCAATGACCACGTCAACTACGGACAGAGCTCCAATGATGTGATTCCCACCACCCTGCGGGTGGCCGCGGTGG
>NZ_LDJM01000024.1 GCF_001431485.1 Stenotrophomonas ginsengisoli | reverse complement strand
GCTACGGCCTTCTTGGCTACTGCCTTCTTGGCTACTGCCTTCTTGGCGACTGCCTTCTTGGCCACTGCCTTCTTGGCGACTGCCTTCTTGGCGACAGCCTTCTTGGCTACGGCCTTCTTGGCTACCGGCTTCTTGGCCACAGCCTTCTTGACTGCGGTCTTCTTGGCGACGGCCTTCTTGACGGCCGGCTTCTTGACCACAGCCTTCTTGACTGCGGCCTTCTTGACGGCCGGCTTCTTGGCCACAGCCTTCTTGACTGCAGTCTTCTTGGCTACCGGCTTCTTGGCCACAGCCTTCTTGACTGCAGTCTTCTTGGCTACCGGCTTCTTGGCCACAGCCTTCTTGACTGCAGTCTTCTTGACGGCCGGCTTCTTCGCCACAGCCTTCTTGACTGCAGTCTTCTTGACGGCCGGCTTCTTGGCCACAGCCTTCTTGGCGGCGGTCTTCTTGGCGGCGGTCTTGGTCACTGCCGACTTGGTGGCGGCGGCCTTCTTGGCGACCTTCTTCACCGCCTTGCTGGCAGCCGGCTTCTTGCTCGCGACTTTCTTCGTGGCCATACGTTGGCTCCTCGTCAGTGATCTATCAGGTTGACAACCCAGGTGACACAGCCCGCTCGCGCATCGCGATACGACCTCCGGACCCAAGCCACATCCGGTTACGGATACGCAGACAGCCGCAGTGTGTGCCGCGGCTGTCATGGGCAGAGTCCCCAGCTGGCCCGTTGTTGACGACGTCACCGCGAACCACTGCCACTGGCGTGGTGAGTGCGAGCTGACACATCAACAATCGTTTGATGATCTGGATCACGGGCACCGGCTACGGCATCTGCTTGAGGCGAAACCTAATCATCGTTTTTTTTACTGTCAACCATCTGCGCGCAATTGGCAGCAACCGCCAGCGCATGCAAGGCACATCGCGATCAGCGCAAGTGCCCGGCCAGTGCAATGCAGCAACGATGGCAAGCGCTCAGCGCAAACCCCGCATTGGCAGCAAAGCACTTGAAACAAGCCACTTGCGCAGCTGCGGCTTGTTATCCATTGCCTGCAATGCTGCTGCCATGCGTTGCCTGCAAGCAGCAAGCGTGCGACAGCCTGGCACCGGCACCAGGCAGGCAAGCAAATTGCCCGACGCAGACAAAGCACCATCGACAAAGCGCCAACTGCGCAAGCTGCGTGTGCCTGCATGCCCAGGCACACACTCACGCCACCGTGATATGCAGGCAAAAAAAACGGCCGCACAAGGCGGCCGTCCGGCTCGATGCACGCGGCACTCAGTGCGCGTCATCTTCCAGTGCCGATGCATAGGCATTGGCATCAAGCAGTGCTTCCAGCTCGGCGGCATCGGCCTGCTCGAGCACGTACAGCCAGCCCTGGCCATAGGCATCCTCGTTGATGGTTTCCGGCTTGTCCGACAGCGCGTCGTTGACGGCAACCACGGTGCCGGACACCGGGCTGTACACGTCCGAGGCAGCCTTGACCGACTCCACCACAGCCACGGCATTGCCGGCCGTCACGCTGTCACCGACGCTGGGCAGCTCGACATAGACCAGGTCGCCAAGCAGGCCCTGGGCATGATCGGAAATACCGACGGTGACACGACCGTCAGCTTCAACGCGCGCCCACTCGTGGGACTTGAGGAACTTGAGGTCGCCGGGGATCTGGCTCATGGAACTGCTCCGCTAAAAAGAAGGTGGAACGGAAGGAATAGTGTAGCCGAGCACCACGGTGCCCGGCGGCAGAACAGGCGTGCCTCAGGCCAGGATGCCCGGTTGGGCAGCGCCTTCGCGCACGAACGGGAACTTGACCACGCGCACCGGCACCTCACGGCCACGGATGTCCACGCGCACATCGCCGGCATCACCGGCCGGCACGCGGGCAAAGGCAATGGCCTTGCCCAGGGTCGGGGAGAACGTACCGGACAGGATCTCGCCCTGGCCATTGGCGGTGAGCACACCCTGGCCATGACGCAGCACGCCCTTGTCATCCATCACCAGGCCGATCAGCTGGGTCGGCACACCGGCCGCCTTCTGTGCTTCCAGCGCCGCACGGCCGATGAAGTCACGGCCGTCGTCCAGCGACACCGTCCAGGCCAGGCCCGCCTCGTACGGGGTCACCGACTCATCCATGTCCTGGCCGTACAGGTTCATGCCCGCTTCCAGGCGCAGGGTGTCGCGCGCGCCCAGACCGGCCGGCTTGACGCCTGCGCCCAGCAGCTTGTCCCAGAAGGCCACCACGGCAGTCTGCGGCAGCAGGATTTCAAAACCATCCTCACCGGTGTAACCGGTACGGGCCAGGAACAGTTCCACTCCGTCGGCCGCACGTACGTCCAGCGCAGCGAAGCGGCCCAACTTGTCGGCGGCCTCGCGCTGGTCCTCGGCCAGCAGCGAGATGGCCTTGGCACGCGCCTGCGGGCCCTGCACGGCGATGATGGCCAGATCCTCGCGCTGCTGCACGCTGACATCGAACGCAGCTGCATGCTGGCTGATCCAGGCCAGGTCCTTCTCGCGGGTGGAGGCATTGACCACCATGCGGAACAAATCCTCACCCAGGAAGTAGACGATCAGGTCGTCAATCACCCCGCCCTTCTCGTTGAGCATGCAGGCATACAGGGCCTTGCCCGGCACCTTGAGCTTGTCCACCGAGTTGGCCAGCAACTGGCGCAGGAAGGCGCGCACGTTGGTACCGCGCAGGTCGACCACGGTCATGTGGCTGACATCGAACATGCCGGCCTGGCCACGCACCAGGTGATGCTCGTCAATCTGCGAGCCGTAGTGGATGGGCATGTCCCAGCCACCGAAATCGACCATCTTTGCGCCCAGCGCACGATGACTGTCGTTGAGAAGGGTCTTCTGGGTCATGGCCTTGCATCCAACACTGGTGAAAGAACCCGCATTATCCCAGATTAGTTGCAAGCGGCACTGTCGCCGCAGCCCAACTGATGGCCCATGCCCCACCCCGCATTGCCCACAGCAGCGACCGTTCCGCTGCCGATGCCGCATGTGCAGCGCAGGCCATGCCCGATGGATCCGATCGCAGGCCGGCAGCCAGCGCGGTGTCGCCGCACTCAGCCCTGGCGCGGTGCCAGCATGATCACGGCCATGCCGGCCAGACACAGGCTGACCCCGGCCACATCCCAGCGGGTGGGACGGACCCCGTCCACAAGCCACAGCCAGGCCAGGGCGACAGCCACATACACGCCACCATAGGCGGCATAGGTACGCCCACTGGCGGTGGGGTGCAGGGTCAGCAACCAGGCGAACAAGGCCAGCGCGGCGGCGGCCGGCAGCAGCAACCAGACACTGCCGCCCTTGCGCAGCCACAACCACGGCAGCCAGCAGCCGATGATCTCGGCCAGCGCGGTCACCGCGAACAGGGCCAGTGTCTTGACCATCATTCGGTCGCCTTGACCTGCTGCCACAGCGCTTCCTGCACGGCCAGGTCCAGGCCGGCGAAGTCCTGGCCCTGTGCGGCGGCCAACGCTTCCATGGCCCGGAAACGACGTTCGAATTTCAGGTTGGCACGGCGCAAAGCCGCGCCCGGATCCACCTTCGCATGCCGGGCCAGGTTGGCTGCCACAAACAACAGGTCGCCGATTTCCTCTTCCAGCGCCGCGTGGTTGTCGGCCACCGGGCCGCGCTCGAACTCCGCGCGCACCTCGTCCATCTCCTCGGCCAGCTTGTCCAGCACCGGTGCCGGGCCCGGCCAGTCAAAGCCGGTACGCGCCGCACGCGCCTGCAGCTTGGTCGCCTTCAACCATTCCGGCAGGCCGGCACTGATACCGGCCAGGGCCGAGGTGTCGTGTTCGCCACGCGCCTGGCGTTCGGCACGCTTGATCGCCTCCCAGTTGCCCAACACCTGCCCGGCATCGTCGGCGCGGGCCTGGGCATACACATGCGGATGCCGGCGCACCATCTTCTCGGTGATGGCCTGGGCCACATCCTCAAAACCGAACAGGCCCTGCTCACTGGCCATCTGTGCATGGAAGGCCACCTGCAGCAACAGGTCACCCAGCTCGTCGCGCAGGTCGTGCAGGTCGCCCCGGTCAATGGCCTCGGCCACTTCGTAGGCTTCCTCGATGGTGTACGGGGCAATGCTGGAAAAATCCTGCTGCAGGTCCCACGGGCAGCCGCCATCGGGATCACGCAGGTCGGCCATCAGCGCCAGCAGGCGATCGATCGGGCGGGCCTGGTCGGGGATGGGTTTCATGCGGTGTCCTCGTACGGTTGCAGCGGTGGGGCTGATCAGTCGGCCAGCCACGATTGCCATGGCAGGGCCAGATCGCCCAGGGCAATGAAATGGCCATTGAGCAGGCTGGGCCGGCGGTTGTAACGGAAAGGCTTGCCGGTGGCCAGCGACAGCACATTGCCGCCGGCGGCCTGCACGATGCACTGGCCGGCAGCGGTGTCCCACTCGCTGGTCGGGCCCAGCCGTGGATACACATCCAGCTGGCCTTCGGCTATCCGGCACAACTTCAGTGACGAGCCCAGACGCAGGGTCTGGGTGGGCCCCATCCGGGCCAGCATCGCCTCGCCCTGGGCGCTGTTGAACGAACGGCTCATCGCCACCTGCAGTGGCGCGGTGGCGGGGCTGCGCACGTGCAGGACGCTGTCATGCAGCCCCTGCCGCCGGTAGGCCAGCTCGCCACGGGCGGCATGCCAGAGCGTACCGCTGACCGGCTCCTGGATCACCGCAAAATACGGTGCCCCCTGGTGGATCAGGGCGATGTTGACGCTGAACTGCCCATTGCGCTTGACGAACTCGCGGGTGCCGTCAATCGGGTCCACCAGCCAGTAGCTGGTCCAGTGCTGGCGCTCTTCCCAGCTGACCAGGGCGCTTTCCTCGCTGAGCACCGGCAATTCCGGCGTCAAGCGACGCAAACCATCGACGATGATGCGGTTGGCCAGCAGGTCGGCCTCGGTCACCGGGCTGTCGTCTTCCTTGTGCATGACCTCGAAACCGCGGCCGTACACCTGCATGATCGCCTCACCGGCCTGCCCGGCCAGGGCAATGACCATTTCACGCAGGTCAACCGGGATGCGGATCATGCCGGCATGGCCAGCCACTGCCGGGCAATGAACAACGCCGCCAGTGACCGGCCTTCGGAAAAGTCCTCGCGCAGCATCAGCTGGTCCAGTTCGGCCAGCTTCCAGGGCACCACTTCCAGTTCTTCCGGCTCATCACCGGGCAGGCGCTCCGGATACAGGTCACGGGCCAGCACCAGGGTGGTCTGGTGGCTCATGTAGGTCGGGGCCAGGCTCAGTTCGCGCAACACCTGCAGCTGGCGTGCGCCGTAACCGGCCTCTTCCTTGAGCTCGCGGTTGGCCGCCTCGATGGCCGATTCGCCGGCATCGATGCGTCCCTTGACCAGGCCCAGTTCGTAACGGTGCATGCCGGCGGCGTATTCGCGCACCAGCAGCACGGTGTGCTCATCGAGCAACGGCACCACGACCACCGCACCGTGCCCACGCCCGTTCAGGCGTTGGAACTGGCGGCGTTCGCCATTGGAAAATTCAAGGTCCAGGTGTTCCAGCTGGAACGGGCCGGCCTGTTCCTGGCGGCGACCGTGGATGGTCGGCAGGCGCCGGCTCATGCCTGCCCCCGCAACGCACAGCAGGTGGACGTCGATACAATACGCACGGGCAAGCGGATATTCATCTGGTTGGCAATGCTAACAGACCCGGCCCCTTTCCTCCTGACTTTGAACCGACCCTCATGCGCATCACCCGTTGCCCTGTCAGCCTGCCCCTGTACGTGGGCCTGAGCCTGGACCTGCCCGACGACATTGCCAACCACCTGGTGCGCGTGATGCGCCTGGGCGTGGGCGAACACTGCGTGCTGTTCAATGGCGACGGCCATGACTACAGCGCCGAACTGGTGGATGTGGGCAAGCGCAATGCGCGCGTGCAGATCAATGCCGCCCAGGCCCTGGACAACGAATCGCCGCTGCGCATCACCCTGCTGCAGGGCATTGCGCGTGGCGAGAAGATGGACCTGATCCTGCAAAAATCCACCGAACTGGGGGCGGCGGCGATCGTGCCGGTCAACAGCGAACGCAGCGAGGTACGCCTGGAGGGTGAGCGTGCGGCCAAGCGCGTGGCGCACTGGAACAGCGTGGTGGCCTCGGCCTGCGGGCAGAGCGGACGGGCGGTGATTCCTCCGGTGGCGGCACCGGCCGGGCTGGCCCAGGCCTGCGCTGCGCTGCCGGCCGACAGCCTGCGCCTGTGCCTGGACCCGCGTGGCCAGTGGACCCTGGCCACCCTGCCGGCGGTGGGCAGCGGTGGTGTCGTGGTGGCCATCGGCCCGGAAGGCGGCTGGTCGCCGCGCGATCTGGACATCCTGGGGCAAGCCGGCTTTGCCGGCCTGCAGCTGGGCCCGCGGGTACTGCGTACCGAAACCGCCGGACTGGCGACCCTGGCCGCACTGCAGACACGCCTGGGCGATTTCTGAGCGCTGCAAACACTCACGGCCCCGAAGGGCCGTGAGGGTGTCAGGCGGCCAGGCTGGCCAGCACCGCTGATTCCACCGCGTCCAGGTCGGGCAGCAAGGCGGTCTGTTCGCCCAGCAGCACACGCATGTGCACGCCCTCGGGCACCACTTCCTCGGATGCATCGGCCAGCAGGCCATCGCGCGGCACCGCGATCAACTGCGGGAAGGACTCGGTCAGCAGCGCGTAGTACGGCAGGTGGGCCTGCCCGGCCAGGGCCTTGAGCACCACCACCTTGAGCTGGCCAACCACCACGTCGTTGCCCAGACCGGCAAAGCGGCCGAAGGCCACCACCGGCACATCAAACCCCTGCCAGGACAGGCTGCCGGCAATCCATGCCGGCGCATCGGCCGCGGCCGGCTGCAGCTGCACGCGCGACATCACCTCGGCCACGGTGGCATTGGGCAGCAGCACCTTCTCGCCGGCACACTGCAGCACGACACCGCGTACTTCATCGTTGTTGATATGGTTCATCGTGATTCCTTACAGGCCCCAGCGTGCGAGCAGTTCGCGCGCCAGCCAGGCCGGTTCACCAATCGGCATGCCGGCCACGGCCAGGGCACTGGCAGCGGCCGGGTCGTAGCAACCCTCGCCGGACTGACCGGCCACCCAGGCCCCACGCTCGGCCAGACGCAGGACGGCATCGACCTGCTCGGCATCGGCGCCACTGAGCATCAACACCACACCGCCATCGGCAGGCACATCGGCCAGCATGCTGGCCATCGGTGCCAGGGTGTCAAAACGCAGGGGCTGGCCATTGCCCAGGGTGATCTCGTCGCTGACCACGTAAACATGGCCTGCCTGCAGGGTCTTGCCGGCTTCGGCCAGCAGCACCGGCGCCGCACTGACGCGCTGCAGCTGGGCCACCAGGTTGGCGTAGCGGCCACCGTCCAGACGCAACTGGATCAGCACCGCACCGGGCATGCCTTCTGCCGGCAGCTGGGCCAGCAGGCGACGGATCGCATCCGGGCCACCGATACCGGCCATCACCAGGGCCACCGAGGTGGCGGTCTGGTCGGCAGGCACGGCATCACCCTCCTGCCCGTCCTCGCTGTCCAGGTCGATCAACGACAGGCTGCTCAGATCCCACTGGAGTGCCGGCTCGGCCGGAGCCGGAACGGGCGCCGGGGCCGGTGCACTGCTGTCGAAATCCACCAGTGCCCACTTGTCCAGCGTGGCCGGCGCAGCGGTCGCTTCCACCGTGGTTTCTACGGCCGGCAGCACCGGCTCGGCCGGGGCTGACGGCAGCGGCGGCAACGGCGGCGGCATCACCGCGGCCGGCTCGGCAGCCGGCGCAGACACGGCCGGCGCACTGGCGAACAATTCCTCCAGCGACGGCGCCACCACATCGGCCACCGCCGGCGGCTGGTAATCGGCCGACTCGAAACTGTTGAAGGCCGTTTCAGCGGCCACCGGTTCAAAGGACAGGTCCAGGCTGTCATCGCCGACAGACAGGGCGGTATCGGTATCCACCGAAGCCCACTGGCCATCCACCAGCACCGGCGTATCGACATCGGCCTGCAGCTGCAGCGCATCGTTGGGCACGGCCGGAGCAAAGGCTTCGGCCTGGGCCAGGTGCGGATGCAGGGTGGCATCGGCATGGCCCTGGGCCGGGGTGGCCGGCTTGCCCGGCTGCGGGTGCAGCAACTGTTCGTCCTCGGCTCCGGGCGGCAGCACGTTGCCGTGACCCTGCAGCTTGGCCGCCAGATGGCGCTCCCAGCGCTGGGCATCCCAGCCTTCACGGTGGGCAGCCAGTTCGGCCTCTTCCAGCAGCACCATCACACCGGCCTGGTCGAGCACCGGCTCCAGCCGGTCCAGTGCCTGGTCGGTGCTGGCGTCCAGCGCAATCACCACGGCAGCCGGATTGGCGGCCAGCACCTGGCCGGCATCGGCCTGGCCCGGCTCGGTTTCCAGCACGATGTTGCCACCGGCATTGAGCACCGCCTGGCGCAGCTTGTCGCGTGCCGCACCCGGGTTGGCCAGCAGCACGACTGTGGCATTGAGATCATTCGCGGGCACGGGAAATCCCCAGCAGGTCATAAACGTTACGCATCAGTTCCGGCTCCTGGTACGGCTTGCCCAGATAGCGCTGGACACCGATTTCCAGGGCGCGCTGGCGGTGCTTGTCGCCGGTACGCGAGGTGATCATGATGATCGGCACATCCTTGTAGCGCGGATCGGCACGCATCGCGGTGGCCAGCTCGTAGCCGTCCATGCGCGGCATTTCGATATCCAGCAGCATCAGGTCAGGCACGCGCTCTTCCAGCTGCTCCAGTGCCTCGATACCGTCGCGGGCGGCAGCCACTTCGAAGTTGTGGCGTTCCAGCACGCGACCGGTGACCTTGCGCATGGTCAGCGAGTCGTCCACCACCATCACCAGCGGCACCTGACGCACCGGGGCCACCGGGGCCACCGGGGCCTGACGGCTCGGCTGGGACAGCAGGCGACGCACCAGCGGGGCCACGTCCAGGATCACCACCACATTGCCTTCGCCGGTGATGGTGGCGCCGTAGATACCCGGCACCGAGGCGATCTGCATGCCCACCGGCTTGACCACCACTTCGCGGTTGCCCACGACCTGGTCGATGGCCACCGCCGCACGCAGGTCGCCGGCACGCACCAGCAGCAACGGGATCTGCGCCTGGCCTTCGGCCTTGGCCGGATCCTGCCCGACCAGCAGGCCGAGATCGTACAGGGCGTAGTCCTCACCGCCGTAACGGTAGACGCCCTGGCCACTTTCAAAACGCTCGCGCGAGATGCGGCCGATACCACTGACCGAGGCCACCGGCACCGCATAGGTGGTTTCACCGATCTGCGCAAACACGGCCTGGGTGACGGCCAGGGTCTGCGGCAGGCGCATGATGAAGCGGGCACCGCGACCGGTTTGCGACACGATGTCCACCGAGCCACCGAGCTGACGCACCTCGTTGCGCACCACGTCCATGCCCACTCCGCGGCCGGCCAGCTGGCTGACCTGATCGGCGGTGGAGAAACCGGCAGCGAAGATCAGCGAGTCGAGCTCGTGCTCGGACAGCAGGGCCGCATTGGGCACCAGGCCACGCTGTTCGGCGCGGCGGCGGATTGCCGCGCGGTCCAGGCCGGCACCGTCATCGGCCACTTCCAGGGCGATTTCCGCACCTTCGCGACGCAGCTGCAGGGTGATCACGCCCTCTTCGGCCTTGCCGGCTGCCAGACGTGCGGCCGGGGCTTCGATGCCGTGAGCCACCGAGTTGCGCAGCATGTGCTCCAGCGGCGCGACCATGCGGTCCAGGACATTGCGGTCCAGTTCGCCCTGGGTACCTTCCACCACCAGACGGACCTGCTTGCCGGTATCGGCAGCGGCCTGACGGACCACACGACGCAGACGCGGCACCAGGCCGTCGAAAGGCACCATGCGCGCACGCATCAGGCCGTCCTGCAGCTCCGAGCTCACCCGCGACTGCTGGCCCAGCAGATTGTCGTAATTGCGGGCCAGGTCATCGAGCACACCCTGCAGGCCGGACAAGTCGGCGGCCGATTCGTTCAGCGCACGCGACAGCTGCTGCAAGGTGGAGAAACGGTCCAGCTCCAGCGGATCGAAGGTGCGGTCGGCACTGTCCTCGCGCTGGTAACGGGCCACGATCTGGGCTTCGGTTTCCAGATCCAGACGACGCAGCTGATCGCGCAGACGGGCGTTGGTGCGGTCCAGCTCGGCCATGGCGCCGCGGAAGGCACCCAGCTGCTGTTCCAGACGCGAACGGTAGATCGCCACTTCACCGGCATGACCGACCAGGCGGTCGAGCAGGTCGGCGCGTACACGCACCTGTTCCTGACCGGCGCGCGCGCCGTCCTCACCGGTACCGACTTCATCGTCCACCGGTGCGGACAACGGTTCCAGAGCCACACTGGCACCGGCCAGCGGTGCCGCCGGGGCAGCTGCAGCCAGCACAGGGGCCGGCACAGGCGATGCAGCGACAGGCGCATCGTGCGACGGCAGATCAGCCGCGACCTGCGGCACATCGACCGCGGCGGCCGGTGCAGGCAGCTCATCGCTGCTGTCCTGGTCATCGGCCAGCAGACCGGCAATGGTGACCATGCCGGCGGCGGTCTCCAGTACCGGCTCCTGCGCCAGTACCGAGGTTTGATCGGCTTCGGCTTCGGCTTCGGCTTCGGCTTCGGCTTCGGCTTCGGCTTCGGCTTCGGCTTCGGCTTCGGCTTTCGGCTTCGGCTTCGGCTTCGGCTTCGGCTTCGGCTTCGGAGTCGCGCGCAGT
>NZ_LDJM01000023.1 GCF_001431485.1 Stenotrophomonas ginsengisoli | reverse complement strand
GAAAAAGTTTCAGCAGGATGCAAAATGAAGAATCACATGCCGTGAAGCTGAAGCTTCACAACATCGTGCCGCCAGGATTTGACGGGGGAGTCCATACATGAACTGTTAGGCCGCAGTCTGTTGTGGCCAGAGAGTAGGACTCTACTCATGATGCCCAGCATGTGCTGTCCGGAAGGCTGCCCTCACGAAAGTGGCGTGCGATCTTCGTGGCGGCTCGGTTGAAGAATACTTCCCGAGAAGGCTTTGTCATCTCAATGGTTTCGCTGGTCTTGTCCAGGCGAAGCTCTCCGACCTCGTCTGGATGCGCGGTGTCGTAGAAGCGATAGAGCGCCTCGCTCTCTGTCTCCAAAACCTTGTCGATAAGAATGTAGAAAGCCATGTGCTCGTCCTGCGGCCTAACGTTGGAAATTAGCGGCCCGCTTTAGCGGGTCCGCTAGATTGATTTGTTAGCAGGCATTAACGCTCTGCTTTTACTAAATGACCGTAGCTGCCAAATTTGGGAAAAGGCTCCCAGTTAGCGCTTATATCTGTGATGCGCTCTGCACTATCAAGCTTGTGCGAAGGGGAAAACACTTCTCTTCTTATGATTAGCTTTCCATCAAGGCTAAATATGTAGCTAGTACCTTTAAGAACCTTGTCAGAGTTTGGCTCAAATTCACGGTGTGTAGCCATTGAAAGGAAAAGCTTGCCTGGCTCTTCCTCTTGAAATGAGTAAGAAAGTACCTCTCTGAGCTTCTCATCAAGGAAGCCTACCCCGACAAAGCCCCTCTTCACTTCGAGAAAGCAGGTGGGATTGGTATGGGAGCCGATTAGTGCACAGTAAAGCTCACCGCCTTCGTGAAGCGCCTGCGCTTGTACAGCGGTGTACGGTTCTAGAGCACGTTTTTTGGCTCTAAACCAGCCTTTGCAGTAAAATACTTCGGACATTTCTTGCCTGCTAACACCTAGTAGGCCGCCTAATTGCGGCATATTTGCCGAGTGTGGCGCATCGCGACGACAAAGTGAACAGGCATCACCCTATGCAGCATCAACACCTTGCATGACAGCCCTGCCCCTCGCCGGTGCCGCAGTCTGTGGGCGTTATGTCGCAGGAGTGCGGTGCTATGGATTATTCCCCCAAGGATGCGGGTGTAACGGCAGGTCATTCCCCGCGGTTGCTGGAGGTGGTGCGTGAACGAATCCGCCTGCGTCACTACAGCCTGCGTACCGAGCAGGCGTACGTGGGCTGGATCCGCCGTTTCATCCTGGCCAACAACAGGCAGCACCCGCGCGAGCTGGGCGGCGCGGAGGTGGAACGCTTCCTCAGCGGGTTGGCCATGCAAGGGCAAGTAGCCGCCGCCACCCAGAACCAGGCGCTGTCGGCGTTGTTGTTTCTCTACCGGGTGGTACTGGACGTGGAGTTGCCGTGGATGGAGGACATGGTGCGTGCCAAGCGCCCGCGACGGCTGCCGGTCGTGTTGTCCCAGCACGAGGTGGCGCAACTGCTGTCTGCCTTGCCCGACGGGCTGCCCGAATTGATCGGGCGGCTGCTCTATGGCACAGGCATGCGGTTGATGGAGGCCTTGCGCCTGCGCATCAAGGACCTGGATATGGAGCGGGTGGAAATCTGCGTACGCAGCGGCAAGGGCAACAAGGACCGCCTTGTGCCTTTGCCGCTGAGCTTGCGCGAACGTTTGCTGCAGCAACGTCAGCGTGCCCTGCATGTGCACCAGTCAGACCTGGCTGCCGGGCTGGGCCAGGTGGAACTGCCGCATGCCCTGGCACGCAAGTATCCCGGCGCGGCAACCGAGCCGGGCTGGCAGTACCTGTTCCCGGCCGGCAATCTCTCGCGTGACCCGCGCAGCGGGCGTACCGGGCGCCACCATCTGGGTGAGGATGTCATGCAGCGCGCGATCAAACGCGCCCGCCACCATGCCGGGCTGATCAAACCGGTGACCTGCCATACCCTGCGCCACTGTTTCGCCACGCACCTGCTCGAAAGTGGGCATGACATCCGCACGGTGCAGGAACTGCTTGGCCACAAGGACGTCAAGACCACGCAGATTTATACCCATGTGCTGGGACGCGGGGCAGGCGGGTTGCTCAGCCCGCTGGACCGCCTGCCCGACACCGGGCGCTGATATCCCGGTGGCTCTACTTCAGATAACGCGCCAGCACGGCGGTCATTTCCTCTGCACCGTTGTCGCGTTGGCCGGCATCATCGGGGGCCGCCACATGCTCGCGCAGGTGGTGGCTCATCAGCTGCACCATCAGTGCCTGCGCAGCTCCGCGCACGGCAGCAGCCTGGGTCAGCACGTCCAGGCAGTCCACCTCGTGCCCTGCCTGCCCGTCCAGCGCGCGCTCCAGTGCCAGTACCTGGCCCTTGAGCCGGGCCACGCGCTGCTTGAGGGATTTGTCGGCATGGTTCAGGTGCCCCATACATACCCCCCCGGGGTATCTGATACGATGCCGCCATCCTAGCCCAGGTCCGCTGCCATGACCACGCCCGATCCGCGCCCCCTGCGCCCCGACTGCCAACATCCACAGGCCTTTGCCACCGGCAACCCGGTAGCCGAAGCCAAGACCCGGCGCGCCACCGTGCTGACCGCGGTGATGATGGTGATCGAGATCGTGGCCGGCCTGGCCTTCGGTTCGATGGCCCTGCTGGCCGACGGCTGGCACATGGGCACCCATACCCTGGCCCTGGGCCTGACCCTGCTGGCCTACGCGGTGGCCCGGCGCAACATCGGCAACCCGCGCTATGCCTTCGGCACCTGGAAGGTGGAGGTGCTGGGCGGCTACACCAGTGCCCTGATGCTGCTGCTGGTCGCGGCGGCGATGGTGTGGGAATCGGTGGAGCGCCTGCTCAACCCCGGCCCGGTGCAGTATCGCGAGGCCATCGCGGTGGCGGTGGTGGGCCTGGCGGTGAACCTGGTCTGCGCCTGGTGGCTGAAGGATGACCACAGCCATCACGGTCATTCCCACGGCCACTCGCATGGGCACGGCCACAGCCATGACGACCACGACCACGACCACGACCACGACCACGATGAGGCTGCACCGGCCAGTGGCAAGGGCCATACCGACCTGAACCTGCGCGCGGCCTACCTGCATGTGGTCACTGATGCGGCCACCTCGGTGCTGGCCATCATCGCCCTGATCGCTGGCTGGGCCTGGGGCGCGGCGTGGATGGACCCGGCCATGGGCGTGCTTGGCTCGATCCTGATCACCTGGTGGGCCATTGGCCTGCTGCGCACCACCTCGCGCGCCCTGCTCGATGCCGAGATGGACGACCCCATCGTGGCGCGCATCCGCGGCAAGGTCGGCACCCTGCCCGGAGTGCAGGTCAGCGACCTGCACCTGTGGCGGGTGGCCTCTGAGCGCTGGGCCTGCGTGCTCAGCGTGCGTGGCCCGGATGGGCTGGATGCGGCGGGCATCCACCAGGTGCTGGCCAGCGAGAAGCAGCTGGCCCACCTGAGTGTGGAAGTGAGCACCACAGCGGCGCTGGCCGGGCAGGGCCATACGCACGGCCATGAACACAAGCACGGCGGCTGCGGGCACCGGCATTGATCCAGTGGCTTCGGCTGTCTGCGCCAGGGCGTACTTGCGCGGAAGTCGTCGCGGCCGGGACCACTCCCGCAGATACCCCTTGCGACAGGAGGACCAGGGCCGGTGCTGCCGATAACTCCCGAGCCGTCGCGGCCGGGGCCGCTCCCACAGATGCTCCCTGAGCCTGTGCTTTAAGGGGGCTCCAGCAAATCCATCTGATCAGCTGTCGCTATCGCCGCTACGCAGGCCGTAACCGGCGCCCATGCCAGCGCCCATGCCCATTCCCATGCCACCGGCGCCACCGCCTCCGCCTCCGCCGGCACCACCACGGCCACCGCCGCCCTCGCCTTCCCCCTTGTCCTTGCCACCTCCCTTGCCACCGCCTGCGTTGGCCGGGCGCGCCGGGCCCTGGGCGGGGATGGTCAGGCCGGTGGGGATCGGCGCCAGGCCCAGGGTGTCGCGGATGAAATCGCGCAATGACACCACCAGCGCAGCGGTCTGGATCGGCTGCCCGGCCACCATCTGCGCGGCGGCCTGGGCGGCCAGCTGCACCTGCACTTCGGTGCCGAGCAGGATGATGTCCGACAGCGCCGCCTCCACCGCATCGCGGGTGCGGCGCATGCGCTCGCCCAGCTCGCCGCTGACCAGGTCGGCATCGTTGACCGGCAGCAGCAGGCTGCCGCCATCGGTATCGGTCAGGGCGGCAGCGGCCACGCTCACATCGGCCTGGGCGGCGGCCTGCTGACGCAATTGGCGCAGGTGGCGCGGGTCCACACTGAGGTCACCGGTGAACGAGCCGCCCAGGGTCTTGTAGGCGGCAATCAGGGTCTTCAGGCGTTCGTTGATCTGCCGGTTGGCCGCCTGCTGACGCGCCTGCACCGTCTGCATCAGCACCAGGCGGATACCCACGCCCATCAGGGTGATCACCAGCAGGCTGGCCAGGGTGGTCATCACGCCCTGCCAGGAGCTGAAATCCAGAAATCGCATCACACCAAACTCCTTGCCGAGGTTCTGCCGGGCGACCGCAAGCGGGCCGCCAGCACCGGCCCACAGCCTGCCAGACAACGCCGGCGCGTGGCGCGATTGCTCACACTTTGCCGGCCACCACAATCTATCGGCGCAAGTTTGTGTGCGGATAATGGGCGGTCCGCCTTTCCCGGACATCCCCATGCACGCGCCCCTCCCCCGTGCGTTGCCCTTGCTGCTGGCCGCACTCACCGCCACCGGCCCGCTGGGCATCGACATGTACCTGCCGGCCATCCCGCAGATGGCCACCGAGTTCGGCACCAGCGAAGGGGCCATCATGCTCAGCCTGATGACCTTCTTCCTCGGCCTGATGGCCGGCCAGCTGGTGTATGGCCCGCTCAGCGACAAATACGGCCGCCGCCCGCTGATCTTTGTCGGCATGAGCGTGTTCGTGCTTGGCGCTATCGGCTGCGCGCTGGCCCCGAGCCTGCCGGCCCTGCACGCCTGGCGCCTGGTCCAGGGCCTGGGCGGCTCGATCGGCATGGTGATCGCCTTTGCCATCATCAAGGACCTGTTCGCCGGCCCGGCCATGGGCAAGATGATGTCGCTGGTGCTGGCCGTGCTCGGCCTGGCCCCGGTGCTGGCCCCGCTGGCCGGCAATGGCCTGCTGGCGCTGGACTCCTGGCGGCTGATCTTCTGGGCCATGGCCGCCTGGGGCGTACTGGTGATGCTGGCCTGCGCCGCCGTGCTGCCGGAAAGCCGCAGCGTGCAGGCGCGCGCCGGCTACCAACTGGGGCGTATCGGGCAGACCTACCTGTCGATCCTGCGCGATGGCCGCTTCATCCCGTTTGCCGCCACTCTGGTGGTGGCCCAGGCCGGCTTCTTTGCCTACATCGCCGGCTCCTCCACCGTGCTGATCCGCCACTACGGCCTGAGCCCAACCGCCTTCAGCCTGCTGTTCGCGCTCAATGCGCTGGGCATCGTGGTTGCCGCCATCCTCAACCCGCGCCTGCATGCGCTGTGGGGCGTGCAGCGCACCTACCGCCGCGCCAACACCGGCTACGCCCTGGTGATGCTGGCCGTGCTGGCCTGCTTTGCCGCCGGCATCACCCATCTGGCGGTGCTGTGCAGCGGGCTGTTCCTGGCCGTGGCCCTGCTCGGCCTGATCATGCCCACCGGCAGCCAGCTGGCAATGGCCCAGCAGGGGCCGGTGGCCGGCACCGCCTCGGCCCTGATGGGCTCGTTGCAGTTCGGCGCCGGTGCCCTGGTCAGCGCCGGGGCCGGGGTGCTGGTGGCCCACAGCGCCATCGGCCTGGTGCAGATCATGGCGCTGTGCGCCACGGTCTCGGCACTGATGGCCTGGACCCTGTTCCCGGCCAGGCAGGCAGGCTGAGGCCGACGCCGGCGGCAACAGGTAATGACCTTTGGTGGCCACCTCGGCCAGCCAAACCAGTTAAGGTGGGCGGTCCCCCAGCCCACCTGTTTCCATGTCCCCCACTCCTGCTTCCGCGCCTGCCCTGGGGCAGTCGCTCACCCCCGGCCAATTGGTGATGATGGGCCTGGGCAGTGCCATCGGCGCCGGCCTGTTCCTGGGTTCGGGCGTCGGCATTGCCGCCGCCGGCCCGGCCGTGTTGGTCTCCTACCTGATCGCCGGGGCGATGGTGATCATCGTCATGCATGCCATCGGCGAGATGGCTGCGGCCAAACCGGCCAGCGGCGCCTTCTCGGTGTATGCCACCGACGCCCTGGGCCCGACCGCCGGGGCCACCATCGGCTGGCTGTGGTGGCTGCAGCTGGTGATCGTGATCGCCGCCGAGGCAGTGGGTGCGGCCGGTCTGCTGGCCACGGTGTGGCCGCAGCTGTCGGTGCCGCTCACCGCCCTGGGCTTCATGGTGGTGTTCACCGTGATCAACCTGCTCGGGGTGAAGAACTTCGGCGCCTTCGAGTTCTGGTTCTCGCTGCTGAAGATCCTGGCCATCCTGGCCTTCATCGCCATCGGCATTGCCCTGCTGGCCGGGGCCCTGCCCGCGGTGCAATCGCCGGGCTGGAGCAACTTCACCGCCCATGGCGGCTTTGCCCCCAACGGCCTGGCCGGTATCGGCGCGGCCCTGCTGGTGGTGGTGTTCGCCTTCGGTGGCACCGAGATCGTGGCCGTGGCCGCGGCCGAAACCGCCGACCCCGGCCCCTCGCTGGCGCGCGCGGTACGCACCGTGGCCTGGCGCATCGCGGTGTTCTACCTAGGCTCGATCAGCGTGATCGTGGCCGTGGTGCCGTGGAACAGCCCGGCGCTCAAATCCCCGTTCGCCGCCGTGCTGGACGTGGCCAACATCCCCGGTGCGGCCACGGCAATCACCCTGATCGCGGTGATCGCCCTGCTTTCGGCCCTCAATGCCAACCTGTACGGCGCCTCGCGCATGGTCTATTCGCTGGCCCGCCGCCAGGAAGCGCCGGCCCTGCTCGCCCGTACCAATGCATCGGCCGTGCCGGTGGCCGCCGTGCTGGCCAGCGTGGCCTTCGGCTTTGCCGCCACCGTGATGGAGCTGCTGTACCCGGACCAGGTGCTGCCGGTGCTGCTCAACATCGTCGGCTGCACCTGCCTGCTGGTGTGGACCCTGGCCCTGCTCTCGCAGTGGGTGCTGCGCCGCCGCGCCGACAAGGCCGGCACTGCGCTGCCGTTCCGCATGGCCGGCTTCCCGTGGCTGACCGGCCTGGGCCTGGTCATCCTGGGCATGATCTTCGTGCTGCTGCTGGCCGGCCAGGCCACCCGCATCCAGTTCCTGTCGATGGCCACCCTGGCCGCGGTGATCGCCGCCGGCAGCGCCCTGGCCCGCCGCCGCCGCGGCTGATGCGGGAAAACTGAGCGCAGGCTGTCGCACAGTCAAAAACTTGAAAGCCGGGTGGATGCAAACCCCCGGCTGTCGATCTAGGATGGCGCCGTCATCGCCGGACCCTGCACCGGCGAGCCACCCCCAAAGCCCCACTGCCTGACCGCAGCCACCGCCATGATCGATACCGAAGAACTGATCCAGCGCGCCATTGAACCGTCCTCCGTGCGCATCGAGGGCACCCTGACCAGCCCGCCCAGCTTTGGCGTGTACCTGGTGATCGACCCGGAAACGGGCAACGAACGCTACCGCTTCGGCTCCCACCCGGTACGCCAGCAGGAGCTGGAAGACGACTTCGGCGGTTGCGACCTGGAATACCTGTTCCTGTCGCGCAGCGATGCCGCCGCACTGACCTCGGCGTTGAACAAGCGCGGCGAATAAGCCCGCGCCCCCTGGCCTCATCGAGGCTGTCGGCCCGATCCGTTTCCCCGCCCAATGCCCTCCCGGCACCGATCCGGCCTGGAGGCTGTGCAGGCAGCGGCATCAAGCCCCCGGCTTGAGCCCGAGCCGGCGTGCAAGCCGGTGCAGGTTGGCACGGTCCACCTCCAGCTCACGGGCACAGGCGGCCCAGTTGCCATGGTGACGCTGCAGCACCGCGCTGATGTGCGTGCGCTGGAACGCATCCAGTGCCTGCTTCAACCCCATGCCGGCACCGTCATCGGCCGGGGCAGACGCCGACCCGGCAGCCACCTGCATCGGCTCGGGCAGCACCTCCGCCGTGGGCGACAGTGCCAGATCCAGCGCCCGCGCATCGACACTGAGAATGCGCCGCGCCCCATCAGTGGCCAGCGCCTGGGCCCGCAGCACCGCGCGGCCAATCAGGTGCTCCAGCTCACGCACATTGCCCGGCCAGTCATACCCCAGCAGTGCCTGGCGTGCCGTATCGGTAAGCCGCAGGCCGCGCAGGCCCAGACGGCCGCGCGCCTGCTCCAGGAAGCTGCCGGCCAGCAGCAGCACATCCCGTTCGCGCTCGCGCAGCGAGGGCACCCGTAATGGGTAGGCTCCCAGCCGGTGGTAGAGATCGGCACGGAAACGGCCGGCCCGCACTTCGTTGGCCAGGTCACGGTTGGTGGCGGCAATCACCCGTACATCCACATGATGCTCACGGTCCGAGCCCACCCGCTGCAGCTGCCCGCTCTGCAACACGCGCAACAACTTGGCCTGGACCGGCAAGGGCAACTCACCGACCTCGTCCAGGAACAGGGTGCCGCCATCGGCCAGTTCAAAACGGCCCCGGCGCTCGCCCACCGCACCGGTGAAGGCGCCACGCACATGGCCGAACAATTCGCTTTCCACCAGCGTATCGGGCAGGGCCGCACAGTTGATCACCACCATCGGACGCCCACAGCGCGCGGACAGGCGGTGCAGCTGGCGGGCCACCAGTTCCTTGCCGACCCCGGTCTCGCCACTGATCAGCACGCCCAGGTCACTGGGCCCGACCAGCCGCAATTCGCGCTGCATGGCCTTGTAGACAGCGCTCTGGCCGATCATTTCTGCCTCCGGCCTTGCCCCGGCCAGCGCCCGCCACTGTTCGGCATCGCGCTGCTGCTCCCGCAGCTGCAGGGCCAGCCGGTCGATCCGCTGCACGGTGCGCACGATCACCGCAGCCAGCCGGGCGAAAGCCTCCAGACGTGCCAGTTCCACCGTACCGAAGGTGCCGGGCAACAGCGCATCCAGGGTCAACAGGCCCCAGACCTGGCCGTCCAGACGCAGCACGCAGCCCATGCAGTCGTGCACCTCCAGCTGGCCATGCACCGATTCGACCAAGCCGTCATAAGGATCGGGGAGATCGCAATCGGTGGCGAAATGCAGCGGGCCATCGGCCTGTACCAGCTGTGCCAGACGCGGATGCGCATCCAGGCGGAAACGGCGGCCCAGGGTATCCAGGCTCAAGCCCTCCACCGCCAGCGGCTGCAGCTGATCGCCCTCCAGTTGCAGCAGGGCCACCGCATCGCAGGGCAACAGCCGCCGCAGCACCCCGAGCAGACGCTGGTAACGCTCGCTCGCCGGCATTTCAGTGGCCAGGTCATCGATCAGCGGAATGACCTCGGCCATGAACGGATTGGTTGTCAAAGAGACACCCAGCGTGTGGATTGGACACTGGCTCATGCGTGTCACTTTAACCCATGGCGCTGCAAACCATTGAATGAAAAGGATGCAAAAACTGGCACAGCCCCTGCTATGGGAAAGACAACTTTCATCCACCTGGAGTGGAAACATGCTGACCGATAGCCAACGCGACCTGATCAAGGCCACTGTCCCGCTGCTGGAAACTGGCGGCGAAGCACTGACCAGCCATTTCTACCGGCTGATGCTCAGTGAGAGCGAGCAGGTGCGTCCGCTGTTCAACCAGGCCCACCAGGCCAAGGGGGACCAGCCGCGTGCGCTGGCCAATGCCGTGCTGATGTATGCCAAGAACATCGACCGGCTCCAGGCGCTGGGCCCGTTGGTCGGGCAGATCGTGCACAAGCATGTGGCCCTGCAGGTGCTGCCCGAGCATTACCCGATCGTCGGCCATTACCTGCTGCGCTCCATCCGCGAGGTACTGGGGCCGGAGATTGCCACCGATGCCATCCTCGATGCCTGGGGCGCGGCCTATCAGATGCTGGCCGACATCCTGATCGGCGCGGAGGAGTCGGTCTATGCCGCCACCGCCGATGCGCCCGGCGGCTGGCGCGGTGCGCGCCGCTTCCGTGTGGCAGACAAGGTGGCCGAGTCCAGCGAGATCACCTCCTTCCACCTGGTGCCGGTCGATGGCGGTGCCGTGGTGGACTTCCTGCCCGGCCAGTACCTCGGCATGCGCCTGCTGCTGGACGGCAACGAGGTACGCCGCAACTACTCGCTGTCGGGCAGCCCGAACGGCCGCAGCTACCGCATCAGCGTCAAGCGCGAGCCCGGCGGTGTGGTTTCCGGCCACCTGCATGACCATGTGCAGGTGGGCGACAGCCTGGAGCTGTTTGCCCCGGCCGGCGATTTCACCCTGGCCGACGGCCAGCGCCCGGTGGTGCTGATCAGCGGCGGCGTGGGCATCACCCCGACCTTGCCAATGCTGGACAAGGCACTGGCCGATGGCCGCCCGGTGCACTTCATCCACTGCGCCCGCAACAGCCAGGCCCATGCCTTCGGCGCGCATCTGGCGCACAAGCAGCACCAGCATCCGCAGCTGCGCAGCTACACCTGCTACAGCGAGCCGCTGAGCGGTGATGTGGCCGATGCCCAGGGGTTGTTGCGCGCCGAGCTGCTGGAGCAATGGCTGCCGGCCGAACGCGATGTGGACGCCTACTTCCTCGGCCCCAAGCCGTTCATGGCCCAGGTCAGGCAGCTGTTGCGCCAGGCCGGCGTACCCGAGGCCCAGATCCGCTACGAGTTCTTCGGCCCCGCTGCGGCCCTGGAAGCCTGAACCAACACCGGCCGGGTCGCCCTTGCGGCCCGGTCACAAACCCAGTGCCGACATACATCGTCGGCATTTGCACATGGGTGTGTTCCAGTGCTGCCGACATTGCGCCACACCGGTTGTGCGACCCTGCGGGCCTGCTTATGCAAAGGGCCTGTCATGTCCGAGATCCTGATGCCGGCGGCCTTCATCGGCCACGGCTCCCCCATGAACGCGCTGGAAAACAACCGGCATACCGCCGCCTGGCAGGCCTTCGGCAAGGCCGTGCCGCGCCCGCGGGCGATCCTGATGGTGTCCGCGCACTGGCACATCAACGCCACGGCGGTCACCGCGATGGCGCGCCCGCGCACCATCCATGATTTTGGCGGTTTCCCGCCCGAACTGTTCGCCATGCAGTACCCGGCCCCGGGCCTGCCCGAGCTGGTCGGCGAGATCGCCGAACTGGTGCAGCCGGACATCATCGACACCGTGTATGCCGACAGCGAGCACTGGGGCCTGGACCACGGCACCTGGTCGGTGCTGTGCCATGCCTTCCCCGATGCCGACATCCCGGTGGTGCAGCTGTCCCTCAACGCCAGCAAGCCGGCCGCCTACCATGTGCAGATGGGCGCGGCCCTGGCCGCCCTGCGCCAGCGCGGCATCCTGGTGATGGGCAGCGGCAACGTGGTGCACAACCTGCGCGTGCTGGACTGGAACCGCCCCGACAGCGGTACCGACTGGGCCCAGCGCTTTGACGAGCATGCCCGCGAATTGATGCTTGGCCGCCCCGGCGACATCGCCGCCCTGGCCAGCCACCGCGACTACGCCATGGCCGTGCCCACCGACGAGCACCTGCTGCCGCTGTACTACATCGCCGGCCTGGCCGCTGCCGGTGGCGACAAGGTCGACGTGCTTACCGATGGCTATGCCCTGGGCTCGCTGTCGATGACCGCCTACACCGTGGGCATGCCCGCAGCCGCCTGAGGCTCACCAGCTGATCGCGCCTTGAGGCGCTCCTACAAAAGCCACAACACCAGCACTTGTGGGAGCGGCGCCCGCCGCGACAGGGCAATGACGGGCCAAGCCAACCGGCCGTTCATGGGGTTCAAAGCCAGCGGGCTTTCGCGCCTTGAGGCGCTCCCACAAAACCTGCCCTTGTGGGAGCGGCGCCCGCCGCGACGCTTGTCCGGCGCTGGATTACAACGGCAGGCGGGCGACCCACTTGGCCATGAACTCACCGGCAGCGATGCCCGGCTTGAGGGTCAGTCCAGCCTGCTTGATGAAGCCGCTGGCGCTGGCCGCTGCCACCTGGCGGGCCAGACGTTCGGCCTGCTGCACGGCCGATTGCTGGCGGCGCAGCTGCACCAGGTGCAGGGAGGGCCGGCCCGGCGGGGCGAACTTCTGGTCGCGGCGCAGGATGTCGGCCACTGCGCTGACTTCGGCCTGGGCCTGGGTCACCGCCTGCTGGTCCAGCAGGGCGCGCAGCAGGGCCTGCCCGGCCGGGCTCAAGGCCGCCGCCGCGCCATCCCACAGGCGGCCATCGGCCAACTGGGCCAGGCGTGGATCGGCGCCCTGCAGGCAGGCGATCACGGTAGAAACATCGGTCTTCATGGTTATCCAATGACCCGCTTGAACGGCGGCAGCGCATCGATGATGCGTTGGCCGTAGCGGCGGGTGAGCAGGCGCGAATCGAGGATGATCACCCGGCCGTGGTCATCATTGGTGCGGATCAGGCGGCCGGCAAACTGGGTCAGGGTACGCAGGGCATGCGGGATGGCGATCAGGTTGAAGGCGTTGTGCCCGCGCCGCTCCATCCACTCGCCCAGGGTGGCGGTCTGCGGGTCGGTGGGCACGGCAAACGGCACCTGGGTGATCACCACCGTGGTGCAGGCCTCGCCGGGCAGGTCCAGGCCTTCGCCGAAGGAGTTCAGGCCGAACAGCACCGAACCTTCACCCGCAGCGGTGCGGCGCAGGTGTTCGTCGATCATCTTCTGCTTGGCCGTTTCGCCCTGCACCAGCACCCGCTCGCGGCGGCGGCTGGGCAGCAACGAGGCGACCTTTTCCATCTTCCAGCGCGAGGTGAACAGCACCATCGAGCCCTTGTCCCAGTCCAGCTCCTTTTCCAGGTAGTTGGCCACTTCGATCGGATGGCGCTGGCGGTCATCCGGTGCCACCGGGAACTTGGGCACGATCAGCTGCGCCTGGTTGGCCAGGTCGAACGGGGAATCCAGCGCGATCATCTCCGCGTCCTCGGGAATGCCGTTGTCGATGGCCAGGTGCTGGAAACCGCCGCCACCGGTGAGGGTGGCCGAGGTCATCACCACCGAGTCCACGCTGTCCCACATCAGCTTGCGCAGCACCTGGGCGGCGGAAATCGGCGAGCCGTGCAGGATGAAGTCGCCATCGCGGTCCTGGGTGATCCAGCGCGCCATCGGCGGTGCGCCTTCGGCATCCTCACGCTTCCACACGCTCCACAGCTCGTGCATGGCCTGCACCTGTTCGCTGGCCATGCCCAGATTGCGCTGCAGCTTCTCGCGCCCGGCATCGGCGCCGTCCTTGTCCTTGCCCTTGGCCACCAGCGAGGTGGCGGCATGGAACCAGTTGTACAGCGCGCGGGTGTCCTCGGCCAGCTCGTGCACGGCCGGCATCCAGGCTTCCGGCAGGCGCCCTTCCGGTGCGCGCCACTGTGGCTCCAGGGTCTCGTCGCTGGGCTGCCAGCCCATCGCCACCTGGTCGCGGAAGGCCTTGAGCAGCTTGCTCACCCGCGCGGCCAGTTCGATCGCCTCGTTCGGGTGCTGGTTGGAGATGGTGTCCTTGTCCACCGCGCGGTAGGCGGCGTTGATCAGCACCTGCAGGCGGTTGCTGCGCTTGCCCATCGCATCCAGGGCCAGGCTGGCCGCGCCCTGGCCGATGGCCACATTGCCGATGTGGTGGCCTTCATCGAGCACCAGCAGCATGTCGCCGGGCGGGGCCAGCAAGGGCTGGCCGGCATCCAGGTCGCCCAGGTTGAGCGCGGACAGCAGCAGGGCATGGTTGGTGACCACGATCTGCGCCTCGCGCACCTTGGTGCGCGCGCGCAGCACCGGGCAGTTGGCGGCGTAGGCGCAGCGGCGGCCGGCACAACCCGAAGCGGGGGTGGTGATGGTGGCGCGCAGGTTGGGCGTGATCGCCTCCGGCGCGTTGTCCAGGTCGCCATCCCAGCTGCCGGCCATCCAGGCCTCGGTCAGACGCGTGGCCACGTCGATCTCCACCGGGGCCAGCGGGCGGTCGAACAGGGCCGGCTCGTCACCGAACAGGCCTTCCTGGCCGCCCTCGCCCTGCACTTCGGCGGCATTGCGCGTGCACAGGTAGCGGGTGCGGCCCTTGGCCAGGGCCACCGAGGCCTCCAGCCCGGTGGCCTTGAGGAAATTGGGGATGTCGCGCTCGAACAGCTGGCCCTGCAGGGCCACCGTGCCGGTGGAGATGACCAGGGTCTTCTTGCTGGCCAGGGCAATCGGCACGCCGGCGGTGAGGTAGCCCAGCGACTTGCCCACGCCGGTCGGCGCCTCGACCACGGCCACGCCACCACTGTTGCCCAGCGCGCGGCTGACCGCACCGATCATCTGGCTCTGCGCACGCCGCACCTTGAAGCCGGGCGTGTTGGCCTGCAGCTGGGCATAGGTCTGGCGGACGGCATCCTTGAGGCTGTCGTCGAGCTGGCGGGGGGCGGGCGCGGAATCACTCACGCGTGGGGCATCCTGGCTACGGCTAGCCGGGCATTGTCCCATGCCCGGCCAGGCCGCGCCTGCGCCGGTTCAGGGCGTGGCCGGCTCAGCGCGGCGCGTCAGGCCGCTGGCGCAGGCCGTGGACCAAGGCCCAGGCCAGGGCCACGAAGGCGCCGGCCTGGATCAGGGCGACCACGAAACGGGCCACGCCCATGCTGCTGCTCAGGCTGGCCACCGCATCGAACTTGCCCTGCACCACCAGCAGCACCGGCAACACGGTGAGCAGGGCCTCGGCCAGCACCGCGCCCAGCAGCACCGCCAGGCCACTGCGGGCCACCGTGCGCACACGCCCGGCCGGGGCATCGGCCAGCAGGATGATGGCCACGCCCAGGGCGATGATCACCGGCATGCGCACGCCGACGCTGGTCAACAGGGAAAACAACAACTGCGAACTGTCCATTGCCACTCACTTCAAAAGGATCAACCGGTCTGGGTCCGCAACTGGGCGTAGACCGGGTCGGTGTCGGGGTGGCGACCATGCCACAGATGGAACGCGGCGGCGGCCTGTTCCACCAGCATGCCCAGGCCGTCGATCTGCTTGCGGCAGCCGGCCGCCCGCGCCCAGGACAGGAACGGTACCGCGGCGGCGCCGTAGTTCAGGTCCACCGCCGAGGTGCGCGAGTTGACCAATCCCAGCGACAGCTTCGGCGGCGGGGTATCGCTGCGCGCGGCCGAGGTGGCATTGATGATGATTTCAAAATCGCCCTGCTCGTTCAGCGCTTCCCAGTAGGCGGAAACCGCCCGGCCCGGCTCACCCAGGGCGTCGACCAGGGTATCGGCCCGCGCCGGGGTGCGGTTGGCCACCACCAGTTCGGTGATGCCGGCATCGAGCAGGGCCGGTGCCACCCCACGGGCAGCGCCGCCGGCACCGAGCAGCAACACCCGGCAACCGCGCAGGTCCAACCCGTGACGGGAGGTGAGGTCACGCACCAGGCCGCTGCCGTCGGTGTTCTCGCCATGCCAGTGGTCCTGCTGCCAGACCAGGGTGTTGACCGCACCGGCACGGCGCGCGGCGGTGCCATGGCTGCCGCACAGGGCAAAGGCGGCCTCCTTCAGCGGCAGGGTGACATTGGCCCCGCGCCCGCCCTCCTCGAAGAACGCCTGCAGCGCCGCCGGGAAGCTGTCCACCCCGGTTTCGATGGTGCGGTACTGCAGGGCAATGCCTTCGGCCTGGCCGAAGGCGGCATGGATGGCAGGCGAACGCGAATGGCTGATCGGCTGGCCGAATACGGCGTGTAGGGCGGACATGACCGTGCTCCTGCTTGCGTAAACTGATGGGCAATTTATCGCCGGAACCTGATGATGCGCGTGATCCCGACCCTGTTGGCACTGCTGGCCAGTGTAGCCTGCGCGCCCTGTGCACTGGCGCTCAATGAGTACGGCATCGAAGGCATGGGGCGGGTCTCGACCAAGGCCAACGAGGCCGGTGCCAGTGTCAGCGCCGATGCCCTGCGCATCGTGTTTGCCAGTGACCGCGACGGCCGCTGGCGCCTGTGGCAGGCCCAACTGGAGGACAAGCGCTGGGGCCAGCCGCAGCCCTTGCCGGTGGAGGCAGGCAGCGCCCAGCGCGACCCGTTCCTCAGTGCCGATGGCCGCTGGCTGTACTTCGCGGCGCAGGGACGCCGCGGTTGGGACCTGTACCGCGCCCCGGCCGATGCCCCAGCACAGGCGCAGGCCCTGACTGCGGCCAACAGCAGCGCCGACGAGCGTTCGCCGTCACTGGATGAGGCCGGACGCCTGCTGTTTGCCAGCAACCGCAGCGGCGCCTGGCAGCTGTGGCAGGCCAATGCCGATGGCAGCGATGCCCGCGCCGTCAGCGGGCCGGCCAATGCATCCGGGCAGATCCACGCGGTGCTGGCCCTGGGCCAGCGCGGTGATGCGGTGGTGACCCAGGTCCTGGCTGATGGCCGCAGCCGCCTGCAGCACATCTGGTGCGCCGGCGGCCAGTGGCAGCAGGGCGAGCCGTTGCCGCTGTCCTTCAATGATGGCCAGGGCCAGACCCAGGCGGCCGGGCGCGACCACAGCATGCCAGCCGAACTGCTGCTGGCCGGCAGCGCCGCTTCGCCCCGCGCCGGCGGGCTGGATATCTACCGCACCCGTGCCCCGCACAGCCGCGGCGACGGCAGCTGCCACTCAAACACCCCGCCCGCGCCTTGAGGCGCTTGTGTCTTGGGCAGGACTACAGTTTGAGGTGAGAGCGAGGTGCGGCAGCCCGTCAGTGCGCAGTGTCCCAACACGAGTGGGAGTTTGGGCGCCGCACCCCGTCCTCCCCCTTCAGCCCGAACAGTTGACCGGACCTGCAGTCCGCACCACAAGCATGGGATCGGGGGGAGTGCTCTCGCTGTCAGCCTACTCCAGGAGCGAGCGATGAACACCTATGTGGGTATCGATATTGCCAA
>NZ_LDJM01000022.1 GCF_001431485.1 Stenotrophomonas ginsengisoli | reverse complement strand
GCGTGCAATGACCGCTGCCGACACCGGCAGCGGTCATTGCACGCCATGCTCAAGCCACTGCAATCGTTGATGCAGCACCGCTTCGCCACTGCCGGGGCCATTGCCGTGGCCGCCGTCGGTGCGTTCGTGGTGCTGCGTCATATCGACCCGAACCAGCCGGGCAGCGTGCTGCCGCCGTGCCCGATCCATGCCTTCACCGGGCTGTTCTGCCCCGGCTGCGGGGCTACCCGCACCCTGCACGCCCTGGCCCATTTCGACCTGGCCACGGCAATGGCGATGAACCCGCTGCTGGTGCTCAGCCTGCCGGCACTGGCCGTGCTCACCGCCTACGGTGCCGGCGTGTTGCCGGCCGTGCTGCTGCCACTGGCCCGCCAGCTGTGCCGGCCCATTGCCTGGGGCGTGCTGCTGGCCGCCTATGCCGTTGCCCGCAACCTGCCGTGGGCACCGTTAAACTGGCTGGCACCGGGCTGAGCGACAGCCGCTGTTGCCAGCCTCAGCCCAGCCATACCGCCAGCTGCCAATACAGCATCAGCGCACACCACAGGCCCACCGTACGCCAGCTCAGGCGCATGGCCCGGCGCAGGTCCGGCTGCCGCTCCCATACCGGTTGCTCGCGCGGGGCCGGTTCGGTGTGCGCCGGCAGGGCCGCGGCCATGCTGGCACCGAGCAAGCTTTCCACTGACGGGGCCTGCCAGCGCCCCTGGCCCTGCCAGGCCCGGATCACCGGGCTGCAGTTGCCCATCAGGGCAAAGGAGAACACCGCCAACTGGCTGACCGGCCATTCGGCCAGGGCCAGCACCCCACGCAGGCGTTCGTGCGCGGCCAGGCTCAACGGCCCGGGCTGCTGCGCGGCACTGGCCAGCAGACGGTAGGCCAGCACCCCGACCGGGCCGATCACGATGAACCAGAACATCACCCCCAGCGCGCGCCGCAGCAGGGCCACGGCCACGGCCTGGGTGATCGGCGCGCTGTCGCGGTCCGGCTCGTTCATGTCCTGGCGCAGCACCGCCTGCCCCTGCGCCTGGCTGGACGCATCCTCGGCATAGATCAGCGCTTCGACATCACGTTCCAGGTCACGCGGGCCCCAGCACAGCACCACCATCAGCACGCTGAAAACCGCGCCGGGCATGCCATACAGCCAACCATGCAACGCCCATTGCAGCAGCCCCACCAGAAACAAGGGGGCCAGCCAGGCCGGCAGCCAACCCCAGGCCGACTGCCCGGCCACCAGCCGCAGCCAGTGCGGCCACCAGGCCAGTGCCGCCTGCCGCCACTGCGCCACCGGCAATACCTGGGCTACCAGAATGGCCAGCACCGTGGCCACGACTGCAACCAACATGTCATCTCCCGCAGCCTGGCCGCGCCTATTGATCGGCGCGATCGTACCAGTGGGCGATCAAACTCCGTGCGATGGAAAGTTCGCCCGGCAGGTCGATCTGCGGGTGTTTGCCGGCCAGCGCCAGGCCGATCTCTTCACGGCTGTACCAGGCGGCGTGTTCCAGCTCGCCATCCACCTGCGGCTGCCCGCCCTTGGCGCTGGCGGCAAAGCCGAGCATCAACGCGCCGGGGAACGGCCACGGCTGGGCCCCCTGATAGCGGCAACTGGACGGCACGATGTGGATCCGGGTTTCCTCGTGGACCTCGCGCACCACCGCCTGCTCCAGGGTTTCACCGGGTTCGACAAAGCCGGCAATCAGGGAATGGCGGCCCGGGGCCCAGCCGGCCTGACGGCCGAGCAACAACCGGCCCTCATGCTCCACGGCCACGATCACCGCTGGGTCCACGCGTGGGTAGTGCTCAAGCTGGCAGCCCTGGCAACGGGCGACAAAGCCGGCCTTTTCCAGCCGCAGCGGGTGACCACAGACACTGCAGAACCGGGTCCGCTGCTGCCAGTGCAGCATGCCGCGGGCATAGGCGAAGCGTGCGGCCAGCGCCGCCGGCCACTGGCTGGCCGCCTGGCGCAGCTCCAGCAAGGGCTCGGCCGCGCCCTGCGCATCGATCCGCGCAAACCACGGCACCTCGTCGCTGCGGTCGATGCCCAGGAACAGGGCGTCATCGGGCAGGGCATCGGGCTGGCTGGCGCTTGCCGGCTGCCATTGGCCATCGGCAGCCACCACCGCACGCAACTGTGGGTCCAGACGCAACACACGCGCACACGGCCACAACGCGGCCAGCGCGTCCGGGTCATTGCGCAGGGGGTCGGCTCGGTCCAGCCCGGCCTCGGTATAGGCGTGGGCGGCAAACGCGGCAAAAGTCGGGTTCATGTTTGCCAGCCTGCCCGCTTGCGGGCCGGCCGGCAAGCGCGCTTCAGACGCTGAAGCTGGAACCGCAGCCGCAGGTGGTCTTGGCGTTGGGGTTGCGGATCACGAACTGCGCGCCGGTCAGGCTCTCGCTGTAATCCACCTCGGCCCCCATCAGGTACTGCAGGCTGAGCGGATCCACCAGCAGGGTCACGCCCTCGGTGACGATGGCCAGGTCATCCTCGGCACGGTTCTCGTCGAACTCGAAACCGTACTGGAAGCCGGAACAACCGCCGCCCTGGATGTATACCCGCAGGGCCAGATCGGCATTGCCTTCCTCGGCGATCAGCTCGCGGACCTTGGCCGCCGCGGCAGCGGTGAACTGCATCGGGCGGTCAAGGGACTGGTAGTCAGGCGCCGGGGCGGCGGCCCCGGGCAGGGAAATCAGCGTGCTCATAACGCATCAGGATGGGGGTTGCCCCCCACCGATTCAAGCGTTGGATGCGGCCAGCTTCAGGCTGACAGGGGCCGATTCAGTCTCTTCGGCCGAAGTGTGCAGCAGACGCCCGGTCAGCTGGGCACCGGCAGCCATTTCCACCACCTGGTAGTGGACGTTGCCGTTGACCCGGGCCGAGGCGGTCAGTTCCACGCGCTCGCTGGCGTGCACATCGCCGTCCATACGGCCACTGATGACCACGGTGGAAGCCACCACCTGGCCCTCGATCACGCCGTTTTCGGCGATGGTCAGCACCGCCTGGGCACCCTCGGTGGCGATCAGCTTGCCGATCACCTTGCCCTCGACGTACAGGCCGCCGGCAAATTCCACGTCGCCACGAATGACGACCTGCGGGCCGATCAGTGCGTCCACGACCATCTGGCTGTCACGCCCGTTCTTCTTCCCCAACATGGATGTCATCCCCCTCTGGCGCCGGTGGCCAGTTTCCAATCAAAAACCTGCGTGGTATTGCCGCCCGAGCCGGAAAGGCTGACCCGTACCCGCTGCGGCGTGAAATCGGCAGGCAGCATCACGCTGCCATTGAGCTGCTGGAAGTAGCGGAACGAATACGCCTGTCCTGCCACCGCCTGCCGTTGATGCAGCCCGTCCCAGCTCACCGTGGTCAGCTTGCCGCCCTGTACGCCCTCCACGGAGAAGCGCATCTGTCCCTGGCTGATCGCACCACGGTTGAGGTTCTGGGTAAGCACCACAGTGTAGTGCCAACTTCCCGCCGCTTCCTGGCTGAATTCCACAGAATGGGCATTGAGGCCTTTGCGTTGGCTGGTGGATCCGACCAGACGCTCGTAAAAAGCCACATCGGCACGCAGGCCGGCAATCTCTTCCTCACGCTCGGCAAGCGAGGCCTGCACATCGGTCAGGGCGGCCCGGCTGATCCGGTCCGAGGCCTGGGCGGTGGCCTGCTGGCGGGTCAGTTGTTCGATCTGCGATTGCGCCTTGGCCAGGGCCTGCGACTCCTGACGGGATCCACCGCCAGCGGCGCCACCCATGCCGGCAGCCAGCCAGGCCACCAGCAACAGGGACAGCAGCCACAGTGGCAGCAGCCACCAGTAACGCCGCCATGGCGTGACCTGCGGGCCATCGGGCACGATCCTGAAGCGTTTCGGGCTGGGGGATGTCATCACCTTCTCCTGACAACAGCCGTGTGGGATACGGCCGGCAAGCGAGTGTAGCCAGCAAGCCGTGGACAAGGGAAAACTGGCAATGTCTGCCGCCATCGCAGATAGTTGTGGTCCTCACTCCCGTTCATGGGTGTATTGCCATGTCTGAAGCCCATATCTTCACCATCGGTATCCTGCTGGCATGGCTGGCCGGCATCCGTGTCTACCTGACCGTGTTCGGCGTGGGCATTGCCGGTGCCATGGGCTGGGTGGACCTGCCGCCGGCCCTGCAGGCCACCACCTCGTGGTGGGTGCTGGGCACCTCCGGCGCGCTGGCCGCGGTGGAGTTCTTCGCCGACAAGCTGCCCGGCGTGGATTCGATCTGGGACCTGCTGCAGACCCTGACCCGGGTCCCGGCAGGTGCCTTCCTGGCGGCCGCCGCGCTGTCCCCGGACGGCGAACTGAGCAATGGCGTGCTGGCCGCTGGTGCCGGCGTGGCCCTGACCAGCCACAGCATCAAGAGCGGCACCCGGATGCTGCTCAATACCTCCCCTGAGCCGGCCAGCAACTGGCTGGCCTCGCTGTGGGAGGATGCCGTCGCTGTTTTTTCCCTGTTGCTGGCCGCTATCTCCCCTGTAGTGGCCCTGGTCTTCGTGCTCGGTGCCAGTGTGCTGATCGCCGCGTTGATCTGGATGACCTGGTCGCTGCTGCGACGTGGCATCCGCCGCTTCCTGGCACGCCCCGAGCGTGATGTTTCCGTCTCACCGAACGCTTCCCCCTGATCCACCGGGTTGGCGGCCTGTAAAGGAGTTTTCATGGCCAAGCACGACACCCCCTCGCGTCCCGTCCGGGCGGAAACCCCGCCGGCCGATTACGCACAGCGCTGGAACAATGCCCCGGCAACCGCCGGGATAGCGACCGCTGCGCAGGAAAGCGCAGCCACGCCCGCCAGCGCCGAGGCTCCTGCCGCCATCGCATCGTCCATCAACCCGCCGGAACTGCCGCCGGCCATGCCTGCCGCCCCCATGGCTGCCCCGGCACCGGCGCCGGTACTTGCTCCGGCCACCCCTGCCCCGGCCGCCACGCCCGCGCTGGCCGATGTCACCGCGACCCCGTTCCGCGTGCTGGTGGTCGAGGATGACCGCTCCCAGGCCCTGTTCGCGCAGAGCGTGCTGCATGGTGCCGGGATCGAGGCGGTGGTGGAGAACGACCCGTTCGCCGTGCTCACCCGCCTGCCGGAGATCAAGCCGGACCTGATCCTGATGGACCTGCACCTGCGCGAGATGGACGGCATCGCCCTGACCCAGAAGATCCGCCAGCAACCGCACCTGCAGCTGCTGCCGATCGTGTTCCTGTCCGGTGACCCGGACCCGGAACGCCAGTACGAGGTGCTGGCCATCGGTGCCGATGACTTCCTGGCCAAGCCGATCCGCCCGCGCCACCTGATCGCCGCGGTCTCCAACCGCATCGCCCGTGCCCGCCAGCAGGCCATGGCCCTGGGCCTGGCCCACCCGCCGGTGGCCATTGCCGTGGACAGCGCACCGCCGGCACGCCCCAACACCAACCCGGAGACCGGCCTGCCCACGCGCCAGTTCGTGCTCGGCCAGCTGGACACCCTGCTGGCCGAAAAGCGCAGCGGTGGCCTGCTGTTTGTCGAAGTGGCCGGCGCGATCGGCCTGCGCGAGCGTTACGGCTATGCCCATTTCGAACGCCTGATGGTCAAGGCCGGCCACCTGCTGCTGGGTGCGGCCCGCCCGCACAGCCTGGCCCGCCTCAATGACAACAGCTTCCTGGTCCTGGCCCCGGGAGTGGAGCCGGTGCAGCTGGTCAGCCTGGCCCAGACCCTGCGTGACGGTCTGGCCAGCGAGGCCCTGCCGGCCGGCCAGAGCGACCACATCAAGCTGCGCGCCAGTGTCGGTTATGCCCCGCTGGATGCCGGTTTTGCCGATGCCAGCCAGGCCATCGATGCGGTCGAGCGCACCACCCTGGATGCACGCCTGCTGCCCGGTGCGGTCGCCCAGTGGCAGCCGCGCCCCACCCCCAGCCAGCAGGAGCACCTGAAGCTGCTGGAAGGCCACCTGGAACCGGCCTACCAGCCGATCGTGGCGGTGGCCGACAGCAGCAGTGCCCAGTTCCAGGTGCTGCTGCGCCTGCGCCAGGCTGACGGCACCCTGCTGCCCGCCGCCCAGGTGATTCCGGCCGCCGAGGCCGCCGGGCGCATCGCCGACCTGGACCACCAGGTGATGGAGCACGCGCTGGACCTGCTGGACCGCTATCGCCACGCGACCCTGCCGATGCGCCTGTTTGTGACCCAGTCCGCACGCACCCTGATGGCCGACGGTTATGCTGAATGGATCAGCCAGGCCCTGCGCAGCCGCAATGTCGGCGGCTCCAGCGTGGTGATCGACATCCGCATGCCCGATGCCCTGGTGCACGGCTTTGTACTGGCCCAGCTGGCCGACCGCCTGGGCCAGTCCGGCATCCGCCTGTGCCTGAGCCAGTTCGAGGCCTGCAACGACGCCAATGCACTGCTGACCATGATGCCGGTGGCCTATGTGCGTCTGTCCGCGCGCTTTGCCAGCGACCATGCCGATCCCCAGGTGCGCCAGTTGCTGGCCAGCACCATGGAGCTGGCACGCAGCGTCAATGCCCAGCTGATCGCCCAGCAGATCGAGGACGCCCAGGCGGCCGCGGCGATGTGGATCAGTGGCATCGATTACATCCAGGGCAACATGGTCCAGTCCGTCGGCAACGACCTGGACTTTGATTTCCACAACAGCACCTTGTAAGGCCACATGAACCGCATCGTCGTCCGCCCTGAATTGATTGCCCCCGGGCTGGCCGCTGCGGCCGTGCTGATTGCCCTGCTGGCCACCGTTGGCCTGGCCCCCCAGCTGCTGGCCTTCGTGGCCGGCGGCCTGGCCGCCGCGGCCGGCTGGTATGCCTGGCATGCCCACCTGCGGGCAGTGGCGCACAGTGCCAGCCAGGACGATGCGGTCACCCATGCACTGAGCAACCAACGCCGGCTGCAGGCCGAGAACGAACGCCTGACCCGCGAGCTGCGCCGGCATGACCAGCTCAAGGCCGAGCTGGTCCAGGCCAAGCAGGCCGCCGAAGCGGCGGTGCTGGCCAAGGGCGAATTCCTGGCCACCATGAGCCATGAGATCCGCACCCCGCTCAACGGCATCATCCCGATGCTGGACCTGCTGGCCCGCGGCAACCTGGACCGGGCCCAGCAGCAGATGCTGCATACCGCCACCCTGAGCTCGCAGCAGCTGCTGAGCATCGTGGACGACATCCTTGATTACTCCAAGCTGGAAGCCAACAAGCTGGAGCTGGAAAACACCGCGCTGAACCTGCGCGGCGTCTGCAACGAGGTGATGAACCTGCTGCAGGGCTCGGCCGAGCAGAAGGGCCTGCGCATGCAGGTGGAGATCGACCCGGCGGTACGCCTGTCGGTGCGTGGTGATCCGGTCCGCCTGCGCCAGGTGCTGGGCAACCTGGTGGTCAATGCGATCAAGTTCACCGAAAAGGGCCAGGTCGGGATCAAGGTCCGTCGCCTCGGCGAGACCCCGACCCAGCACCTGCTGCGCTTCGAAGTGATCGATACCGGCATCGGCATCGAGCCGGACCAGCTGAGCCGGCTGTTCTCTTCCTTCGCCCAGGCCGATGCCTCCACCACCCGCCTGTACGGCGGTACCGGGCTGGGGCTGGCGATCTGCAAGCGCATCATCGACCTGATGGGCGGGCGCATCGGCGTGCACTCGCAGCCGGGCCAGGGCTCGACCTTCTGGTTCGAGGTGCCGCTGGCCAAGGTGGTCGGCGACCTCAACCTGGATGACGAACAGGCCCGTGCCCTGCAGATCCTGCTGGTGGGCAACGAACACCGCCTGCGCCAGCGCCTGGAGCGTCTGGTGCCGGGCTGGGCGGCCAACCTGATCTGCGTGGATACCGCCCACGAGGCCCTGGAACACCTGCGCCTGGCCGGCCAGGGCCAGCTGGTGCGACCGGACGTGGTGGTGGCCGATTGCGACGCCCTGCGCCAGACCGTACACGCCCTGCACCGTGCGGTGACCCGCGGCGACGCCTCGCGTCCGCTGCGCCTGGTCTGGCTGCTGGGGCAGACCCCACTGGCCGACGAACTGCACGAGGACAGCCAGCAACTCAGCCGCAGCGCCGGCGATGGCGAGCTGCGTCATGCGATCGCCCCGATGCCGGTGCAGGAACAGCCGGCCAGCGTGCTGCAGGCCGCGCCTGCAGCCAGCCCGGTGGCCGACGTGGTGGAACACAACCTGTTCGACCTGTCCGGCATGCGCGTGCTGCTGGTGGAGGACAACCCGGTCAACCAGATGGTGGCCCACCGCATCCTGGATACCTTCGGCATCGAGGTGCTCAGCGCCGACAACGGCGCCCAGGCCCTGGCCCTGCTGCAGGACGAGCTGGTCGATGTGGTGCTGATGGACTGCCAGATGCCGGTGCTGGACGGCTACAGCGCCACCCGCCAGTGGCGCGACCGCGAACTGCTCAGCGGGCAGAAGCGGCTGCCGATCATCGCCATGACCGCCAACGCCATGGCCGGCGACCGCCAGCGCTGCCTGGAAGCCGGCATGGACGACTACCTGTCCAAGCCGGTGGAACCGGCCGGCCTGGCCAAGTGCCTGCGCCGCTGGTGGCAGGCCGAGCGTCCGGTAGCTGCGGCACATGCCCCCGGCGCGGAAGGCGCTGCGACCAACGGCAGCAACGAGACGACCGAAGCCATGCCGTCGGCACCGCTCTCGCAGAGCGCCCTGCCAGCGCTGGACAGCAGCGTGCTGGACGAGCTGGCCCAGGTGATCGGCAGCCAGACCGCCAGCGTGATCAAGCTGTTCCTGGATGACGCCCCGGTGCTGGTGGACCGCATGCAGCTGGCCAGCCAGGACCACGACCTGGAAGCCTTGCGCGAGGCCGCGCACAGCCTGAAATCAGCCAGTGCCAATGTCGGTGCCCTGGGCCTGGCCGATGCAGCGCGCCGCATCGAACTGGGCGCACGCGGCAATGCCCTGGACAACCCCAGCGTCGCCGTGGCCCTGTTGATCGCCGAATTCGCCCGCGCACGCATGGCCCTGCGTGGCTGGCTGGCACGCTTCCAGGCAAGCTGACCACCTCGCACAGCGCAACTACCGGGCATGAAAAAGGCGGGCAAGTGCCCGCCTTTTTCGTTGCCCCGCGGCCGGCTGGCCGTTGGCCCCTTCAGTCTTCCAGCTTGGTCAGCAGGTAGTTGGCCTCACCGATGCGCTCGATCAGCTCCAGCTGGGTATCGGCCCAGTCGATGCGCTCTTCCGACTCGTCCAGCAGGCGGCTGAACAGGTCACGGCTGACGTAGTCACCCACCTGTTCGGCGTGCACCACGGCTTCGCGCAGGATCACCACCGCATCCTGCTCCAGGGCCAGGTCGCAGCCCAGCACTTCGGTCGGGTTCTCGCCGATGCGCAGCTTGCCCAGGGCCTGGAAATTGGGCAGCCCTTCCAGGAACAGGATCCGCTCGGACACGGTGTCGGCGTGCTTCATCACCGCGATCGAGGCCTTGTAGTCATGCCTGGCCAGGCCATTGATGCCCCAGTTCTTGAGCATCTTGGCGTGCAGGAAGTACTGGTTGATTGCGGTGAGTTCGTTGTAGAGCACCTTGTTCAGATGCTGGATGACCTTGGCATCGCCCTTCATGGCCGTGTCCTGTGCAAATCGTGGGAACCGCTGCACTTTACCCAAAGCCGCAGCGCAATGAAGGAACGCGAATCGTGATCAACTGCAATCGCCTTGCCCCGGGCGGGCAGCGCCTGGCGCACAGGCCGGGCCAGCATCGCCAACGCAACGAAAAAGCCCCTGGCCAGGGCCAAGGGCTTTCATCACTACGCCAGCAACGGCAGGCTCAGGCGACCTTGGCCAGGCCCAGCACCGGCAAGCCCAGCGGGGCGGTGTTGCGTGCCTTGTCCAGCAGCTCGGCGGCCATGTCCAGGCAGGAGCCACAGGTGGCGCCGCAACCGGTACGCATGGTCAGCTCGGCCACGCTGGCAACGCCCTGTTCGGCGGCCTCGCGAATCTGGTGGTCGGTAACTCCATTGCAGATGCAGACGTACACGTGATTGACCCAGCAACTGGCCGGAATGGCCTGATGGGCATTTGAATGCAAATGAGAACGGTTGTCAAACCCATGCGTGAATGCTTATCAACCACCCAGTCAGGTCGGGGCTGAGTCCGTTTTGACCTTTTTCGGCCAGTAGCCACGTTTGCGCGAACGCTTGCGCGGCCGCTCGTCGCCACCCACGCTGCCCGGCAGCCAGGCCTCGGCCACGCTGGTGGGCATGTTGCCGATCTGGGTGGAGGCGGCGGTGTCGGCCATCGGCGCCAGATGGCGCAGGGCCCGCGCATAGACGCCGCGTTTGAACATCACCACGTGCTCGACCGGATACCAGAAATCCACCCAGCGCCAGTTGTCGAACTCCGGCGTCTCGTTGGCATCCAGGCGCACGTTGTCCTCGTCACCGGTCAGGCGCAACAGGAACCAGACCTGCTTCTGGCCGATGCAGACCTGGCGTTCATTGCGACGGATCGCCCGCGGCGGCAGCCGGTAGCGCAGCCAGCCGGGCGTGCAGCCGAGTACCTCGACGTGCTCTGGGAGCAAGCCGGTCTCTTCCTGCAATTCACGGTACATGGCCTCAACCGGGGTCTCGTCACTGTTCATGCCACCCTGGGGGAACTGCCACCCGTCACGGCGTACCCGGCGCGCCCAGAACACCTGGCCATCACCACGCATCAGAACAATGCCGACATTCGGCCGGTAACCGTCCGGATCGATCACGATGCGGACTCCTGAAATGACTCTACTGGTAAGGACAATGCCACGCGGTGCGATTTGCCACAAGGTTACAGAAAAGTGTTGACATGGCAGATTGAGTGCTCAATAATGGCGTCCTCCCAAGGCTATGTAGCTCAGCCGGTTAGAGCACAGCACTCATAATGCTGGGGTCGGTGGTTCGAGTCCACCTATAGCCACCATGGGAGTATAGCCCCGTCGCCAAGCGGTAAGGCATCTGACTCTGACTCAGACATTCGGAGGTTCGAATCCTTCCGGGGCTGCCAAATTCAAAGACCAGATCACTGATCTGGTCTTTTTTTTCCAGGACCCCAACCTGCCCTGCGGGACGTCAGCACTGGAAACGCAACACCCCTAGCCCCGTCGCCAAGCGGTAAGGCATCTGACTCTGACTCAGACATTCGGAGGTTCGAATCCTTCCGGGGCTGCCAATTCAAAAGACCAGATCATCGATCTGGTCTTTTTTTATGCCCGCCACATGCAGCACACGCCAACAAGACGCAGCGCGCAAGGCCTTCGGCCATAAATGCCAGAAACATTACACCGGACTTGAGACCACATCCGGCATCCGGCATCCGGCATCCGGCATCCGGCATCCGGCATCCGGCACAAGCCAACAACCCGCCCGCACCGCCCACAAGACCCCAGGCCACGGAAACGAAAAAACCCGGCACGAGGCCGGGTTTTTCCTGTCGCAACCTGGCCCACCGAAGTGGACCAGACAGCCTCGCAGCGATTAACGCTTGGAGAACTGGGTAGCGCGACGTGCCTTGTGCAAGCCGACCTTCTTACGCTCGACTTCACGGGCGTCACGGGTCATGAAGCCAGCCTTGCGCAGCTCGGACTTCAGGGTTTCGTCGTACTCAACCAGAGCGCGAGCGATGCCCAGACGGATCGCACCGGCCTGGCCGGTGGTGCCGCCGCCAGCGGCGGTGACCAGGATGTCGAACGACTCGGTGTTGTTGGTCAGTTCCAGCGGCTGACGCACGATCATACGTGCGGTCTCACGACCAAAGAACTCGTCCAGCGGACGGCCATTGACGGTGATGTTGCCGGTGCCCTTGCGCAGGAACACGCGGGCGGTGGAGGACTTGCGGCGGCCAGTGCCGTAGTTTTGAGTGATAGCCATGATTAGATATCCAGAACCTGCGGCTGCTGTGCGGCGTGCGGATGCTCAGTGCCAGCGTAGACCTTGAGCTTGCGGTACATGGCGCGACCCAGCGGGCCCTTCGGCAGCATGCCCTTGACGGCGATTTCCAGAACGCGCTCCGGGTGACGCTCCAGGGCCTGCTCCAGGGATTCGGTCTTCAGGTTACCGATGTAACCGGTGAAGCGATGGTACTTCTTGTCCTTCAGCTTCTTGCCGGTAACGTGGATCTTCTCGGCATTGATGATGACCAGGTAATCACCGGTATCAACATGCGGGGTGTAGGTCGGCTTGTGCTTGCCGCGCAGACGGCGAGCCAGCTCGGTGGCCAGACGGCCCAGGGTCTTGCCCGAGGCGTCAACGAGGTACCAGTCGCGCTGGACGGTCTCGTTCTTTGCAGTGAAAGTGCTCATAAAGAACTCTAGTTAGGTCGGGCTGATTGCGGCGGATTGCCCACCGGAACTTTGCCACGCGTTGTAAAGGGTGAAGCTCAAGCGGCGAGATTGTACGCGAGCACCCGCGGCAATGCAAGTTGTCCACAGACTGGCTTGGCAGTGCCCCCTGCCGGCGGCGACAATCGTTCATCCCTACCGGAGGCCATCCAGATGCCCGCCGTGCGCACCCCCACCCCGATCGACCACCTGTTCACCGAAGCCCAGCGGGCACTGGACACGGTATTTGGCAACCCGCCAGCACAACGCGCCTATCCCGGCCGCGATACCGCCGATGTGGTCATGGACGCCCCGGCCCGCACCCATGCGGCCGGCCTGATGCGCATCAACCATGTCGGCGAGGTCTGTGCCCAGGGCCTGTATTTCGGCCAGGCCGCCGTGGCCCGCGAGCCGGCCACCCGCGCCCACCTTCTGGAAGCGGCCCAGGAAGAAACCGACCACCTGGCCTGGTGCGCGCAGCGCCTGCGCGAGCTGGACAGCCGCCCCAGCCTGTTCAACCCGCTGTGGTATGCCGGCAGCTACAGCATCGGCCTGCTGGCCGGCCTGCGTGGCGATGGCTGGAACCTGGGCTTTGTGGTGGAGACCGAGCGTCAGGTCGAGGCCCACCTGGACGAGCACCTGGTTGACCTGCCGGCCGAGGACCTGCGCAGCCGCGCCATCCTGGCGGTGATGAAGGAAGACGAGGCCCGTCATGCCGACCACGCCGAACAGGCCGGTGCGCGCATCCTGCCCTTCCCGATCCCTGGCGTGATGGCCCTGGCCTCCAGGGTGATGAAGGGCGTGGCCTACCGGCTATAAGCGCCGCGCCATCGCACATGCGCAAAAGCAACAAGGCCCGGGCTTGCGCACCGGGCCTTGTCGTTTGCAGCGTACCTGCGCTTATTCGCTCAGGTTGCGGCCGTGGAACAGCTCTTCGATCTCGCGCTTGAGCAGCGCTTCGATCTTCATGCGTTCCTTGAACGAGATGTTCTTGGCCTTCTCTTCGAACAGGTACTGGTCCAGGTCGAAGTCCTTCAGGTGCATCTTGGTGTGGAAGATGTTTTCCTGATAGACGTTGACGTCGAACATCTCGTAGCGCGACTTGATGTTCTTGGCCAGGAAGTTCTGGATCGAGTTGATCTTGTGGTCGATGAAGTGCTTCTTGCCCTTCACGTCACGGGTGAAGCCGCGCACGCGGTAGTCCATGACCACGATGTCCGAGTCGAAGCTCTCGATCAGGTAGTTCAGGGCCTTCAGCGGCGAGATCACACCACAGGTGGCCACGTCGATGTCGGCACGGAAGGTGGCGATGCCTTCCTGCGGGTGGGTTTCCGGATAGGTGTGCACGGTGATGTGCGACTTGTCCATGTGCGCCACCACGGCATCGGAGATCAACTCCTTGCCGGCGGCCTTCTTGTCGATCACCGGTTCCTCGGAAATGAGGATGGTCACCGACGCGCCCTGCGGATCGTAATCCTGGCGGGCGATGTTCAGGATGTTGGCTCCGATGATCTCGGCCACATCGGTGAGGATCTGCGTGAGACGATCGGCGTTGTACTCCTCGTCGATGTACTCAATGTAACGCTGACGTTCTTCTTCCGTACGTGCGTAGCAGACGTCATAGATGTTGAAGCTCAGCGCCTTGGTGAGGTTGTTGAAACCCTGCAGCCTCAGGCGAGGCAACGGCTTGACCACGGGCGTGGTTCCTGTAGTTGGGAAAAGGGGGGGCATTATGGGGCAAACATCGGTGCAGCGGAACGTAGTCACGTTCACAAGTCAGCCTGCACCCCGGAATGTGACACTCTATACCCTGTCAATTGCCAAACCGTGCGCCACCGCACGGTTTGCCGCTGTCCCTCCCCGCGTTTAAGCTTCAGAATCCTCGCCGTGAAGTCACTATGAATACAGGGAATGCCCACATCGTGTCTGCCGTGCGTATAACGACAAGTCCGCTCATGCTCGACAACGTTACCGTTGATCGTTTCCTGGCCTACAGCCATCGCCGCCGTTATCCGACCAGGACCGACATCTTCCGCCCGGGCGACCCGGCCGGGACGCTGTACTACGTGATCAGTGGCTCGGTCAGCATCATCGCCGAGGAAGACGACGACCGCGAACTGGTCCTGGGCTACTTCGGCCCCGGCGAATTCGTCGGTGAAATGGGTCTGTTCATTGAATCCGATGCCCGTGAGGTGATCCTGCGCACGCGCAGCACCTGCGAGCTGGCCGAAGTCAGCTATGAACGCCTGCACCAGCTGTTCCTGGGCCCGCTGGCCCCGGATGCGGCCCGCATCCTGTATGCGATCGGTTCGCAGATCTCCAAGCGCCTGCTGCACACCAGCCGCAAGGCCAGCCGTCTGGCCTTCCTGGACGTCTCCGACCGTATCGTGCGCACCCTGCACGACCTGGCCGAAGAGCCCGAATCGATGAGCCACCCGCAGGGCACGCAGCTGCGCGTCTCGCGCCAGGAACTGGCCAGGCTGGTCGGTTGCTCGCGCGAAATGGCCGGGCGTGTGCTCAAGAAACTGCAGGTCGATGGTGTGCTGCATGCCCGCGGCAAGACCGTGGTGCTGTACGGTACACGCTGAGGATACCGGCGTGTTGCCGGCCTGAAGGGGGCGGCAACCTTGATCGAACTGTCTGGCGAGCTGTTCTACTGGTTCATCCTGATCGGCCTGGGCGCGCAGCTGGTGGATGGCGCACTGGGCATGGCCTTTGGCCTGGTCTCTTCCTCGGTACTGCTCAGCCTGGGCGTGCCGCCGGCGGCCGTCAGCGCCGCGGTACACAGCGCCGAAGTGTTCACCACCGGCGCTTCCGGCCTGTCCCACCTGGTCGCCGGCAATGTGGACAAGCGCCTGTTCCTGCGCCTGGCCGGCGCCGGCGCGCTGGGCGGCATCTGCGGGGCCTATGTCCTGACCCAGCTGCCGGCACACATCATCCGCCCGCTGATCTACCTCTACCTGTTTGCGCTAGCCCTGCTGATCCTGCTGCGCGCGGCCGGCAAGCTGATGCCCAAGGGCCAGGTGCGCCGTGTTGGCCTGCTCGGCTTTGTCGCCGGCCTGCTTGATGCCAGCGGCGGCGGTGGCTGGGGCCCGGTGGCCACCTCGACCCTGCTGGCCCGGGGCGGCACCGCCCGCACCACCATCGGCACGGTCAATGCGGCCGAATTCGTGGTCACTCTGGCCATCTCCCTGACCTTCCTGCTGACCATGGGCATTGCCCACCTGGAAGTGGTGGCCGGCCTGCTGATCGGCGGCATGCTTGCCGCGCCGCTGGCGGCCATCCTGGTCAAACGGGTACGTGAGCAGTGGGTGCTGGTCGCCGTGGGCATTCTGGTGCTACTGATCAGCAGCTACAACATCACCATGACCCTGCTGCGCTGGCCCGGTACCAATTGAGCACCGGGCTACGAGTGCTCAGCCAACGCGATCCCCGCCACGTTCCACACAGCCCCAGTTGAGGATGGGCGTGCCCGGTGGCAGCACCTGGCGGAAGAAGGCGACCTTGCCGGGCTTGGGATTGACCACCACCGGCGAGCGCGCCGCCAGCAGCAAGGGCAGGTCGGCACTGGAATCGGTGTAGGAACGTTCGATGTCGCCGTAGCCGCGCTCGCGCAGCATGCGCATCTTTTCCTCGTTGTGGCAGTGGCGGGTGGCGATCATGGCGCCGGCACGCGGGCCGACCTCGCTGCCGATCACCGGCACCTCGTGCTGGGCGACAAAGCGCAGGATCTCCCGCGCCAGCTCCGGCGGCGCGCCGGTGGCCACCACCACCCGGTCACCGGCATCGCGGTGGGCCTTGAACACATCCAGCGCCTTGGGCAGCAGGCGCGAGCGTATGTCCGCCTCGTGCCGGTGCACATACTGGTCGATGATGCGGTTGAACTGACGCGCACCACGCAGGCCGAAGGTGGCAATCCACACATAACCGGAGATACCCCGGCGCCGGGTCGGCAGCATGGCCACCAGCGGCCCCAGCAGCGGCGTGGCCAGCACCGCTGCGGCAAGGCGCAGCGGGTTGCGCTTGAGCAGCCACGCAAACAGGTGGCTGCCCGAATCCCCGTCGTACAGGGTGTGGTCGAAATCGAAAACGACTAGCGGGGCATCGGCCCGCGGCGGCGGATAAGCGTCACTCATGCCGCAAAGAATAGCTCACGCAGGCCCGCGCCGGGCTCGTCAAAACGCATGAAGGCCTCGCCGACCAGGAAGGCATTGACGTTGGCCGCGCGCATCCGCGCCACGTCGGCCGGGCCGGTGATGCCGCTTTCGGTGACCAGCAGGCGGTCAGCCGGGACCATGTCCTTCATCGCCAGGGTGTTTTCCAGCGATACCTCGAAGGTGCGCAGGTTGCGGTTGTTGATGCCAATCAGCGGCACCGGCACCTGCAGGGCGCGCTCCAGCTCGTCCACATCATGTACTTCCACCAGCACATCCAGGCCCAGCTCCAGCGCGGTGTTGGACAGGCTGGCCAGCTGCAGGTCATCCAGCGCCGAAACGATCAGCAGGATGCAGTCGGCGCCCAGCACCCGGGCCTCGACGATCTGGTAGGGATCAACCACGAAATCCTTGCGCAGCACCGGCAGGCTGCAGGCCTCGCGTGCCTGCTGCAGGTAGGCGTCGCTGCCCTGGAAGAAATCCACATCGGTGAGCACCGACAGGCAGCTGGCGCCGCCCATTTCATAGCTCATGGCAATCTCGGCCGGACGGAAATCCGGGCGGATCACCCCCTTGGACGGGCTGGCCTTCTTGACCTCGGCAATCACCGCCGGTTCGCCGTTGGCAATGCTCTCGTGCAGGGCACGGGCAAAACCACGCAGCGGCGGCGCATCGGCCAGACGCGCCTGCAGTTCGGCCAGCGGCACGGCGGCACGGCGGCCGGCCACTTCTTCGGCCTTGCGGGCCAGGATGGTGTTGAGGATGTCGCTCATCGCATGGTTCCTGCAAAACGGGGCGCCGCGAGGCGCGAGTGATCAAGCCAGACCGGCCAGCTGGCGGGTGGTGGCAACAAAGGCATGCAGGCGGGCGCGGGCACTGCCATCGGCAATCACCGCCTGCGCCCGGGCCAGGCCATCGGCAATGGAGTCGGCCACGCCCCCCACATACAGCGCCGCGCCGGCATTGAGGGCAACAATGTCACGCGCCGGGCCAGGCTGGTTGTCCAGCACGCCACGCAACATGGCGATGGACTGCTCCGGGCCATCCACGGCCAGGTTGCGGCTGGCCGACATGGCCAGGCCGAAATCCTCCGGGTGGATGTCGTATTCGATGACCTTGCCATCGCGCAGCTCGCCGACATAGGTGGCCGCGCCCAGCGAGATCTCGTCCATGCCGTCACGGCCCCAGACCACCAGCGCCCGCTGTGCGCCCAGCTGCTGCAGCACACGGGCCTGGATGCCGACCAGGTCGGGATGGAACACGCCCATGACGATGTTCGGCGCACTGGCCGGGTTGGTCAGCGGGCCGAGAATGTTGAAGATGCTGCGCACCCCCATCTCGCGCCGTACCGGCGCCACCACCTTCATCGCCGGATGGAAGATCGGCGCGTACATGAAGCCGATGCCGGCCTGCTCGATGCAGGCAGCCACCTGAGCAGGTTCCAGTTCGATGGCCGCGCCCAGGACCTCGAAAGCATCGGCGCTACCGCTCTTGGAAGAGACGCTGCGCCCACCGTGCTTGGCCACCCTGCCGCCGGCAGCGGCAATGACGAAGGTCGATGCGGTGGAAATGTTGAAGGTGTTGGCGCCGTCACCCCCGGTGCCGACGATATCCACCAGGCCGGTGGTGTCGGCCAGCTCGACCTTGCGCGAGAACTCGCGCATCACCTGCGCCGCACCGGCGATTTCGCCAACGGTTTCCTTCTTCACCCGCAGGCCGGTGAGGATGGCCGCGGTCATCAGCGGCGAGACCTCACCGCCCATGATCTGGCGCATCAACTCGACCATTTCGTCGTGGAAGATCTCGCGGTGTTCGATGGTGCGCTGCAGGGCCTGTTGTGGGGTGATGGCCATGGACAACTCCTTCAGTTCAAGACGATGTAATCGCACAGCACCGGCTGCTCGGTGTAATCACCGCGCTCCAGGTGCACGTGCAGGCGGCCGATGGCACCGATGTGCAGGCAGTCATCCACCTCCACCAGGGCATCGCGGTGCGGCTTGTCCCAGCCTTCGGCGCGAATGCGTGCCAGCGCCGCGGCCTTGGCCGCCGCGGCATCGTCGGCCACCACCAGCTCGTAGTGGTGTTCCTCGCCGAAGCGGCCGGCGATATAGCCGCCCAGGTTGACGAAATACAACTTCGGCGCCGCCGGATCCGGCGCGGACTCATCCAGCCGCACGCGCCAGCCATCCACCCCGGCAATCACCTGCCAGGCATCAATATGCAGGCCGGCGCTCTGGCCGAACCAGGCCTGGCGCAGCTGCGCGTACAGGCTTTGCAGGTCGCTGCCGACGGCAAACACCACGTCATGCAGCTCCACCGTGGCCCGCGGCGCACGCCCGCCGAGCATCACCCGGTACAGCTGCAACGGTTGGCCGCTCACCGCACACCGTCCAGGAAGTTCTTCAGCAGGGCATGACCGTGCTCGGTAAGGATGGACTCGGGATGGAACTGCACGCCCTCGATCGGCAGCGTCTTGTGGCGCAGGCCCATGATCTCCTCCATCGAACCGTCATCGTTCTCGGTCCAGGCGGTGATCTCCAGGCAATCGGGCAGGCAATCCTTGTCCACCACCAGCGAGTGGTAACGGGTGGCGGTGTAACCGTCCGGCAGACCGGTGAACACACCACGGCCGTGGTGGCGCATGGCCGAGGTCTTGCCGTGCATGATCTTGCCGGCGCGGATCACCTTGCCCCCGAACACCTGGCCGATGGACTGGTGGCCCAGGCACACGCCGAGCAAGGGAATGTGCGGGCCCAGCTGTTCGATCACCGCCAGCGAAACCCCGGCTTCATCCGGATTGCCCGGGCCGGGCGAAATCACGATCTGGTCCGGCTTCAGCGCGGCAATTTCTTCCACGCTCATGGCGTCATTGCGCACCACGCGCACATCGGCACCCAGCTGCTGGAAGTACTGCACGAGGTTGAAGGTGAAGCTGTCGTAGTTGTCGATCATCAAGAGCATGACGTTGCCTCACAGCCCCTTGGCGGCCTGGGCCACGGCACGGAACAGTGCGCGGCCCTTGTTCATGGTTTCTTCCCACTCTTTCTGCGGGTCGGAGTCGTAGACAATGCCGGCGCCGGCCTGCACATGCAGGCGGCCGTCCTTGATCACCGCGGTGCGGATCGCAATGGCGGTATCGGCATCGCCGTGCCAGCCGATGTAGCCGATGCTGCCGGCATACACGTTGCGCTTGACCGGCTCCAGCGCACGGATGATCTCCAGCGCCCGCACCTTGGGCGAGCCGGATACGGTGCCGGCCGGGAAGGCCGCGCGCAGCACATCGGTGTAGCTGAGGTTCTCGTTCAACTCACCGGTGACCTCGCTGACGATGTGCATGACATGGCTGTAGCGCTCGATCACGAACTGCTCGCCCACCGCCACCGTGCCGGCCTTGGAGATACGGCCGACATCGTTGCGCCCCAGGTCGATCAGCATCACGTGCTCGGCGCGCTCCTTGGGGTCGGCCAGCAGCTCCACTTCCAGCGCCTGGTCCTGCTCTGGCGTGGCACCGCGCGGGCGGGTGCCGGCGATCGGGCGCACGGTCACTTTGCCGTCCTGCAGACGCACCAGGATTTCCGGCGAGGACCCCACCACCTGCAGCTCACCCACATCCAGGAAGTACATGTAGGGCGAGGGATTGAGCGCACGCAGGGCGCGGTAGACATCCACCGGGCGCGCCTTGAACGGCACGCTCAGGCGCTGGCTCAGCACCACCTGGAAGATGTCACCGGCAACGATGTGCTCCTTGCAGGTGCGCACCGCATCGATGAAGCCCTCGTGGGTGAAGCCGGAGACGAAATCCGCCTCGTCCAGCACCTGCGAGGTGATCGGTGCCGGATAGGCCACGCCCTGGTCACGCAGACGGGCGGTCAGCGCATCCAGACGGGCCTGCCCGGCTTCCCAGGCATCGTCCTGCGCCGGCTGCGCGTGGGTGATCAGGTACAGCCGGCCCTTGAGGTTGTCCAGCACCGCCAGCTCATCGGAGAGCATCAGCAGGATGTCCGGGGTGCCCAACTCGTCACGCCCGGCCGGGCCGGCCAGACGCGGCTCGATGAAACCGATGCACTCAAAGCCGAACCACCCCACCAGCCCGCCGGTGAACCCCGGCAGTTCGGGCAGGCGCGGCACGCTGTGGGCGCTGCGCAAGGCCTCGACCTCGGCCAGCGGGTCGGCCACCTCGCGACGTTCAACCACCACGCCGTCATCCACCACCTCCAGCGTATGGCCGAAGAAGCGGTACACCCGGCGCGCGGGCAAGCCGATGATCGAATAGCGGCCAAAGCGTTCGCCGCCCTGGACCGACTCGAACAGATAGGTATTGGGACCGTCAGCCAGCTTCAGATAGACCGACAGCGGCGTGTCCAGGTCGGACAGCACTTCACGGACAAGCGGGATGCGGGTGTGGCCTTCAGCGGCCTGTTGCTGGTACCGGGCAAACGTGGACAAGGCAGGTTTCCTTCCAAACGGCGGCAGTGGAACGACGGACGACGGCTACGGGCCACCATCGCCAACCACGGCGAGCGGAAAGGGAAAACTGCTTGGTCGTCTGCGTAAACACGGCTCAACTTTACCGCAAGTTCCGCCTCCGGTGCAGGCAGATGCAAGCGGCTTCACGGTTGCATCTGCAAGCATCTGCCCACTCAGCGGGCGACACAGGCCGCCTGTACGGCCACCTCGCTCCCCTGTTCAAGCGCGCGCCCACACTGCTGCCGGTGCGCCTGCTCCTCCCACGCCGTGGTGCTGTGCTCCAGCGGCGTGCTGCGCCCCTGCACCACATCCACTAGGCTGCGCTTCTGATATTCAATTCCTGGCCCGGCAAAGTCCTCGGCAATGACCCGGCTGCAATCCCCACTGAGGCTGACCCGCTCTATCCGGGTCAAACCGTCCTTGTAGGCCTGTACCGCCACAACGCCGGCAAGCTGGTCGCTGTGGACATCCGAGACAACCCCGCACTGCTGGTCAAGCTTGTGAACCCCGGCCTGTGCCATGACAAACAGCCCATTGCCCTCATGCCCGGGCTGATCGATGCGGTAGTTGTCCAGCGGGCCATCCTCACGCCCACGTACCGCAGCCAATTCGGCATAAGCACGTTGCTCGCTGTTGTGGACCAGCACTTCGATGCTGGGAACAACCGAATCCCTCTGGCTGTGGGCAAATTCGGCCTGTCCCGCCGCCAGTGACATGGAACCCAGTATTTCCTTGGCCTGAAAACCATTGCTCACCAGGCCATAGGCCGCCAGCGCGGGGCTGTAGTGCATGTTGTCATCAACCACCTTGCGGGTGGCTGCCACGGTTGCTGCAGGCACACCGGCAGACAGCAAGGGCAGCGCCACCTCGGAATGGTCACCGACAGTGCGCAACTTGTCGGCATAGGCAGTCAAACCATCACTCACGCCGTTGCGAACACGCTCGGACAGCTCACGCGCTTGATGCAACAACCCTGGCCCGGTCATCCACGCCACGCCGCCGGGTGCAAACACGGAATCGGCGCCACCCAATGACGCGGCACGGTCAAACACCGTACCCATGCCATCCCGGGCCTGCCCCAACACCGCGCCCGGGTACCCAAGGCCAGTGTCGATTACCTCGCGTGCCGCATCAACGGCATTGGCCTGAAAATGATTGGCGCTGCTGACATAACTCCCCAGTGCCAGGCCAAGACCGACCGTTTTCCCTGCCGTATTGATCCCATCATGCAAGGCCGGCAACCACGGAGCCGCCCGGGCCACGGATGCACTCAGGGAATCCCCTGCAGGCTGTGCTTCCAGTTCATTGCTGACCGGGTTGCGCTGGTAGGCCGGCAACACCTGCATCTGCCCGACCGCCCGGGGCAGGCGCGCCAACGCCCCCTGCCCTTCCGGCCCGGCCAGATGGTCGAAAGCCTGCAGATACATGCCGACTTCACGCTCGCTCATGCTCTGGCCGAGCGTCTTGACCAACAATTCCCGGGCATTGGGCTCGGAGGCCATCCCCGCCAACATCCGCAACACCGGTTCAACCTCGTCACGGCTGTCCTCGGGCATACGCCCAACGGCATTTTGCAGGGTGTTGAGGATATCGTGCTTGACCTCGTAGCCACTGACCAATGCCTGCGCATCGTGCAGGGGCAGGCCATTTTCCTGGGTAAAGCGCAGCGCGGTATTCGGGTGCAGACCGGCCGGGTTGAACACGGTCGCCTGCACACCGGTAACCGCGGCAGCGGCAGCGGCCAGGCCGCCGCCAAGAGAATGTCCGGCCACTTCAAATTGGCCCGGGGCAATATTGTTCAAAGCAACTGCCAGTGACATTGCACGGTCGTAAATGTCACTGCGCAGGCCCAGGCCCTGCAGGGCATTGTTGCCGAAGTCCTCGGCGGTGGTATCGCGCAAGCCGCCCGGCGCTGTCGGGTCGAGGATTTCCCCGGCCGAGCCCTTGAACACGACTACCGGCTTGGCATCCGGGCCATGGATGGCCTTGTCCGGCAGATAGATTTCGGCGCGGAATGCGGAACCTTCTGGACGTAACAAGTCCTCTATTTCACTATCCGAAAGCTCAAAGCCGGCTGCACGCAGGGCTTCCGGGTCGGTACTGCCACGTGTCCAGCCGTGGGGAGGCTCACCCTGGCCCTTGGCAGCCTCGTACACATCTGCACACAACAAGGACTTTTGCTGCGCGGCGTGCAAGCTTGCCAGTTCAGCAGCCTGTGGCTCCAATCCTTGCTCGCGCAGGGAGGCCACCAACCCGGCCTGCTCCTGCAAAACCATGTCCTCTGCGCTTGGCCTGGCCGGCCGCAGTCGATCATCCATATCGAACTCCTTGTCCGCATTTCAGCTTGCCACCCGGCAACAAAGCCGATTCAATCAAGAAACACGGCCAAAGCGCGGGAAAATAGCGATGAAACCGACACATGCCAAAGCAGCACACATTTTCACCGTGCTGCTCATCACGCTTTTACTGAGCGCTTGTGATGCGATCAGCACGGCGCGCTCGCAGCACTTTGCCCACCGTTACTACGAGGGGCAGGCCCTGCAGCTGGCCATTGCCGCCGAGCATGGCGATGTACGCCGGGTGCAACGGCTGATGAAGGACAAAGGCGTCAACCCCGATACCGTTTTCGGTGGAAGCGACCGCTACCCGCTGGTGGCTTGGCCCCTGATGTCACGCAACCTGGAAGGCCTGCGTGCACTGCTGGAAAACGGTGCCGACCCCAATGCACGCTATCCCGAGCCAAGCCTTATTCGACACGGGAAGAAATACTATAAAAACAACGCCATGGTTTATGCCGCAAAAATAGAAGACCCGCGCTTCCTTGAGCTAATGCTTGAACATGGTGGCAACCCCGACACACGCAACTCCAACAATGAAACCCTGCTGTTTACAGCATTCATCAGCGGCAACCTTTGGAAAAACGTCCAAACCTTGGTCGAGCACGGCGCCAACATCAATGAAAAAAACATCATGCGTGCCGATACCATCCTGGGTAACTACACTGGCCGCGGTGGCTTCAACCAGGCCTGGTGGCTGATCCAACATGGCGCCGACCCCACCCTGACCATTGCCGCCAACAAGGTCACCGGCGCGCCAGAACGCATGCTCATGGCCGAAGCCATCTTCTGGGAAATCACCACCCCCGACCATGCCGAGGCCCAGCGTAACTGCCAGCAATGGCTGCTGGCCCGTGGCATCGAACGCATGCCCATGCCAGACCACCTGCGCCGCAAGCGCGAGGCTTTCGGCTATCCCACCGATGAAGCGGAAATTCCGCTGCTCTAGGAGACCGCATGCACGTCAGGCACATCCTGCATGCTTACCGCCATACCGCCAGCCTGCTGGCCCTATTGCTTGTTGGCAGCCTACTGAGCGCCTGCGATGCGATCAGCACGGCGCGCTCTCAGCATTTTGCCCACCGTTACTACGAAGGGCAGGCCCTGCAGCTGGCCATTGCCGCCGAGCATGGCGATGTGCGCCGGGTGCAACGGCTAATGAAGGACAAAGGCGTCAACCCCGACACTGTTTTCGGTGGAAGCGACCGCTACCCGCTGGTGGCCTGGCCCCTGATGTCACGCAACCTGGAAGGCCTGCGTGCACTGCTGGAAAACGGTGCCGAACCCAATGCGCGTTACCCAGAACCGAAGTCTTACGGAAAGGAGCGCATTTATTACTACAACAATGCAATGGTCTATGCCGCAAAACTCGAAGACTCGCGCTTTCTTGAGCTACTACTCGAACACGGCGGAGACCCAGATACGCGTGATTCCAACAACGAAATATTGATGGTTGATGCCTTTCTCAGCGGCAATCTTTGGAAAAATGTCCAAACCCTGGTCGAGCACGGCGCCAACATCAATGCAGAAAACATCGGCCGTGCTGACACCATCCTGCGCCATTACACATCCCGCGGCGGCTTCAACCAAGCCTGGTGGCTGATTCAGCATGGCGCCGACCCCACCCTGACCATTGCCGCCAACAAGGTCACCGGCGCGCCAGAACGCATGCTGATGGCCGAAGCGATCTTCTGGGAAATCACCACACCCGATCATGCCGAGGCCCAGCGCAACTGCCAGCAATGGCTGCTGGCCCGTGGCATCGAACGCATGCCGATGCCGGATTACCTGCGCCGCAAGCGCGAGGCCTTCGGTTATCCCACCGATGAAGCGGACATCCCGCTGCTCTAGGCCCGGCCGCGCAGCAGTGCAGTAGCGGCCGGCAGGTGCATGCGTACCCGCCCAGGGATGCAGTCGATGCGGAAGTGGTGGGCCTGCATCGGCTCGCCATCCAGGTTCAGGGTCAACGGGCTGTCACTGTGGATTTCCACCCAGGCCAGTGAGGCTTGACGGGCAACCTCGGCCAGAAAGCCGGCCTTGCCTTCGCTGAGCAAGGTACCCAGTGATCCCACCGCCTCGCTACCCAGCGGCGGCACGATGGTCAGGGCCAACAGCCCGTCATCGAGCAGGGCATCGGGACACAGCTGTTGGCCACCGCCGGCTTGACGGCCGTTGCCGATGCCCAGGGCGATGAATTCCCCTTCCCACTGGAAGCCTTCACCACTGAAACGGGCGGTCTGCGGCTCGATGGTGGCCAGTTTGGCCACCCCGGTGATCAGGTAGGCCAGGCCGCCCAGCAGCTTCTTCATGCCTTCCGGCGTTTCCACCGTGACTTCGGTACCGAAGCCGCCAGTGGCCAGGTTGGCGCACCAGTGCTCGACCCCGTCGCCACGCAGACGCAGCAGGTCCATCGGTTGCGGGGTGGATGCGGCAATCAGGTTCAGCGCCGCTTGCGGCTCGACGGCAATGCCGGTGGCAACGGCAAAATCATTGGCGGTACCCAGCGGCAACAGGGCCAGCGCTGGCAAGGCACCGGCATCGTGGCCACTCATCGCCATGGCTTCGGCCACCTCGCTCAGGGTGCCGTCACCGCCACCGGCAATGATCACCGCCACGCCATCGGCGATGGCCTCATCGACGTAACGCTTCTCGTCACCGGCCTCCCAGGTCACCCGCACCTGCAGGGTCTGGCCCTGCTCGCGCGTGGCCGTCACCGCCTCGCGCACCGCGTCGTCACCACTGGATTTACCGTTGAGGATCAACCGCCAAACGGGCTGGGTCATGGTCCGGTTCCTTGCCTGAATCCGGCTATCAGGCCAGAGCCCGGCTTCAGTGGCAGTGAAACCGATCGGGCCACTGCCATACCGCTGTCATCAACGCTGCGGAGAATGGAAGGCCATAGCAGGGATGACGGACGGGAGCAGGATCAGCTTCCATTATTCAGCGCAGGCCTGGCACGGCTCTCTCCCCGTGGCAGGTCAGCGATCAGCGGCTGCTGGCGAAGGTGCCCAATGCATCGCCGGTCAGGCGAAACACGGTCCACTCGCTTTGCGGCCGCGCGCCGACCGATTCGTAGAAAGCGATGGCCGGGGTATTCCAGTCCAGCACCGACCACTCCATGCGGCCACAGCCGCTGGCCACGGCCAGCTGGGCAAGGTGGCGCAGGATGGCCTTGCCCACGCCGCGGCCGCGCATGGCCGGGGTGACGTAGAGGTCTTCCAGGTACAGGCCATTGCGGCCCAGCCAGGTGGAGTAATTGGCAAACCACACCGCATAGCCCACCGGCTCACCGTCCAGCTCGGCAATCAGTGCGCGGGCGCTGGCACCCGGGCCGAACAGGCTGTCCGCGATACCGGCCTGGTCGGTGACCACCGCATCGGGTTCTTTTTCATAGACCGCCAGTTCGATGATGAAGCGCAGGATCAGCGCAGCGTCATCGGCCGTTGCCGGGCGCAGCCGCAGGCCCGGCACGGCATCAACAGCGCTCGCCTGCCACTCAGCCACGGGCGCCGGCCACATTGGCACGCATGGCATCGATCACCGCGCGGTAATCGGGCGCATTGAAGATGGCCGAGCCGGCGACGAAGGCATCGGCGCCGGCAGCGGCAATCTGGGCGATGTTGTCGGCCTTGACCCCGCCATCGACCTCCAGGCGGATGTCACGCCCGCTCGCATCGATCTTCTGGCGGACCACCCGCAACTTGTCCAGGGTGGACGGGATGAAGGCCTGGCCGCCGAAGCCCGGGTTGACCGACATCAACAGCACCAGGTCCAGCTCGTCCAGCACCCAGTCCAGTACGTCGACCGGGGTGGCCGGGTTGAGCACCAGGCCGGCCTTGCAACCGTGCGACTTGATCAGCTGCACGCTGCGATGGACATGGCGGCTCGCCTCGGGGTGGAAGCTGATGATGCTGGCCCCGGCCTTGGCGAAATCCGGAATGATGCGGTCCACCGGCTCGACCATCAGGTGTACGTCGATCGGTGCGGTGACCCCGTGCTTGCGCAGGGCCTCGCAGACCATCGGGCCGATGGTCAGGTTGGGCACGTAGTGGTTGTCCATCACGTCAAAGTGGACCCAGTCGGCGCCGGCGGCGATGACGTTGTCCACTTCCTCGCCGAGCTTGGCGAAGTTGGCCGACAGGATGGAGGGGGCAATGATGCAGTTGGACATGGCAATGGCCTTCAGCGCGGCTTGCGCAGTTGCTTGATGCGGTCGTAGGCGGCGTTGATCTCGCTGGCCTTGTGTTCGGCAGCGGCACGCAGTTCCGGTGCGGCACCGGCCACCTTGTCGGGGTGGTACTGGGAGATCAGGCGGCGGTAGGCGGTGTCGATCTCGGCGTCGCTGGCGGCCGGGTCCACCCCCAGCACCCGGTAGGGCGCATTGCGGCCCACGCCGAACCAGTTGGCGTCAAAGGCATGGCCGAGCAGCAGGCCGATCAGGCCACCGAACAGGGGGTTGGGGCGAAACAGCAGGGCACCGGCCACCGCTCCAAGCAACTTCCCGTACCAGCGCATTGCACCGCCACCTTGTTGTGGATGATCAAGGCGCACATTTTATCGCACACCACCCCGCTCTGGTCGTACACTAGGCCGCCCGCCGCGCCGCGGGCCCCGATGGCCCCGGATGCCGGCATCACATTGCCATAAAGCTCCAGGAGTGCCCGTGCCGACCACGTTGCTGCAATCCGATCTCCCCGGCCTGCCCTTGCGCCATCGCGGCAAGGTGCGTGATGTGTTTGATATCCCGCGTGAGCGGCTGCCGGCCGGCACTCCGCCGGGCGACTACCTGCTGATCGTGGCCACCGACCGCCTGTCGGCGTTCGACGTGGTGCTGCCCGACCCGATTCCGGGCAAGGGCGAGATGCTGTGCCAGGTGTCCAACTTCTGGTTTGAAAAGACCGCCCACCTGATGCCCAACCACCTGACCGGGATCAACGTGGCCGATGTCCTGCCCGAAGGCGTGGACCCGGCCCTGTACGCCAAGCGTGCGGTGGTGACCAAGAAGCTCAAGCCGGTACCGGTGGAGGCGATCGCCCGCGGCTACCTGATCGGCAGCGGCTGGAAGGATTACCAGCGCACCGGCAAGGTCAGCGGCATTGCCCTGCCCGACGGCCTGGAACAGGCGCAGAAACTGCCCGAGCCGATCTTCACCCCGTCGACCAAGGCCGCCGTCGGCGACCATGACGAGAACATCGATTTCGATGCGATGGTCAAGGCGGTGGGCGCGGACCTGGCTGAAAAGGTACGCGATGCCACCCTGCGCATTTACCAGTTCGCCGCCGACTACGCTGCACAGCGCGGCATCCTGCTGGCCGACACCAAGTTCGAGTTCGGCACCGATGCCGACGGCCGCCTGTACATCATGGACGAGATGCTGACGCCGGACTCCTCGCGCTACTGGCCGGCCGATGAATACGCCGTGGGCATCAGCCCGCCCAGCTACGACAAGCAGTTCGTGCGTGATTACCTGGAAACCCTGGACTGGGGCAAGACCGCCCCCGGCCCTGCACTGCCGGCCCAAGTGATCGAGCGTACCCGCGACAAGTACGCCGAAGCACTGCAGAAGCTGGCCGGCATCGTCATCGACTGACCCACCCGGCCACTGCAGCAAAACAAAACGCCACGCAGGCATTGCGTGGCGTTTTTGTTTATGGCCTTCCCCAATAACTGTGGCACGCCGCACAAATACGGCACACAGGGGCAAAGACTTACAGAATCTGAATGCCTTTTCTGGGAAAAATGGGCACCTCTTTGCCAAGGAATGCTCCATGCCCACGCTTGCGCACACATTTGCAGCCGGCGCGCTGGCCGTACTGCTGGCGGGCTGCCAAGCCGACACCCCGCCCACCGCAACGGGCCAGGCCGAACCAATGCCCGCCACCACATCGGCTTCGCAAGCCGCGGAAGCGTCGCCGCCGGATGCACCCGGCATACTGACCGCCGCCGGCATCACCTGCCCGCAGACAGCACCGGGCCCGGACAGCACCGGCTGCAGCGCCGGGCTGGCCGACAACGGCCAGGCTTACGAGGTGGAACTGCAAGCCGGTTGCGGCGATGACGGCTTCTTTGCCGCCGTTTTCCAGGCCGGCGGCGCCGTCGTGGTGCCACAGCTGTCGAGCCCCTCCGATGCTGCGCAGGCACAGGCTGCGTCACTGCCCGACAAGCAGTTTGTCTGCATCCAGGCCATTGCCCGCCAGGGCCAGCGCGCGGCGTATTACCACGTACAGGCCATGGATCCGGCCCAGGTGGATGCCTGCCGTGACGATGCCACCTGCGCCGAACACCGCCCCGCAGCCGATGCCGCGTGCACCATGGCCACACCCCAGGGCTGCGCCAGCGGCTGGGTGAAGGCCGATGCGCTGGAGGTTTTCAGCAACGGCATCGGTGCCAGCGCACTTTGATCGCGTACCGCCTTCCACCGACGCTCTGGATCCCCAACGCATGCGCCTGATACCTGCCCCTGCAGCACTGTGTCTTGTGGCCGGCATGACCCTGGCCGGCCCGGTCATCGCAGCCACTGCCGGTGCCGATGTCCATTGCCCGACCACCGATTTTCAAGCCTTCCTTGAACAGTTCAGCGCAGACATCGCGGTGCAGGAGCGCGCCACGGCCGATCCGGTGCTCGTCCATCGGCTTGACCCTTCCGCCGAGCCCGAACCCCGCCCGTACAGCGAAACCGTCGCCCTGGCCGATGTGCTGTGGCCGGTAATGCCCAACCTGGTGATCGCCAGGCGGTATGGCAAACAGGTTCTGGTCAGCGGCGATGGCAACCAGCGCCAGGTCACCGTGCGCGAGCCGGACAACGGCAACCAGCTGCGTTATGTCTTCGGCCGGCAACCCTGCTGGACCCTGCTGGCCGTACACGATGAGGCGTTGTAGGCGCCGATCGTCCCTTCACATTTGTTCACTGTTTTTGATCAGGACACCCGCCATGCCCCCGATGTCAAAGCGCCTGCTGGCGCTGAGCCTGAGTATCTCCGCCGTGTTGGCTGCCTGTACTGCCGATACTCCCTCCACTCCGGCGGCCCCTGACGCGGCCACGCAAACCGCCGCGCCGACCGCCACTGACTCTGCCAAGGAAGCAGTAATGCCCACACTGATGTCTGACGACATCCACCAGCTTGTTCCTGCCGGAATGACACTGGTTGATAGCGTTCGCGGCGATCTCACCGGCAAGGGCCTGGACGATGCCCTGCTGGTTGCCGCACCACCCACCGCACCGGAGGCCGAACTGGGCCAGGGCAGCCCACGCAGCGTGCTGCTGCTGCGCAATGATGGCAGCGGCCAAATGCAGGTTGCTGCCCGCAACGACCGCCTGGTCCCCTGCGAGCGCTGCGGCGGCATGGCGGGTGATCCGTATGCCTACAGCCGCATCGAAGCCGGCCACTTCACCATCTCGGTCTCCGGTGGCTCGCGCCAGCGCTGGGCCAGCGATTACCGGTTCCAGTACCAGCCGCAGAGCAACAGCTGGCAACTGGCTTCGGTGACCCGGGAAATCACCGATACCGTGACCGGACAGAACCAGCGCCAGGAGCTGGAAGCCAGCGCACTGGGCGGCGCACTGTCCTTTGCCGATTTCGACCCGGCAAGCCTGCCGGCGGCACCCGAGCTGGAAGAGCAATTGAATTGATCTTGTAGGAAGCAAGACCCCAACGGACAAGGACCGGTCCATCCATGTTGCTGAAAACACAGGAGCGTCACCATGGCAACCGATAGACAGAACCACCTGCTGCAGACGGCGTACAACGCCGGTATCACCTCGCCGAAGGAACTGGCCAACTTCATGGCCCAGGTCGGCCACGAATCAGGCAACCTGAGCCGCCTGAACGAGAGTTTCCGCTACACCAAGAGTGCCGAGCAGGTCAGCTCGGTGGTGCGCTCGGCCATGCGCGAAGGCCGCGCCAGCCTGGAGGAGGCCCGCCTGGAAGCCCTGGATGGCAAGCCCCAGGCCCTGGCCGAACTGATGTACGGCGGCCGCATGGGCAATGACCAGCCCGGTGATGGCTACCAGTACCGTGGCCGTGGCTATATCCAGCTCACCGGCAAGAACCAGTACGAGGCCGCCGGCCAGGCCCTGGGCATGGACCTGGTCAAGAACCCGGACCTGGCTGCCGAGCCTGAAAATGCGGCACGCATTGCCGTGTGGTACTGGCAGCAGAACGTGCCGGCACAGACCCGCGAAAATGTGCGCACGGCCGGTGCCGCGATCAATGGCGCCAACCCGCCCAACGGCCTGGCCGACCGCGAACAGAAGTTCGACAGCTGGCAGGCACGCCTGACCCCGGAGCTGATGGGCACCCTGCAGGCAGGTTCGCTGGGGCGCGGCACTCCGGCACCGGCTGCACCGGCCATCCCCGCGCCCGGCACCGGCAGCCCGGCCGCCACCACGCCCGGCAATGACCTGCTCAACGAAACCCGCAAGCATTTCTTCGAATCCGGCCGGCAGTACGAATACGGCCGCCCGGATGTGCAGCTCAAGGCCGGCAATGACCGCAGCCGCCTGGAGCGCGACAGCGATGGCGATGGCCGCTTTGGTGTGGACTGCTCGGCCTTCGTCTGGCGTGGGCTGAAAAACGCCGGCTTCGCCGTTCCCGGTGACAGTGCGGCCAACTTCACCACCCATTCGTTGTTCGTGGGCAACAACCCGACCGCCTTTGCCAAGCAGAACTTCGACACCATTGCCGCCGGTGATGCACGCAAGCCCAACGGTGACCTGCAACCCGGTGACCTGATCCTGTTCAAGTCACGCAGCGGCAGCGGCCAGCATATCGGCGTGTTCTCCGGCTACGACCAGAACGGCAACATCAAGTACCTGGGTTCGCAGGTCAGTACCGGCCCGGACGAGGTCACCATCCGTCCTGGTGGCTACTGGGACGGCAAGACCATGGACATCGTCGGTGCACTGCGCCCGAAGGAATCCTTCCAGGTACGCGAGCCGGTGCATGGCAGCCAGGCCCCGGTCAGCGGCCGCGAGCCGGCCACCACGCTCTTGCGCGAAGGCAACCAGGGCAATGCCGTACAGACCCTGCAATCCCAGCTCAACCAACTGGGCTTCACCGATGGCCGTGGCCGTGCGCTGGCCACGGATGGCAAGTTCGGCAACAACACCGAGCAGGCGCTGGAGGCCTTCCAGAAGGCCAATGGGCTCAAGGCCGATGGCGTGGTCGGGCCGTTGACCCGTCAGGCGCTGGAAAATGCCCTGCAAAAAGCCCCGCAGCAGGCCACCCCGGCACCGGCTGCATCCCTGCAGGACATGCCGCTGTTCCAGAAGCTCAAGGGCTGCATGCCTGACGGGCTGTCCCTGGAGAAGATCGGCCAGGCCACCACCTGTGCGATCAAGGCCGGCATCGACAGCGCCGAAAAGGTCCAGCAGGTGCACGTCAACGGCAACATGGCCCACGTGATCGGCACCACCGCCGGTTTCCGTGCCAGTGTTGACCTGGCAGCCAATCCGCCCTCGCTGGAAGCCAGCAACCAGCAGCTGCTGGCCCTGAACCAGGAGCGCGAACAGCAGCGCAGCCAAAGCCAGGCCGCCACCCTGTCCGCCTGATCACGGCCACAGGCCACGCTGCCCTGCAGCGTGGCCTGTCTGCTGCAATCCCGTTACCCTCCTCGGCAACACCGGCGGAGGCCACCATGTCACCCACCCTGTCTGCACGTCTGGCACAGCTGTTTGCCAGCTACAACGGCGACCATCGCAACGCCACCAACCAGGCCATCCATGTGATTGCCGTGCCGGCCATTGCCTGGTCGGTGATTGCCCTGCTGTGGTGCGTGCCGCCGCTGATCACCTGGTTCAAGCCCGGCGTCTGGGCCGCAGTGGCCATGTTCGCGGCCTGGTGCTGGTACAACCGGCAATCACGCAGCCTGGGCTACGGCATGCTGGCCGCCTTCTTCCTGGCCGCCATGAGCTGCCGCGTGATCGAGCAGCAGCTGGGGCTGCACATCCTGTGGAAACTGGCCCTGGGCGTGTTCGTGATCGCCTGGATTGCCCAGTTCATCGGCCACCATATCGAGGGCAAACGCCCGAGCTTCCTGACCGACCTGGTGTACCTGCTGGTTGGACCGGTCTGGGTCCTGGCCAAGGCCTACCGCAAGCTCGGCTGGGCTTACTGATCCATGCCCAGCTCGGCAGGATTCGGGGCAAACCCGCGCGGCGCGTAGCCGAAATCACGTTGCGCCGGGCCGATGTCGAACACCAGGTCCTGCTGCATGCGTGCCTGCATGGCTGGACCGAAACCAGCCATTTTTCCGCTGGCCGCAGCAACACGGACCAACAGGCTGAAAAATGCACCCGGTACGCACCACAGCCGAGGCTGGCCCGGCAATGCGGCCAGCACCTGCCGTACCATCTGCTGATAGCTCAACACCTGGCCGCCCCCCAGTGCGTAGACCTGGCCATGGCTGGTCGGGCAATCAATCACCGCCATCGCTGCTGACGCCAGATCCGATACATGTACCGGCTGGCGCTTGCCGCGTGCACTGTTGGGCAACACAAACAGTCCCCAGCGCCCTGCCAGTGCGGCAATGCGGCTCAAGCTGCGGTCCATGCCCGCCCCCCAGACCAGGGTCGGACGCAACAATGTCGCAGCAGTCTGCACGGTCAAGGCACGTGTCAGCACCGCCTGCTCCCCGGCAGCCAGACGGGCGGCCAGGTCACGCTCGAAAGGATCCTGCGAATCCTGCTTGACCATGACACTGGTCGAACTGAAGGCAATGACCCGAGGACACTGCAGCGCGGCGTGAGCATACCACTGCGAAAATGCATCCAGCGGGCCGCAACTGAAGACCACATCGACAACCGCCGGCAATGCCGGTGGCTCGCCCAGACTGCCCTGCAACCAGTGCACACCGGCTGGCGAAGAGCGCTGCTGACGTGACACGGCGTGGACATGCCAGCCATCGCGTACCAGGCGTGTCACCAGCTCGGTACCAATTTGTCCGCTGGCACCAAACACCAAGGCAGTTCGCGGCGGATTTTCAGCTGTCATTGGCATCTGCAGAGCATACCCGCTGACCAACCGATAGACTGGCATCCTGTTCATGCCCGCAGGATGCCCCCATGCCCATCGCTCCGCCGCAGATGCCCCGCAGCCTGCTGCTGGCCACTGACCTGGGTGCCCGCTGTGACCGTGCCCTGGAACGCGCCCTGGACCTGGCCCGGCGCTGGCAGGCGCAACTGGTGGTGGTCAGCGTGCTGCCGCCGCTGGAACAGCACGAGCTGAGCGAGGAGCTGTTCGGCCAGGCCGACTGGGGCCCTTCGCTGGGCCCGCTGCAGTACGCCCAGCGCCGCCTGCAACGTGATCTGGGCGAGCTGGCCGCCGGGGTGGAGGTGAGCCTGCGCCTGGAGCAGGGCGCGGTGGGCCCGGCCATTGCCCGGGTCGCGCAGGAAACAGGCTGCGGCCTGGTCATCACCGGGCTGGCCCGCGATGCCATCTTCGAACAGCCGCGGCTGGGCTCCACCGTGACCTGGCTGGCCCGGCACAGCGAGGTCCCGGTGCTGCTGGTGCGCAACCGCGCCCACCAGGCCTACCGCAGCATGGTGCTGGCCAACGACCACTCGGCGCACTGCCAGCATGCCCTGCACACCGCGCTGGAACTGTTCGGCGAACCGCTGCAGCTGAGCCTGGTGCACGCCCTGGAACTGCCCCGGGCCGGCCTGCTCACGACCCCGTACACACAGCTGGAAGAGCAGGCCCGGCGTCAGGCCGAACAGGACGGCCGCAGCTTCCTGGCCGGCTGCCGGATCGACGATGCGCTGCGCCAGCGCACGCAGCTGGTCAGCGATGACGGCGAGCCAGCACGGGTGGTCAGCCGCTACGCGCGTGACCACGACAGCGACCTGGTGGTGATCGGCACCCATGGCCGCAGCACCCTGTCGCACCTGCTGCTGGGCAGCGATGCACAGCGTCTGCTGGCACAGGCGCAGACCGACACCCTGCTGGTACGCCGCCCGGCCGCTGCTACCGACAAAGCTGAATAATCCATTAAAAAAACACTGTCTTCGTGTAAAAACAGGCTGTTAGACTGGCCGGCCTGCCAGCGGAATGACGTACTCCCTGCATGCCGTCCATGCTCTTGCTGCTGTTGATCCTCCCCTTCCTCGCCGCCACCGCCCTGGCGGTGACGCCGCGCCTGTCACGCAACCAGGCAGGCTGGCTGGCCTTGTCGGCACCGGTCATCGGCCTGGGCATCCTGTCCCTGCTCACCCCCGGGGTGTTCGACGGCGCGGTGCACAAGATCAGTTATCCCTGGGTCGAGTCGCTGGGGCTGCACATCACCCTGCGCATGGATGGCCTGGCCTGGATGTTCGCCGGGCTGGTGCTGGGCATCGGCGCGCTGGTGGTGCAGTACGGCCGCCATTACCTGGCCCCGGAGGACAGCGCACAGCGCTTTTTCTGCTACCTGATGCTGTTCATGGGCGCCATGCTGGGCATGGTGATCTCCGGCAACCTGCTGCTGCTGATGGTGCTGTGGGAGCTGACCTCGATCAGCTCGTTCCTGCTGATCGGCTTCTGGTCACACCGCAAGGATGCCCGCGAGGGCGCGCGCATGGCCTTGATCATCACCGGCGGCGGCGGCCTGGCCCTGCTCGGCGGCGTGCTGTTGATCGGCCGCATTGTCGGCAGCTATGACCTGGATGCGGTGCTGGCCGCCGGCGATGTGATCCGCGCCAGCGCCCTGTATCCCTACGCCCTGGCCCTGGTGCTGATCGGCATCTTCACCAAGAGCGCGCAGTTCCCGTTCCACTTCTGGCTGCCGCATGCGATGGCCGCGCCGACCCCGGTCTCGGCCTACCTGCACTCGGCCACCATGGTCAAAGCCGGCGTGTTCCTGCTTGCCCGCCTGCACCCGGCCCTGGCCGGCACCGACCTGTTCACCTATGTGGTGTGCTCGGTCGGCGCCACCACCCTGCTGATCGGCGCGGTCAATGCGCTGCTGCAGCATGACCTGAAGGGCGTTCTGGCCTATTCCACCATCTCCCATCTGGGCCTGATCACCCTGCTGTTCGGCCTGTCCGCGCCGATGGCGGTGGTGGCCGGTGTGTTCCACATCCTCAACCACGCCACCTTCAAGGCCTCGCTGTTCATGGCCGCCGGCATCGTTGACCACGAAACCCACACCCGCGACCTGCGCCGCCTCGGCGGGCTCAAAGCACTGATGCCGGTGACCGCGCTGCTGACCGTGGTCGGCAGCCTGGCCATGGCCGGCTTCCCCCTGCTCAACGGCTTTTTGTCCAAGGAAATGCTGCTGGCCGAAGTGCTGGTGGCCCCCGGCCCGGCCGGCTTCCGCAACGCCCTGATCGCCGCCGCCGCACTGGCCGGCCTGCTCGGCGCCGCCTACAGCCTGCGCATGGTCTGGGAAACCTTCTTCGGCAAGGGCCCGCGCGAGGTGGACGGCCATCCGCACGACCCGCCGGCCGGGATGTGGATCCCGGTCGCTATCCTGGTGGCCCTGTGCCTGGCCGTGGGCATCGCCCCGGCCCTGATCGCCGGCCCGACCCTGCATACCGCCGCCGGCGCGATCCTCGGCGCGGCCCAGCCGGACTACCACCTGGCCCTGTGGCACGGCATCAACACCCCGCTGCTGATCAGCCTGGGTGGCATTGCCGGCGGCATCGCCCTGTATCTGGGCGTGCGCAAGCTCGCCGCGGTCTACCGCAGCACCCCGCGCTCGCAGGGCAAGGCGGCCTTTGACCGCCTGCTGCTGGCCCTGTTCACCGCCACCAACCGCAGCACCCAGTGGCTGGCCAACGGCAGCCTGCAGCGCATGCTCGGCGCCCTGTTCGTGGTCGCCATCTGCGTGGGCGCTGCCCCTTGGGTGGGCGAGAACGTGGTGCGGCCGACCTGGCCGGCACCGCAGCCGCTGCCCCTGCTGGGCTGGCTGCTGTGGGTGGTGATGATGGCCTGCGCGGTGGCCGGCCTGTTCCTGTACCGCCAGCGCCTGCTGGCCGTGCTGGTGATCGGCGGCACCGGGCTGATGGTGAGCATGGTGTTCGTGTTCCTGTCCGCACCGGATCTGGCCCTGACCCAGCTGATGGTGGAAATGGTCACCCTGGTGCTGATGCTGCTGGGCATGAACTACCTGCCGGCCACCTCGCCGGGCGAGCGCTCGCGCTGGAAGATCCGCCGCGACGCGGTGATCGCCATTGCCGGTGGTGCCGGCATGGCCGCCCTGGCCTATACCGCGATGACCTTGCCGCCCAACACCATCTCTGGCGAGATGCTCGCCCGCGCCCTGCCCGAGGCCTATGGCAGCAACGTGGTCAACGTCATCCTGGTGGACTTCCGCGGCTTTGATACCTTCGGCGAGATCACCGTGTTCGGCATTGCCGCGCTGGTGGTGCACGCCATGCTGCGGCGCAGCCGCATGGCCCCGGAGCAGATCATGCCCGGCCCGCCGCTGCAGCTGCCGGTACCGGCCGACCTGGCCCAGATCATGTTCCCGCTGACCCTGACGGTATCCATCTTCATCTTCCTGCGTGGCCACAACGCCCCGGGTGGCGGCTTCATCGCCGGCCTGATCCTGGCCGTGCCGCTGCTGATCCAGTACGTGATCCAGGGCACCGCCTCGGTGGAATCGCGCTTCGGCTTTGACTATGTGCGCCTGATCGGTGTCGGTCTTCTGGTGGCCATCGTCTCGGGCATGGCCTCGATGCTGTTCGGGGTGCCGTTCCTGACCTCCGGCCATGCCGACCTGGACCTGCCGCTGATCGGCCATGTGCCGCTGGCCAGCGCCATGGGCTTTGACACCGGCGTCTACCTGGTGGTGTTTGGCGGGGTGATGCTGATCCTGTCGATGATGGGCACGATCAAGCCCTCGCGTACCCATATCGCCCGTCACGGGCAAATCGATGTCAACCGCCGTTCGGCGCGCACCGGGGAGATGCACTGATGGAACTGGCCCTGGCAAGCGCGATCGGCGTGCTCGGCGCGATCGGTATCTACCTGTGCCTGCGCGCGCGCAGCTTTGACGTCATCCTCGGCATGACCTTCCTGTCCTACGCCACCAACCTGCTGATCTTTGCCGGTGGCCGCCTGGTCTCGGGCAAGGCCCCGGTCCTGCGTGACGGTCTGGAAAGCACAGCCAACAACTACACCGACCCGCTGCCGCAGGCCCTGGTGCTGACCGCCATCGTGATCGCCTTTGCGATGACCGCGGTGTCGATCGTGCTGGCCATGCGCAGCCGCGCCGACAACCACTCCGACCATGTCGATGCACACGAGCCGGACGCGCCCAGCCCGCGCAACCGTGCGGTCAGCGATGCGGAGGAGCAGGCATGAACCACCTGCCGATCCTGCCGATCCTGCTGCCGGTCATTGGCGGTGCGGTATCGCTGTTCGTCGAACACCGTCGCTACGGGCCGGTGGTACAGCGCTCGGTGGCCTGGGCCTCGATGGCCGCGCTGGCCATTGCCGTGGCCCTGCTGGCCGCCAGCACCGCCGATGGCAGCATCAGCGCCTACCTGCTGGGCGACTGGCCGGCACGCCTGGGCATCGCCCTGGTGGCCGACCGGCTGTCCAGCTGGATGCTGCTCACCACCCTGTTGCTGGCGGCCTGCTGCCTGCTGCATGCCTGTGCCGGCTGGGACCGCCGGGCGCCGCACTTCCATGCCCTGTTCCAGTTCCAGCTGGCCGGCATCAACGGTGCCTTCCTGACCGGCGACATCTTCAACCTGTTCGTGTTCTTCGAGGTGATGCTGATCGCCTCCTACGGCCTGCTGCTGTCCGGCGGGCGCGGCCTGCGCATGCGCATCGGCCTGCACTACGTGGTGTTCAACGTCACCGCCTCGACCCTGTTCCTGATCGCCCTGGGCCTGCTGTATGCGGTGCTCGGCTCGCTCAACATGGCCGAACTGGGCCCGCGCATTGCCGCCCTGCCGGCCGACCACCAGGCCCTGGCCGGCAGTGCCCTGGGCCTGCTGCTGCTGGTGTTCTGCGCCAAGGCCGCGCTGGGGCCGATGTACCTGTGGCTGCCCGAGGCCTACACCCGCGCTCCGGCGGCGGTGGCCGCGCTGTTTGCGATCATGACCAAGGTCGGCCTGTACGCGGTGCTGCGCATCTCCAGCCTGTGGTTCGGCGAGGGCGCCGGTGCGTTTGCCGGCTTTGCCCAGGACGTGCTGCTGTGGGCGGGCATCATCACCGTGATCATTGCCGCCTTCGGCGTGCTTGGCTCCACCCGCCTGCGCATGATGATCTCCTACCTGGTGGTGCTGTCGGCATCGACCCTGTTCATCGCCTTTGCCCTGGGCAGCCCCGGCACCATCGCCGCCGGCCTGTACTACCTGCCGCATTCCACCTTCGTGGCCGCCGCCCTGTTCCTGGTCGCCGACCTGATCCGCCGCCGCCGCGGTGGCGCCAGCGACCACAAGGACGTGATTGCCCCGCTGCCGGGCAAGTCCATTCCCAGCCTGCTGTTCCTGGTGGCCGCGGTGGCCATTGCCGGCCTGCCGCCGCTGTCCGGCTTCCTGGCCAAGGCCGCCCTGCTGGCGGCGGTGCCGCCGCAGTGGAGCGCCGTCATCTGGGCCACCATCCTGGGCAGCAGCCTGCTGGTGATCATCGGCATCACCCGCGCCGGCATCCGCCTGTTCTGGCGCGTGCCCGGTGATGATGACCATGTGCCGCATCCCAACCCGGCCGCCGCGCCGGCGCGACCGACCGAGACCGTGGCCACCGTGCTGTTGCTGCTGCTGGTGGTGGGCATGACCGTGGCGGCCGGCCCGCTGATGCGCCACACCGGCGCCATCGCCGGACAGCTGCTGCAACCGACGCAGTACATCGAGCAGGTCCCCACCACCGAGCTGGAGATCCGCCGCCCATGAGACGTCCTTCCCTGCTGCGGCGGGCCTTCCCGTCCTGGACCCTGTCGCTGACCATCCTGGCCTTCTGGCTGATGCTGGCCGACAGCTTCAGCACCGGCCAGTTCCTGTTCGGTGCCCTGCTCGGCCTGGTGATTCCGCTGTTTGCCGCGCGCATCGACCGCGAGTTCGCCCGCATCGGCAAGCTGCGGGTGATCCCCAAGCTGCTGGCGGTGACCCTGTGGGACATCCTGGTCTCCAACCTGCGCGTGGCCCGCCAGGTGCTGGGCAAGGAAGAGCGGCTCAATTCCGGCTTCATCTGGATGCCGCTGCAGATCAACAACATCCACGGCATCGCCGCGCTGACCAGCATGATCACCCTGACCCCGGGCACGGTCTCGGTGGCCCTGTCCAATGACCGTCGCCACCTGCTGATCCACGTGCTGCACATCGAGGACGAGGCGGCGATGGTGGCCGAGATCAAGCACCGCTACGAACAACCGTTGATGGAGCTGTTCCCATGAATGCCAACCTGATCATCGAGACCACCATCGTGGTCTGCATGCATGGCGTCGGCGTGGCCATGCTGCTGGCCCTGTGGCGGCTGCTGCGCGGGCCCACCGTGCCCGACCGCATCCTCGCCCTGGACACCCTGTCGGTCACCGCCATTGCCCTGCTGATGCTGTTCGGCATGCACCTGGATTCGCCGATCTACTTCGAGGCGGCACTGGTGATCGCCATGCTCGGTTTCTGCTCCACCGTGGTGCTGTCCAAGTACGTGCTGCGCCGGGATATCGTCGAATGAACTACGAAGACCTGTTCAAGATCCTGCTGTCCGGGGTGCTGCTGTTCGGCACCTTCTTCATCGTCATCGGTGCCTTCGGCCTGGTGAAGCTGGACGATTTCTTCCGCCGCCTGCATGCCCCGACCAAGGCCTCCACCCTGGGCGTGGGCTGCATCCTTGCCGCCTCGGTGGGCTACCACCTGGTGCTGGGCGAGGACCCGCAGCCGCGCGAGCTGCTGATCACCGTGTTCCTGTTCATCACCGCCCCGGTCAGTGCCCACCTGATGGCCAAGGCCGCACTGTCGCTGATGATCGACAAGCGCCCGCTGCCGCCGCAGGCCGACCCGGACCAGGGCCAGTGCACGCTGCCGCTGCCGGCCGAGCACCCGGAAAAGCAGGACCGCTGCTGAGCCATTGCCGCGTCCGCGATTGCCGGGCGCATGGCCATTGACCCGCCGCCATGGCCGTGGCGCAGTATCGGCATGCGTGCCCGCAGCAGCGCATCGACAGCCTGGATCGGCGCAGACACGCCGCGCACAGCAGCAACCAGGCACCCGCCCCGTCGCAAAGCTCCCGCCATCGGCGCCGGGGCCAGTGATCCACTGCGCGCCCAGGGCCGCCACGGCGCTGACTGCCCCGTGCTGCCCCGGGCGGGGCTGCACATACCCGGCTGCTGCCCAAACCAGCACACCAACACCAAGACTCGGCAAAGCCAGTCCGCGCGCCGGCGGGCATCCTGCCCGCCCCGAACTCCCGCGCGAGCCCGGCCCATGTTCCTGCTCCCGATGCCGTCCGGCCTGGCCGGATCACCTGACCTGTTGGCATCCCGCGCTGCCCAGGCAGCCGACACCCTGGTCAACGCCCTGCACGCTGGCCTGCAAACCCTGCTGATGCCGCTGTTGTGGCTGCCACTGCTGTCGGTGCTGGTGTTGACCACGCTGGTACTGCTGCGCAGCCTGCGCGCCCGTGGGCGCCTGGCCGTGCTGGCCACTGCGGTGGCCTGCGTGGTGCTGTTGCCCCAGGCCAACGCACAGGGCTGGCTGCAGGACATGACCCGGCTTGCCCTGTCGCTGTAAGGAGATGTCCATGGCCAGCAGCCAACCGCCCACCCCTGCCCTGCAGCCGCACCTGCGCCTGGGCAAGACCGCCCAGGCCTACAACAGCCTGCAGCACAACGTGCGCGGCGAACTGAGCCTGCTGCAGCGTCGGGCCCTGATCCTGGCCGATGGCCAGCGCAGCGTGCAGGAGCTGGGCCAGCTGCTCGGGCCCGGCAGCGGCGCGGTGCTGGAACTGCTGTACCAGCGTGGCTACCTGCATGAGCACGGCAACGGCCGCTACATCACCCCGGCCTCGGGCGTGATCAGCCAGGGCCGCCCTGCCCCGCGGCCGGAGCGCAGCTTCGAGGCTGCCCGCCAGCACCTGCTGGATCTGGTCGGCCAGCATGCCGAGCCGGTGGCACGCGGTTGGGAATGGCAACTGCAACAAGCCGGCGAAGGCGATGCCGGCTTGCGCATCCTGGCCAGCGTGCTGGATTGCCTGGCCCCGGCCATGGGCGAACGCACCGCCGACGAGGCCGAACGCAAGTTGCCCCAGCTGCTGCCGTATGCGCAGCTGGAGCGCCTGGAGCAGCTGCGTCAGTCCGCAGCGAAGCCCGCGGTCAAGCCACTCCAGCACTTCTGGTACTGAGCCTGGCGGTGCGCGGCGGTCAACGCCTGCGCGGCAGGGCGGATGATGCCGCGGCTTTCGAACATGAAGGCCATGGTGTCGCTGATCACGTCCGGCTTGGACAGATCGGCGTTGCTGGCCTTGTCGAAGGTCGCCGCATCCGGGCCATGCCCGCTCATGCAGTTGTGCAGTGAACTGCCACCGGGCACGAAGCCCTCGGCCTTGGCGTCGTAGGCGCCATGGATCAGGCCCATGAACTCGCTGGCGATGTTGCGGTGGAACCACGGCGGACGGAAGGTGTCCTGGGCCACCAGCCAGCGCGGCGGGAAGATCACAAAGTCGATGTTGCTGGTGCCGGGCGTATCGCTGGGCGAATGCAGAACCAGAAAGATCGACGGGTCCGGGTGGTCGAAGCTGATCGAGCCGATGGTGTTGAAGCGGCGCAGGTCGTAGCGGTACGGCGCGTAGTTGCCGTGCCAGCCCACCACATCCAGCGGGCTGTGGCCGATGTCGGCACGCCACAGGGCACCATCGAACTTGGCCACCAGCTCGAAATCCCCCTCCCGCTGCTCGAAGGCCGCCTGCGGGGTTTCAAAGTCACGCGGGTTGGCCAGGCCATTGGCGCCGATCGGGCCCAGGTCGGGCAGCTTGAGCAGCGCCCCGAAGTTCTCGCAGACATAGCCACGGGCGCTGCCATCGGGCAGGTCCACGGCAAAGCGCAGCCCACGCGGGATCACGGCAATCTGCTGCGGCTCGATCTCCAGCACCCCCAGCTCGGTGCGAAGCAGCAAGCGACCGGCCTGCGGCACGATCAGCATTTCGGCATCGGCGTTGTAGAAAAAACGCGCCGGCATCGAGGCACTGGCCGCATACAGGTGGATGCCCAGGCCGGTATGCGCGGCCGGGCCGCCATTGCCGCCCATGGTGTACAGGCCATCGATGAAATCCACCCCGGGCGCGGCGTCGGGCAACGGGTTCCAGCGCAGCTGGTCCGGCGGTGCCGGGCTGGCAAAATCGTTGTGGAAAGCCCCGGCCGGCAAGGCCGAGAAGCTGCCGTGCATCACCGACGGGCGGATGCGGTACAGCCAGCTGCGCCGGTTGGCCCCGCGCGGGGCGGTAAAGGCGCTGCCGGTGAGCTGTTCGGCATACAGGCCATGGGCCACCTTCTGCGGCGAGTTGCGCCCCAGCGGCAAGGTGCCGGGCACCGCCTCGGTGGCGAATTCGTTGCCGAAGCCGGTCATGTAGGCGGTGTGGTTCTGGGGCATGGTCTGGCTCACATGGAAAGCCCGGTCAGGGGCGGTCGCAATCAGCCGGCGCTGGCCGCCGGCGCCACCTGCAGGCCCAGCTCGGCGGCCAGGCTCAGGATGCGCGCGGTATCAGCACGGCGGACAATGAAGGTGTACACGTCGTCATCGAAGAAGTTGCCCCACAGCAGCAGCTCGTAGGGCTTGGCTCGGCCGGCCAGCTGCGCGTCCAGCCACTGGAAATATTCCTCCAGCGGCATCTGCGCATCGGTCAGGGCCGCCAGCGGGGCGGCGAACTGCTCGCTGATTTCCTCGTGCAGCTGCCCGGCCTGATGGCCCACGGCGAAGTAATCGCCCAGCTCGGCCAGCACCGCGAACTGCATGTACTCGGCCTCGCTGTCGCCCTCGATCCAGTCCAGCTCCGGATCCATCGGCGAGGCCTTGATCCGCGACACCGCGTCGGCCAGTTCCTTGCCCTGCATGTCATCGCAGGTCAGCAGGGTGATCAGTTCGCTCAACATGGCACAGTTACTCGCTAAAGGGCTGGCAACCTTACAGCACGCCGCGGCGCATCTGGTCGCGTTCGATCGATTCGAACAGGGCCTGGAAATTGCCCTCGCCAAAACCTTCGTTGCCCTTGCGCTGGATGATCTCGAAGAAGATCGGGCCGAATGCGTTCTGGGTGAAGATCTGCAGCAGCTTGCGGGTCTTGGTCTCCGGGTCGGCGTCGATCAGGATTGCGTTGCGGCGCAGGCGCTCCACATCCTCGCCATGGCCCGGCACGCGCACGTCGATCACGTCGAAATAGGTCTGCGGGGTATCCAGGAAGGCCACCCCGGCCGCGCGCATGGCTTCCACGCTGGCGTAGATGTCATTGGTGAACAGGGCGATGTGCTGGATGCCCTCGCCGTTGTAGGCACGCAGGTATTCATTGATCTGGCTCTTCTCGTCGGAGGACTCGTTGAGCGGGATGCGCACGATGCCGTCCGGCGCGGTCATCGCCTTGGACAGCAGGCCGGTCTTGGCGCCCTTGATGTCGAAGTAGCGGATCTCGCGGAAGTTGAACAGCTTCTCGTAGTAGTCCGACCAGCGCGCCATGTTGCCCAGGAACAGGTTGTGGGTCAGGTGGTCGATGAAGGTCAGGCCGAAGCCCACCGGGTGCTGGTCCACCCCGTCCAGCGGCTCGAAATCGGCATACACATCCTCGCTGCCGTCATCGACCAGATACAGCATGCAGTCGCCGATGCCCTTGATCACCGGGAAGTCCACCGCACGGCTTTCCAGCGCGTCGGCAAACACTTCCCCGCCATTGCCCAGGGCATGGGCCAGCACCTGGTCCGGCGCGGTCTTGAAGCGGATCGCAAAGCCGCAGGCCGACGGCCCGTGGGCAGCGGCAAACTCGGCGGCAAAACCACTGCTTTCCTGGTTGAGCAGGAAGTTGATGGTGCCCTGACGGAACAGGGTGATGGCGCGCTTGCGGTGCTGTGCGATGGCGGTGAAACCCAGGCTGCGCAGGTACTGCGCCATGCCGGCAGCCTGCCCTTCGGGGGCGGCGAATTCGACGAATTCAAAGCCGTTGATGCCCATCGGGTTGTCGAAAGTAGTGACAACCATCCCCGGATCGGGCGAGGTGTGGGAAAGTACGCTGTTCATGGATTACCTCCGCTGGCCATCCCGTTACCGCGCCGGCATCCGGGAGGAATGACATTGATCCCCGTAGGGTTGCCAAGGTTATAGTTACACATGAAACCACCAGCAAGGTGCACTGCAGCATGAGCAAGCCTGAAGCCAGCGTTCCCTCCCGCGTTTTGCTGGACCTGGAACAGTTTTTGCCGTTCCGCCTGAGCGTGTTGTCCAACCGCGTCAGCGCCAACATTGCCCGCCTGTACGGCGAGCGTTACGGCCTGGCCATCCCGGAATGGCGGGTGATCACCATCCTGGCGCTGTATCCGGGCTCCTCGGCCAGCGAGGTCTCCGACCATTCGGCGATGGACAAGGTGGCCGTCTCGCGCGCCGTGGCCCGCCTGCTGGAACGCGGCTTCATCAAGCGCGAGACCCACGGCGATGACCGCCGCCGCTCGGTGCTGGCCCTGTCGGCGGCCGGCTACGAGGTCTACGAGACGATTGCGCCGATGGTGCTGGAGATGGAGCGCCGCCTGATGAGCGTGCTCAGCGAGGAAGAAGAGGCGCTGCTGGAGACCCTGGTGCTGCGCCTGGGCGAACACGGCGTGGCGCGGATGCCGCCACAGGAATGAGGTGCTGCCGGCCCGCGAGGCCGGCTCAGTTCACGTCACGCTGGCGCGCGATCACCCACGGCACCGCCAGCGCGGCCACCGCGCCGCCGGCAAAGCCGAGGATCGCCGCCACCGCGGCCGCTTCAATGGCGCGCGGCAGGGCCAGCATGGCCAGCAGCAGGAACAGCACCGGCAGGCCGATGAAGCTGGACAGGAAGAAGCGCCAGCGCGGCACCCAGTTGCGCATCTGCAGCAGGTTGGTGCTGACCCAGCGCATGCCCAGCGCCTCGCGCGTGAGCCGCTGCGACAGCGCGGCCAGGTCCACTTCCGGCACGCCCTTGCCACGGCATTCGGCCAGGGCCTGGGCCACCGCTTCGACCGGCGGCCAGCTCTCCGGCCACGGCTTGGGCTCGGCCACGCCATAGCCATTGAGCAGGGGCACGCTGAGCCAGTGTGCCTCCAGCCGGCGCAGCTGACGCTGGTCCAGCACGCACCACACCTGCGAATGCCCGCCCGGGGCCACCGCGTACAGCGCCAGCTGGCTGGGGGAGGGATAGGCCAGCGCGGTGACCCGCGCGGCCATGCTGGCCGCGCCCATCTGGCGCAGGAAGCCGACCCGCGACTTGCCCTGGGTGGGTACGCAAAGGCCCAGCGGCGAAATCAGGCTGACCTCGGCCAGGTCCGGCTTGCCGGTGATGGCACGTTCGTCTGCCCCCAGGCGCTCGGCCAGCGCCCGCGGCCGGGCCACCTGGCTGCGGCCCCAGCGGCTGTCATCGCCCAGGGTGTACTTGAGGTTGACCCGGCCGGCGGCCACCTGGCCCTGGCCGTTTTCCGGAATGAACGGCAGCACCGACTGCACGAAGGCGGACAGGTCGATGCTGCGCCCGTCCAGGCCCAGCCAGGACACCGGCCACAGGCCATCGAGCTGGCCCTCGCGCACGATCGCGTCGATGCGCTGCTTCTGCACCACCAGCCGCGCCACCGCGGTCTGCAGGCGCAGGTTGTCGGGAATGGTCACCGCCGGCAGGCGCCATTGCCCCCACTGCGGCTCGCCCTCGTCGGCGATCCCGCCTTCCGGCCCGTCCTGCTCCGGGTCCAGCTCCGGTGCATCGCCCTGCCCCAGCACGGCATCGGGCGGGGCGTGGTCGTCGAGCAGGCTGGCCACGGGCGGCAGCGACACGGTGGTCGCTTCGGTCAACGGCGCGGGGGCAAGTGCAGTGTCGGACATGGGGCCAGGGCGGTAGCGACAGTGATGGGCCGCCAAGGCGTCCCTGACCGGGTTAGCGGCCGCCGGTGGATTTTCTTGATCCACAAAAAAGCGGCGCCCGTTGCCGGACGCCGCCTTGCAGGTCACCTGCGGGCAGGGACTTACTTGACCCCGTGCATCAGCTTGTTGACCAGCGGAGCGATCAGGAACAGGACCACGCCAGCGCCAACCAGTGCATAGAAGCCGAAGGTGTAGCCGGACTGCGCCGAGGCCGCGGTCATGCCGTCCTCGCCGCTGACCTTGCCGGCGAAGATACCGGCCAGGTTGTTGCCGATGGCGATGGACAGGAACCAGCAGCCCATGGCCATGCCGCTCAGGCGTGCCGGAGCCAGCTTGGTGGTCATCGACAGGCCGATCGGCGACAGGCACAGCTCACCGATGGACTGGATCACATACACCGCGAACAGGGTCCAGAACGGAATCTTGCCGCTGCCATCGACCATGCTCGACAGGGCCACCATCAGCAGCAGGAAGGCCAGGCCGTTGAAGATCAGGCCCAGGCCGAACTTGCGCGGGATCGACGGATTGGCGCGGCCCATCTTGACCCACATCCAGGCCATGACCGGGGCAAAGGCGATGATGGCCACCGAGTTGACCGACTGGAACCATTCCAGCGGGAAGGTCCAGCTGCCGAATTCGCGGTTGACGATCTTGTCGGCGAGGAAGGTGAACGAGCTGCCGGCCTGTTCGAAGAACATCCAGAACAGCACGTTGAACACGAAGATGATCAGCATCGCGATCACCATGTCGCGGGCCACCTTGCCGCCGCGGATGCCTTCGATGAGCAACATCACCGCCGGCACCACGAACAGCGTCATCAGGATGGTCTGCAGGATGCTGGCATCGATGGTGAGCAGGAAGAAGAACAGCGGGATGCCGACCAACGCACCGAGGATGGCGACCATCAGCACGCGGCCGATGCCCTGCTGGCCGGCAGCCGGCAGGCCGATGCCCTTGAGCTGGCTGCGGCCGAACCAGAACCAGACCAGGCTCAGCAGCATGCCGATGCCGGCGCTGATGAACACCCACTGGTAGTGCGGGTCATCATTGGTGCCGAACACCTGGCGGGCGAGCCAGCCGGTGATCACCGGCGCAATCATCGCGCCGATGTTGATGCCCATGTAGAAAATGGTGAAACCCGCATCGCGGCGGCTGTCGCCCTGCAGGTACAGCTTGCCGACCATGGTGGAGATGATCGGCTTGAACAAGCCGTTGCCGACGATGATCGTGGCCAGGCCCAGCTTGAACACCACGTCGGTGGGCGAGGTCAGCATGAACAGGCCGACGGCCATGAACAGCGCCCCGAGCAGGATCGAGCGCTGGAAGCCGATCAGCTTGTCGGCCACGTAACCGCCGAAGATCGCACCGGCATACACCAGCGCCAGGTAGGCGCCGTACAGTTCGGCGGCCGGCTTCTCACCGGCGGCATCGCCGCCGTGGAACTGGGCCACGATGTACAGCACCATCGCCCAGCGGATGCCGTAGAACGCGAAGCGTTCCCAGAATTCGGACATGAACAGCATCCACAGCGGCTTGGGATGGCCGAGGATGGTCTGGAATTCCGGCAGCGGCGCCGGTGGTGATTCGGTGGTCGGCGCAGTAGCGCTCATGCGGGTGTCCCCAAAAAACAGTTCAGTGAAAGACGAACCCCGGCCGGGGCCGGGGGGCTGGAGGAGGATTACCGACCCTCGCGGCCGGCGTCAAATGCGCCGCGGCCCGGATCCGGGCCGCAACCTGTTCAGCCGGCCGGATAGGCGTAGCTGGCGCCGATCCCCAGCGGGATGCCCAGGCCCCAGAAGGCCAGCAGCAGCAGGGTCCAGAAGAAGGTCAGGGCAATGGAGTACGGCACCATGATCGAGACCAGGGTGCCGATGCCGGCGCCGGTGACATAGCGCTGGCAGAACACCACGATCAGCGGGAAGTACGGCATCAGCGGGGTCAGGATGGTGGTCATCGAGTCACCCACCCGGTAGGCGGCCTGGGTCAGGTCCGGGGACACGCCCAGCTGCATCATCAGCGGCACCATGATCGGTGCCAGCAGCGCCCACTTGGCCGAGGCCGAGCCGATGAACAGGTTGACGATGCCGGTCATCGCGATCAGGCCGATGATGGTCAGCCACATCGGCAAGCCCAGACCCTTGAGGAAATCCGCGCCCTCCACCGCCATCAGGGTGCCCAGGCCCGAGCCGTTGAAGCCGGCCAGGAACTGGGCGATGAAGAAGGCGATGACGATGTAGTAGCCCATGCCGGCCATCGACTTGCTCATCGCCCCGATCACGTCGCGGTGGGTCTTGAAGCTGCCGGCCACATAGCCGTAGACCACGCCGGGCAGCAGGAAGAACACGAAGATCAGCGAGACGATGGACTGCATCACCGGCGCGGCGGCCACCAGCAGCGGGTGGCTGCCTTCGGGCACGGCCCCGGCGGCGGCCCGCCACGGGCTGGATTCGGGCAGCAGGGTGGCCACGAACAACACCGCGGCCACCACCATCGCCGCCAGGGCCCAGCGCAGGCCACGGGCTTCCAGTGCGGTGAGCGGCTCCATCTTCGGCAGGTCAGCGGTGTTGCCGTCCAGCGTCATCGCCTGCAGGCGCGGCTCGACGATGCGGTCGGTGACAAACCAGCCGATGGCCACGATCAGGAAGGTCGAGACCGTGGTGAAGATCCAGTTGTTGAGCGGGTTGATCACCACCGACGGGTCCAGGATGTGCGCGGCGCCCTGGGTGAAGCCGGCCAGCATCGGGTCCAGCGAGGACGGAATGAACAGCGTGGCAGAGAAGCCACCGGAGACACCGCAGAAGGCGGCGGCAATACCGGCCAGCGGGTGGCGCCCGGCGGCGTAGAAGATCACCCCGCCCAGCGGGATCACCAGCACATAGCCGGCATCCACCGCCACGTGGGAGAGCACCGCCACCGCCACCAGGGCCGGCGTCAGCAGGGCCTTGGGGGTCACGCTCAAAGCCCGGCGCAGGCCGGCGTTGATGAAACCGGAGTGCTCGGCCACCCCCAGGCCGAGCATGGCCACCAGCACCACGCCCAGCGGCGCAAAGCCGAGGAACACCTTGACCATGTTGGCCATGAAGGCGGTCAGCGACTCACCGGACACCAGGTTGACCACCTTGATCGGCTCGCCGCTGCGCGGATCGATGGCCTCGAAGCTGATCCCGGACAACGCCCAGGACAGGCCCCACACGGCCAGCATCAGCAAGGCAAACAGGGCTGCCGGGTCAGGCAGGCGGTTGCCGGCCTTCTCGATCACGTCGAGAAAACGGGCCATCACGCCGCGCGGCGCGGTGATCGGAGCAGTCATCCGGTCAATTTTCCTTGCAAATCAAAGCGGTGAACTTGCCATTCATCTGCCAGCAGGGCAAGTGCCAGCCGCCCGCCGGCCATGCCAGAGGTTTTGCAGCCAAGCCCGGCTGCTGTCATATTCACGAACCATTTATGCGCCAGAATTTTGACGCAGCGCTGTTGCCGTTGTCGCAGCCCCTCGTATCCGCCCTTTCCCGTAATCCCTCTGCCAAGGAATGACTGCATGCGAATCTCCCCGCTCAGCGCCGCGTTAGCCGGCGTCCTGCTGTCCAGCAGTGCCCACGCCGATGTGGTCATCAGCCAGGTGTACGGCGGTGGCGGCAACACCGGTGCCACCCTGAAGAGCGACTTCATCGAGCTGCACAACAACGGCACCGCCGCGGTGAACCTGGCCGGCTGGAGCGTGCAGTACGCCGCGGCCACCGGCACCAGCTGGCAGACCACCCCGTTGAGCGGCAGCATCGCCGCCGGCGGCTACTACCTGATCAAGCAGGCCGACGGCACTGGCGGCACCGTGGCCCTGCCCACCGCCGATGCCACCGGCACCATTGCCATGGCCGGGGCCAATGCCAAGGTCGCCCTGGTCAACAGCACCAGTGCCCTGAGCGGCACCTGCCCCACGGCAGCGGTCGACTGGGTCGGCATCGGCACCGCCAACTGCGCCGAAGGCACCGTGGCCCCGGCGATGAGCAACACCCTGGCCATCGTGCGCGCCGACAACGGCTGCACCGACAGCAACAACAACGCCGCCGATTTCAGCACCGCCGCCCCGGCCCCGCGCAACAGCGCCAGCCCGGTGCATGTGTGCGGTGCCAATGGACAGATCGCCATCGGCGTGGCCTCGGTCAGCCAGGCCGAGGGCAACAGTGGCACCACCGCCTTTGTCTTCAACGTGACCCTCAACGCCCCGGCCGGTGCCGGCGGCGTGAGCCTGCAATATGCCACCCGTGATGGCAGCGCCAGCGCCGCCAGCGACTACATCGCCAGCTCCGGCACCCTGACCATTGCCGAAGGCCAGACCAGCGCCAGCATCACCGTGCAGGTCAATGGCGATACCGACACGGAGGCCGACGAGACCTTCTTCCTGGACATCAGCAACGTCCAGGGCGCCTTCCCGGGCAGCCTTGCCGCCACCGGCACCATCATCAATGACGATTTTGTCGCCCTGCCGATCAGTGCCATCCAGGGCAGCGGTGCGCGCTCGCCGTTCGAGGGCCAGGTGGTGACCACCCGCGGTGTGGTCACCGGTGTGCGTACCGCCGGCTACTTCATCCAGACCCCGGACAGCGAAGGCCCGCATGCGGCCGATGCCTCGCGCGGCATCTACGTCTACACCGGCGCCGCCCCGGCCGCGAACATCGTCCCGGGCACCCTGGTCGCGGTGCAGGGCACGGTGATCGAATACGTGCCCAGTGCCGACCCGCAGCAGCCGCCGCTGACCGAGCTCACCAACCCGACCACCACCGTGCTGGCCAGCGGCCAGCCGCTGCCGGCACCGATCGTGTTGACCACCGCCCTGCCGTCCGCCGAGGGCCCGATCGACCAGCTCGAGCGCTATGAAGGCATGCGCGTCACCGCTGCCAGCCTGACCGTCAACGCGCCGACCGGCGGCTCGGTCAACGAGACCCAGGCCAACGGTAGCGGCAATGGCGTGTTCCATGCCGTGGTCACCGGCGTGCAGCGCTCCTTCCGCGAGCCGGGCATCCAGCTGCCCGACGCCCTGCCGGCCAGTGCACCGGCCAACGTGCCGCGCTGGGATACCAACCCCGAACTGCTGGCCGTGAGCAGCGGCGCCATCGGTGCCGAGCGCCTGAACCTGGCCTCCAACTGCCGCGTGCTGGAAGTGACCGGCCCGCTGGACTACACCTTCCGTCGTTACACCCTCTATCCGGAGACCACGCCGGCGGTGGAATGCGACGGCTTTGACCAGCCCCGCCCGGCGGCCACCCCGCTGGCCGACGACATCAACGTGGCCACCTACAACCTGCAGCGCTTCTTCGACGATGTGAACGACCCGGCCATCGGCGAGCCGGTGCTCACCTCGGCCGCCTACGACAAGCGCTTGAACAAGGCCTCGCTGGCCGTGCGCAACTACCTGCACTTGCCCGACATCCTCGGTGCGGTGGAAGTGGAGAACCTGACCGTGCTGACCACCCTGGCCAACCGCATCAATGCCGATGCGGTGGCCAACGGCCAGCCCGACCCGCGCTATGTGGCCTACCTGATGGAAGGCAATGACGTTGGCGGCATCGATGTGGGCTTCCTGGTCAAGACCGCCGAGGTGGCCGCTGGCGTGCCGCGGGTGAGCGTGGGCGTGGTGGCCCAGCACGGCAAGGACACCAGCTGGACCGAGCCGGGCGGCACCAGCTCCCTGCTCAACGACCGCCCGCCGCTGTCGCTGGAGGCGGTGGTCAACTTCGCCGATGGCCGCCAGTTCCCGCTGACCGCGATCGTGGTCCACCAGCGCTCACTCAACGGCAACGAGACCGACGATGCCGCCGGCCAGCGCGTGCGCGCCAAGCGCCACCAGCAAGCGGTGTTCCTGGCCGAGCTGCTGCAGGCCCGGCAGAGCGCCAACCCGGCCGAGCGCGTGCTGGTGATGGGCGACTTCAACGCCTTCGAGTTCAACGACGGCTATGTCGATGCGATGGGCACCATCACCGGCCAGCCATCCGCCGATGATGAAACCATCGTCAGCGGCGACGGCGTGGATCTGGTCACCCCGGATTACCAGACCCTGACCTGGTTGCTGCCGGCCCATGACAGCTACAGCTACACATACGACGGCGTGGTGCAGTCGCTGGACCATGTGATTGCCAACAGCGCCATGCTCAACGCCGGGGATGTGGAAGACCTGCGCATCAGCCATGCCCGCATCAATGCCGATTTCCCGGAGACCGCCCGCAGCGACGGCAACACCCCGACCCGTCTGGCCGACCATGACCCGACCCTGGTCCTGATCCAGCTGGCGGTGCAGCAGTTCGCCGACCTCGGTGTGGCCGCCAATGCCGACATCTACACGGTACAAGCCGGGCAGCCGGTGAGCTTCACCGGCAGCGTCAGCAACAACGGCCCGGCCAGCGCCGAACAGGCCGCGGTGGCCCTGGTGTTCAATGCACCGGTCACCCCGGTGATGGGCAACCTGCCGGCCGGCTGGAACTGCGCCGCGCCGGTGGTCACCGCCACCACCACGGTGACCTGCACCATCAACACCCTGGCCGCCGGCGCCAGCGCCAGCTTCACCAGCACGGTGACCACCGGTGCCGACCTGGCCGGCAGCACCCTGAGCCTGGCCGTGGCCGCCAGCGCCCAGACCAGTGACCCGCAGCCGGCCAACAACAGCGCCGATGTGCATGTGCAGGTGACCCCGGCCGTGGTCCCGGCCGCGGACCTGTCGGTAAGCCTGTCCGGCCCGGCCAATGTGCCGTCCACCGGCCTGACCACCACGGTCAACGCCACGGTCAGCAACATCGGCCAGCTGGCCGCGGCCAACCCGGTGCTGCTGCTGGAAGGCAACACCCTGACCGCGACCTCCTCGGTGGTCGCCGCCCCGGGCTGGAGCTGCAGCAAGGTCACCGCCGGCAACCGCCAGGCCAGCTTCCGCTGCAGTGCCGCCAGCCTGGCCGCCGGTGCAAGCGCCAGCTTCAGCATCAAGGCCAACACCCGCCCGGTGCCGGCCAGCGGTGTGCTGCAGGTCAACGGCACGGCATCCACCAGCAGCAACGACAGTGATGCCGGCAACAACAGCGGCAGCTACAACGGCGCTTACTGAGCCGGGTTTTTCCTGTGAAAACAAAGGGTGCGGCCATCAGGCCGCACCCTTTTTGTCATCCGTACGGCGCTCAATTGCTGCACCGCAAGCGGGCTTTTAACGCCAAGTTGCCTAGGATGTCCTTTCAATTGAAACCATCTGTAGGGATGTCGCAGCAATGACGGTTTCCGCTCAATACCAGATCCACCACCTGCAATACCTGGACAACGAGGGTCAGTTGCTGCGCAACGACCTGCCCGAGAACCTGCGCGACCCGGCCGCCCTGGTGCCGTTCTTCAAGCAGATGCTGATGACCCGCCTGTTCGACAGCAAGGCCGTGGCCCTGCAGCGCACCGGCAAGCTGGGCACCTATGCTTCCTGCCTGGGCCACGAGGCTGCCCACGTCGGTATCGGCGCGGTGATGCGCAATGGCGACGTGTTTGCCCCCAGCTACCGCGAATACGGCGCCATGCTGGTGCGCGGCGTGCGCATCCGTGACGTGCTGCTGTACTGGGGCGGCGACGAGCGCGGCAGCGATTACGACCGCAACAGCGATGCGGCCAACGATTTCCCGATCTGCGTGCCGATCTCCACCCAGTGCCTGCATGCGGCCGGGTCGGCCCTGGCCTTCAAGCTGCGCAAGCAGGCGCAGATTGCCGTGGCCGTGTGCGGCGACGGCGGCAGCTCCAAGACCGACTTCTACGCCGCGGTGAACTCGGCCGGTGCCTACAAGCTCCCGCTGATCCTGTGCGTGGTCAACAACGGCTGGGCCATCAGCGTGCCGCGCAGCGCCCAGACCGGCGCCCAGACTCTGGCCCAGAAGGGCCTGGCCGGTGGCCTGTACTGCCTGCAGGTGGACGGCAATGACCTGCTGGCGGTGATGGTGGCCATGCAGCAGGCGCGCGAACGTGCCCTGGCCGGCGACGGTGGCACCGTGCTGGAACTGCTGACCTACCGCCTCTCCGACCACACCACCGCCGATGACGCCCGCCGCTACCGCGACAGCGCTGAAGTCACCGATGCCTGGACCCGCGAGCCGATGCTGCGCCTGCGTGCCTACCTGACCCGCGCCGGGGTCTGGAACGAGCAGCTGGAAGAGGACTGGAACGCCGAATGCACCAAGCGCGTGGACGAGGAGGTCAACGCCTACCTGGCCACCCCGGTGCCGCCGGTGGAGGCGATGTTCGACTACCTGTATGCCGACCCGCCGCCGGAGCTGCTGGCCCAGCGCGCGGCGGCAATGGCGCTGGAGAACCGCCATGGATGACCTGCGCCATGTTTCCACTGACCGCCAGCACGCCAGTGCCGACACCCACAGCGACAGCCAGCGCAGCGAGGCAGCCATGACCGCCCAGCCCATCACCCTGATTGAAGCCATCACCCAGGCCCTGGCCTGGGAAATGCGCAATGACCCGTCGGTGGTCGTGCTTGGCGAGGACGTCGGCGTCAACGGCGGCGTGTTCCGCGCCACCGCCGGCCTGCAGCAGCGCTTCGGCAGCGAACGCGTGCTGGACACCCCGCTGGATGAAACCACCATCGCCGGCCTCACCGTGGGCCTGGCCGTGCAGGGCATGAAGCCGGTGGCCGAGGCCCAGTTCGACGGCTTCGTCTACCCGATGCTGGACCACCTGATCTGCCACGCCGCGCGCCTGCGCAACCGTACCCGTGGCCGCCTGACCTGCCCGATGGTGCTGCGCGTGCCGTGGGGCGGTGGCATCCGCGCCCCGGAACACCACAGCGAGGCCAACGAGGCGATGTTCACCAACGTGCCGGGCATGCGCGTGGTGATGCCGTCCAGCCCGCAGCGCGCCTACGGCATGCTGCTGGCCGCGATCCGCGAGCCGGACCCGGTGATCTACTTCGAGCCCAAGCGCATCTACCGCCAGTACAAGGAACTGGTGGTCGATGACGGCGAAGCACTGCCGCTGGATGTGTGCTTCGTGCTGCGCGACGGCACCGACGTGACCCTGGTGGCCTGGGGCGCCCAGGTCAAGGAAGCGCTGGAAGCGGCCGACGCCCTGGCCGCCGAGGGCATCAGCGCCGAGGTCATCGACGTGGCCACCCTGCGCCCGCTGGACTTTGACACCATCGCCGAGTCGGTGGCCCGTACCGGGCGCTGCGTGGTGATCCAGGAAGCGCCGAAGACTGCCGGTTTCGGTGCCGAAATCGCCGCCCGCCTGGCCGAGCATTCGCTGTATGACCTGCTCGCCCCGGTCGAGCGCGTCACCGGCTATGACACCCATATCCCGCTGTTCCGCCTGGAAATGAAGTACCTGCCCAGCGTCGAGCGCATTGTTGCCGCTGCCAAGCGCACCATCGCCAACGGCTGACCTGCCACCGGCCGTCATGGCGCCTGCGCCAACGGCCACCGCCCACATTTCGAGAAATCTGCATGAGCGCAACAAAGAGCTTCCACCTGCCGGACCTGGGCGAAGGCCTGCCGGACGCGACCATCGTGGAGTGGTTCGTCAAGGTTGGCGATGTCATCAAGCTGGACGAGCCGCTGGTCTCGATGGAAACGGCCAAGGCCGTGGTCGAAGTGCCCTCGCCGGTCTCGGGCAAGGTGCTCAAGCTGGCCGGCAATGCCGGTGACATCGTGATCACCGGCCACGAGCTGGCCCTGTTCGAGATCGACCCGAGCCTGCCGCAGCGTGCCGAAGGCCAGGACACCGGCCATCATCATGGCCATGCCCCGGCCCCGGCACCGGCCCCCGCGCCGGCCACGCCGCCGCCGGTTCCGGCCGCCAGCACCGAGCGCGATGACGAAGGCACCGTGGTCGGCGCGATGGTCAGCTCCAATGCCGTGCACACCGAAGCGGCCATTGCCGTGGGTGGGGTCAAGGCGGTGCCGGCGGTGCGTGCGATGGCGCGCAAGCTCGGCGTGGACCTGGCCCGGGTCGCCGCCAGCGGCGCCGATGGTGCGGTGACCATGCAGGATGTGAAGCAGGCTGCCGCCAACGGCAGCGCGCCGATCGGCCAGGCCGCCCCGCTGGCCCGCGCCGCGGCCGCGCCGGTCGCAGTGGCGACGGCCCCGGTCAGCGCCGAACGCACCGCCCTGTCCGCTGCCGGCAGGCCGATGCGCACCAGCCCTCCGGGCAGCCCTGCCAGCCTGGGCCAGCCCGAGCCGCTGAAGGGCGTGCGCCGCAACATGGCCCGGGTCATGGCCGATGCCCATGCCCAGGTGGTGCCGACCACCCTCAATGACGATGCCGACATCCATGCCTGGCTGCCGGGCAGCGATGTCACCGCCCGCCTGGTGCGCGCGATCGTGGTCGCCTGCCAGGCGGTGCCGGCGATGAATGCCTGGTTTGATGGCGCCAACCTGACCCGCACCCTGCACCGCCAGGTGGACATCGGCATTGCCGTGGACACCGATGACGGCCTGTTCGTGCCGGCCCTGCGCAATGCCGACATGCTCGATGCCCGTGGCGTGCGCGAGGGCATCACCCGCCTGCGCCAGCAGGTGGAAACGCGCACCATTGCCCCGTCCGAACTGAGCGGCCACACCATCAGCCTGTCCAACTTCGGCATGTTCGCCGGCCGCTATGCCACCCCGGTGGTGGTACCGCCGAGCGTGGCCATCGTCGGTGCCGGGCGCGCCCGCTTCCAGCTCACCCCGGTAATGGGTGGGGTGGAAACGCACAAGGTGATTCCGCTGTCGGTGACCTTCGACCACCGCGCCTGCACCGGTGGCGAAGCCGCCCGCTTCCTGCGCGCGATGCTCGACGACCTCGCCCTGGCCCAGTAAGACACCCCGGCCGGCCCCCCCGCCGGCCGGGTTTTTCACCATCAAGGCCACAGCACTGGCAGAATCAGCAGACAACCGCAGCGCATCCCGGGGGAGACTTGGCTGCTGATTCCACTGCACTGCACGACGCACTGCTGCCCACACAAGGCACCGGCATGGATGGCTGGCACCCGCCACATATTGCGCACCTGCTGCCGCGGCAGCGGCTACTGGATGCCATCAGCACGGCGCAGGCGCCGTGCCTGCTGCTGGCCGGGCCGCCGGGCAGCGGCAAGAGCTGCCTGCTGGCGGCGCTGTACCAGCAACAGCGCGCGGCCGGCCTGGCCGTGGCCTGGCTGCAGCTTCACGAGGAGCACAACGCCCCCGATGCCCTGGCCCAGGCCCTGACCCAACTGTGCGTCAGCAACGCCGCACTGCTGCTGGTCGATGACCTGCACCTGCTGCACAGCCCTGCCCGGCAGCAGTTTTCGCGCTGGTGGTTGGGTCAGGCCGGGCGCCGGATCATCGCCGCCGACCGTCGCCTGCACGGCACCGCCCTGTACCAGGCCCAGCTGCATGGCCAGCTGCAGGTCCTCGATGCCAGCCAGCTGCAGCTGGACGATGCCGAGGCCGGGCTACTGCTCGGTACGGCCTTTTCCAGCCCTCAAGCCAGCCTGCTGAACCGGCGTCTGGCCGGCTGGGCAGCCGGCCTGCGCCTGCTTGCCCTGCACCCGGAACAGGCCGGCTACCTGCTGGGCCCTGCCGACCTGAGCTGGCAGCTGCCGCCGGCCATCGCTGCCTGGCTGGCCGAGGTGGTGCTGCCCGGCCTGCACGGCATGGATCCGACCGCGCTGGGCATCCTGGCCGCGATCGGCGAAATGCCCGCCGCCCTGCTCAACCAGCTGCCCGAGCCGCAGCGGCTGCTGCAGACCGTGGAACAACTGGGCCAGGCCGGCCTGCTGCTGTGCCCGCCGCCGGCCCAGGCCGGCTGGGTCCTGCTGCACCCGGTCATTGCCAGCCACCAGCGCGAACAGCTGCGCCTGCAGCAGCCGCAGCTGCATGCCGAGAGCAAGCGCCTGGCCGCGCACTGGTTTGCCCAGCACGACCAGCCGGCCCAGGCCGTGCGCCACGCCCTGGAGTTGCCGCAGAAGGAAGAAGCCGCCGCCCTGATCGAGCGCGCCGGTGCCATCACCCTGGACCTGGGCAATGCGCCGGACCTGCCGCTGGCCCCGCCGCTGCCACCGGAACGGGCCTATGACCGCCCGCTGCTGTTCCTGTCCCAGGTCTACCAGCGCCTGCGCCATGGCCATCCCGGCCAGGCCGGTGAGCTGTTCCAACAGGGCAGCGCGCTGACCAGCCACTACACCCGCCTGGCCGCCGATGCCGACCTGGTGGCAACCCGGACCTGGGTGACCCTGCTGGAAGGCGTCTTCCACACCTGTGCCGACAACCCCATTCCCGACGCGCTGCTGCAGGACATGCAGCAGCACTTTGTCCGCCAGCGCGAACAGCAGCCGACCCTGGCCGCCTGCGTGGCCTCGGTGCTGGCTTACCACCACATGGACATGCAGCAGCATGCCCAGGCCATGGCCATCAGCCAGGCCGGCCTGCAGCTGCTGCAGCACCAGCCGGAAAAGATCAGCGTGTTCCTGCTGCTGCACCTGGGGTATGCGCAGCTGGCCCTGCACGGCCCGCAGCTGGCCACCGCCACGGTCGAGCGGGCACGCGCGATCGCCGACAGCACGGTGGCCGCCGACAGCTACGAGGTGCTGAGCTGCCAGCTGCTGCAGGGCGTGCTGCTGGCCGAAGACAACCAGGCCGAGGCCGCATTGGCCCTGCTGCTGCCGGCACTGGAAAAGATCGACCAGGTCTATGGCTGGGTCTGCCTGTATGCGCAGAGCCATGCCGCTGCCGCCGATGCGCTGTACCGCTGCCAGGGCCTGGAGGCCGCGCTGGCCCTGCTGGCCCGGGGCCATGCCTTTGCCGAGCAGCGCCAGTTGCCGCGCCTGCACCACCACCTGGCCCTGAGCCAGCTGCAACTGCTCAACCGGGCCGGCCAGTGGCGCCAGGCCCAGGCCCTGCTGCAGGGCCCCTTGCTGGCCCCGCTGCTGCAGCCCGATGCCGACCAGCAGCCACATCTGCGCGGGCTGCAGGGGCCGTTGCTGCTGGAAGCGGCCCACCTGCAACTGCTGCTGGGACAGGTGCAACCGGCCCAGGCCCTGCTCGAACAGATCCCGGCGCCGGCCCTGGCAAACCTGGACTGCCGCCACGCCCTGTTCCAGCAGGTGCTGCAGATGCGCATTGCGCAGTCCCTGCGCCGGCTCGGCCAGGCCCGCCAATGCCTGCAGCAGGCCTTGCAGCTCAGTGCCGACAATGCCCTGCGGCGGCGCAGCCGCGATGCCGCCGATTGGCTGCAGCAGGCCGCGCAATGGGCCGTCAACGACCGCTGGCCTTTGCCCGAACGGCTGGTCACCCACCTGCAGCAGCTGGGCGGCATCGCCCAGCCCTGGGTGCTGCCACGCCAGGCCGGCCCGGCCCACATGCCGCACACCAACACGGCCCTGAGCCCGCGCGAATGCCAGACCATGGCCCTGCTCGCCGAAGGCCTGAGCAGCAAGGAAATCGCGCGCCAGCTGGGCATTTCCGCCGGCACGGTGAAGACCCACCGCAAGAAGATCTACGAGAAGCTGGCGGTGAGCAACCGCGCCCAGGCCATCATCCGCGCCCGCAGCCTGCTGATCCTCTAACGCAGCAGCCGTGAAAAAACACACCCGGCCAGGCCGGGTGTGTTGGTTTTATCGGTTGTCGTCAGCGCTGGCCGCTCCTGGCCGCCGTACTCAGCTGGCGCTGACCGGCGGCGGCATCGCCACCAGCTGACGGCGGCGCTTGCCGATCAGCATCACCACCGCCGCCACCAAGGCAATGCCGACGGCGATGATCGCCAGCGCCAGCAACGGGCGGTAGAAGATCCAGGCCAGGGCCATGGTGAACACCGACAGGGCCACGCCCACGCAGGTGGCAATCAGGCCGGTGCCCATGGCCAGTACCCGCGACAGGACCGGCAGCACGCTGGCGGCCACGCTCAACGGCCCCAGCACCATGTTGATGGCGATCACCAGCAGCAGCGTGCCCAGCGCGCGGAAGATCCAGGTCATGCTGCTGTTGCCACTGTGGGCCTGGCTGAACATCTGCTCGGCAGCGACCACGCCCGTCTGCACCATCAACACCTGGCTGCCGCTGTCGGCCTGCCAGGGGCGGATGCCGTGGCCGGTCTGGCGGCCGATGATGCTCAGCGCCTGCACCGGCACGATGCTGTAGCTGATGCGGTAATCGCCCACGGCCGGGACCTGCGGGTTGGCACCGACATGGATCTGCCCATCCACCAGCTGCACCGGCAGCTGCGGGCCGATGGCGTGCTGCAGGGCGACCAGGTCGTACTGGCTGACCGGATAGGCCTGGCCGGCACCGAGCTGGCCCAGCACCGGTGCATCCAGTGCCCAGCTGCCCAGCTGCACACCCTCGGCCAGGAAGGACTCGCCGCGCAGGGCCATGGCCGGGTTGCTGTATTGGGCTGCCTGCTCGAAGCGGCTGGAATCCACCGCCTGTTCGCTCCACTGTGCGTTGTAGCTGTACTGTGTGGTGGTGGTCTGGGTGCCGCCCAGGGCCACCTCCTGCTTGCTCTGGCTGTCCTGCACCCACTGGTACATCTCCACCTTGCGCTGCAGGCGCAGGCCTGGCGCGCTGACCCCGGTGTGCGTATCGTGCAGCGGGACCGGTGCCAGCGGCTCGCCGACCAGATAGACCAGCTTGCCCTCCAGCGCCGGGTCCACCTGCTGCGGCGAGGCCATGACCAGGTCACTGGCGCCCTGGCTCAGACCACGCGCGGTCTTCACCGCACGGCCCTCGTTCCAGAACAGCAGCATCAACATGGCCAGCAGCAGGCCCAGGCCCACCAGCACCCCCATCACCGACTGCTTGAGCCGCGAAAACCACGACTGCGTTTCTACCTTGGTCACGCTCATGCGCGTACGTCCTCATCCTTGTCGATCAACCCATGGAACCCCCGCCCTTCCCCAAGGGCGGGGGCACCTCCCCCAAACCGTGTGTCAGCAGCCCAGCGCGCGCCGGGCCAGCTGGCCGAGCTTGCCGCGCAGCTTCACTTCATCGCATTGCGACTTGTCGGCATCGGCAGCCCCGGCGGTAGCGCTGGTTGCGGTCGAACCGCCCGCCCCTTCCGGCGGCAACATCGCCGCGGTGGCGGCATTGGCGTTGGCCAGCAGGTTGCGCTGCTCGGTACTCAGGCGCTCGCCGCGTACCAGGGCGCCATTGGCGCTGCCGACCGGGCCGTCCAGCTTGCTGTCGCCGAACATGTGCTTGTAAACCTCGCTGGCATCCTCATCGCCCGGCCCCTGGCGCGGATTGCCGCCACGGGTCATGGAATAGATGTAGTTCCAGTCACGGTAATGGGCCGAACGGATGTCCTGCACCGACAGATGCTCAAAATCGCTGGTGCACCAGATGCCCCATTCGGCAATTTCACCGGCGCGGCAAGCGCCGCCCCCCTTGACCCGCGCCTTGGGTGGACGGGCCAATTCGGTGGTGCACTTGTCCAGGTAGGTGTAGAAACCGGCCGGGCAGCGGTCGGCCTGGTGGGCCTTGGCCATCACGTTGGGGTTGTTCAGCAGCGGATGCTCGATGTGGCCCTGGCTGCACCACTCGCCATCCACACCGTAACCGCTGGGGCAATTGCTGCCGGTACGGCGCATGATGCTGGGCGAATTGGCATAGCTGGGGTAGCAGTAGCCCACCCGCTCATCAGAGGCCAGGCGCGAACTCTCCTGCCAGCGTTGCGGGCAACGACTGGCTCCCTCCATCGGCACGCCATCGGTACGGTCCGGGCGCACAAAGCCGGTCTGGGCCTGGACAGGCAGCGCCGCCGAGAACCCGGCGGCCAGCAGGCCACTGGCAATTGCCACCTTCATTACCCTCATCGTGGCCATCGGCCCTCTCCTTGTGCACTGTCGCCGGGTGAAGCCGGAGAGGATAGGCGCGGATAAAATCCGCACTACTCCTCCAAAAAGGGGAGGGGTGTGATTGCCAGCACGCTTCAGGGTTTGCCTACCAGCGTGCAGGCAAGCCACTGACACGTTGCCGGCCCGTTGCCTGCTTTTGCCGAGGATTGCCATGTCTGACCTGCCGCCCCTGCCCGTCCTGCCCACCGGCCGTTACCGCCATTACAAGGGCCAGCCCTACCAGGTGGTGGATCTGTGCCGGCACAGCGAAACCCAGGAAGTGCTGGTGCTCTACCGCCAGCTCTACGGCGATGGCGCACTGTGGGTGCGCCCGTATGCCATGTTCGTGGAGAGCGTGGTCGTGGACGGGCAGACCCAGCCGCGTTTTGCCCACCAGCCCGGACACGACTGATACTGGCCAACATCCCATCAACGCAAGGACGCCCGCATGCGCAGCACCCGTTTCTGGATTGCCCTGACTGCCGCCAGCTGGCTGTTCACCGTGTTCGTGCTGCCCGGGGTGCTGCGCCCCGATTACAACCCGCTGGCGCAGTACATCAGCGAGCTGGGCGCCACCGGCGCGCCTTATGCCGGTTGGGTCAACTGGGCCGGCTACCTGCCCTCGGGCGTGTTGTTTGCCATCGCCCTGGCCAGCTTCTGGCGCCACTGGCGCCCGCGCGGGGTGCAGATCGCCGGCCTGGCGTTGCTGTTCTGCGAGCCCGTGGCCTGGATCGGCTCGGCCATCTTCCCCTGCGACCTGGGCTGCCCGGCCCAGGGCAGCCTGGCCCAGGACCTGCACAACCTGCTGGCCCTGCTCACCTACAGCGGCACCGCGCTGGGGGTGACCCTGCTGGCCTGTGCAGCGGGCCTGCGCCTGTGGCAACGCGCCGGCTGGCTGCTGCTGGTGGCGCTGTGGCTGTTCGCCTTCGCCGCGATGGTGACTCCCGAACTGGCCGATATCCGTGGCCTGATGCAGCGTCTGGGCGAGGCGCTGATGTATGGCACCCAGGCCGTTGTGGCCTGGATCCTGGTCGGGCGGGTGCCTGCACCCCTGCCCGGCCAGCGATAATCCCCGGCTCCTTTCCCGCCCGGATACCGCCATGACCCTGCTCCCCCTCACCGGCCAACGCGCCCTGGTTGCCGGCGGCAGCCGTGGCATTGGCCTGGGCATTGCCACCGGCCTGGCCCGGGCCGGTGCCCAGGTCGCCATCTGCGCCCGTGGGCAGGCTGGCCTGCACGACGCCAGCGCCTTGTTCGCCAGCGAGGGCCTGGCCCTGCACACCCAGGTCTGCGACCTGGCCGATGCCGGCCAGCTGCAGGCCTGGGTGGAAAACGCGGCACAGGCACTGGGCGGGATCGACATCCTGGTCAACAACGCTTCGGGCCTGGGCAACGGTGGCAGCGAGGCCGACTGGGAAGCCAGCGTGCAGGTCGACCTGATGGCCGCGGTGCGTGCCAGCCGCGCTGCCCTGCCGTGGCTGCAGCAAAGCGCGGCCGGCTGCATCCTCAACGTCAGTTCGATCAACGGCCTCAAGCCGACCCCGCGCACCGTGGCCTATTCCACCGCCAAGGCGGCGCTGAACTACTACACCACTGCCCTGGCCAGCGAGCTGGCCACGCAGAAGATCCGGGTCAATGCCATTGCCCCGGGCTCGATCGAATTTCCCGGTGGGCTGTGGGAGCGCCGGCGCGAACAGGCGCCCGAGCTGTACGCGCGCATCCGCGACAGCATTCCCTTCGGTGGCTTCGGTGAAGTGGACGCGGTGGCCGATGCAGCGGTGTTCCTGTGCAGCCCGGCGGCGCGCTGGATCACCGCTCAGGTGCTGGCGGTGGACGGCGGGCAGTCACTGCCGGCCTGAAGCAGCGCACTCAGGCCAGCTCGGCCGCGCCGATCACCTGTTCCCCGGCCGGGGCCGTCAGGGCCGCCTGGACCAGGGCAGCGGCAATATTGGCGGCCGGGTTGATCCGCCAGGCACGCGGCAAGACCGGCCCGAGGGCCTGCAGCAGCAGGCCGGCAGCATGCTCGGCCGGCCGCCGTTGCGCCCGCTCGCCACCGATCAGGCCCGGGCGTACCAGGACCAGTGACGGCCAGCTCTGGGCACGCAGCCCGGCCTCGACCTGGCCCTTGGTGCGGTTGTAGGCCAACCGCGAAGACGGATCGGCTCCGCTGGCCGAATTGAGAACAAAACACGGCGTCCCGGCGGCACGCGCCAGGACCGCGGCAGCCAGCACATAGTCGCGGTCCACGCGCACGAAGGCGGCCAGTGAGCCGGCCTGCTTGCGGGTGGTGCCCAGGCAGCAGATCACCGCATCGGCTGCCCACCACTGCGCCGCCGGCAAGGCAGCAAAGTCGAGCAGCGGGTTGTGCAGGCGGGTGTCAGTGCACCCCAGTGCGCGCCGGGTCGGGGCGGTGACCCGCGCCACCCGGCGATCGGCCAGCAGCATGCCCAGCACCCGGGAGCCGACCAGACCGGTGGCTCCCAGCAACAGCACATGCTGGCCGCTGGATTCAGTCATCCAGGCCGTCGAAATCGGTTTCTGCGGCCGGCTGGCCGGCAGCGCGCGGCGGACGGGTGCCCGGCTTGCGCTCGATCTGCACGAAGAACTGGTTGCCGCCCTCGGCCACCACCGCATCGACGCGACGGATCAGATCAGCCGGGAAGATCACCTCGGCGCTGGCTTCTTCCAGGCCGAAACGGACGTCGAAATCCCAGAAATCGGCACCGGCCGGCAGCTCCTTGCGGCGCTCGCGGCGGATGTACTTGCGGATGTCGTGCTTGCTGGCCTCGATCAGGCGGTCACGGTTCTTGCCCTCGAGATCGAGGCGGTAGGTACGGCGCATGGGAAATCTCTATCCAGATCAGGTGTGCATTGTGACTGTTCCGGCCCGCCGATGGTGTGCGCGGGCAAGACACTCAAGCCGGGAGCCGGCCCGCCGTTAACTTTCTTGTACCTCTCTCCTGCCCCCGGACCCACCGGCCCATGCCCGAACAGCGCACCTCCACTCCCCCTCTGCGGGCAGGCCTGCATGGCCTGTTCCGGCCACGTGCGGGCAGCACCGATGCCGCCCCGGTGGCCGTGAACGGGCACGAGCGCGTGGTCCAGGCCAGCCGCGAGATGCTCGAGCGCCGCTTTGCCGGGCTCAACCACCCCGAGGCCCTGCTGCTGGCCTTCGCCGATGGCCTGGCCGGGCTGGGCGGCGAGCTGGCCGACATGGGCCTGCGCCTGCAGGCGGCCTGCAACGAATCGGACTGGAGCCGCAGTGGCCGCCTGTTGCGCCAGTTGCTGGACAAGTACATCCGCACCATCGAGACCGGCAACGGCTGCGGCCACACCAGCGGCGAGCGCCTGCGCGATCTCAGCGTCAACCTGCTCGACAACATGGCCCTGAGCCTGCAGCCGGCCAGCCTGGCCGAGCAGGCCGAACTGCTGGCCGATGGCCTGCGTCAATGGCAGCCGGGCCTGCCGCTGGAAACCCTGGAACAGGAGCTGCGCCTGTTTGACCAGCAGCTGCAGCACAACGGCCATGCCGCGCAGGAGCAGCGCACCCTGCTGCTGTCACTGTTTGCCCTGCTGCTGGACAACATCAGCCAGCTGCTCAGCCCGGACAGCTGGCTGTATGCCGAACTGCAGACGGTGATGCCCCTGCTCGATGCCCCGCATGACCCGGCCCAGCTGCAGCAGGCGCTGCAATCGCTGCGCCAGGCCAGCTACCGTCAGGGCATGCTGCAGCAGGGCCTGGAACAGGCCAGCAGTGCGCTGGAGCACTTCACCCCGCAGCTGGCCGGCTGCTGGAGCGAATTCGGGCTCGGTGCCGGTGGCGAGCAGTACCTGGACCGGGTCCGCGCCCTGCCCCAGGCCCTGGGCCAGGCCCGCAACGGCAATGACCTGGTCGGCCTGCTCAACACCCTGGTCAAGGACACGGTGCAGCTGCAACAGCAGTTCAGCCAATTGCAGAGCCAGTACCAACAGACCGAACAGGCCCTGGAGCAGGCCCGGGCCCGTCTGCAGGAACTGGATGCACAGGCCCGGCAGCGGCCGTCCGGCACCGATGCCCTGACCGGGCTGGCGGCCGAAGGCCAGCTCGACGCCCTGGTCGCCACGCAGCTGGCGCAGATGCCGGTGCTCAACCTGGGGCTGATCGCCATCCAGGGCCTGCAGCAGTGTCACCGGCTGCTCGGACGCAAGGCCGGCCAGCAACTGCAGCAGCAACTGGCCAGCGCCCTGCAGCCGCTGCTGCACGCCGACGAGCAGTTGTTGCGGCTGTCCGAGGGGCTGTTTGTGATGCTGCTGCCCGGCGCCTCGCTGCTGGCCGCGCAGGACCGCCTGATGAGCCTGCGCCGCGAACTGGCCAGCCATGTGCAGGTCCCACGCTGGCGGGCCAGCGTGATGCGCTGGCACACCGCCTTGTCGGTGGACCAGCACCTGGACCGGCTTGAGGCTGTGCTGCCCAGCGATGGCAGCGAGGCCGGGGTGGAGCTGGTGTAGCTCCAGGGCGTGCTCAGTGCGCGCTCTTGCCGCCGAACAGGCGCTTGACCAGGCTGACCACACCCAGCACCAGCGCACCGACGATCACGCCCACCACCAGGCTGGCAAGGGCATTGCCGATGCTGTTGCCCCAGCCGCTTTGCGGCAGCAACGCAGCAACGGCGTGGTGCACGGCCGGCACGTTGTGGACCACGATGCCGCCACCGACCAGGAACATGGCCAGGGTGCCGACCACCGACAGCACCTTCATCAGGATCGGGGCCGAGGCCACCAGGCCGCGGCCGATCACCGCGGACACACCGCCCTTGCGGCTCAGCCACAGGCCGAGATCGTCGATCTTGACGATGCCGCCGACCAGGCCATAGACAAACACGGTCATGGCCACCGCAATGGCGATCAGGGTGATCACCTGCTGGCCGAAACTGGCGGCAGCCACAATGCCCAGGGTCAGCACGATCACTTCGGCCGAAAGGATGAAGTCGGTGCGGATCGCGCCGCTGACTTTTTCCTTCTCCAGTGCCACCACGTCCACCGAGGTGTCGATCATCGCCTCCAGACGGGCCTGGCGCTGCATCTCCCGGTCCTCGTCATGCTTGTGGAAGAAGTGGTGGACCAGCTTCTCCACCCCTTCAAAGCACAGGAAACTGCCGCCGATCAGCATCAGGGTGACGATGATCGGAATATCGATGCCGCGCCCGCGCAGCCACACTTCCAGCGCACTGATGGCCAGTGCCGCCGGCACCAGGATGGCCTTGTTGACCAGCGAGCCCTTGGCCACCGCCCAGATCACCGGCAGCTCCCGCGCCGCGCTGACCCCGGTCACCTGCTGGGCGTTCAAGGCCAGGTCGTCGCCCAGCACACCGGCGGTCTTCTTGGTCGCCAGCTTGGTCAACACCGCCACGTCATCGAGCAGGGTGGCGATATCGTCAATCAGCATGAACAGGCTGGCACCGGCCATAAACATTCCACATCCGCGGGGAGGAGGCCCATTGTGCCGATTGCGTGGTGAATTGACAGACGTGTTCACCTGGCCACAACCGGGCACTGGCAACACTGCCTTTCACCTTTCCTCTACCGGAGCCGGCCTTGTCCCAGCCGACCGCCCCCGCCACGCCAACCATCGATGGCATGCTGCGCCGCCGCCAGATCCTGCAACTGCTGCTGCGCCACCGTAATTCCGGGGTGTTTTCCTCCATCCAGCTCGACCCCAACCTGCCGCCGGCAGCGCGCGGGCAGAGCCAGGGCAGCCCGACCCAGTTCGTGACCGATCTGGAAGCACTGGGCACCACCTTCGTCAAACTCGGCCAGCTGCTCTCCACCCGCCCGGACATGCTGCCGCCGGAGTATCTGGCCGCGCTGGAGCGGATGCAGGAAAAGGTGGCCCCGGTACCGGTGGAGCAATTGATCGCGGTGGTGGAGAGCGAGCTGGGCGCACCGGTCAACAAACTGTTCCTGGTCTTTGATCCGGTGCCGCTGGGCTGCGCCTCGATTGCCCAGGTCCACCGCGCGGTGCTGCGCGACGGCCGCGAGGTGGCGGTCAAGGTGCAAAAGCCGGATGTGGCCGCCCAGCTGCGCTCGGACCTGGGCGTGCTGCGCAGCTTTGCCAGTGCTGCGGATCGTTTCACCCGGGTTGGCCGCCGCGTGCGCCTGAGCGACTGGCTGGCCGAGTTCTCGCGCACCCTGCGCATGGAGCTGGACTACGAGGCCGAGGCCGGCAACCTGCAGCGTTTCGGCCAGCATCTGGCACCGTACCCGGAGCTGTGGGTACCGCAGCCGATCCTGGACCTGTGCAGCAAACGTGTGCTGACCCTGGAACTGGTCGGCGGCGTGCGCGTGGATGCGATCCCACAGGTGCGGCGTACCGAACAGAGCATGGACCCGCTGGCCGCCGCCCTGGTGCGCGGCTATCTGGACCAGATCTTCGTGCATGGCGAGATCCATGCCGACCCGCACCCGGGCAACCTGCGCGTCACCGCCGACAACCGGCTGGCGATCTTCGACCTGGGCATGGTCGCCCACGTGCCGCCGCGCCTGCGCGAGCGCCTGCTCAAGGTGCTGTTTGCCGCCATCGATGGCCGGGGCGAGGAAGTGGCTGACGAGATCATCGCCATCTCCACCCGGCTGGAGGATTTCGAGGAGGAGCGCTACCTGCGCGAGACCGGGCAGATGATCGCCCGTTATGCGGCCATCAGCAGCATGAGCGAGGGCCAGGTGGTGCTGGAGGTGGTCCGCATCGCCACCTTCTGCGGCCTGCGCACCCCGCCGGAGCTGAGCGTGCTGGGCAAGGCCCTGCTCAACCTGGAAAACGTCTGCCACCACCTGTCCCCGGAGCTGGACCTGCGCCGGATCGTGGAGCGCCAGCTGCAGTCGGTGCTGCGCGCGCGGCTGAAAAAGACCTTCTCACAGGCCAACGTGGCCAGCGAGATGATCGAGCTGCAACTACTGGCCCGTCAGGGGCCACGCCGGGTCAGCGAGATCCTCGGCCTGCTGGCCGAGAACCGCCTGCAGATGAAGGTCACCGGGCTGGAAGAGTCACGCCTGATGGAGAACATCCAGAAGGTGGCCAACCGCGTCGCCGCCGGCCTGATCACCTCGGCCCTGCTGTTGTCCTCGGCGATGCTGATGCGCATTGAAAGCCGCTGGAGCCTGTTCGGCTACCCGGTGGTGGCAATGGTGCTGCTGATGATCGCGGTGGTCATCGCCCTGGGCCTGATCATCAGCTCGCTGCTGTTTGACCGGCGCAGCAGTGCCGACGAGCGCGAGGAGCGCGGCCTGCGCTGACTGCGCCGTCGCGCCGGGGCAGCGCCCCGGCGCCGGCCTGCAAGCGCTTATTGGCTGTCCTTGAGCAGGTGCACATCGGTGGGCGTGGACAGCGCGATGCCCGCCGCCTGCAAGGCCACCAGCAACTCGAACAGCAGGTCGGACTTGATCGAATAGACGTTGCGCGGGCTGCCGACGTGGCCAAAGCTGTTTATGGTGATCATGCCGCCATCAATGCCATCGACATAGAACGACGGCGCCGGCTCCTCCTGCACGCCGGGATGGGCGGCATACACGCCCAGCAACACCTCGCGCAGCTGGGCCACATCGGTGGACAGCGGCACCTGGAACTTGATCTGCACCCGCCCGGTCGGATTGGACAGGGTCATGTTGCGCACGGTCTTGGTGATCAGCTCGGAGTTGGGCACGATCAGGGTGGACTTGTCGCCGGCCTGGATCTCGGTGGCACGCACGCTGATCCGGCGCACATCGCCTTCCAGGTCGCCGATGCGCACCAGGTCACCGATCTTGACCGGCCGCTCGGCCAGCAGGATCAGGCCGGAGAAGAAGTTCTGGGTGATTGCCTGCAGGCCGAAACCGATACCCACCGACAGCGCACTGACCACCAGGGCCAGTTTCTGGAAGCCCAGGCCGAGTGCGGCCAGGGTCCACAGGGCAACGATCGCCAGGCCCAGGTAGCGGGCCACGGTGCTGACCGAATTGCGCCCGCCGGCATCCATGCTGGTCCTGGGCAGGTAAGTGTCCACCAGCCAGCGCTGCAGCAGCTGCAGCACGCCCAGGCCAATGCCCAGCACCAGCAGCGCGCGCACCAGGGTCCACGGCCGCAACACGGTGTCACCGATGGTGATGCCGTTGCGCAGGGTGTCAAACCAGCCCAGCACCACCGCACTGTTGCCCTGCGGCAGGGCAATGGCGATCAGGGCCAGGAAGATCAGGCCCAGGCGCAGCAGGGCCGAGGCCAGCACCCCGACCTGCTCCAGGCGGTTGCCGCTCAGGCCGGTGGCCAGCATCACCGCCTTGCCGCTGGGGCTGTCGGCGGCAAACACGCGCATGGCCAGGTCGTCGGCAAACTTCAGCAGCAACAGCAGGGCCAGGCCGACCACGCCCAGCCAGATCATCTGCTGGGCGGCAAACATGGCCAGGTTGATCCAGCCCAGCAGGGTGGCCAGCAACGCGGCGGCCACGGTGAGATGGCCGAACACCCGTACCAGCACTGCCCAGCCGCCCTGGCGTCGGGCGGCCGGCGATACGTTGCCGCCGTTGGCGGCGGCCTGCTCGGCCTGCTCGCGCTGCTGGCGGCGGTGCAGGCGGGTCAGCGACATCAGCATGGCCATGATCAGGGCGATGTAGCCCAGCGCCAGCAGGCCATCCAGGGCGACACCGGTGATTTCACTGGTGCGTGCGGCGCGGTTGACCGAACGCCCGACCCAGGTCACCCACATCAGCCCGGCCGCCATCCAGGCGTACTTGCGCAGGCGCGCGGCGGCCTGGTCATCCAGTGGCAACAAACGCCAGGACGGGCGCTTGGGCACCAGCAGGCAGGCGCTCAAAGCAGTAATGAAGGCGGCCAGGAAGCTGGCACTGACCACGCTGTCGGCCACCTGCACAAAGCGCGGGGCAATGCCGTCAATGGCCTTCAACGCCGCCACCACCACCAGGGCCGATACCCCCGGCAGCACCGTGCCGACCAGCATCAGCCACACGGCCAGGCCGGTACGGCGCAGGCGTCCCTTGGGCGCGCGCTCGGACGCGGCCACCCGCCGGCCCAGCCGCCGCAGCCACAGCCGCAGCGGGAAGAACAGGACCAGGGCCACGCCCACTGCACTCAGCGGCAGGGCCCAGCCGTGCTTGCCGATGCCACGCTCCAGCGCCTGGCGTTGCTGGCGCAACAGCACATCAAAGCGCTCCAGGTCGGCTGGCACCTGGGCAATCACCTTCTGCCACAGCAGGGGCGACAACGGCGAGGCCACGCGCAGGCCCAGCTGCTGGCCCAGACGCTGCACCCGCTCCTTCTCGATCGCCTCGGACAGCTGGCGCGCCTCCACCGACAGCAGGTTGCCCTGCTTGATCAGGTCATCGACCTGGTTGCGCTGGCTGCCCAGCGACTTGCGCTGGTTGGCCACCGTGCTGCCTTCGCTGCTGCCTTCGGCCAGCTCGCCAAGCTGGGCGATGCGTGCATCCAGGCGTTCCAGTTCCGGGCCGAGCTCACGTACGGCCTGGTCGGCCACCCGCTGCACTTCCAGTGCCTGCTCGGACAGCGAACGCAGGGTTTCCGATGACTCGATGTCGGCCATCGACTTGCGGATCTGCTGCACCTGGCGGGTGGACTGCTGCAGCTGGCTGCGTGCCTGCTCGGTCAGGGTCTGGCCGCCTTGCTGCACCTGTGCCTGGGCAAACGGCGCGGCGACAGACAATCCGCTGACCAGGGCAAACAACAACAGGCAATGACGCAACAAGGCAGTAAATGGCATGGGAACCTGCAGGCATACGGCAATCAGCACGAGGCCTGCCACTATAAATCAAGGCCTGGGCCGACCCGGTGCAGGGCCGGCTGGCTGCTGCATAGCTTCCCAGGCGCGCTGCAGCGGGCCTTGCACGAACTCGGGCAGGTCGGCCGGCAACGGCTGCTCAAGCGCAGCGGGCTGGCCCGGTTGCAACTGCAGCAAGGCGGCCTGGACCCGTGCAACACCGTCGGCACCATAGGCCGCACGCGCACTGTGGCGGGCGGCTTGCTGCGGTTGCTGCTCCAGGTGCCAGGCCATGGCCAGCATGCGGTAGGTCAGCTCCTGCACCGCGGCCAGGCTGGCCCAGCGCTGGTCGGCAGCGGCCTGCAGCAGCGGCCCGGCCTGCTGTGCCTGCTCCCAGGCCTGGGCCAGGGCAAAACGCCGGTGGCTGACATCGGCACGCAGCTGGCGCGCGGCCGGGCTGTCCAGTTCGGCCCAGGCCAGGTGGCTGTTCAGCGCCACCAGTGCCTGCAGCAGGCGTGACAGTTCCTGGTCGACCTGACGCCCGGCATGACGGCCGGGCAGCAATGCATGCACGCCCAGGGCGACCACACAGCCGAGCAGGGTATCCACGCCACGGGCAAGCAGGAAACCGGCCGGATCATTCTGCACATGGCCGCCGGCAGCCAGGGTCATGCCGGTGGCGGTGATGAACAATGCGGCCAGGGTGTAGTTGCGCATCACCAGCATTTCCACGGTGAACTGCAGGCAGAAGATCACCGCCACCAGCCACAGGCCTTGCGGCTGCCACCACAGCAGGGCGCCGGTGAGCAGCAGGCCGCCCCAGGTACCGAGCAGGCGCTCGACACTGCGTTGCAGGGTGCGCATCCAGTCCATCCCGGTATGCAGCATCAACACCGCGGCCGCCACCGCCCAGTAGGCGCGCTCCAGCTCGAACCAGGCGGCGACGCTGCCGGCCACCAGCGCGGCCAGCCCGACCCGGACAATCACCAGGCGCGAGGACGAACCGGCACGCAGGGCCTCGACCAGGGCCACGCGGATGCCCGGCCCGCCCAGTGGCCAGTGGCCATGGCCGTTGTCCGGCACGCTCCAGTGGCGATCGTGCAGGCGGGCCTGCAGCTGCGTGGCTGCGGCGCGCGCCTGGTCCAGGCCAACACGCCCGGACAGCGCATCGGCAAACAACTGGTGCCATTGCCGGTTGAGGTGGCGCAGGCGGGCCAGCGTGCCGTGCGCGGCGGTGTGCCTGGGCTGGAAACTGACCAGGGCCTGCCAGGCATCGTGCAGGGCCATGGCCGCCCGCTGTCGCGCCGCCGGGCCATCAGCCTGCCCTGCCACCTCCAGCCAATCCTGCACGGCCTGGCCGGCCGCACCGACGGCGGCGCGTTCCGGGCCGCGCAGGTCCAACAACGCGCCGAGCATGTGCAGCAGCCAGGCCACTGCACCACCGGCGGCCACCAGCAGGCCCACCTGCAGCGGGCTGATATCCGATACCGGCATCGCACTGCCCGAGGCACAGGCCAGCATGAACAGATAGGCTCCCGGCGGCCCGACCCGCAGGCCATTGCACAACCAGGTGGCCAGCATCGCGATCAGCGCCACCACCGGCACCACCCACTGCGGCCAGGCATGCCCGATCCAGTCACCAAAGCCCACCGCCAGCGCGAACGCGGCGGCCACCAGGGCCAGCACCACGGCACGGCTGGCATAGGGCCGGCCACTGCCATACAGGCCGGTCAAACCGCCCAGGGCGGCCATCATGCCGGCCTTGGGCTCACCCAGCAGCCAGCCGATCAACACCGGTGCGGCCACACACAGGCCGGCGCGCAGCGAAAAACCCAGGCGTCCTGCCGGCAAGGGGCGCAAGGTCAACAGGTTGCGCAGCAACTGGCGCTGCCAGGGCAACGCACGCGGCGCGGAGGAAGATTCAGCGGTCATGCCGGTTGCTCGCTCGATGCCGCATGCAAGGGCATGACGCCAGCCATTGCATCGGTCATCATCGAAATCGATGGGGACGTGTCAGTCTACGCCTGCCACCTGCACCGGAAAAAAACACACCCTGCACACTGCGCATTGGCCATAAAGGCCCCCCCTGCCCAAACGCATGGAGTCACCATGACCCAGCACAGCGTCACCACCGTGCAACAGGTTGATCTGGCCCGCTATCTGGGCCGTTGGTATGAAATTGCCCGCTTGCCGATGCGCCACGAGCCGGCCGACGCCACCGACATCACGGCCACTTACAGCCTCAACGAAGATGGCTCGGTACGGGTGCACAACCGTATGCTGCACAACGGCGAGGTCGATGAATCGATCGGCCGTGCCACCACCGTGGACACCACCAACAGCAAGCTGGAAGTGAGCTTTCTGCCCGAAGGCCTGCGCTGGATCCCCTTCACCAAGGGCGATTACTGGATCCTCAAGCTCGACCCCGCCTACAGCGTGGCCCTGGTCGGCAGCCCGGACCACAAATACCTGTGGTTGCTGGCCCGCCACCCGCACCTGGATGAGGCCACCCGCAACCAGTACCTGGCCCATGCCCAGGCCCAGGGCTTTGACATCAGCACGCTGATCCACACCCCGCACACCGGCCGCTCCACCGCCTGATCAATCGGCCGTGTTGCTGGTCCGGCGCGCCGGGATGCGGCGCCGGGCCGGTTCGTGCGCACGCTCGGCCATGGCCTGGACACGGCTGCCGGCGGTGCGCACCAGCTCGGGCAACAAGTGGGTTTCGGGCAGCAGGTGCCAGTATTTCTGCGGCATTTCCTGGCGCATCATGCGCGTGTTCAAACGCGCCGGGTTGAAGGTGTTGGCGTAATAGGCCTGCCACAGTTTTTCCCCGGCATCCTCGGCTGGCACCGCCTCGCGGTCACCGCCCTCGCCCCACCACAGTGCCTGGCCGTCCCAGACCACGCTGCGGTACGGGGTATGGATGGACCAGCGCATGCCGGCAAAGCGGCGCAGGAAGAACGGCGCGATGCGGTCCAGGATGTAGTGCTCCGGCTCGAACCAGGCCGCGTAGGTGTTGTCCTGCCCGGGCAGCGGGCGGAAGCGCACGAAGGCCTTCATCTTGTGCAGGTCGCGGCCGACGGATTTCTCCAGCCCGCGCAGGCGGTGCACATCGGCATCCAGGGCCCGTTGCAGCAGGCCACGCTCGCCCTGGCCGATGCGCCAGAGCAGGCGGTACAGCAGGGCATGCCGGCCCGGGTCACGGTGGCAGACCACCCGCCCGGCCATGTCCATGAACGCCGCCGGCACATTCAAGCCACTGCGTACCGCGCTGGCCTGGGCCACCGAGGTGCCCGGCAGCAGGCTGCCCTGCTGCGGCTGTTCCCAGTTCACCTGCTCCGGGGCCAGCTGCGCCTCCCAGGCCTGACGGGCCAGGTTGCGCCAGCATTCCAGGCTCCAGCCCGGGTCCACCTGTGCCTGCCAGCTCATCCGAACAGATCCCCCTGACGCGGCGCCGGGGCCAGCTCGGCGCGCAGCCGGGCCGGATCATCCAGGCGCTGGCGCGGGTGGTGGTCGAGCACACTGATGAAAGGCAGCATCTTGCTCAAGGGCGCCCGCAGGCGGCTGAGCTCGTCCAGGCGCAGGCGGCCATGCCGGCGCGAGGCAATGATCTTCTCCACATTGCGCACGCCCAGGCCCGGCACCCGCAGCAGCATTGCGCGGTCGGCGGTGTTCAGGTCGACCGGGAAGAAATCCGGGTTGCGCAGCGCCCAGGCCAGCTTGGGGTCGATGTCCAGCTCGAGCATACCGTTGGCATCGCCGGTGGAGGCGATTTCCTCGACATCGAACTCGTAAAACCGCAGCAGCCAGTCGGCCTGGTAGAGGCGGTTCTCGCGCTGCAACGGCGGCGAGCGTGCCGGCAGCTGGGCCGAGGCATCGGGAATGGGCGAGAACGCGGAGTAATAGACCCGGCGCATGCGGTAGGTGTCATACAGCGTGCTGGAGGTGCGCAGGATGTCGCCATCGTTGGCGCTGTCGGCGCCGACAATCATCTGCGTGCTCTGCCCGGCCGGGGCGAAACGTGGCGGCTTGGCCCGGCGCAAGGGCTGCCCGATCTGTTCACGGCGCTCGGCACGGTTGCGCACGATGCCGGCATGCACACTGTCCATCGCCCCGCGGATGTCGGCCACCTGCTTGTCCGGTGCCAGCGCCTTGAGCCCTTCCTCGGTGGGCAGCTCGACATTGATGCTGAGGCGGTCGGCATAACGGCCAGCCTTCTCGATCAGCTCCGGGCTGGCCTCGGGAATGGTCTTGAGGTGGATGTAGCCGGCGAAGTGGTGGTCCTCGCGCAAGGACCGCGCCACTTCCACCAGCTGTTCCATGGTGTAGTCACCGCTGACGATGATGCCGCTGGAAAGAAACAACCCTTCGATGTAGTTGCGCTTGTAGAAATCCAGGGTCAACTGCACCACTTCTTCGGTGCTGAAGCGCGCCCGTCGCACATTCGAGCTGACCCGGTTGACGCAGTAGGCGCAATCGAAAATGCAGAAGTTGGTCAGCAGGATCTTCAGCAGTGACACGCAGCGGCCATCGGGCGTGTAGGAATGGCAGATGCCCATGCCTTCGGTGCTGCCCACGCCCTTGCCGGCACGCGAATCGCGCCGTGCCCCGCCGCTGGAGGAACAGGAGGCATCGTATTTGGCGGCATCGGCCAGAACGGCCAGTTTCTGCATCAATTCCATGGTGGCGCACTGTCACGAAAAACGGTCTCAGGCCTTGCGACCCGGTCGGCATTTTTTCATTGCGGCGCGTATTCAGTCTCCTCCGGCCACGTACACCATTCAGACAATCCCCACACACCGTGCTGCGCACACTGCCAGCCTCCCTGTGACAGGCATCGGCAATGGACCTGAAAAGCGGTTACCCGTTCTGGGCAGTCAAAAATGGCCTGATGCAGGCTTTCCCCCCTCTGCAGCAGGACCTGCGCTGCCAGGTGCTGGTGATCGGCGGCGGCATCAGCGGCGCCTTGATTGCCGACGAGCTGGCCCGCAACGGTGGCCACGAGGTGGTGGTGATCGAACAGCGTGACATCGGCTGGGGCTCCACCGCGGCCAGCACCGCGATGCTGCAGTTCGAGATCGACACCCCGATGGTCGAGCTGGCGCGTCGTTACGGTGAGGACAACGCGGCGGCCGCCTATCTGGGTTGCGCCGCTGCCATCGATGAACTGCGGCAGCTGTGCCGGCCGTTGCGCGATGTCGATTTCAAGCCCTTGGCCAGCCTGTACTACGCCAGCCGCCGCCGTGATGTGGCCGACCTGGCCGACGAATTCGCCATGCGCCAGCGCCACGGCATCGCCCAGCGCTGGCTGCGCGCCGAACAGGTGCAGCAGCGCTACGGCGTGGATGCACCGGCGGCGATCCTCAGCGCCAAGGCCGCGCGGGTGGATCCTTACCGCCTGACCTACCGCCTGTTTGCGCGTCTGGCCAGGGCCGGGGTGGCGGTGCATGACCGCACCACGGCCAGCAGCTTGCGCCCGCTGCGCCGCGGGGTTGAAGTGATCACCGACACTGGCCAGCGCATCGTCTGCCAGCATCTGGTGGTGGCCACGGGCTATCAGGCCCAGCAGTGGCTGCAGCGCAAAGTGGCCCGCAACCACAGCAGCTACGCCCTGGTCACCGACCCGATCGACCCTGAGCTGCTCGGCCCCTTGCGCCGGACCATGCTGTGGGAGACCGCCCGTCCCTACCTGTACCTGCGCAGTACCGGCGATGACCGTCTGTTGATCGGCGGCGAGGACGATGAGCTGGACATTCCTGCCCGCCGCGATGCGCGCGTGCAACGCAAGGCCAGCACCCTGCTGCGCAAGGTGCAACGGCTGTTTCCACACCTGCCGCTACAAAGCGCCTTCAGCTGGGCCGGCACCTTTGCCGAGACCGCCGATGGCCTGCCCTTCTTCGGCGCCCACCCGCAATACGGCAGCCGGGTGCTGTTTGCCATGGCCTATGGCGGCAATGGCATCACCTACTCGATGACCGGCGCGGCCCTGCTGCGCGCAGCGATCGAGCGCCGGGCCCACCCGCTGGCCGCGCTGTACGGCTTTGCCCGCCTGGATTGAGGCTTCAGCGCATCAGCACGCAGTCCAGCCCGTCCAGCACCACATGCACGATCAGGCCGACCCCGAACCAGCGCGTGCGCGGCCACGCGGCCAGGCCCACATAGGCCACCATCGCCGGTGCGGTATGCAGCGGGTGGAAGCCGATGGAGCAACGGTCCGGGGCGTAGATCGGGTCGGCCAGCAGGTGGTCCAGGTCGATCACGAAGGCGGCCATCATCCACATCCAGGCCCGGGTGGCCTGCGGCCGCCAGAACAGCAGCGCCAGCAGGGCGGGAATGGCCGCATGCAGCAGCAGGTGGACAGTGGCGCGCAGACTCATGGGCAACTCCGGCAAAAACAGGCAGATCGGTACTGAAAGCAGGCCAACCTGCCGCGCCGCATTCTACCCAGTGGCGGCCCGCCGCCGCGTACAATGCCCGCCGATTGCCACACGGCAGAAGGACCCAGCAATGATCAACAACGACGTACTGCGCAGCCTCCGTTACATGTTCGACCTCAGCAACGGCAAGGTTGTGGAAATCATGCAGGCGGTTGATCCGGCCTTTGCCGTGGACGAATCCCAGGTCAACGACTGGCTGCGCGCCGAAGACAACCCGCTGTTCGTGGCCTGCCCGGATGCGGCCCTGGTGCGCTTTCTGGATGGCATCATCCTGCTGCGCCGCGGCCCCAGCCCGGACGGCAGCCGTCGCCCGTTCGAGCCGCGTTCCTCCAACAACCTGGTACTGAAGAAGCTGCGTGTGGCCTTCAACCTGAAGGACGAGGACATGCACGGCATCTTCGAGGATGTCGGCCTGCCGCTGTCCAAGCCGGAGCTGTCGGCCATGTTCCGCGACCCGTCGCACAAGAACTTCCGCGAGGCCGGCGACCAGGTCCTGCGCAACTTCCTCAAGGGCCTGACCGAGCGCCTGCGCGACTGATTGCCTGCCGGCCGCCCTGGTTGGCCGACCAACAAAAAAGCCCGGCAATGCCGGGCTTTTTTGCAGCTGCACTGCCACCGGCCTCGGGCCAGCGGCAGGCATCAGGCCATTACCAGCTGAAACGCGGGCCGGCCTGCACTTCGATGTTGCCGTCAACGTCGTACTTCAGCGAGGCGTTGACCGACCAGTTCTGGTTGAGCTTGGCCAGCATGCCCAGACGGCCGAAGAACTCACCCTTCGGGTTCACACCCTTGGTGCGGGTGTAGTCTTCCCAGCCCAGTGCGCCGTAGACCTGCATGTGCTCACCGTAAGCGGTGTTCAGGCCGACTTCGGCGCTCAGGCCCGGCAGGTGGTGACCCAGTTCCGGGTCCTGCTGCTGGTAGGCCAGGCGGGCAACCACGTCGGTGGCTTCGTTGATGGCGCGGTTGTAGCCCACGCCGACACGCCAGGTGTCGATGTCCAGCTTGCTGTCATCCAGGGTCTGGCGGTTGAAGTCACCAAACACGTGCATGTTCGGCAGCACGGCGACCGAAGCCTTCAGGCCCCAACCATCGGCATCGTCCGGGACATCATTGTGCGAAGTGACGTAGTCCACTTCGGCATAGTTGTAGGAAATGTTGTCAGCAGCCTGCGCGCCCATCGGCAGGGCAGCAGCGACGGCCAGTGCAATCACGAACTTCTTCATGGATGAATCCTTCAAGGGAAAAACCTGCCGCCACTGGCAATGCACCGTTGGTCAGCGGCGCGATTGTGCTGGCTGCCACGCAACGGCCCCTGAAAGCCTTGTTTTGCACAACGGAATTTTTACAAGCCCGTTCATAAGCCACCGATTGCGCAAAGCCGGTTGCCGCGCACCGCGGGCCGCAACGCCAATCCCGGCAGCCCTGGCGCGCTATCATCTGCGCTGATCAACGCATTACGACCATCAGCATGGATACGATCCTTACCCCGGTTTCCATTGGCGAGCTCATCGACAAGATCACCATCCTGGAGATCAAGGCCGAACGCATCGACGATGCCGGCAAGCTGGCCAATGTGCGTACCGAGCTGGACGGCCTGCTGCCGCTGCTGGCCGACCAGGTACGGCGCGCGCCGGAACTGGCTGGCCTGAAGGACCAGCTCAAGGCGATCAACCTGCGCATGTGGGATATCCAGGACGCCCTGCGCGAGCATGAGGCCGCGCAGACCTTCGCCGATGCCTTCATCCAGCTGGCCCGTGGCGTCTACCAGACCAATGGCCAGCGCATCACGGTCAAAAACCACATCAACCAGGTTGCCGGCTCGGCCCTGGTGGAAGAAAAGCAGTACCAGGGCGAATAAGTGCCCGGGCGCAACCGCGCCAAAAGCAAAGGCCAGGCAGATGCCTGGCCTTTTCATTTTCTGTGTGCGCCAGCCTCAGGCAGTGGCCTGGGCGGTGCTCTCGTGGCTTTCCACCGGCACCGTCTTGATCGACAGGCATTGTGGGCAAACCCGTTCCAGAACCTTGATCACCGGCTCGTAGACTGTCTGGCACTTGGTGCACTGGACCTTTCCAGTGGTGTTGGCTTCCATAAGCCCTCTCTATTTTTATTCCAAGGCACAGACTATCGGGGCAATGTCGTGGTTTTCAAGTGAATGGGGGATATTCAGGAGGCAGCAGGTGCCCCGCGCCTGCCGCGGAAAGTGGCGGGACGGCCAGCCGCCCCGCCGTGCCGGCCTTACCAGGGCAGTTCCGGCTGGTTGCCGTAGGCAGAGCCACAGACCGCGGTGATATGGGCGTGGAAGGACGTTCCCGCACTGGAAACGTAGGTTTGCAGCACCCGACCACCAACGCCCTGCATCGCACACTGGATCAGGGCGTTGTACTGGGCCTGGTAAATGGCGTCCTGGGCGGTGGCGCCGTAGCCATCGCCCTGTACGGCGAATTCCGGAGTGAAATTGGCCATCGCCCCGGTACTGGCCAGCAGCAGGCCAGCCATCAACAGCATCTTGTTGCGCATCGCATTTCCCCTTCAATGAACTGCGTGGAATGACAGTCGGGCCGTCCTGCACAGACCACCCGGCCGCTGAAAACCCTCCGCTTACGGACGTAGCGCCAACCTGCCGCCACAATTGCCGGCCACGGTGACTTGCCACTGCAGACCCAGCGGGCGGCTGTCAGTGATCTGCAGGTTGCCGGCCGCGCCCAGCCCGGCAGCCGCACAACGGGCCTGTGCCTGTTGCTGGGCATTGAACAGTGCATCGCCCAATGAGTTACCGGTGGCGGTGGCCGTAATGGCATACGGCAAGGCCGCGCTGGCCGTTGCGCCAAGTACGAGCGCACCGGCCAGAAACAGGGTGGTTGCAGCTCTCATGCGCTTTCCCCAATGTCGTTGATCAATAAGGTGCGGGCATTTCACCGCTGCCCGGCGGGCCACCGCAGATGGCCATCGCCGATGCCCACCAACCACCGCCGCCATCACTGCCCGAACCGAGCAGGATGATCTCGCGCACCCCGGCACCGCCGGCCGCGCACTGCATGCCGGCGTTGTACATCGCCGTACTTTGCGCACCGTCCTGGCTGCTGGAATAACCATCGGCCTGGACCACGAAATCGGCCACCGGTGGATTGGCCTGCGCCGGTGCGGCCAGCAACACACCGCCTGCCAGCACCAGTGCCAGCCCGTGTAGTGCAATTCTCATGTTTTTCCCCTTGAAAGCAGTGACCCAACAACTCGCATGGGTGGATCAGTGATAGATGTCCGGCGGGCCATCGGTCTTGCCGCATTCGGCACTGACCTGCGCCTGCCAGCCGCCCGCAAGCGCAGTGAAGCTGGAGAAGTGGATCTGGATCGTGCCCAGACCGAGCTGATGGCACTGCAGCTGGGCATTGAATTCGGCTGCGATGCGCGCCTGGACCTGGCTGCCCCCCTGCCCCGTGGCGGTGATCCACACCGTGCTGGCCCAGGCAGCGGTGCTCAGCAACAAGCAAGAAACAACGACAGCACTGCGTCTGATCATGGTTGCCCCCTTGATGGCCAACATTGGCCACTGCCGACGCTAGCGCGTAAATGCCGGCCGGTTGGCACCTTGCCCGGATCGATTGCGCAAACTGTGGCCGGTACGCCATCGCCGGCGTGACCCAGCACGCAGATCAGGCCGGGGCATTGCCCTGCGCCACGCAGTGCAACAGGTCATCGGGCCGGGCCAGCAATGCCCCTGCGCTGTAGGGCTGCAATGCCGCAGCGGTGGCCATGCCCCAACTGACCCCGGCAAAGGCAATGCCGCAGGCCTGGCTGGCCTGGGCATCGCGGCACTCATCGCCAATGGACAGCGCGCGGGCAGCCGGCACCCGGGCCTGACGCAGGGCCCGGGCCATGATCCGGCGCTTGCCCAGCAGTGATGCACCGCAATGCAGTGCACTGAACAAGGGCAGGGCCGGGCCGAGGATCTGCTCCACCGTGGGCCGGGTATTGGAGCTGACCACCACCATCTGCACACCCTGGCCATGCAATTGCTGCAGCACCGGCAGCATGCCCGGATACAGCTGCACCTGGTCCAGATGCGCGGCCATGGTCGCGCGCATCTGCCGCGTCACCCCGGGCAGCTGCCACCAGCGGATGCGCAGCGCGCGCAGCATGGCCCGGCTGTCCAGACCACGCAGGCTGTGCCAGCCGCCTGCCGGCTCGGGCACGCCCCGCTGCCGGCCCAGGGCGGGGACGAAGCGGTCAAACAGCACGCTGGAATCGGCCAGGGTGCCGTCGAAATCGAACAACAGCAGGTCGTAGCGGCGGGCTGCAGCGGGCATGGCAGGCGGGGTCATCGTCATCCTTGGCGGCTGCCCGGCGGGCCGGGGCGATCTGCCAAAGGGTCGCACATCGGCGCATCAGGCACAGGAGCGGCGCACATGGTTTTGTATGATGGCTGCAGATACCCCGCCGTTGCGTGCCGATCGCCTCCTGCACGATATCCACGCCCGGCCCGAACAAGGTCTCCCATGCTGCATATCCTGCCCCCGACGTTGCGCGGAATCCTCGCCAGCACCCTGCTCGGCGCCAACATCGCCTTCTGGGCGGCCCTGCTGTTTCTGTTGACCCTGATCAAGCTGCTGCTGCCGGTACAGCGCATCCGCCTGGCCCTGGGCCGTGCCCTGGCCTGGATCGGCGAAGGCTGGATCAGCTGCAACAAGGCCTGGATGGACATGGTCCAGCGCACCCGCTGGCATGTCAGCGGCGGTGAGCGCCTGCGCAAGGACGCCTCCTACCTGATCACCTCCAACCACCAGAGCTGGGTGGACATCCTGGTGCTGCAGTACCAGCTCAACCGCCGCATCCCGCTGATGCGCTTCTTCCTGAAGAAGGAGCTGCTTTTCGTGCCGGTGATGGGCCTGGCCTGGTGGGCGCTGGATTTCCCCTTCATGAAGCGCTATTCCAAGGCCTACCTGGCCAAACACCCGGAAAAACGCGGCAAGGACCTGGAAACCACGCGCAAGGCCTGCGCCAAGTTCCGCCAGATTCCGGTGGCGATCACCAACTTCCTGGAAGGCACCCGCTTCACCCAGGCCGGCCATGATGCCCAGCAGTCCCCCTTCCGGCACCTGCTCAAGCCGCGTGCCGGCGGCATCGCCTTTGTCATCGATGCCATGGGCGAACAGCTCAAGACCCTGGTCAATGTCACCATCCACTACCCCGATGGCCGCCCCAGCTTCTGGGACCTGTTGTGCGGACGGATGAAGCAGGTGGTGGTGCGGCTGGAGGAGATCCAGATCCCGCGCCAGTTCCTGGGCCGCAACTACGAGCAGGACGCCCAGTACCGGGCCGAATTCCAGCGCTGGGTCAACCAGCTGTGGGAAGGCAAGGACGCCCTGCTGGCCCAGCTGCACCAGCAGTTCCCGGCCAGCCGCAAGGCCTGAGCGCTCAGCGCAGCAGCAGGGCCAGCAAGCCGATCAGGGCCAGCACGGCCAGTACCGCGCCGATGATCTTCCAGGCGCTGTACGGGCGCTCGCCGGCGACCACGCCGGTGTAGCCGTTGACGGCCACCTGGTAGTTCTTGCGGCCGTAGCGGTAGGTCACCAGCCACACCGGCACCAGCACATGCTTGAAGGTGCGGCCGCTGTAGCTGGCCTGCACCTGCAGGCCACGATGGGTATCGCCGGGCACCTGGGCCGCACACAGCTGGCGGGTCTGCTGGTCCATGCGCGCGCCCACGCTGCGCGCGGCACTGGGCAGGTCCAGCTGGTAACGCTCCACGGTCCAGCCACGCACGTACTCGGCGCTGTAAGGGCGCAGCTGCTTGAACGGATAGGGTTCGATCTGCTGCAGCAGGCCGGCATGCACGCCGGACGAAGCGCACTGGGCCAGATCATCGAAGAAATGCTGCAGCTGGCCACTGGCCGGCACCCAGCGCACGCGCCGCTCCATCCGCGTCTGGCTGTTGCCGTTGGCATCGCGGTAGCTAACCGGCACGTAGTAGTAATGCCCGGCCTCGGCCCGCCAGCTGGCCGCCACATGGGCATCGAAGGTCCAGTACGGCAGGTAGATGCCGTGCAGGGTATCGGTCAGCGCTGCCCGCTTCAGGCTGCCCGGGGCAAAGCGGCGGGTGGCATACCAGCGCCGCAGCAGGTCGCGCACCCGGGCCTGGTCGTACTGGAACGGCAGCAGGCTACCGGGAGTGATCGCATCCTCGCCGGCCTGGTGGTCGATGATCGAGGGCGAGCCGCAGAATTCGCAGCGCTGCGCCACCCGGTTGCCTTCAAACACCGAGATCGCCTGGCAGCTCTGGCAGCGCACCTCACGCCGGGCCTCGCCCCAGCCACGGGCGCTGCCGGCACTGGCCAGGGCCGCTTCCAGGTCCAGCTCGGCAATGCCGTCCTGCCCGGGCAGTGGCGCAGCCGCTGGCGCCCATGCGGCCTCCTGCCCGCAGTACGGGCAGCGCAGCATCTGCCGGCGCGCATCCCAGACCATGTCACCGCCGCAAGCGCTGCACGGATGCTTGCCGACGGTGATGTCACCGGCCTGCGGCAACGGCGGTGGCGTGCCCTTCTCACTCACCGCGCAGGAACGCCTCCAGCGCGCTGCGGGCGATACGGGTGGCATTGCCGATCTTGCGTGCCTTCAGTTCGCCGGCATCGATGGCCGCGATCACATCCTCGACCGAGACGCTGAGCATCTGCGCGGCCTGCTCGGGGGTGAGCACCTCCAGGCCGGTGCCCGCCCCGGCCTCGACAGTGGCAGTGGCGGCCTGCGGCAACGGCGGCGGTGCAGCGCCGGTGCTGCCCTGCATGGACTTCATCATTTCCTGAGCCATGCCGAAGCCCATCGCCATCTGTGCCGGCATCGCGGCAGCCGCGGCACCCTCGCCGCCCTGGCCCATGCCCTGGCCCATCTGGTATTTGACGAAGTCGTTGAGGTTGCCGATCGCGCCCATGCTGGCGCGCTTGTCGATGGCCTGCTCCACTTCCGGCGGCACCGACACGTTCTCCACCACGAAGGCGGTGATCTGGATGCCGTACTTGTCCACCATCACCGGGTTGATCACCGGCAACAGGGCCTCGCCCAGTTCCGAATAACGCGCGGCCACATCCAGCGCCGGCACTCCCGAACGGGCCAGGGCCTCGGAGAACACGCTGACGATGCGCGAACGCATGGTGTCGGCGAACTCATCCAGGCGGAAGTTGTGGTCGGTACCGGCCACTTCCTTGAGGAACTTCGGCGGGTCGACGATGCGGAAATCGTAGGTGCCGAACGCACGCAGGCGGACCATGCCGAAGTCGGCATCGCGCAGCATCACCGGGTTGGCGGTGCCCCACTTGTTGCCGGTGAACAGGCGCGTGTTGAGGAAGTAGACATCGCACTTGAACGGCGATTCAAACCCGTACTTCCAGCCCAGGATGGTGGACAGCACCGGGATGTTCTGGGTGGACAGGGTGTGCTTGCCGGGGCCGAACAGGTCGGCGTACTGGCCGGTGGCAACAAACTGCACCTGCTGCGACTCGCGCACGATCAGCTGCGCGCCATTCTTGATCTGGCGATCCTCATCCGGCCAGCGGTAGGCCAGGGTGTCACGCGAATCATCGGTCCATTCGATGATCTCGATCAGTTCCTTGCGGATGAAGTTCAAGATGCTCATATCGCCTCCGGGCTGCAGATGCCCCCATTCTAGGGCCAGCCGCACGCTGCCGGTCACGCATGATTGATCGGCCATGCGGCCCAATGGCGGCGAGGTGATAACGATGGAACAGACCTTGTCCCGGCTGCTTGTTCTGGACATGCCCTGGTGGGAGCTGGTGCTGCGTGCGGTGGCGGTTTATGTCTGCCTGCTGGTGCTGCTGCGCGTCACCGCCAAGCGCACCCTGGAGCAAACCACGCCATTCGATTTGATCGTGTTGGTGCTTTTGGGCACCGCAGTACAGAACTCCTTGATCGGCGAGGATGTTTCACTGCTGGGTGGCCTGTTGCTTGCTGCCACCCTGATGCTGATCAATGCCGTCACCGGCCGCCTGGCCACACGCTTTACGGCTGTGGACCAGAAGCTGGAGGGCAAGCCCCGGATACTGGCCTGCAATGGCGTGATTTTCCGCCAGCGTCTGCGGCAGGCTGCAATCAGCGACAACGAATTTTCCAGCGCAAGGCGTCAGGCCGGCATCATCAGCGTCAGCCAGATCCGCCTGGCCGTACTGGAGACATCTGGCAAGATCAGCTTCTTCAAACGGCAGGAAAAGCAGTGAACGCAGGCCCGCGTTGCGCCCTGCTGGTGATTGATCTGTTCAGCACGTTTGCCTTCTCCGGCGGCCCGGGACTGGCCCGGCGTGCGCTGCAGATCGCGCCAAACATCGCAGCCTTGCGTGCACGCTTTGACCAGGCCCATGCAGACGTGATCCACGCCAATGACAATTTCGGCCATTGGCAGGACGACCTTGATACCTTGGTGGGTCACTGTCGCAAGCAGGGCGGAGCGGCAGCGGAACTGGCCAGGCAACTGTCCCCAGCCGATCACCATCTACGCCGGCTCAAACCTCGGCACTCAGCTCTGCATGCCACGCCGTTGCCGGTACTGCTCGAACAACGCCAGATCCGTCATGTGGTACTGGCAGGCCTGGCCACCGACGCCTGCATCCTGGCCACAGCCATGGAAGCCAACATGCGCGGACTCCATGTCTGGGTTCCCAGCGATGCGGTGGCTGCGCGTACCGATGCGTTGCATCAGGCTGGGCTGCACATCCTGCGTCACGGCCTGCAGATACCCACAATCGCCAGCCACAGCGTGCAAGGGCTGTTCCCGATACAAACCTGACCCCCATCCCGTGACCCCCATCCCGGCTGAAGCTTTCCTGCAGGGAGATTGGCAGCCATGTTGATCCGGCCCCCACCGGCGGCCACCTACACTGCGCCCGGGCGCACGGCCGCGAGGGGGGAGCATGAAGCGACGCACTGTCTATGGACTGGGGCTGGGCCTGGGCGCCCTGCTGGGGATTCCGGCGGCGCTGCGGCTGAGCCCGTGGCCCGGGGCCCTGCTGATCAAACAGCTGTTCAACCATGGCGATGCCCAGACCCTGGCGCGTCTGGCCCCGCACGTTCCGGATGATGTGCGCCACCTGGCAGACCTGGCTTATGGCAGCCATGCCGACGAGCACCTGGACATCTATCTGCCGGCGGCCGCGCCACAGCCCCTGCCCACTGTGGTCTGGGTCCACGGTGGCGGCTGGGTGGCCGGCAGCCGCAAGGCGGTCAGCCACTGGTTGCGCATCCTGGCCAGTGCCGGCTACGCCACGGTGGCGGTGGGCTATTCCACCTCACGCCGCGATGCCCGCTACCCGACCCCGTTGCGGCAGGTGAACCAGGCCCTGGGCTGGCTGCACGAACAGGCCGACAGCCTCGGCCTGGATACCCACCGCCTGGTGTTGGGCGGCTCCTCGGCCGGGGCACAGATCAGCGCCCAGCTGGCCCTGATGGGCAGCAGCGCCGGTTATGCGCGCCGGCTCGGCATGGCCCCGCACCCCTTGTTGCAACAGCTGCGTGGGCTGGTGCTGCTGTCCGGCGCGTTTGATCTGGCCGGGGTGGGTCGCAACTGGTTTGTGGACAGCCTGCTGTGGGCCTATACCGGCAAGCGCGACTTCCGCAACGATGCCCGCCTGCAGCTGATGGCCATCACCCCCAACGTCAACGCGAAACTGCCACCGTGCTTTGTCACCAGTGGCAATGCCGACCCGCTGGAGCCGCAGGCCCGTGCCCTGGACCAGCGCCTGCGCTCACTCGGGGTGGATGTGGACAGCCTGTTCTTTGCCCCCGGCCACCAGCCGCGGCTGTTGCACGAATACCAGTTCAACCTGGACAGCGCCGAGGGCCAGCTCAGCCAGCAGCGCCTGCTCGCTTTCCTGGCCCGGGTCTGCGCCTGAGCCGCGCCCCTCAGGCGTACAGGCGCCCACCGCACAGGCGGCCGAAAACCCGGGCACTGGCCTGCGCATCGTCCACCAGCGCCTGCTGCAGTTGCGCCTGGTCCAGCACCTGCAACTGCCAGCGCACCTGCCAACCACGCCAGCTGCGGCGGCAACTGGCCAGCGCGCGATAGCCCTGGGCACCGGGGCCCAGGCAATACCAGACCACGCAGCCCGTGCCGGCCGCCACCGCCTCCGACGCCAGTGCCGGGGCCAGCAGCACACGCAGCCTGCGCCCGCTCAGGGCACGCCCGGCCACCGTCACCCGCAGCCGCTGCAACTGCTCATGCAGGGCCGGTGCCTGCACGGCCGGCGTCTGCCCACCAGTCACTGCCCACAACCAGGGCAGCCATCCTGACCTTGATCCCATTGCCTTTCCTCATCGCTACCTTGCGCAAGTGCTGCAGGACTTCAAGCAGCCCTCCGATACTCACACCGTTTGGACACTGACGGCAATGCCCCCGCCCTGCCAGCTCCGACAGGCAAGTTCCGGCAGGCAAAGAAAAGGCCATGCCGGTCACCCGGCACGGCCAACAACAGCACTCCGTCGCTGCATACCCACATGGCGGGACCTGCCGGCCCTGCCTGGCCAGAGCGCCCGCTTACAACTGCAGGCCGCGCTCGCCCACCTCACCAAAAGCCAACCACAACGCTTCATCATCGCCGTCCAGAGCCTGGCGCATGTGCTGCTCGTCCAAGGGACGGATCACCCAGCGCACCTGCCAGCGCAACCACTGCCGCTCGCACAGGGCCACCGCCATGTAGCCGGTGCGGCGCGGGCCCATGCAGTACCACCAGGAGGCTTCCTGCACCCCCTCGGCGGCCGGCAGTACCGGGGCCGGCGGCGGGCAGCGGTCGCGCCGGATCACCGTGACCTCGGCACCGGTCAGGCGCTGACCGTAGGTCGGGAAGCGCAGCTGCGAAAAGCTCTGCTCCTGCGCCTGGCGCAGCTGCTTGTCCACCTGCCGGTTGTTGTGCAGCCAGAAGCCGCCAGCCAGGACCACCACCATCAGCAACACGACGAGCATGATCACCACTCCCTGAGCGAAGTAACTCAACACGGCAGATAGTGACGCAGTACGTCACCCATTGCCAGAACTGATGTCACGCTTCACGCACGCAATGATCAAACCCTGACCACCGCCACAGTTTCCGCCCGCAAGCAGCGGTCATTTCCCCTCCCTGCGTTGCTCTGACCTAGGCCGTGGCCTGCGTGCACGGCGGCCAAACAATGGCCGGCGCAGGCTGGCATCTCCGCCCGCCATGCCGGGCCAGCCGATACGCAATGGAGGTGTCCTGTGTCCTATGTCGATGGTTTCCTGGCGGCGGTGCCGCTGGCCAACAAGAGCGCCTTTGTCGAGCACGCCCGGCAGATGGACAGCCTGTTCCTGGAATTCGGCGCGCTGCGCGTGGTGGAGTGCTGGGGCGATGACGTGCCGCATGGCAAATGGACCGACTTCTACCGTGCGGTGCAGGCCGGCGAGGACGAGGCGGTGGTCTTTTCCTGGGTGGAATGGCCGGACCGGGAAACCCGCGACGCCGGCATGCAGGCGATGATGGACGACCCCCGCATGAACACCGACCAGCCCATGCCCTTTGATGGCAAGCGCCTGATCTACGGCGGCTTCAGCCCCTTGCTGGAGATCAGCCAGGGCAACAGCGGGCAGCCACGATGATCGCGCCCAACACCATCTGCCTGTGGTTCAACGACCAGGCCCTGGAGGCGGCCACCTTCTACGCCGCCACCTTTGCCGACAGCCGCGTGCTGGCCGTGCAGCACGCCCCGGACGACTACCCCGGTGGCCACGCCGGCCAGGTGCTGACGGTGCGCTTTGATGTGCTGGGCATCCCCTGCCTGGGCCTCAACGGCGGCCCGGCCTTCAGCCACAGCGAAGCATTTTCCTTCCAGGTGGCCACCGACGACCAGGCCCAGACCGACCGCCTGTGGCACGCCCTGGTGGACAACGGCGGCCAGCCCAGCGCCTGCGGCTGGTGCAAGGACCGCTGGGGCATCAGCTGGCAGATCACCCCACGCCTGCTGATCCAGGCCCTGTCCGACCCGGACCCGGGCGTGGCCCGGCGCGCCTTCCACGCCATGATGGACATGGGCAAGATCGACATCGCCACCATCGCCGCGGCCATCAAGGCCGGTTGAGCCGGCTCAGGTGCCCAGCAGCTCGACCTCGAACAACAAGGTGGCATTGGGCGGGATCTCGCGCCCGGCACCACGTTTGCCGTAGCCCAGCGCCGGGGGAATGATCAGGGTGCGGCGGCCGCCCACATGCATGCCGGCCACGCCCTCGTCCCAGCCCTTGATCACAGCACCCTTGCCCAGCGGGAAGATCAGCGGCTCGCCATGGTCATGGCTGGAATCAAACTTGGCACCGCGCTGGCCATCCACGTACAGCCAGCCGGTGTAGTGCACCACCACATTGCGCCCGACCCGGGCCAGGCTGCCGACCCCCAAGGTGGTGTCTTCGTACTGCAGGCCCGATGCGGTGGTGATCATGACCATCAGCTGTTGCTTCCCAAGAGTTGGCAGAGCGGCAAGTCTACGCTGCCGCACGGCCACCGGCCCGGACAGGCATCACCTTGTGGGCAGCTGCCGCACGGCCAACTGCCGCAGCCCGATCCGTGCCGGCTCAGTGCCCGCCCATCAGGCTGCAGGTTGCGCCGCTGCAGCCGCCGGTATCGCGATCCAGCAGCATCGAATGGCCCAGGCTGCCCAGTGGATGCGGGGTGCGCGAATCAATCAGGAAGATCACCGAATTGGCCCCGTACAGGCCATCGGGGATGCGCATGGCCCCGGTGATCACATACACCGGGCGGTGCGCCAGCCGCTCCTGTGCATCGCGACCCAGGCTGCCGTACTGGCGTGCACGATCGATCCACACCCCCAGATCACCCGGCCCGGCACGGCGCAGCACGCCCTGGCGGATCAACAGGGCCAGGCCATCGGCACCTTCCAGTGCAGGTGCCGCATCAACAGCCGGCGCGGCCTGCATGGCCTGCGACGAAGGCATCGCCATCAAGGCGCCGCGCGGGCGCTCGGCAGGCACCGCATCGGCCTTCAAGGGATGACTGCCCTGCTCACCGGCCTGCAACGTCTGCTGCCGTTGTTGCTGCTTGGCCTGCGCCAGTGCCTCACCCTGCTGTGTGTGTTGCTCACGCGCCCGCTCGCTGGCGGCCGCCACCGCAGCCTGCAGGTCCTGGGCCGAATACACCAGGGCCTGCTGCCCGCCCGGCGTTGGCGTGGCCGATGAGCGCTGCCACAGCATCACCGCCATCACCAGGCAGGCCAGCAACAGCGCTGCCATCACCACCCAGACCAACTTGGACCCCATCGACTGCGTCTGCATCCCTTCCCCCTGGAATTGAACCGCCACCCTTGCGGCAATCGCACGGGGGATCGCGCACTGTGCGTGATCGTGGCCGTTGGACCCAAGCGGCGCCACCCCGGCAGCCGGCATGCCCTGCGCCAAAGGCTCCCAACCGCGTCCCGCAGGCTGGGCCCCTGCTGTGGCTGCCCTAAGCCACGCCTGCCCGTTCCGGCCGCTGCTGGACTGAAGGGTCCAATGCCGCAGGCAGGCACGGGCCAGCCTGCATTGAAAATGGCCGGGACGTGCTGCCCGGCCATCGCTTGCCACCTGCGTGAGGGATCAGCGCAGGTCGATATGGGCCTGGTTGTCGGCGTAATCCTTTTTCGGGTCCACGCCGATCAGCATCTTGATCCCGGCCAGCAGGTTGTTCTCGTTCTTCCACACCTCGGCATCGCTGGGGTCAAAGCGCAGCAGGGCCAGCTTGGGGTCATCCTTGCCCTCGAACCAGGCGGCAATGAACGGGTTCCACAGCCGCTCGATGGTGGCCGCATCGTTGTGCAGCTGCAGACTGCCGTTGACCGTGGCAAACAGGTCATGGCCCTTGGACACCACCACCATCTGCGCCGGGCGGCCATCGGCCAGGTCAGCCAGGCTGTTGGGGCGGCCGGCAAAGAACCAGACCGGGCCACTATCGCCTTCCACCTGCGCGGTCATCGGGCGCGGCGTACCGGCCTTGTCACCGGGGATGCCCAGCATCACCGTGCGCTCGTCATCCAGAACCTTCCACAATTTTTTCTGCAGCTCTTCAGGCGTGCTCATGCGGTGTCTCCTGTGTGTAGGGAGCACCATCCTCACCGATGGGCAATTGGCTCGCGGTGACGGGCAACGCAAGCAAACGTTAGCGACTCAGGGGCCAGGCGGTGGCACCGACGGATCGACAACGCCCTTGCGCGGCATGGCCTGCAGCTCGGCCAGGGTCTGTGCACCGGCACGCAGGCGGATCTGTACCGGGAACGATTCGAGCACCACCACATCGCGTACCGCACCGGCACGTTCCAGCTCACGCACGCGGGCCAGTACCGGGTCCGGGTGCTCGGCACTGCCCGGCACCAGGGCCGATTGCCACGTGGCATCGGCCTGTGGCGGTGGCGGCACGGCGGAATCGCTGCCGCAGGCAACAAGCCCGGCGCTGCAACACAACAACACACTCCAGATCAGGTAATGGCGCATGTACAGGCTCCTGCAATGATGCGCTTGCACACGACGCAGCAGATGCTGCGCCGTGATGGCAAGCCGCTGCTTACGGGTACTGCGAGATCCAGGTCTGGATCTGGTTGTAGACCGCGGTGGTGATGCGGGTGCCACAGTTCTGGCTGGACGAACCGGTGGTGTGGATACCGCGCACGGTGGCGCCACTGTTGTTGGTGATGCCGCTGCCACTCTGCCCACCGGCGGTATCGATGGTGTAGCACAGGCGGTAGGAGCCACTGGTGGACACCGTGCCGGAGTGCTCCCACATCGTGCCGGATGCCTTGTCACCCGGATAGCCGGCAATGCGGTGGGTACCGCTGCCGAAGGTGCCCCAGCCGGCATTGCCGCCGTGCGGGGCCGAGGCCAGGGTGATCAGCGCATAGTCGTGGTTGAAGTCACCGCTGTTGTGCCAGCCACTGGTGGTGATCACATTGGTCCAGGCGGTGGTGCCATACGGGTAACTGCTGCCGTTGCGGCCGGCACTGAAGCCCAGGCTGGAATACCAGGTGCCGGCGCCATTGGACACACAATGCCCGGCGGTAAGCACGTGCTTGGGCGTGATCAGGGTGCCGGTGCAGCCACTGGCAATGTGGCCGATGTAACGGTTGGGAATGGCGGTGGTGTTGGTGACCTGGGTGCGGTTGTCGGTGCCGATCACCGTCTGCGGGCTGAGCATGCCGCCAGCGGCAGCCACCGGCTCGGATGCCGGCATGTCGGCCATGCCACCGAGCCGCTCCAGCTCGCGCAACGCCTTTTCAAACACCGCCAGCGCCTCGGGATCCATGCGCGATTCGTACACCGTGCCATCCGGGGTCACCATCACCGCGCTCAGGCCTTCGGCACGCTCGCGCGGCGTTGCCAGCTTGCGCTCCAGCCCCGCCGGCGCCTGCAACTGTGCCGGCACCACGTTGTCACCGTGGATGAAGCGCGCGCCGCTTCCCACTTGCTTGAACATCCCGTCGCTGGCAACCGCCACATCCATTGCTGCGGCGATGGACAACATCAGCACTACCTTGCCTGTCGTGTTCATTGCATGCTCCGTTCTGGTTGGCTCCCGGCCCGGCTGGACCGGGGGTGATCCCCGCATTGCCCGCTCGCTGTGTCCTGGCAATGGCCCGCTACTGCCGCGGGTAAACACCACGGCAGCCACGCGCAAACTTCGGGACGGCCTGAGCATGCCAGCAATGTTCGCTCGCAATGCCGATGCGCGGCGGTGGTTTGCGGTATTGCGATGGCAGTCACGCCCCTTCACCGACACCGGTTCCAACTGGCGCGGCGCATGCACAGCCGCACGCTGTGGCAAAACCGCGCAATGGCCTTGCAGCGACTGCACCATGTGTTGGCGGCACGCCCATGCACCGCAGCCCCTGTCATCGCGGCCATGCCGGCGTCAATCAAACCCGGGCCCTCATCGCCGGCTCGGGCATGCCAGCGCTGCAACACTGCGTCCGGGCTGGCGGCCATTGAAGCGGCCCGCATGGGCATCCATATCCACTGTCGCCACGTCATTCCCGCCCCGGCCCGGAGCTTCCCATGCTGTTTACCCCCCATACCCTCGGCCCGCTGACCCTGCCCAACCGCCTGGTGATGCCGCCGCTGACCCGCTCGCGCGCAGCGGCCGGCAATGTGCCCACCGCGCTGATGGCGCAGTACTACGCCCAGCGCGCCAGCGCCGGCCTGATCGTCAGCGAAGGCACCCAGATCAGCGCGCAGGGTCAGGGCTATGCGTGGACCCCGGGCATCCATTCGCCCGAGCAGATTGCCGGCTGGAAGCAGGTCACCGATGCCGTGCATGCCGCCGGTGGGCGCATCTTTGCCCAGCTCTGGCATGTGGGCCGCGTCTCCCATACCAGCCTGCAGCCGGGCGGCGCCGCACCGGTGTCGGCCTCGGCGATCACCGCTGAAGGGGTGAAAGTGTTCATCGACCCGGACGGCAGCGGCCCGCAGGCCGGCGTGGGCGGCATGGTCCAGACCAGCACCCCGCGTGCACTGGAAACCGACGAAATCGCCGCCATCGTGGCCGAATACGCCCGCGCCACCGCCAACGCCCTGCAGGCCGGCTTTGACGGGGTGGAGATCCACGCCGCCAACGGCTACCTGATCAACCAGTTCATCGATTCGCAATCCAATGCCCGCACCGATGGCTACGGCGGCACCCTGCAAGGCCGCCTGCGCTTCCTGCGCGAGGTCACCGCGGCGGTGATCGGCGTGGCCGGTGCAGAGCGCGTGGGCGTGCGCCTGGCCCCGCTGACCAGCCTCAACGGCACCGTGGATGACACCCCGCAGGCCACCTACCTGGCCGCGGCCAAGGTGCTGGCCGAGCTGGATGTGGCCTACCTGCACATCGCCGAAGTGGACTGGGCCGATGCACCGCAAATGCCGCTGGCATTCAAGCAAGCCATCCGCCTGATCTTCCCCAACACCCTGATCTACGCCGGCCTGTACGACGCCGCCAAGGCGCAGGCCGCACTGGACGCCGGCTGGGCCGACCTGATCGGCATGGGCCGCGCCTTCATCGCCAACCCCGACCTGCCGCACCGCCTGCAGCACGGCCTGCCGCTCAACGCACTGGATTCGGCCACCCTGTTCGGCGGCGGTGCACAAGGCTATACCGATTACCCCAGCGCCGGCTGACACCAACGCCGGTGCAGCATCGACTGCTGCACCGGTATCAGGCGGCCTGCACCTGGACACAGGCAGGCGCATTTCTTCCCCGCACCCAAAGTGCAGGCCTTGCCCGTGCAGCCCGGCCGTCAGGCGCGCCGATCACAGCGGCTCGAACACCTGCAGCAGCATCTGCGTCTGTTCACCCAGCCCTTTGCGCTGCCAGTAGCTGGCCGCCAGGTGATTGAGGTCGTCAACCATGGCCTGCCCCTGCACATCGGGATAAAGGAACAGCCCCAGGTTGGGGTCCATGATCGTCCATCGCCCGTTGAAACGGCCCACCCCCACCGCATGCCCGCGCAGGCTGACATAGGCGCCCCAGTGCTGACTGTCCGGCAGGTCATCCAGCTGCAGCTGCCGGCACTGGACCTGCTCCAGTTCCTCGAAGTCAAAGCCCAGATGACCGCGCAAGGCCGCCAGGTGGACATCGGCCTTGCCATGCAGCTCACGCAGATAAGCCCCCTGGAAACGGATCAGGTTGTCGAAGGCATCGGAAAAACCCGCCACCTCGGTAGCGGAAGGATCCTTGCCTGCACTCAGCAACGCCGCCAGCCAGGCACTGGTGATGCCCGAGCAGATCCCCCTTCCCACATTCTCGGTATCGGCGTCCACCCCGGGATTGTTGTTCTTGCCCCGCACTACGCACTGGCTCGCGGCAGCGGCAAACAAATCGGCGTGACTGGGGGAATAGATGTTCGTGTGTGACATGGCAGCGCTCCTGTCAGTTGGGAATGTGCGGCCTGCGCAGAACAGGCCGGACACCAGCCTGCAATGGCTGCTGCCGACAGGTTTTCCCACGCATCTCATCTACGACACCCGGTGTCACAAGCTTGCGCAGTCACCACGGATATTGCCCTCAGGTAGCGGCCAGGGTTACCCCGCTTTCCTGCCAAAGTCCCCACGCATGGCATTACCGACTGCCGTTGCCGTTGCCGTTGCCGTTGCCGTTGCCGTTGCCGTTGCTGTGAACTTCCGCTCTACCTGCCCGAGCCGTAAAGCGTGCCGAGCATCGCAGCGGATCAACGAAACAGGCGTGGGGTGTTTGAGCGCAGCGAGTTCCCACGCCGCGTTGAGCCGCGAGAAGCGCAGGGAACCGCTGGGGCCGTAGGCCGCAGCGGCACGCGTCCCGGCGAGAAGCACCTTGACTCGCACCGTTGGCGCTCGCCCTTCGGACCGGCCTCGCCGTTAGTCGCTACGCTCCTTGGGTGACTTTTGCGGCATCAAATGCTCTTCAGCAGACGAATGTCTGCTCAAAGTCACCCGCACGCACAGCGGGCGGAAGCCCTTACCTGCTTCAAACAAGTAAGCCAACCCGATCCATTAGCCCCCTTTCCGAAGCACTGGCCAGAGGCTGGCCACTGGGGCCAGCATCGCGCTGCCTTGAACATCTCAGATCACCGCCACAGGTAGTCTTGGAGCAGATGTGCCTACACCCGTGAAAACGTGGGAAAACCCAAGAACCCGACTCCATTAGCCATTAGCCAATTGTTGCAAAGCTGTGACCCACCTCTAAAAAACAAGGCGCCAATCATGCAAAAGTGCACTCAGGACACCGCCTGCACGGCGAAATTCATTAAAACCATGTTATTCATCCCTACATACTAGACTACGCCTTCGTTGGCCTGAATACTCTTCACCACCGCCCTCTGACGATTAGATGAAGACAGCATACAGATCATGACTATCTCAACATTCAGCCCCATTCATCAGTTAGGGCTTACCGGCATCCTTTCCCTCGTTCTTTCGTTGACAGCGTGCGCGGGACACGACGCAGCGGCAAAAGACCAGAACATAGTCGAAACAAACCTCATCCAAGGAGTGCAAAACATGTTTGATGAAATATACGAATCCGGCACACCTGTTCGATTCGAGCAAATAGATGTAAGCAACTTTGTCTTGAGCCACCTCCCTCTTGGCACACCAAGGGAAAATATCGAACAAATATTCAACAGCATCAAATCCTCAAAGACAGTTGCCAGTACAAAAGACACACTGGTCGTGCGAGACAATCGCGGCCAAGCGATGCTTGACCCCGATGCCAGGTCGGTAGTCATTACATTTTCATTTGATCAAAACAAAAATCTCCAATCAATTGAAGCCGTGCATATGAAAAATCAATAAGAGAGGCCATCTTCATGGAAGAGAAAATCGAGGTAGGATATCGCAACATAGGTTCAATAACCGGAAAGAATTATCATCACAAATTTCTTGTATACACAGACAAAGAAGGTCGCGAGCAAACAATTAGCGGTTGGACAGGCGATATATCCGAAGCGCTACCCTATGGTCGCTTGAGCATTCTGGCCGATATTCCTTACGACGATGCGAACCCCGACCATCCCAAGAACCCGAACACAGCGGGGCAGTCCATTCACCGCGAACTGATAACTATAGGAGAAGATTTATCCCAGACTTGGGAAAATATGACCCAAGATGCTTTGAAGAAAGATGATCGATTTCCTTACGACCCGTTGCGCCAGAACTCCAACACCCTTGCCGATAGCGTCCTCAGAAGCGCGGATCTCCCAGAGCCCAAGAAGGACGGCCTATTCGGGTACTGGGCACCCGGGTCAGGCAATTCATTGGATGAAAGCATCACCCCGGCCGTGCCCGGACTGGGCAATGCGAGCCAAGGCATCAGCAGCGACGCCAACGCCGCTATCGCCCCCCAGCATGAGGCTGCGCTTCGTGCGAACCCTCGTTTCCACCAAGCGCTGGCTGCTCTCGACAAGGCAAATCACTTGGCAATTTTTGACAACCAGCAAGACAAGGAGCGAATCGCGGCCGCGCTGGCTCTGGAGTCCACGCGGGGTAGTACTCCTTTGCCAGGAATCAATGAAATCAAGTTCGCCGAGGAGAACAACAGGGTGTTTGCTGTCTGGAACAACCCAGGAAATGACCTTGACGTTGCCAGAGTACACATAGATAGGAATCAGGCGGTGCAGCAACCGCTGAACGCCACGCTGGAACAACTGGACCAAGAAACCAGGCAACAAGAACAGGCACTGCAGAACGAGCGCCAGCACGAACAAATGCGCGCTGCCACCCCCCAATTGAAATGATCACAGACTAGCCACTTAGCTTGCCTCGGCTGACTTCAGTAGTCCCGACATATGCCGATCCAAGCTCTCCCGTTGCCGTTGCCGTGAGCGCTTCAGCTAGCCGTAGAGCGTGCCGAGCATCGCAGCGGGCCGGGGATGAAGGTGCGGGGTGTCTGAGCGCAGCGAGTTCCCGCACCGCCCCGGCACGCGAGAAGCACAGGGAGCCGATGCGGCCCCACCGCATCGGCACGCGTCCCGGCGAGAAGCCGTTTGATTCGCACCGTTGGTGCTCACCCTTCGGGCGGGCTCCGCCGTTAGTCGCTACGCTCCTGTGGTGACTTTTGCGGCATCAAATGCTCTTCAGCAGACGAATGTCTGCTCAAAGTCACCCGCACGCACAGCGGGCGGAAGCCCTTACCTGCTCCTCAAGGAACAAAGGGTCAGTTGCGTGAATGTGCACTCTGACCCTTACTTGTACTCATCTACCGCTGCCTGCCTGAGCGGACTGGAACTCCACAGGCCTAGAGGAGCCGGGGTACTTGCGCCGTACCACAATCAATTCCGATGGGCGGATGCAGGCATTTTCCAGTGAGTTGGGCACGTGTCCCTCATCAACGAAAAACGCCTCATAGGGCAATGCTACGCGGCGCGAGGCACCGTCAATATCGAACTCAAGATTCAATTCATCGCCACGGTGGAAGCACAGCTTCTGCCAGGGAAAATCGGTCAACCTGCCTGCTTGCACGGTTACGGAATCCTGGCCACCGAGCAGCTCATCGACCCGCGTGGAAAGTGATTCCCTGGTCAGCAGGGGGTTTTTCATAGTGCATCCGGTCGTCAAGACCGTACTACCCAGTGCCAATAACAACAAAGGCAAGGATGCGTTGCGCAACTTCATTTGATACCTCACATCAACCTGCACGGCGCCCCCAGCTTAGCCCTTTGCCTCGCCAGGAACAGCACATGCGATATGAAGTCGCGCACCAGGTTGAGTGATCCTCAACGAGCAACGGCGATTTTTTACGCCGTCGTTCTGGATTACACAACCGTCACCACCCCCACGGTGCGGGCGGGGCATCCACTGGCTGGCTGAGGTCAAAGTCCATCTGGAAACCACGCGGGGTGCCGACGCGGTTGCCGGCGTAGATCAGGCGCTGGCCGGGTTCCAGGGTGATCTGCCAGACACTGCTGATGCCACTGCCGGGGATGACATCGGCGGTGAGCTGGTCACCGGGGAACACCTGCACCTGGTCGCTGCCACGGTTGACCGTGGTGCCGCCGTACTGGGTGAGGGTGTCCTCACTGCCATCGGCATGGCGATGGTCGTGGCGCAGGGTGATGCCGGCCTCGCTGCGGGTGAACACCCAGGTACGCGAGCGGTCATCACCCACCACCAGCGGCACCCGGATACGCTGCGGCGTGCACTCGCGCACATGGATGCGGATGTCCTGCCCGGCAAAGGCCGAGCCTTGCGCGCCCCACACTTCCTTGCCCGCAAACGCTTTGCCACACAGCGCCTGCAACTGCTCCCACCAGGCGTCCTGCGGCGATTGCGCCTGCGCGCTGCCCGCCACCAGCAGCCCCAGAATCGCCCCCAATACCACTCGCTTCATTGCCTTGCCCCGAAATAGGTGATTCCGCAGCTTAGCCACTTGCGCGCGTGTGGCGAACCCCGCGATAGACGGCCAAATGAAAAGCCAGATCGCAACGCGACCTGGCCGGGAGGATCGGCTCGCAACCGCATCCATCAGCGTGGGCAGCAGCTCAAAGCGGCACCAGCCTGCGTTGATGGGCAAGCGCACGCTTGGGCTTGCATCCAAGCGGCGCGATCAGCGTGCAAGCAACGCTGGGTCAGAGCCACTCAAGCTTGGTGTCGCCAATGGCGTAATCACGCGTCTCCACCGACTTCTCGCCATCGGCGCCATGCATGAGCGTATCCACCTTCAACGTCTTGCCTTCCACCCGGTAGGCCGCGATCTCGCCAGTGGATACCTCGCTGGCATCCAGCTCCTGCAGCTTGCCGTCCACCGCGCGCCAGGCCAGCACCTTCTGCTCGGAATAATCGCCACTGCCGTTCTGCAGGAACACCACGCCGACAACGGTATCGCTGACACCGTCGCCATCCACGTCATGCCGGCTCAACTGGCGCTTGTCCTGCACTTCGGTCATGCGGTTGAGGTTCTCGCCACCGTCCAGGGTAGCCGCCTCCTCACGCGCCACCGCCACGGCAAACGCCTCGCTGGCCATGGCCTCGGTAACCCCAGCCTCCTGCGGTGCCTCCACTGCCACCGGCTCGGCCGGCTTGCCGCCGCACCCCACCAGGCCCACTGCCAACGCCCCCAGCAACACCACCGTCGACTGCTTCATCCCCACATCCTTTGGCTTTGAACAAACCGCTATCCCAGCAGCTGCGCCATGCCCGCACCACTCCCCAATACAGGGGAGGGCTGCAAGCCGAGCCGTAAGCAACAACGCCCAGCATCACAGCCAAAGCCGGTCGTTACCTTGAGCCTTTTCTCTACCTGCCCGAGCCATAAGACGTGTCGAGCATCGCAGCGGCACGCTGCCGCAAACGAAAGAACCGCCCTGCTCACCTTGGAAAGCGGACCGATCCACGCTTATCCGGGCTTATGGACCGGCTTATTCAATCGCCGAAAGCAAGGCCACCCTGTTACTAAAGACCATCGGCGTGGCAGGCAAAAAATGTGCTGGAAGTCACGCTTTGTTGCCGCTATCTTTGGCTTGTTTTTATAGGCGGTTAGAAAACAGAAAATCAAACAGGGGGAATCCATGCGTAATGCCATTTCCATGCCGCTCAAGGCGGCTGCTTTGTTGCTGTTTTTCAGTTTGACCGGTTGTGCATCCATCACTACCGGCACGACCCAGCCAATGGCCGTGGAAACACGATTGTCATCAGGTCAGGACGTTACCGGCGCGTACTGCCGCCTCACCAACTCCAAGGGCACGTGGTTTGTCACCACGCCAGGCACGGTGACCATCCACCGCGCCACTGCCGCACCGTTGGCCATTGAGTGCAACAAGGATGGTCATGAGCAGCTGGGGGTAAGCAGCACCAAGCCGAAGTCCAAGGGGATGACCTGGGGCAACCTGTTGTTTGGAGGCGTCATCGGGGTCATCACAGACAGCGTCACCGGTGCGGCAGGGTATTACCCCAGCCCGGTCACCGTGATCATGCAGACCCTGGCCAGCGTCAACGCGCATGCCGAAACCACATCGACAACCATTCCCACACCCGCAACATCCGCACCGGCAGCTGCCTCACCGCCAGCGCCGAGCACGCCTGCTGCAAGCAGCACACCAACCAGCAACTGGCGTAACTGGGGCAACCAGAACAATTGATGATCCCCTGGCCTGGCGGCGCCCCCGCCAGGTCTAACGTGTGCAACCCACGCTGTGCGGGGTGACACGGAAACAATCCTGCTGTCGGCCGGTTTCCGGGCAATACCAATGATTGTGCCGCTCGGTGATGTTCATCCAGCCACCGTTTTGCCGTGTCAGCAAGGTGCCACCACTGCATCGATAGCCCGGCGGCAGGGGATGCACGCGCGGCCGCGCAATCACTGATGGCGCAGGTGCCTGACGCATCACCGCTGTGGCTTGCCCCTGCAGGTCCTTTTCCACCTGCTTGAGCCCCTGCTCCAGATAGCGCACGGCTGCCTCGGCATCACGCCGCGCCTGCATCCGCTCATACGCGTTGAAGATCAACAACGCCGCCAACACCCCCAGGCCAACTGCCACTCCCAGCTTCCACACCAGGCCATCAACCGAGGAAGCAGCAGGCCCAGGCCGCCGCCCACCTTGATGCTGGTGCTGATGCCGCGGACGGAACTCCAGATCCTCCGGCACCACCTTCCCCAACTTTGGCTCTTCACGTTCCATCGCAAGCCCCCTGCACTTTCAGCAAAGCCTAGCAGCCAACTGCCGTTGCCGTTGCCGTTGCCGTTGCCGTTGCCGTTGCCGTTGCCGTTGCCGTTGCCGTTGCCGTTGCCGTTGCCGTGAGCTTCCGCTCTACCTGCCCGAGCCGTAGAGCGTGCCGAGCATCGCAGCGGATCAACGAAACAGGCGTGGGGTGTTTGAGCGCAGCGAGTTCCCACGCCGCGTTGAGCCGCGAGAAGCGCAGGGAACCGATGCGGCCCCACCGCATCGGCACGCGTCCCGGCGAGAAGCCGTTTGATTCGCACCGTTGGTACTCACCCTTCGGGCCGGCTCCGCCGTTAGGCACCACGCTCCTTGGGTGACTTTTGCGGCATCAAATGCTCTTCAGCAGACGAATGTCTGCTCAAAGTCACCCACACGCACAGCGGGCGGAAGCCCTTACCTGCTTCAAACAAGTAAGCCAAACCGACCCCGTTAGCCCTTCACTCTGATCCCCTTGTTTTTCGGCGTGTTTTCTTATTTTAAATCAAGACTTCTTGCGCGCCTCACCATGATCCTTGGGCGGCGCCGAGCGCTGCAGGGACCCAAGAATCTTGTTGCCAACGGGTTTGGACAAGCGCAAAACCAAAGATTCAACATGCCGCGGATAATCCAAATGATCTACGGATGGAATCTCGTATGCTGAAACATACCTAACTACCTGCCATCTTGATTTAGGGGCATCCCATACAGCCTTTGGAAATGTAATCCCTAAAGAACCCTTGAGCTGCTGGTACATCTCTGCCAGAAACCCCTTGCTTGCCTTACCAATGTATACCACTGAGCACATTGAGTCGTAGAAAGCATATACACCAGACTTGTCTTGATGACTTCCAAGCACCCGCCGCAACTCGGACATAATTTCATTCTGCGCATCAAAATCGACGTGCTGAAACTCCGCAGCCACACGAAACTCGGGAGCGATCGTTGCCGACATCAACCAACGGAGAGTTGCCTTCTGTGGCTTTGTACGACCAGAAATCCACGCATCAACCTGGCCCTTGTAGTAGCCAACCTGCTCAGCAAACGCCAACCGATCACCGTCAAAATGACTGTCTACAAGATATTCAACCAACTGACTTTCGAACGTCCTTCCTGCATCACGCTTCATAGCTCCCCCCGAAGAAAGTGCAGTGTGCCGCCCTGATTATTAACATCAATCCGTCCGAATCGACCTGACCCATATTCCGCTCTCCATACTTCATGGCAAGCCTTCATCGGGTCGCGCCAAGCGTACCAGTCCGTTGCCGTTGCCGTTGCCGTTGCCGTTGCCGTTGCCGTTGCCGTTGCCGTGAGCTTGCGCACCACCTGCCCGAGCCGTAAAGCGTGCCGAGCATCGCAGCGGGCCGGGGATGGAGGTGCGGGGTGTCTGAGCGCAGCGAGTTCCCGCACCGCCCCGGCACGCGAGAAGCACAGGGAACCGCTGGGGCCGTAGGCCGCAGCGGCACGCGTCCCGGCGAGAAGCCGTTTTGGTGACTTTTGCGGCATCAAAAGTCACCCGCACGCACAGCGGGCGGAAGCCCTTACCTGCTTCAAACAAGTAAGCCAACCCGACCCCGTTAGCCCTGACCACTTCACTCTGACCCCTGCTTTCGGCATGGCCTGCGAAGCAGCGGATATCGCCCACTGGTTGTGGCCGGTCAAAAGCACCCGAAAGCTGTATTCCACCCTGCGTATCGGCCGCGAAGCACTGGCCAGAGGCTGGCCACTGGGGCCAGCATCGCGCTGCCTTGAACATCTCAGATCACCGCCACAGGCCGTCCTGGAGCAGATGTGTCTACGCCCGTGAAAAGGTGGGGAAACCTAAGAACCTGACCCCGTTAGTCAGCTGGAACAAGCAACTCTCAGCCATACACACGAA
>NZ_LDJM01000021.1 GCF_001431485.1 Stenotrophomonas ginsengisoli | reverse complement strand
GGGTATGGTTCAGGGCTGTCTTTTTGTGCCGATATCGGCTTTATGGATGTCCCCATTCTCGGCATTGCCCTGGGGCGGCGGGAGGAGGCGGCGGTGCAGGCTGGCCTGACCCGCCGGAGCGGGTGCCCGTCCTGTGCGCCAAGGGGGGCATCGGTGGGCCTGGCCAGGAATCACCGCTGGCGCTCCGGCCGGAGGATGCCGCAGGCGACGCGGGCAGGGTGGGGTTGACCGGTACCGGCTCAGTTGCGCGGCGGGTGCCCGGCGAGGGTGCGCGCACCGGTGATGATCATGCGGATCATGTGCGACATCTGCTCGATCAGCTCTTCATCGCGGGTCGGCGGCAGGTCCAGGGCGGTGCCGCCCATGGCGAAGATCAGGCGGGTGATGGCCTTGGCCGCCAGGGCCGGTTCCAGCAGCACCGCGCCGTTGTCGGCGGCGGCCAGGCGGATCAGGTCCAGCTGCAGCTCGTCCTCGAAATACCCCAGCTGGCGGTCCACCGCCTGCTTGTAGGCATCCGAGCCGGCGGTGCCTTCGCGCAGCAGCACGTGCATCAGGCGGTCGTCGGCGCGCAGCTGCTCCATGAAGGTTTCCACCGACAGCCGGACCACGCCGCGGTCCGAGCCGGCCGCGCGCTGTCGCGCCTGGCCGATGATCGTGCGCAGCGACAGGCCGGCGCGCTCGATCAGGGCCACGGTCAGTTCGTCCATGTCGCGGAACTGGCGGTAGAAGGAATTGGGCGCGATGCCGGCTTCCCGCGCCACTTCGCGCAGGCTCAGGGTGGAGACACTGCGGTGTGGCCCGATCAGCGCCAGCGCGGCGGCGAGCAGGTCGTCACGGGAAATGCCTGCCTTGCGGGGCGCTGGCGTATCCAGATCGTTGGCCGGTGCGTTGGTTGTCATGGGGGCTGTCGCGGTCATCTGCATGAATGATAGCGCGCTTGGCAATATACAACTGTATACACGCATGTATGCGTGGCCGTATAGTTCGGCCCCATGAAATACCGCTACCACAACCCGACCCCGCCCCCGATCCCGTGGGTCACCGAGGCCTTCTTCGATTTCTGGTCGACCCGCCTGCATCCGTTGTGGACCCTGCGCCGTCCGCTGGCCCAGCTGGTCAGCCGACGGGCCGAAGGCAGTGCGGCGGTCACCGTGGTGCTCAAGCCCAACGCGCACTTCGGCGCTATCCAGCCGGGTCAGCACATCAACCTCACCATCGAGGTGGATGGACGCATGACCACCCGTTCCTACAGCCCGACCCGGCTGGCGGACGGCAACCTGGAAGTGACGGCCAAGCTGGTCAGTGGTGGCAAGGTCAGCGCGCAGCTGGCCGGTGGCCTGCCCATCGGCGCCACCGTGGGCATCAGCCCGGCCTTCGGCGCGATGACCGTGGCCGATCCGGCAGCGCAGCCGTTGCTGCTGCTGGCCGCCGGCAGTGGCATCACCCCGATGCGCGCGCTGCTGCGCCAGCTCGATGCGGCCGGCATGCCGCAACCGGTGCATTTGATCTACTGGATGCGTCAGCACCGCGAACAGTGTTTCGCCGTCGAACTGGCCAGCCTGGCCGCCCGCCACGCCAATTTCAGCGTGCAGCTGGCGGTGACCGGCGATGCCGACGCGCCCGCACCGCGGGTGGGCGGTTTTGATTTCTCTGCCGTGGCCAACCTGCCGGCATGCCGGGTGCTGGCCTGTGGCCCGGCCGGGTTCGTGCGTGCTGCCGGGCAGCGCCTGGATGGCCAGGTGGCCGATTTCATGGCCGAGGCCTTCAGCCTGCCGGTGGTCGATGACAGCCAGGCCGGTGAGGTCGAGCTGCAGCTGGCCCGCAGCGGCCGCCGCCTGCGTGTGCCGCGTGGACTGCCGTTGCTGGCCGCGCTGGAGGCACAGGGCATCAACCCGCCGGCCGGTTGCCGGATGGGCGTATGCAACACCTGCACCTGCGAAAAGCGCGAAGGCGTGGTGCACAACGTGCTCAATGGCGATGTCACCGCGGAGCCATCGACGGCCATCAAGCTGTGCGTGAACCGCGCCAGCACCGACCTGATCCTGGAGTTGTAAGCATGTCTTCGGTTAACAACCGCCCCCTGACCGCGGCAGATCTGGATGCCTTCGGTGCCGAACTGGATGCGCTGCGTGCGCGCCATGTGGCGACCCTGGGCGATGCCGACGCCCGCTACATCCGCAAGATCGAGGCGGCGGTGCGCTGGATCGGTGTGGCCGGCCGCGTGGTGCTGTACGCCGCTGCCTTCTCGCCGCTGTATGCAGCCAGCCTGCTGTGGCCGCTGGGCATTGCCGGTGCGGTGCTGCTGGGCCTGTCCAAGATCCTGGAGAACATGGAGCTGGCCCACAACGTGATGCACGGCCAGTACGACTGGATGGGCGATCCGTCCCTGCAGGGCAAGACCTACGAATGGGACATCGCCGGCACCTCGGAAAGCTGGCGCAAGACCCACAATTTCAGCCACCACACCTATACCAATGTGCGCGGCATGGACGATGACATCGGCTACGGCCTGCTGCGCATCTTCCCCGAGCAGCGCTGGCACCCGTTCTTCCTGATGCAGCCGGTGATCGCGGTGATCTTCGCGCTGTATTTCCAGTGGGGCATCGCCATCCAGGACCTGCGCATCGGCCGCCTGTTCCTGGGCCGCATCACCCTGCGCGAGCTGTGGCAGCAGTCCCAGCCGGTGCGCCGCAAGGTGACCAAGCAGCTGCTCAAGGACTACGTGCTGTTCCCGGCCCTGGCCGGCCCGTTCTTCCTGACCGTGATCCTGGGCAACCTGGTGGCCAACGGCATCCGCAATGTGTGGACCTACGTGGTGATCTTCTGCGGCCACTTCACTGCCGATGCGGAGACCTTCCCCAAGGAATGTGTCGAGAACGAAAGCCGTGGCCACTGGTACCTGCGCCAGCTGCGCGGTTCGTCCAACCTGACCGGCGGCAAGTGGATGCACATCATGACCGGCAACCTGTCCCACCAGATCGAGCACCATTTCTATCCGGACGTGCCGGCCAACCGCTATGCGGCCATGGCCGTGGAAGTGCGCCAGATCTGCGCCCGTTACGGCCAGCACTACAACACCGGCTCGATGGCCCGCCAGTTCGGCCAGGTGGTCTGGCGCATCCTGCGCCACTCGCTGCCGAGCAAGCCCAAGGGCAAGCAGGCACCGCTGGTTTCTGCTCCGGTTGCCTGAGTTTCATACCTGACCCAACCCCCGCCTTGTGCGGGGGTTTTTTGTGCGTGGGGTTGCTGGCAGGTGTGCGGATGCGCCGCTGCGTGCGGGGCTGGCGCTGCGGCGCCAGTCCGGTGCCGGGCCGCTGGATGGCCAGTGCCGTGCACTGGTATGTCGTGCTTGTTTGCGTGCTGCTGGCCCGAGCAGTGTTGGGGTGGGCAATGCCGGCCAGTGGGCGATGGCCGATATGCACAGGCCCCGCCTTGCGGCGGGGCCTGTATTGACTGCGGGATAAGGCCGTGGCTCAGGCGGCCGGAACCGGGCTCAGGCGCGCCCGGCCAACGCGCCGACGCTCCAGGTCCAGCACGTCCAGCTGCCAGCCATCGACCTGGATGCTGTCACCGGCCTGCGGCAGGCGCTGCAGCTGGTGCAGGAACAAGCCGGACAGGGACACATAGGCGCTGTTGCGCGGCAGGGCGATGCCGGTGGCGCGCTGTACGTCCTCCAATGCCAGCGAGGCATCGATGATCCAGCTGCCGTCATCCTGCTGCTGGCTGCCCCAGTCGGCATCGCGGGTGTCGGCCAGGTCGCCGGCGATGGCGGCCAGCAGGTCGTTGGCGGTGACCAGGCCCTGGATGTTGCCGTACTCATCGACGATCACCGCCAGCGCAATGGGGTGCTCGCGGATGCGTTCCAGGGCGCGCAGGGCAGTGGTGTTTTCCGGCAGGGTCAACGGCTCGCGCAGGTGTTCGGCCAGCACCAGCGGCTTGCCGGCAATCAGCCCGGCCAGCAGGTCGCGGCTCTGCACCACGCCCTGCAGGTTGTCCAGCTCGCCGTCGCAGACCAGCAGGCGGGTATGCGGCGAATCCATCAGGCGCTGGCGGGCATGCTCGTTGCCGCGTCGTGCGTCGATCCACTGCAGATCGCCGCGCACGGTCATCACGCTGGTCACCGAGCGTTCGCCCAGGGTCAGCACCGAGCGGATCATGTCGTGCTCGGCCGCTTCCAGGCCGATCTCGCGGTCTGTCTGGGTGCTGCTGGCACTGGCGGCGGCAGGCGTGGTCTCGCCGATCGGGCGGGCACCGAGCAGGCGCAGGACGTTGTTGGCAGTGCGCTCGCGCAGCGGCACCTTGCGTTCGAGCTTCTCGCGGCGGTGGCGCGACAGCTGGTTGAATGCCTCAACGCCGATCGAGAAGGCGATGGCGGCATACAGATAGCCCTTGGGAATCTTGAAGCCCAGGCCTTCGGCGACCAGGGCAAAGCCGATCATCATCAAGAAGCCCAGGCACAGCACCACCACGGTAGGGTGCTTGCCGACAAAGGCGGTGAGCGGCTTGCTGGCCAGCATCATCACGCCGACGGCGATGATCACCGCAGCGACCATCACGCCCAGCTGGTCGACCATGCCCACCGCAGTGATCACCGAGTCCAGCGAGAACACCGCATCGAGCACCACGATCTGGGTGATCACCAGGCCGAAGCTGGCGTAGGCCTTGTTGCCACCCTCGGCATGGGTGGTGCCTTCCAGGCGCTCGTGCAGCTCCATGGTGGCCTTGAACAGCAGGAACAGGCCGCCGCCGAGCAGGATCAAATCACGCCAGGAGAAGGATTTTCCCCATACGGAGAACAGCGGCTCGACCAGACCCATGATCCAGGACAGGGCAAACAACAGGCCCACGCGCATCAGCAGGGCCAGGCCCAGGCCGATCAGGCGGGCCTTGTCGCGCTGCTCCGGCGGCAGCTTGTCGGCCAGGATCGCGATGAACACCAGGTTGTCGATACCCAGGATGATTTCCAGCACGATCAGCGTGGACAGGCCCAGCCAGATGTTCGGATCCGATAACCATTCCATACAGGGGTTTCTACAAACAAAGGGCCTTCATTCTGGCAATGCCCTGTTACGCATTGATGACAGTCATCACGCCTGGCTGAGCACCACCTGGTTGCGGCCGGCATGCTTGGCTTGATACATCGCCGCATCGGCGCGGGCCATCAGGCGCTCGTAATCCGGGTGGCCGTCAAACGCGGCCACGCCGATGCTGGCGCTCAGCGGCAGGCCGGTGCCATCAGGCAGCTGCAGCGGTTGGTTGGCGATCAGCTTGCGCAGGTTTTCGGCAATCGCGCAGGCCTGCCCCTCGTTGACTCCGACCACCACCGCCACAAACTCCTCGCCGCCGTAGCGGAACAGGTAATCGCTGCCACGGGTGTACTGGGACAGGGTGGCGGCCACCTGCTGCAGGGCGCGGTCACCGGTTTCGTGGCCGTGGTTGTCGTTGATCTGCTTGAAGTGGTCCAGGTCGATCAACAGCACCGCAAAGCTGCTGTTGTTGCTGTTGCCCAGCTCGATCTCGCGGCGCAGTACGGTGGGCAGGAAGCGGCGGTTGAGCAGGTTGGTCAGGGTGTCGCTGCCCGAATCGAGCTGGCCGATGCGCTCGAACAGCATGCCCTGCAGGTGGTGGATCTGGGCCAGGCGCTGGCGGATCTGCTCCAGGCAGGGCAAGGGCGGCAGCGCATTGCCGGTCTGCTGGCGGGCCAGCAGCTGGTCGATCTGTGCAATCAGTTCCAGGGTGTGGTCGGTTTCGCTGCTCTGGCCAAAGCTGGGAATGCCCTTGTGCACGAACCACAGGCCGAATTCGGCGCCGGCCAGTGGCTCCACCGAGGCCAGTCCGGCCGGTCCGGCCAGGGCGTACAGCAGCTGGTTTTCCCAATCCAGCAGCAGGGCACGCTGGCGCTCGCGTTCGGCGCTGATGTTCTGGATCAGCGAAAACAGGCGGTAGGCCGCATCGGCCCGGGCCGAACGTTCGCGCGAACGCGAATAGGCCAGGGTCATGCCCTCCTGGGCAATGCCGATCGAGCACAGCAGGGTGGCGATGGCTTCGTGGGCCAGGGCCGGGCTGGTTGCCCGCTGCACTGCTGCATCGACCAGGGCCAGCTTGATCACGCGCATGCCGCGCAGCACCAGGTCCACCGGGATGCCGACGCGGGCGTGCACATCACCGATCACGTTCTGCTGCTGCAGCAGGGCATCGACATGCCCGCTGCGTGCGCACAGCACCTGCTGCAGCCAGCGCTGCAGGGCCGGCTGCAGGCGGTGGCGGACCTGTTCATGGTCCAGGAAGCGGTTGGCGCGGCTGTCATCCATCAGCACGGCATAGAAATGCCGGGCCAGGCTGTCGGGGGTGTCAGCGGCCAGGGCGTCGAGCAGGGCGAAGGCCTCGGCACTGGTGGTGTCCAGGCGGGCCAGCCACGCCTGGCGCAGGGGCGCGGTGAGTTCGCCTTGAGGGGCTTGCGGGGACATCAGCAATCCGATGCAACGTGTTGCTTGTGGGGTATCAGGGTTGTATCGGCCGCAAATGCTGGCATTTGAGTGGCCGCGGCGGCCTGGCCGTGACGTACGGCCAGCAGGGTTCAGCTGGCAGATACAGTACGGCCTCCCGCAGGCGGCCGTGTTGGCATGCTGGCGGCGGCGGTCAGCCAGTGCGCAGGGCCGGGTTGTCCCAGCCCGGGCGCGGGGCGAAGCGGTCGCCGTAGCGGGCCTGCAGGGCCTTCAGGCGGGCCACCAGCACGTCCGGGCCGACGCTGCGGATGTACTGGATCGGGCCGCCGTGGAAGGGCGCAAAGCCGGTGCCGAAGATCACCCCGGCATCGAGCAGGTCGGCATCGGCCACCACGCCTTCGTGCAGACAGGCCACCGACTCGTTGAGCAGGGGCAGGATCAGGCGGTCTTCCAGGTCGCTCGGTGCCTGCGCATCCTTGCCCAGCGGGGGCTTGATGGCCTTGCCGTTCTCCCACTTGTAGATGCCTTCACCATCCTTCTTGCCGCGCTTGGCAGGATCGACGGTGGCAAGCGCGGCCGGGATCTGCAGGCCCAGGAACGGGGCCAGCTCGCGGCCGACGCCGGCGGCCACGTCCAGGCCCACGGTGTCCAGCAGCTCGATCGGGCCCATCGGCATGCCGAAGTTGACCGCCGCCTTGTCGATCAGCGGGCCGGCAATGCCTTCGGCGTAAGCGTTGGCCGCTTCGAGCATGTACGGGAACAGCACGCGGTTGACCAAAAAGCCCGGGGTGCCGGTCACCGGCACCGGGAACTTGCCCAGGGCCTTGCAGAAGGCGGCCAGGCGACGCTCGGTGTCTGCGGCCATGCCGTCGTGGCGGATGATCTCCACCAGTGGCATCTGCGCCACCGGGTTGAAGTAGTGCAGGCCGGCAAACTGCGCCGGGCGCGCGATGTGGTCGGTCAGCTCGTCCAGCGGGATGGACGAGGTGTTGGTGCTGAGCAGGGCGTCGGCCTTCATCGCCGGCTCCAGCTGCGCGTACAGGTCACGCTTGGCCTGCGGGTTCTCGATGATCGCCTCGATCACCAGGTCGGCCTTGGCCGCGCCGGCGCCGGACAGGTCACCGCTCAGGCGGGCGGCCACTTCCGGACGCTTTGCCGGATCGCGCACCTTCTTCTCGAACAGGGTCTGGGCCCGGGTCAGGGCGCCATCGATGAAGCGCTGCTCGCGATCCTGCAGGGTCACGTTGAAGCCCTTCAGCGCCGAGAAGGCGGCGATGTCACCGCCCATCACGCCGGCACCGACCACGTGCACGTGGGCGATGCCCGAATCCTTGCCGCCCAGGCCCTTAAGGCGCTCGGACAGGAAGTAGATGCGCATCAGGTTGCGTGCCACCGGGCCGGAGGCCAGCTTGACCACGGCACGCTTTTCCGCGGCCAGACGCGCACCGATGCCGGCACCGCCGGTCTTTTCCCAGGCGCTGATGGCCGCATACGGGGCCGGGTAGTGTGCCTTCCTGGCCTTGCGTGCGACCTGCTTGGCCATCTGCGGGGCCAGCAGCTTGCGTGCCGGCCAGGTGTTGGTGGCCCAGGCGGTGGCGCGCTGCTTGAACGGGCGCACGGTGCCCTTCAGGGCCATGGCCGCGGCGGCGTCTTCCAGCAGCGGCAGTTCCACCACCTTGTCCACCAGGCCATTGCCGCGCGCGGCCTTGGCCGACAGGTTGCGGCCGGTCAGGATCATGTCCATCGCCGCCGGGGCGCCGATCAGCTGCGGCAGGCGGGCGGTACCGCCCCAGCCCGGGATGATGCCCAGCTGCACTTCGGGCAGGCCGATGCGGGCGTTGTCGGCGGCCACGCGGTAGCGGCAGGCCAGGGCCAGCTCGGTACCACCGCCCAGGCAATGGCCGTGGATCGCCGCCACCGTGGGCACGCGCAGGCTGGCCAGCTTCTGGTAGATGTTCTGGCCGCGGGCGATGGCATCACCGACCGTGCCCATGGCGTCGTACTGCTGGAATTCCTTCAGGTCCGCGCCGGCAATGAAGCCGGCCGACTTGGCCGAATTGATCACCACCCCGCGTGGCGGGTCGATGGCGATGCGCTCGATCAACGCATCCAGTTCCAGCAGCACGTCCTGGGACATGGCATTGACCGCGCTGTCCTTGCGGTCGAGGGTGAGCACGAGAATGCCGTCTTCGCGCAGACGGGTGTGCCAGTGATTGAAGCGGAGCCCATCAAAGCCTGGGAGCATGGGACGTTCCATTCGGTTGTGTATGGATAAGGTGGCTATCATCGGAAGGATGTTCACCGTCCGTCAAATTTTTTGTCCGTCACCCCTGTGTACGCTTGCCCGGACAGGTTGGAACAACTGCGGTTAAATCCGGGTAGGTGAAGTTTTTCGCCAGCGGCGGGAACTTCTTGGTGAAACGGCAGTCTCAATGCCCGACGACAGGCTGGGCGGGAAGGAGCTTTGGCCCGTATGGCCGACGTACAAATGCCACAAGAACCCGATCACACCCTGGTCGGGCGGGTACAGGCCGGTGAGCGCGCCGCCTTCGATGTGCTGGTGCGCCGCCACCAGCACCGGGTGCTGGCGGTGATCGGTCGTTACATCGCCGACTGGAGTGAATGCCAGGACGTGGCCCAGGAAGCCTTCGTGCGCGCTTTCCGCGCCATCGACAGCTTCCGTGGCGACGCCCAGTTCTCGACCTGGATGCACCGTATTGCCGTGAACACCGCCAAGAACCACCTCACCGCACAGAACCGGCGCCCCCCGGCCGCTGACATCGACCTGATCGATGCCGAGGTGGTCAACGACAGCGCCCGTCTGCGTGATACCGACACCCCCGAGCGCGAGCTGATGCGCGAGCAGGTGGAGCGCTGCGTGCTCGCCGCGGTGGCGCAGTTGCCTGCCGACTGGCGCCAGGCCTTCGAGCTGCGCGAGGTGCAGGGCCTGAGCTACGAGCAGATCGCCCAGACCATGAACTGCCCGGTGGGCACGGTGCGTTCGCGCATCTACCGTGCCCGCGAGGCCATTGACCAACACCTGCGTCCGCTGCTGGAGGGGCGCAGTGCCACCCGTGAACGGAGCCGAGCATGAACCCGAACTCGTCTGACCACGACCATGACCACGATCCCTTGCTGGGGCGTGTGGATGCGCTGCACCGGCAGCAGCTGTCGGCCTTGATCGACGGTGAGTTGTCGGCCGACCAGGCCCGCTTCCTGATCCGCCGGCTGGAGCACGACCAGGAGCTGTCGGCCTGCCAGGAACGCTGGCAGATGGCCGGTGATGTGCTGCGCGGCCAGCTCGGCGCGGTGGCCCCGGCCGACTTTGCCGCCCGCGTGGCCCTGGCCCTGCCGCCGGCCGCTGTGCAGCCCCGGTCGGCAGCCGGCAGCCGGGCCCGGCAGTGGCGCTGGGCCAGCGGCGGCGCACTGGCCGCCGGTCTGGCCCTGGTCGCGGTATTGCTGCTGCCCGGGCGGGCCCCGCCAGGCACGCCTTCTGCCTTGCTGGTGTCCGAGCCGGCCGCCGCCGTGCTGCCGGCACCGCTCGCCGAGCCGGCCGTTTCCCCCCAGGCCACGTTGCCGCCGGTGGCAACCCCGGCCGCACCGGTGCAGGTGGCCGTGGCGGCCGCGTCGAAGGTCACGCCGCGCCGGGCGCAGGCCGCATCCACGCCGGCCCGCCGCGTACGCTCGGCAGCGCAGCCGGATCCGGCCGCCGCCACGCAGATGCTGGCGGCACAGGCGCCGGACGACAGCGTGGCCTCGCCGTTTGCCCTGCCGGCCGAACCGACGCAGGCGCGGCCTTGGCCGCGCTCGCAGCTGAGCCGGCCGGAGGCCTTCAATGTCAGCCTGCCCGGGTCCGGCAGCCCGTTCGCACCGCCGCGCGATGCGGCCGCCAGCAGCCACTGGCCGCCGGCACCGCAGCCGTGAGGCCGTCCTGATCCATCTTTCCCTCATCCATGCCCACGGCGGTGGCAGCTGTCAGCGCCCTGAATTGCCCTTTCGTCACGAGGTATCACCCGGTATGAACCAGATCACCTTGCGCCCGCGCGCGTTGTCCTTGTCGTGCCTGCTGGCCCTGTGCCTGCCGCTGGCGGCCTGCGCCAAGCCCGAAGCCCAGACGCCCGCCGCTGCCGCGCCGATTGCGACCCCGGCCGCGCCGGCCGCGCCGCTGGTCAGCGGGTTGCCGGACTTCACCCAGCTGGTGGACCGGGTCGGCCCGGCCGTGGTCAATGTGGAAACCACCATCGTGCGCAACCGCCAGGCCCGCCGTGGCGGCCCGGACATGGACCAGATGCCGGAATTCTTCCGCCGCTTCTTCGGCCCGGAATTCGGCTTCCCGGGTGAGGGCCAGGAGGGCGGGGCGCCGGAAATCCGCGGTCGTGGCATGGGTTCGGGCTTCATCATCTCCGCCGACGGCTATGTGCTGACCAACCACCACGTCATCGACGGCGCTTCGGAGGTCAAGGTCAAGCTGTCGGACCGCCGCGAATACACCGCCACCGTGGTCGGCTCCGACGCCCAGTACGACGTGGCCCTGCTCAAGCTCGATGCCAAGGACCTGCCGGTGCTGGCCATCGGCGATTCCAACCGGCTCAAGCCCGGCCAGTGGGTGGTGGCGATCGGCTCGCCGTTCGGCCTGGACCACTCGGTCACCGCCGGCATCGTCAGTGCGGTGGGTCGCAGCACCAGCGCCGAGCAGCGCTATGTGCCCTTCATCCAGACCGACGTGGCGATCAACCAGGGCAATTCCGGTGGGCCGCTGCTGGACGTGTCCGGCCAGGTGGTGGGCATCAATTCGCAGATCTTCTCCGCTTCCGGCGGCTTCATGGGGATCAGCTTCGCCATTCCGATTGACCTGGCAATGAGCGCGGTGGAACAGATCCGCAGCAGCGGCAAGGTCAGCCGCGGCAGCCTGGGTGTGGCCGTGGGTGCGGTCAGCGCCGAGATGGTGCAGGGCTTCGGCCTGCCCGACAGCCGCGGTGCCCTGGTCAACGAGGTCGTGGCCGGCAGTGCCGCCGCCAAGGCCGGGCTGGAGGCCGGCGATGTGATCCGCGCGGTCAACGGAGTGGCCGTGGGCAGCGCCTCGGACCTGCCGCCGCGCATCGGCCTGATGGCCCCGGGCAGCAAGGTCGAGCTGGAAGTGCTGCGCGAGGGACGCCCGCGCAAGCTCAGCGCCACCCTCGGTGTGCTGGAGGAAGATGCCCAGCGTCCGGGCAGTGCGCCGGAGCGCAGTGCCGCCCCGGCCGCGCCGCAGACCGGTTCGGTGGCCCTGCTCGGGCTGGAAGTGGTCGAGCTGACCGAGGCGCAGCGCCGCCAGGCCGGGCTGGACGCCGGCCAGGGCGTGCGTATCGCCCAGGTCAGCGGCGGCGCCGCGCGTCAGGCCCAACTGGCCCCGGGCATGGTGATCCTGCAGGTGGGCCGCAACAAGGTCGGTTCGGTGGCCGAGCTGAACCGCCAGCTGGGCGGCTACAAGAAGGATGACGTGGTCATGCTGCTGGTCCGCGCCGGTGGTTCCAACGCATTTGTCGCGGTCAAGGCCGGGCAATAAGAGGTGGTGGGCACAGGATCCGGGCAGGGAAGCCCGGGCCCTGTGTGACTGTCCGGTACAGGCGGGGCAGCGGCCAGCCAGCAGGCGTGCGATAATGCCCCGTTATCTTTGACGACGCTTCGCCACGCCGCCGCCCATGTCCCACGATTCGATGCAGTTCATCCGCAATTTCTCCATCATTGCCCACGTTGACCACGGCAAGTCCACCCTTGCCGACCGGATCATCCAGATGTGCGGTGGCCTGCAGGCGCGCGAGATGGAGGCCCAGGTGCTGGACTCCAACCCGATCGAGCGCGAGCGCGGCATCACCATCAAGTCGCAGTCGGTGTCGGTGCCTTACACCGCCCGCAACGGCCAGACCTATTACCTGAATTTCATCGACACCCCCGGGCATGTGGACTTCTCCTATGAAGTCAGCCGCTCGCTGGCCGCCTGCGAGGGTGCGCTGCTGGTGGTCGATGCCGCCCAGGGCGTGGAAGCGCAGTCGGTGGCCAACTGCTACACCGCCATCGAGCAGGGCCTGGAAGTGGTGCCGGTGATCAACAAGATCGACCTGCCCACCGCCGACATCGACCGCGCCAAGAGCGAGATCGAGGCAGTGATCGGCATTGATGCCTCCGACGCGGTGGCCGTGTCGGCCAAGACCGGCCTGAACATGGAAGAGGTGCTGGAGGCCATCGTGCACCGCATCCCGCCGCCGGCCGACCGTGGCAGCAACAAGCTGCAGGCGCTGATCATCGACTCCTGGTTTGACAACTACCTGGGCGTGGTCTCGCTGGTGCGCGTGATGCAGGGCGAGATCAAGGCTGGTGACAAGATCCAGGTGATGTCCACCGGGCGCTGGCACCAGGTCGACAAGGTCGGCGTGTTCACCCCCAAGCGCAAGGAAACCAAGTCCCTGCGCGCCGGCGAGGTGGGCTGGATCAATGCCTCGATCAAGGACGTGCACGGCGCGCCGGTCGGCGACACCCTGACCCTGCTGGCCGACCCGGCCCCGGAACCGCTGCCCGGCTTCCAGGAAATGCAGCCGCGCGTGTTCGCCGGCCTGTTCCCGGTCGATGCCGAGGACTACCCGGACCTGCGCGAAGCGCTGGACAAGCTGCGCCTGAACGATGCCGCCCTGCGCTTCGAGCCGGAAAGCTCCGAGGCGATGGGCTTCGGCTTCCGTTGCGGCTTCCTGGGCATGCTGCACATGGAAATCGTGCAGGAGCGTCTGGAGCGCGAGTACAACCTGGACCTGATCAGCACCGCGCCGACCGTGGTCTACGAGGTGCTCAAGAGCGACGGCTCCATCGTGATGATGGACAACCCGGCCAAGCTGCCGCCGATCAATACCGTGGATGAAATCCGCGAGCCGATCATCCGCGCCAACATCCTCACCCCCGAGGACTACATCGGCAGCATCATCAAGCTGTGCGAGGAAAAACGCGGTACCCAGATGGGCATCAACTACATGGGCAGCCAGGTGCAGATCAGCTACGAGCTGCCGATGGCCGAAGTGGTGCTGGATTTCTTCGACAAGCTCAAGTCGGTCAGCCGTGGCTACGGCTCGCTGGAATACCATTTCGTACGCTTTGACGCCGGCCCGTTCGTGCGCGTGGACGTGCTGATCAACGGTGACAAGGTCGACGCCCTGTCGCTGATCGTGCACCGCAGCCATGCCGACCGCCGCGGCCGCGAGCTGTGCGAGAAGATGAAGGACCTGATCCCACGCCAGCAGTTCGACGTGGCCATCCAGGCCGCCGTCGGCGCCCAGATCATAGCCCGTACCACGGTCAAGGCCATGCGCAAGAACGTGCTGGCCAAGTGCTATGGTGGCGACGTTTCGCGCAAGAAGAAGCTTCTGGAAAAGCAGAAGGAAGGCAAGAAGCGCATGAAGCAGGTCGGCCGTGTGGAAATTCCGCAGGAAGCCTTCCTGGCCGTGCTGCAGATGGACAACAAGTAAGCCTGGCACTTGCCCCGGCCTTCCGGGGCAGGGCTCGATGGTGACAAGGAACCTGCATGCAACTGTTCAAGTTTTTCGAGATCGCGCTGGTCGTGCTGACCCTGGGCTCTGGCTTGGTGCTGTTGTTTGACCGCCTGTACTGGCGCAAGCGCCGTCTGGCCTCGGCCGGTCTGCTTGACGATGGCAGCGAGCCGGTCCTGCTGGACTGGTCACGCTCCTTCTTCCCGGTGCTGGCGGTGGTGCTGGTGGTGCGCAGCTTCATTGCCGAGCCGTACCGCATCCCGTCCAGCTCGATGATGCCCAACCTGCTGATCGGCGATTTCATCCTGGTCAACAAGTTCTCCTACGGCCTGCGCCTGCCCATCACCAATGCCAAGTTCATCCCCACCTGGGAACCGGAGCGGGGCGATGTGGTGGTGTTCAAGCCGCCGCATGACCCGGACCAGAACTGGATCAAGCGCATTGTCGGCCTGCCCGGCGACCGCGTTGGCTTCCACGGCAATACCCTGTACCTGAACGGCGAGCCGGTGACCTACCAGCTCAAGGGCAGTTATGTTGGCCAGGGGCCGGGGGCGGACATGACCGGCAAGTCGCTGCTGGTGGAGAACCTGCCCGGTCGGGAGCACACTGTGCTGGAAGACCAGCGCTTCGTGCATCCGTTCGGCCAGGGGGACTGGGTCGTGCCGGAAGGGCAATACTTTGTGATGGGCGACAACCGCGACCACAGCGAGGACAGCCGTTTCTGGACCCAGACCAGCTTCCTGCCCGACCAGCTGCTGCGCGGCAAGGCCTTCGTGATCTGGCTCAATTGCCAGGACTGGTTCTGCAAGGGGAGTTTTGATGCCTCGCGCATCGGGACACGCATTCAATAACGCGGCCGCTGGCCGTTTCTCCGGGGAAAGATGAGATGAATCGCAAGCAGCAGGGCATCACCTTGACGTCCTTTCTGGCCATCCTGGTGGTGGTGGGTTTTGCCTTGTTCGTCGGCATGAAGCTGTTGCCGATGTACCAGGAGTTCTATGCGGTCAAGAGTGCAATGAAGGGCGTGGCCGGTGAGCCGGGCAGTGGCAACATGGATCCGGCGCGTGCCCAGGACCTGTTCTTCCGCCGCCTGGACATGAGCTACTCCGACAGTGTGAAGCCGCGTGATGTGAAGTTCGAACGCATCGCCGGTGGTTGGAAAATGAAGGTCAACTACGAAGTCCGCAAGCCGATGATGGGCAACCTGGACGTGGTTGGCCATTTCGAGGCAGAGCAGGAGCTGACGCGAAGCGGTGGCAACTAAACAGATTTACATGAAGGACCGGATCAGCCATCGTTTTGCCGATCCGGCCCTGCTGGCACAGGCGCTGCGTCATCGCAGCGCCGGGGTGCCGCACAACGAGCGCCTGGAGTTTCTGGGCGACAGCATCGTCAACATGCTGGTGGCGCAGACCCTGTTCGAGCGTTGGCCCAAGGCCGACGAGGGGGCACTCACGCGTGCCCGCTCGACCCTGGTGTGCGAGGGTGCACTGGCGGTGATTGCGCGTCAGCTGGAGCTGGGCCCGCGTCTGGTGCTGGGCCCGGGGGAATTGAAGTCCGGCGGTTTCCGTCGTGATTCGATCCTGGCCGATGCGGTGGAGGCGGTGATCGCGGCGATCTACCTGGATGCCGGTTTTGACGCCTGCCGCCAGGTGGTGCTGCCCTGGTTCGAGGCGTCCATTGCCGCGTTGCCGGCGACCGGCAAGCCGGACAAGGACCCCAAGACCCGGCTGCAGGAATGGCTGCAGGCCCGGCAGAAACCCCTGCCACACTATGAACTGATTTCCGAGTCCGGCGACGATCACGCCAAGCACTTCCATGTGCGGTGTACCCTCGTCGATCCGACCCTGGCGAGCGAAGGCGAGGGAACCTCGCGGCGCATCGCCGAGCAACAGGCAGCCGCTGCTGCCCTGGCCCTACTGGAACCGAAGTGAGCGACAACCCGAATCATCGTTGCGGCAGCGTTGCCGTCATCGGCCGGCCCAATGTCGGCAAATCCACCCTGACCAACGCCCTGGTCGGGGCCAAGGTGAGCATCGTCTCCAACCGTCCGCAGACCACCCGGCACCGCCTGCTGGGTATTGCCACCTTCCCGGAAGGGCAGCTGGTGATGGTCGACACCCCCGGGCTGCACAAGGTGCAGAAGCGGGCGATGAACCGGGTCATGAACCGCGCCGCCCGTGGTGCGCTGGAAGGCGTGGACGTGGGCCTGCTGGTGATCGAGGCCGGGCGCTGGGACGAAGAGGACGGCCTGGCCTGCAAGGTGCTCGAGGACGCCGGCATCCCGGTGGTGCTGGTGGTCAACAAGATTGACCGGATCAAGGAAAAGGGTGAACTGCTGCCGTTCATTGCGCAGATCAGCGAAGGGCGCAACTTTGCCGCCGTGCACCCGATTTCGGCGCAGAAGCACAAGGGTCTGGAAGCCCTGGTCAAGGACGTGATGGCCCTGCTGCCGCTGGCCCCGCCGATGTTCGGCGAGGACGAAATCACCGATCGCAGCCAGCGTTTCCTGGCCGGCGAACTGGTGCGCGAGCAGTTGATGCGCCAGCTCGGCGAAGAATTGCCCTATGCCACCACGGTGGAGATCGAGCGTTTTGCCGAGGACGGCAACCTGCTGCGCATCGGTGCGGTGATCTGGGTCGAGCGCGAAGGCCAGAAGGCGATCGTGATCGGCAAGGGCGGTATCCGCCTGAAGGAAATCGGCGCCAAGGCACGTATCCAGATGGAGCGTCTGTTCGGCGCCAAGGTCTTCCTGGAAACCTGGGTGCGCGTGCGTGAAGGCTGGTCGGATGACGAATCCGCACTGAAGGCCTTCGGTTACGAGTAAGCCTGCCGTGGCCGGTGTGGATGCCAGTGCACAGCTGGTGCAGACGCCGGCCTTTGTCCTGCACACCCGGCCGTGGCGCGAAACCAGCCTGCTGGTGGAAGTGCTCAGTTCACGCCATGGCCGCCTGGGCATCATTGCCCGCGGCCTTTCCGCGTCGCGCGCGCAGCCGCTGCGGGCGGCGTTGCAACCCTGGCAATGGCTGGGGCTGGGCTATGTGCCCAAAGGCGAACTGGGCCAGTTGCGCAGTGCCGAGGCACTGGATACCGCACCGCGCATGCTCGGGCCGGCCTTGCTGCCGGCCTTTTATGTCAACGAACTGGTCCTGCGCTTGGTGCCGCGCCAGGACCCGCTGCCCGACCTGTACCGGGCTTATGCCGAGGTGCGTGAGCAGTTGGGCGAGGGGCGTGGTCTGGCCTGGGCCCTGCGCCGTTTCGAGCGTGACCTGCTGGCCGGGCTGGGCATCGGCATGGATCTGTCCTGTGATGACCATGGCCAGGCGCTGCAGGCCGATGCCTGCTACCGCCTGGATGCCGAGCGTGGGGTATGTCTTGCCCCGGCCGCTAGCCGTGATCCGGTGGTGGAGGGGGGCGCGCTGTTGGCCCTGGCCGCTGACCGCTGTCCGGATCCGAGCGCCTTGGCCAGCCTGCGCCTGCCGATGCGCGGCCTGCTGGCCCATCACCTGGGGCCGCGCGGGCTGCAATCCTGGCAGATGGCCACCAGCCTGGCGCGCTGAACGCCGGCGGGGTTCACTGGCCCAGCAGTTGCTGGATGGCCTGGTTGAGATTGTTGCGGGCGTGGTGGTTGTGCGGTTGCTGCTGCAACTGGGCCGCGGCAGCGCCGAGGCGGGCCGCACCGACGAAGCCGCAGCTGGCCTGCAGGCGGTGCAATTGCTGGCGCAGCTGGCCGGCATCCTCGCTGGCCATGGCCTGGCTGATCGCATTGCGCACGCTGGGCAGTTCGCCCATGAACAGGTCACGCAGGGCCTTGATGTGGGATTGCTGCCCGTTCAATGCCGACAATGCGCGCTGCTCATCCCAGGTCGGCAGGTTTTCGCTGGCCTGGCGCGCAGCAGGCAGGGCGGTGCGCACGGCATCGAGCAGGGCCTGACGGCCCAATGGCTTGACCAGCACGTCGGCAAAGCCGTCCGCGCGCAGTTGCGTGGCCAGGACCGGACTGAGGTCGGCGGTATGGGCCAGGGCCGGGGTATCGGCCGCACGCCGGCGCAGGCTGGCCAGCAGGTCACTGCCGCGGCCGTCGGGCAGGTTCACATCGATCAACCACAAGGCATGCTCGTGCGTCGCGGCCAGGGCCTGCGCCTCGTGCGCAGTGGCGGCCCAGTCCACCTGGGCGGGAAGGCTTTCCAGTACAGCCTGCAGGAAACTGCGGCTGACCAGGTCATCTTCGACCAGCAGCAGACGGAGCGGGGGTGTGGTGGGGTCTTGCATGGCTGTCATCCATTTCAGCTGTGTCAATTCTGTGGCACTGGCTGTGCGCGTGCAACGCCGGCAGGTGGCATCTGCGACAATGGCCCCCCTTTTGTTCAGTTCCTGTATCGCCGTGGCCCGATCCCGCTCCCGTATTGACAAGACCCCCTTCCAGACCGAGATCCTGGATCTGAGCCACGATGGGCGTGGTGTCGCCCGCCGTGATGGCGAGGGCGGCAAGGTCACCTTCATTACCGGGGCGTTGCCGGGCGAGACGGTGATGGCCGTGCAGAGCGCGGTCAGCCGCCACTTTGACGAAGCCCGCACGGTGGAGGTGGTCACCCCGTCGCCGTACCGGGTGCAGCCGCGTTGCGAGCATTTCGGCGTGTGCGCCGGCTGCGTGCTGCAGCACCTGGACGAAGACCAGCAGATCGTGGCCAAGCAGCGCGTGCTGATGGACAACCTGCAGCGTATTGGCCATGTCAGCCCGGGTGAGGTGCTGCCGGCCCTGGTTGGCGAGAGCTGGGGCTACCGCCGCAAGGGACGTTTTTCGGTGCGCCGGGTGGAAAAGAAGGACAAGACCCTGGTCGGCTTCCGCGAGCTGGACCCGCGTTTTGTGGCCGACATCAGCCAGTGCCATACCGTGATCCCGGAAATCGGGACCAAGGTGGCGGTGCTGTCGGCCTTCATCGAAACCCTGGACGGCAAGCGCGATATCCCGCAGGTCGAGTTCATCGGTGGTGATGCCGCCATTGCCCTGACCGTGCGCCACCTGCAGCCGCTGAGCGACGCCGACAAGGCCGCCTGGGTGGGCTTTGCCCAGGAGCATGGCTTTGCCATTTACCTGCAGCCCGGTGGCAATGAAACCGTGCACCCGCTGTGGCCGGAAGCCGGCGCGGAGCTGTCCTTCCACCTGGCACCGTGGAATGTGGAGCTGGTGTTCCGTCCGCTGGACTTCATCCAGGTCAACGCCAAGCTCAATGTGGCCATGATCCAGCGCGCCATGGAACTGCTCGATGCCCAGCCCGGCGAACGCGTGCTGGACCTGTTCTGCGGCCTGGGCAACTTCACCCTGCCGCTGGCGCGTGGTGTGGCCCAGGTGGTGGGTGTGGAAGGTGATGCCGGCCTGGTGGCTCGTGCCCGTGAAAATGCCCAGCGCAACGGCCTGGACAACGCCGAATTCTTCGCTGCCGACCTGACCCAGGACCAGCGCAACGCCGAGTGGATGAAGCAGGGCTTTGACAAGCTGCTGCTGGATCCGCCGCGCTCCGGCGCCATCGACGTGCTGCAGCAGCTGCCGCTGGAGCAGTTCAAGCGCATTGTGTATGTCAGCTGCCACCCGGGCTCGCTGGCCCGCGATGCCGGCTATCTGGTCAACGAGCGCGGCTATACCCTGGTCAGTGCCGGTGCGATGGACATGTTCCCGCATACCGCCCACGTTGAATCGATTGCCGTGTTCGAGAAGCGCTGAGCCGATGGCCATCGAGATCGAACGCAAGTTCCTGGTCACCGCTGACGCCTGGAAGACCCAGGCCCATGCGGTGATCGAGATGGCCCAGGGCTATCTCAATGATGTCGGTGCGATTGAATCGGGTACCCAGAAGGCCTCGGTGCGCGTGCGCATCGAGGGTGAATCGGCACGCTTGAACATCAAGTCGCGCGAGCTTGGCCACAGCCGGCAGGAGTTCGAATACCCGTTGCCGGTGGCCGATGCGCGGCAGTTGCTGGAACTGTGTGTCGGTGGCCTGGTGCACAAGCGCCGGCACCTGGTCCAGGTGGGCCTGCACCTGTGGGAAGTGGATGAGTTCCTGGGTGACAACGCTGGCCTGGTGGTGGCCGAGATCGAGCTGGACCACCCCGATGAGGCCTTTGCCAAGCCGGTCTGGGCCGGCGCGGAAGTCACCGACGAGCAGCGTTACTACAACCTGGCCCTGGCCGATCGCCCGTACAGCCGCTGGAGTGCGGCCGAACGCGGTTGATGCGGTCCTGGCTGCCTGCCACTGCCCGAGGAGGGTGCTGTGATCACCATTGATATCTGGTCCGACCTGGCCTGCCCGTATTGCTGGATCGGCAAGCACCGCCTGCAGGCGGCACTGGCCGAACTGGGCCCGCAGTTCGGCCCGGTGCAGGTGAACTGGCGCGCCTTCCAGCTTGATCCGACAGCCGGTCTGATGCCGGTGCCGTTGCGCCAGGCGTATGAGGCCAAGTTCGGCGGCGCGCAGCGCACCGAGCAGTTGCTGGCCAACGTCCAGGCCCAGGCCCGCGCCGATGGCCTGGCCATGGATTTCAGCCAGGGGCAGGTCAAGGTCAGTACCTTGCCGGCGCATCGTCTGCTGCAGCAGGCGCAGGCGCAGGGAGCCGATGTCCACGCCGTGGCCGAGGCCCTGTTCAGTGCCCACTTTGCCCATGGCCAGAACCTGGCCGATATCCAGGTGCTGATGGCTGCCGGCGCTGCCGCTGGCCTGGATGCGGCGCAGGTGCAGGACTGGCAGGGCAGTGACCAGGGGCTGGCTGAGTTGCAGGCCGAAATGGCCCAGGGCCAGCAGGCCGGGATCCGCTCGGTGCCGACTTTCGTGATCAACCAGCGCTGGGCCATCGCCGGCGCGCAGCCGGTGGCCGGCTTCGTGCAGGCCCTGCGCCAGATTGCCGCCGAGCTGGCACCAGCGGTGGCTGAACCTGGCGCACAGGCTTGCGGGCCGGGCGCTTGCAGCCTCTGACAGGGGCTGGCCGCATCTGCGACAATGGCCGACCGCACCGACCGGTGCGGCTGTACTGGAGAATCCGCAAATGCTGGTGATCGGCGTCGCCGGGACCGAACTGACCGCCACCGAGCGGCAATGGCTGCAACACCAGGCCGTGGCCGGGGTGATCCTGTTTGCGCGCAATTTTGCTTCGCGCCAGCAGGTGGCAGAACTGACCGCCGCCATCCGTGCCGCCAGCCCGCGCCCGTTGCTGGTGGCGGTGGATCAGGAAGGTGGCCGGGTCCAGCGTTTCCGCGACGGTTACAGCGCGCTGCCGCCGCTGCAGCAGCTGGCCGCCGATTTCGACCAGGATGCCGCCGCCACCCTGGCCCGGGTGCGCGAGCATGCCTGGCTGATGGCCAGCGAGATCCGCGCCAGTGGCCTGGACCTGAGCTTTGCCCCGGTGGCCGATCTGGGCCATGGCAACCGGGCCATCGGCAACCGTGCTTTCCATGCCGACCCGCAGGTGGTGTCGCAGTGTCTGGCCGCGTACGTGGCCGGCATGCACGAGGCCGGCATGCCGGCCACCCTGAAGCATTTCCCCGGCCATGGCACGGTGCTGGAAGACACCCATGTCGACATTGCCCGCGATGAGCGTTCGCTGCAGCAGCTGCGCGAGCACGACCTGATTCCGTTCGCGGCCGGTATTGCCGCCGGTGCCGACGCGGTGATGATGGCCCACGTGGTCTACCCGCAGGTCGATGACAAGCCGGCCGGCTGCTCGGCGCGCTGGATCAACGAGATCCTGCGCGGTGAACTCGGCTTCCGTGGCGTGGTGGTCTCCGATGACATCGGCATGGCCGCCTCGTTCCAGGCCGGTGGTGTGGCCGCCCGCGTGCATGCGCATCTGGATGCCGGCTGCGACCTGGTCCTGGTCTGCCATCCGGAGCTGGTCGAACCGGCCCTGGAGGCGGTGCAGGGGCGCCCCCTGAATACGGCTGCGGTGGCCGCGCTGCTGGGCCGTGGCGCCCTGGGCTGGGGCGGCCTGCTCGCCGATGCCCGCCATTCCAGCGCACAATCCCTTTTGTTTGAAACCCTTGGAAGAACCGTCTGATGTCCAAACTCACTCTTGAACAAGCGGTGGCCCAGGCCGACCTGCTGGTTGACCGTCCCACCATCGACAAGGCCATCGGCGCCATTGCAGACGCCATCGCCCGCGATTACAAGGGCGAGATCCCGGTGTTCGTGTCGATCATGAACGGCGCACTGCCGTTCTCCGGCCTGCTCGCCCTGGCCCTGGGCGAACGCGGCCAGGACGTCCAGTTCGACTACCTGCAGGCCTCGCGCTACCACGGCGAGACCGGCGGCCAGCTGGTCTGGAAGCACCGCCCGGTCAGCTCGCTGTTCGGCCGCCGCGTGATCCTGGTCGATGACATCCTGGACGAAGGCTTCACCCTGCAGGGGGTGCGCCAGTGGTGCCTGGAACAGGGCGCCACCGATGTGCGCATCGCCGTGCTGACGGTCAAGAAGCACGACCGCTGCCTGCCCGACGTCAAGGCCGACTACCCGGGCGTGGAGCTGCCGGATCGCTTCGTGTTCGGCTTCGGCATGGACATCGACGAGAACCTGCGCACCCTGCCGGCGATCTATGCGATGAAGCAGGCCTGAGAGGCCGCCACAACGCCAGCCTGAGGGCTGGCGTTGTCCGTTTGCAGGTGCCCCGGCACCATCCTTTGCTGATTTTTCCGGCTGCAGTGCTTGCGGCCGCTTGACCCTGTCTGGAGTGTTATGGAACCCATTGCCCTGGCCGTGATTGGTGGCACCGGCGTGTATGCGCTGGCCCAGCTCGATGATGTCACCACCGTGCAGGTGGATACGCCCTACGGTGCGCCGTCCGGCCCGATCCGCATCGGCAGCCTGGGCGGCCAGCGCGTGGCCTTCCTGGCCCGCCACGGCGAAGGGCATTCGATCCCGCCGCACAAGATCAACTACCGCGCCAACATCGCCGCCCTCAAGCAGCTGGGTGTGGCCCGTGTGCTGGCCCTGAACACGGTCGGCGGCATCAGCGAGAACTGGGGCCCGCAGGTACTGGGCTGCCCGGACCAGCTGATCGACTACACCTGGGGCCGCATCTCCACCTTCTGCGAGGAGGCCGGCAGCGAGGTGCTGCATGTGGACTTCGGTCATCCCTACACCCCGGCCCTGCGTGCCCAGGTGCTGGCTGCCGCCGCACGTGCGGGGGTCAGTGTGGTCGATGGCGGCTGCTACGGCGCCACCCAGGGGCCGCGTCTGGAAACCAATGCCGAGGTGGAGCGTCTGCGCCGTGATGGCTGTGACCTGGTCGGTATGACCGGCATGCCCGAAGCCGGGCTCGCACGCGAGGCCGGGCTGGACTACGCCTGCCTGGCGATCGTGGCCAATTGGGCTGCCGGTTGCGCCGGGGACGAGGAGATCACCATGGCCGAAGTCCTAGCCAATGTGGCAGTTGCGTCGGCCGGCCTGCCAGCAATTGTTAGTGAATTGGTAAACCAGTGATTGATTCGTACGTGATGCTTTTGCATACTTTGGCCGTACGTTGAATTTCGTACATCACCCATTCATCTGTAAAGGTCACGCATTACCATGCCGAACGGTACCGTCAAGTGGTTCAACGACGCCAAGGGATTTGGTTTCATCTCGCCGGAAGATGGCAGCGCCGACGTGTTCGCGCACTTCTCCGCGATCAATGCCAAGGGCTTTCGCTCGCTGCAGGAAGGCCAGCGCGTGAGCTATGACGTGGCCGATGGCCCGAAGGGTGCCCAGGCGTCGAACATTGTCGTGGTCGAATAATCCATTCGATTGCTGACAACCACCCCGTCTGGCAACAGGCGGGGTTTTTTTTGGCCGCGCCGGGCGCGGCGGCAAGGAGGCAGGATGCGTACAGGCAAGGTCGCCATCATCGGCTATGGCACCGCAGGGCAGGCACTGGCGGTGCTGCTGGGCCGGGCCGGGATCCAGGTGGAAGTGTTCGAGCAGGCTGCCCAGCCGGGGCCGGTCGGCGCCGGCTTCCTGCTCCAGCCCAGTGGCCTGCAGGTGCTGTGGCAGATGGGCCTGCTGGATGCCGCCTTTGCCCATGGCGCGGTGGTGCACCAGCTGTTCGGGCAGTCGGCAAGCGAACGCACGGTGATGGACATCCGTTATGCGCGTCTGGATGCACGCCTGTTCGGCCTGGGCATGCAGCGCGGCGCGTTGTTCGAACTGCTGGATGCGGCCTGGCAGCCACGCGGACAACTGCACGCCGGTACCCGGATCAGTGCGCTGGACCCGACCCTGCGTTACCTGCACGACCAACACGGTGTCCGCCACGGTCCGTTTGATCTGATCATCGCGGCAGACGGGGCCAATTCGGGCCTGCGCGGCCAAGTGGGGCCTGCGCAACGCGACCAGCCCTATCCCTGGGGCGCACGCTGGTGCCTGCTCGATGCCAGCGGCTGGGAACACGCCACGCAGTTGCGCCAGCGCTATGCCGGTACGCACAAGATGGCCGGACTGTTGCCGGTCGGCACCCGTCCGGGGGATCCGGTGCCGCGGTTGAGCTTTTTCTGGTCCCTGCGCAGTGACAGCCAGCAGGCCTGGGAGGAGCAGCCGCTGACCGCGTGGAAGCAGGAGTTGGCCGGGCTGTGGCCCCAATGTGCGCAGCGCCTGGAGGAGGTCAAGACCCATGGCCAGCTGTTGCGTGCCGGCTACCGCGATGCGGTGGTCAGTGCATGGTCGCGTGGCCGCTTGGTGCTGGCTGGTGACAGTGCCCATGCCATGAGCCCGCAGCTGGGGCAGGGGGTGAACATGGCCCTGCTCGATGCCTGGACCCTGGCCACCCAGTTGCAACAGAGCACTGACCTTGATCAGGCACTGGCCAATTACCAGCGCCTGCGCCAGGCCCATGTCTGGATCTACCAGTTCTGGAGCCGCTGGCTCACCCCGTTGTTCCAGTCTGACCACAACCGTCTGGCTGCAGCGCGTGACCTGCTGCTGGGCCCGCTGGGCAGCATGCCGTTGGGCCGCCAGCACCTGCTGCGGGTACTGACCGGGACCCAGCAGGGCGTGCTCGGCAAGTTGTCACTGGGCGAGGATTTCATCGCCGCCATGGATGCCCACCTGCAGCAACGACAGGCATGAAAAAACCGCCGTCAGCGAGCTGACGGCGGTTTTCGGTTGCAGCGCCTGACAACGATCAATGATCGTGGGCAGCATCCTTGGCCTTGTCAGCGGTCTGCTGGGCCTTGTCGGCGACGTTCTGGGCGGCGTTGGCCGTGCTCTGGGCGGCACGGGCAGCAGCATCACGTACGGCATCGCCGGTGTTCTGCGCCGCTTCGCGGGTGTGGGCCGCGGCGTTGTCCAGTGCCTGCTCGGTGTTGGCAGCCGCGTTGTCCAGCGCCTGCTCGGTATTGGCGGCAGCCTCACGGGTGGCCTGGGCAGCGTTGTCGGCGGCATCGCGGGTGGCGGCAGCGGCATTCTCGCCGGCCGCTTCGATGTTGTCGGCAGCCTTCTCGGCCTGCGGCTGGTTGCAGGCGGTCAGGCCCAAGGCAAAGGTGGCAGCGAACAGCAGGGCGGTGGTGTGCTTCATGGCAATGCCTCGATCAAGGGGTATGGGATGGAGAGGAATACAAAAGCGGCCGCCGGGAGGTCCCGGCGGCCGTGATTGCAGCGTGGGACGTTACGGCTTGGCTTCTTCGGCAGCGCTCTTGGCTTCCTTGGCCACATCCTCGGCAGCCTGGGCGGCGTCCTTGGCGGCGTCGGCAGCGTCGGCGGTGGTGGCATTGGCGGCCTGGTGGGCCTGGTCCAGTGCCTGGTCGGCCGCATTGTGGGCGGTGTCGGCAGCGTTCTGGGCGATTTCGGCAGTGGCAGCGCCTTCGGCCTTCAGCTCGTTGGCGGTCTGCTGTGCTTCGTTGGCAACTTCACGTGCGTCAGCCGCAGCTTCGGCAGCGCGGTCCTGCTTGGAGCAGGCAGCCAGGCCCAGGGCGATAAAACCAATCAGTGCGATGTTCAGGGTCTTCATTGCGACTCCAAGTGGGTTGGGGGACGGGTCGCATCCTAGGCAGGTGCACATTCAGAAGATGTCAAGAAGATGACTGGGGCAAAAAAAAAACCGCCGACCATTGGTCGACGGTTCATGCTTGCCTTTGTCGCCAGCCGCAAGGCTGGCCAACAAATTAGGCAGCCGGGGCTTCTTCAGCGGCCGGAGCAGCAGCTTCTTCACCTTCAGCGGCCGGAGCAGCAGCTTCTTCGCCTTCAGCAGCCGGAGCAGCGGTGGCGTCAGCAGCGGTGGTTTCTTCAGCAACCGGAGCTTCCGGAGCGGCGACTTCAGCAGCGACTTCAGCAGCCGGGGCTTCGACAGCGGCGGTTTCGGTAGCTTCCTGCTTGGCGCAGGCGGTCAGAGCCAGGCCCAGGGCCAGGGCGATCAGCAGCTTGTTGATGCTCATGAGAGTAATCCTTAAGTGGTTTGGTGGGGCTGCGCTCTTCGCGCGGCGTAGACAATGATGACGAGGCAAAATCGGGTGTCAAGCGTGCCCCTATTCATATTTCTGGGTTGGTGCTAATTCCCAATCAAATCAATTCGATGGCAATGGCCGTAGCCTCGCCGCCGCCGATACACAGCGAGGCGACGCCACGCTTGAGGCCACGGTTGCGCAAAGCATTGACCAAGGTCACAACCACGCGGGCACCGGAAGCACCGATCGGATGGCCCAGTGCGCAGGCGCCGCCGTTGACATTGACCTTGGCCGGATCCAGGCCCAGTTCCTTGACCGGCGCCATGGCCACCACGGCGAAGGCTTCATTGATCTCGAACAGGTCAACCTCGGCAACATTCCAGCCGGCCTTGGCCAAAACCTTTTCGATCGCACCGATCGGAGCGGTGGTGAACCACTCCGGCTCCTGCGAATGGGTGGCCTGGGCGACCAGACGGGCCAGCGGGGCAATGCCCTGTGCGGCCGCGGTATCGGCGGCCATCAGCACCAGCGCGGCGGCGCCATCGGAAATGGAGGAGGAGCTGGCCGCAGTGATGGTGCCGTCCTTCTTGAAGGCCGCACGCAGGCCGGGGATCTTGCTGGTGTCACTCTTGCCCGGCTGTTCGTCGCTGGCCAGCTGGACCTCGCCCTTGCGGCTGGCCACGGTGACCGGGGTGATTTCGTCATTGAACGCACCGTTGGCGGCGGCGGCCTGGGCGCGGTTGACCGACTGGATGGCCCAGGCGTCCTGGTCTTCGCGGCTGAAACCGTACTTGGCCACACAGGCCTCGCCGAACACGCCCATCGGCTGGCCGTCATAGGCATTGGTCAGGCCGTCATGGGCCATGTGGTCGATGGCCTGGAAGTTGCCGTAACGGTTGCCGGTGCGCGAGTTGGGGATCAGGTGCGGGGCGTTGGACATGGACTCCATGCCGCCGGCGACCACGACCTTGGCCGAGCCGGCGGTGATCAGGTCGCTGGCCATCATGATGGCCTTCATGCCCGAGCCACAGACCTTGTTGATGGTGGTGGCACCGGTGGCCAGCGGCAGGCCGGCGGCGATGGCCGCCTGGCGGGCCGGGGCCTGGCCCAGGTTGGCCGGCAACACGCAGCCCATGATCACCTCATCGACCTGTGCGGCCGGCAGCTGGCTTTGCTCCACGGCAGCGGCAATGGCCGCCGCGCCAAGGGTGGTGGCAGGGACGCCGTTGAACTGGCCAAGGAAGGAGCCGATGGCAGTGCGCTTGGCGGCGGTGATGACGATCTGGGTCATTGCGAAGTTTCCGTTCAGAGCAAGCAAAAGATAGTGATCCCTGCACCGGTGCAGGGCCATTGGACTTACGGCACAGTCCTGCCAAAGTCGGCAAAGATCGCGCAGTATAGGCAGGTCGCGACGGCAACATCCTAGCTTGCGCTGGCGTAGCGCGAAGGCCGCTGTCCATACCTGGGGAAGGAGCAATGAACGAGCAGCGCAATACTTCACTGGCTGTGCTGGCGGGCAGCCTGGGCCTGTTGTTGTCCGCCTGTGGCGGCGGGGGCGGCAACACCCGCGCCGATCCACCGCCGGCGTCGATTCCGCCGGCGCCAGCCCCGGCTCCGGCTCCCGCACCGGCCCCCAGTTATCCGCAGCCGGCCTTCGATGCGCATCTGGCCATTACCGGTGCCGATGCGGCGCATGCGGCCGGCTTGAGCGGCAAGGGGATACGCATCGGCATTGTCGATTCCGGGGTCAACCGCAACCATCCCGCATTGGCCGGGCGGGTGCTGACCAACTATGCCTACATCAACAGCAGCACCAACAACCTGAAGGTGGACGATGTGGTCGGCCACGGCACGGTGGTGGCCCAGCTGGCGGCCGGCGCGGCGGTCGGCAGCTTTCCGGGGGGCATTGCCCCGGGCGCCGGGGTGCTGTCGGCGCGCATCATCGCCGACAAGGCACCGTCCGATGATGGTTCGGGCAAGGGCAACGAGGTGGACGGTGCGCTGGGCTTTTTGCCCATCCACAACGACCTGATCGCCGCCGGCATGCGCATCATGAACAACTCCTGGGGCGGGTTGTACTGGACCAACCGCAATGCCACCGCGCCGATCGCCAGTGAGTACCGGCCCTTCATTTTCAACAACGATGGCCTGGTGGTGTTTGCTGCCGGCAATGACGGCCGTGCCAACCCCTCGGACATGGCCGCACTGCCCAGCCAGACCGGTCCCAACGGCAGCCTGCCGGCCGCCGATCTGGAACGTGGCTGGCTGACCGTGGCCGCCCTGGATACGGCCAACCCGGACCAGTTGGCCAGTTACTCCAATGCCTGTGGCGTGGCGGCGCGCTATTGCCTGGCCGCACCAGGCACGGCGGCCTACATCGATCCGGCGGCCAGCAGCGGCACCGGCATGGCTTATTACTATGGACGTGGCACCTCGTATGCCGCACCGCTGGTTTCAGGAGCGGCGGCGCTGGTCTGGGAGGCCTTCCCCTATTTCAGCAACGATGCGGTGCGCCAGACCCTGCTGGGCACGGCCACCGACCTGGGCAGCCCCGGCATCGATGCGGTATTCGGCAATGGCCTGCTCAACATCGCTGCGGCCATCAAGGGTCCGCAGCGGCTGGATTTCGGCGAGCTGGCGGTGAACCTGGGCTCGTCCACCTCGACCTGGGGCAATGCACTGAGTGGCGCCGGTGGCCTGCGCGTGTCCGGTGATGGTTATCTGGACCTGGGCACGGCCAGCCACAGCTACACCGGTGCCACCACCTTGCTGGGCGGCACCGTGGCGGCCAGCCGTCTGGGCAACACCACGGTGGACATCAACGCGCCGGCGCGGCTGCTGCTGGGCACGGCGGCGGGTGGCAGCATCCACAACCGCGGCAGCCTGCATCTGAATCCGGGCACCGGCCTGAGCGTGGCGGTCGGCGGTGACTACACCCATGGCAGTGGCGCCACCCTGATCCTCAAGGCCGGTGAACACCTGGCGGTGGCCGGCAAGGCCAGTCTGGAAGGCGGTACGGTGAGCATCACCGGCAAGCGTGATTACGTCAGCATGGGCACGTACTACGACATCCTGCGTGCTGGCGGTGGCGTGACCGGGCAGTTCAGCACGCTCAGCGCGCCGGCTTCCACGGTATTTCTGGATGGCCGGCTGGATTACCGCGCCGATGGGGTCAGCCTGTGGTTGAACCGGCTGGATGTGGTGGCTGCAGCCTCGGCGCTGGGCACCATCACCCCGGCCAGCCTGGGGTCGGCCCAGCGGCTGGAGGCGGCCTTCCAGCGCATTGATGCTGGCGCAAGTGACGTACAGGTGCCTGACGGACTGGTACGGGCGGCCGGGGACATCCAGGCCATCGGTTCACAGGCCGCCGCCGCGCAGACCCTGGACAGCCTGTCCGGGCAGCTGCACGGGCAGGCCCTGGCGGCCAGCTTCGATGCATTGGCGCTGGAGCGCCGGGCCCTGGCCGGCCAGGTGGGCGCAGGACGGGCCGATGGCAGCTGGCGGCTGGCAACGGCACAAGCGCTCAACGGCAGCCAGGTCGGTGTGGGTTGGCAGGCCGATGGCTGGATGCAGGGCCAGGGCGTGGCCCTGGGCAACGGGCTGCAGGTGGGCCTGGCCGTGGCACAGAGCCAGTTGACCACGGCACAGGCACGCGACCGCAGCCTGGACCGGCAGCAGCAGGGGCACCTGTGGCTGGCCGGGCAGCAGGGCCGCAGCCATTGGCTGGCCAGCCTCAGCAGTGGCCGGATCGACCGCCGCATGGACCGCCAGCTGCAGCTGGGCAGCCAGATCCTCGATGCCCACTCGCGCTACCAGGCCAGCCTGCACAGCCTGTCAGTGGAGGCCGGGCAGCGCTGGCAGCATGGCCGCTGGCAGTGGCAGCCGTGGCTGGGCCTGGCCTGGGAGCAGCTGCGCAGCGATGGCTTCAGCGAGGCCGATGCGGTCGGCCTGGGCCTGCAGGGCAATGCCCTGGATGTGCAGCGCGTCAGTGCCAATGCTGGCCTGGGCGCCTCCACCGAGCTGGCCGGCTGGCAGTTGCAGACACAGCTGCAGTGGCAGCAGGTGCTGTCGCGCCAGGGCGGACCGTGGTTGGCGCGCTATACCGGTGTGGATGCGTGGTCGGCGCTGGATACCTCGGCACTGGGGCAATCGCATGGGGTGATCGGGGTGCAGCTGGCCCGGCCATTGGGGCCGCAGGCCGGCTGGCTCAGCCTGGGCTGGCATCAGCGTCTGGGGGCACTGGCCGCCGGGCACGGGGCCAGCGTGCAGTGGCAGGGGCGCTTCTGAGTATTGGTGGTGGCCAGCAAACAAAAAGCCCGCGACAGCGGGCTTTTTGTTGATGTGGCTCACTCGCCGCGCAGGCGGCTCATGCGTGGCGTGGCGCGGCCCAGCGGCAACTTGAGCTTGCCGATCGCGGCCAGGCGCTGTTCGGCGATACGGTCGGCTGCCTGCTGCGGGGTGCAGCCCTGGTTTTCGGACAGGTCAAAGACCTTGCCCAGGTTGGCATGGATGGAGCGGATCAGGCGCATCGCCCGCTCGCGGTTGTAGCCGTCCAGTTCCAGCGAGACGTTCATCACGCCACCGGCATTGACCACATAGTCCGGTGCGTAGAGGATGCCGCGCTCGGCCAGCAGGGCGCCGGCCTGGTCATCGCCGAGCTGGTTGTTGGCGGTGCCGCAGACCATCTGCACCTGCAGCCGGGCCACGTTGTCGGCGGTCAGGGCGCCTTCCTTGCCGCAGGGGGCAAACAGGTCGGCCGGCGTGTCGAGCAGCTGCTCCGGGGCGATGGCGGTGGCGCCGTACTCATTGACCGCACGCTGCACCCGGGCCGGGTCCAGGTCGCTGACCAGCAGGGTGGCGCCATGGTCGCGCAGCAGCTTGACCAGCTCCATGCCGATATGACCCAGGCCCTGCACGGCGATCCGCAGGCGTGACAGGTCCTCATGGCCGAGGCGGCGTGCGCTGGTGGCACGCATGCCCTGCAGCGCCCCGTAGGCGGTGAACGGGGCCGGATCACCGGAGCCGCCGTGGGCCTGGTGGACGCCGGTGACAAAGGCGCTCTCCAGATAGATGTGCTCCATGTCGGTGACATCGGTGCCCACGTCCTCGGCGGTGATGTAGCGCCCGCCCAGTGCATCGACATAGCGGCCGAAGGCACGGAACAGCACCTCGGTCTTGTCGGCCTTCGGGTCGCCAATGATCACCGCCTTGCCACCGCCCACATTCAACCCGGCCATGGCGTTCTTGTAGGTCATGGTCCGGCTCAGGTTGAGCACGTCGGCCAGCGCATCGGCCTCGCTGGCATACGGCCGCATGCGCACACCGCCCAGGGCCGGGCCCAGGGTGGTGTTGTGCAGGGCGATGATGGCGCGCAGGCCGGCATCGGGGTTGTGGCAGAAGACGACCTGTTCGTGGCCGGCAGTGCTCAGGATGTCGAAGATCATCGTGGATACGGCTCCGGAGGCGAATCGGCGTGCGGGGCTGGCGGGAAGAAAAAAAGCGACCACCTGCCGCAGGGGCGGTGTCGCTGACGGCGGCATTGTAGGCGCACTCGGGCCAGGCATGCATGTGCATGCGGGCAGTCGCCGGCAACGGCAAGGACCGCGGCCGGGCCGTGCGCCGCGGATACTGGCCGCAGGCAGGGTGCGATGGCCGCCGTGGCGCTGACGGGACGATCTGCGGGCAGGGCGCTGGCCGGGCAATCCATGCACCCATGCTGCCGGCCCCGGCGTTACCGTGCCGTTACCGATGCCCGGGCGCTGCAGGCCGGTGCTGGCGCAGGGGGCGGCGATCAGGCATGTCCGCCCTGTGCACGCAAGCCAGGAACGGGGTGCTCGTTGTACCCTGTGCACCGTTTTTCAGTCTCGGATCTACGGTGCCCCATGGTGTGGCTGCGTGTTGTCGTCATTGTTTCGTTGATTGCCCTCAACACCCTGGTGCATGTGCCGCCGTTGGTACTGCTGGCCCTGATCAAGGCGATTGCGCCCTCTGACCGCCTGCGCCGGGCCTTCAACCCGGTGCTGACCGGCTTGGCCGAGAGCTGGATTGCGGTCAACACGGCGATGATCGATGCCTTCACCCGTACCCGTTTCCAGATCGAGCTGCCGGCCGGCCTGCGCCGCGATGGTCACTACCTGGTCATGGCCAACCACCAGAGCTGGGTGGACATCGTGGTCCTGCAGAAGGCCTTCAACCGCAAGATCCCGCTGCTGCGCTTCTTCCTCAAGCGCTCCCTGTTCTGGGTGCCGGTGCTGGGCCTGGCCTGGTGGGCGCTGGATTTCCCGTTCATGGGCCGCTACAGCCGCCAGCAGATCGCGCGCAACCCGGAGCTGGGGCGCAAGGACATGGAAACCACGCGCAAGGCCTGTGCCAAGTTCGCCGACATCCCGGTGGCGGTGATGAACTTTGTCGAAGGCACGCGCATGACCGCAGCCAAGCATGCCAGCCAGCAATCGCCCTACCAGCACCTGCTCAAGCCCAAGAGCGGCGGTGTGGCCTTCGTCTTTGATGCCATGGGCACGGGCCTGGAATCCATCGTCGATGTGACCGTGGTCTATCCGGGCGGGCGGCCGTCGATGATCGATCTGATCGGCAACCGCGTGCCGGAGGTGAAGGTGGTGGTGCGGCAGCGTCCGATTCCGGCCGAGTTCGTCGGCGGCGACTACCAGGGCGATCGTGAATTCCGGGTCCGCTTCCAGCGCTGGATGAACATGGTCTGGGAAGAAAAGGACCGCCAGATCAGCCAGTTGCTGGACTGACTGGAGCCAGGAAAGGGAGCCGCGCAGGCTCCCTTTTTTGTTGCCTGCGGGTCGCGTTTCCATGCGCTGGCGTACTGGAATGAATATTGCATAAATGCCGTGATTGTGGTCACACTGCTGCGGCACGACGGGTCGCCGGACGTGGTGTGGCAGGTGCAGTTGGCAGGTGTGGTTTCCGGCTTGATAGCTGTGGAGCATTCCCGATGAAACGCCCCGTGTTGTTGTTCGCAGTCAGTGCAGTGTTGTGCAGTGCCGGTGCCATGGCCGCCGAGCCGGCCCCGGAGCCCGCAGCCGATCAGGCAATGGTGGCGGGTATCGATGCCCGCACCGGCAAATTGCGCCAGCTCAGCGATGCCGAAGTTGCCGAACTTTCCAGCAAGGCCCAGCAGCAGTCCAGCGTGCAGGCACGCAGCACCACCAATGCGGCCTGGGCGGCGATGCCGCAGACCGCAGCCGAGGCTGAAAAGACCTTGAGGGTCCTGCCCAACGGGCTGAGCGTGGCCACCTTGCCGCTGTCGGCCATGCATTCGATGACCGCGCAGATCGGCGCGGATGGCAAGGTGGTGATCAGTGAGTCCTCTGACGACGGCCATGCCCACGCAACCCAGGAGGTCAGTGAATGAACCAGCGTGCGCTCGCTTGTGCACTCGGCCTGCTGCTGGCTTCTGCCGGCGCCCAGGCTGCGGTGACCATCCAGGTGGTCAACCAGGATCCGGCCGGGCAGGGGCTCAATGACCCGACCGCGGCCAACCCGGTGGGGGGCAACCCCGGCACCACCGTTGGCCAGCAACGCCAGATCGTCTACCGCTTTGCCGCCGACCTGCTGGGCACCTCGCTGACCAGCACGGTGCCGGTCAAGGTCGGTGCCAGCTTCCAGTCCCTGGCCTGTACCGCCACCGGTGGCACCCTGGGCTCGGCTGGTGCCTCTTGGGTGGCTGCCGCCCCGCCGGCCGGCACCGCGCCGGGCATGATCTTCCACGGCGCGCTGGGCAATGCGGTCAGTGGCAGCAACATCAACCCGACGGCGGCCACCGATATCACCAGCCGTTTCAATGCCAACCTCGGCGGGCAGAACCCGGACGGCACCCCGTGCATGACCGGTTCGGGCTGGTACTACGGCCTGGACGGCAACACCCCGGACGGCAAGATCAACTTCCTGGACGTGGTGATCCATGAAATCGCCCACGGCATGGGTTTTTCCGGCTTCGTCGGCTACACCACCGGCGTGCTGGGCGAGCGCACCGGCATCACGGCCTACCGCGGCTACAGCGACGTCTACACCAACAATGCGATCGACAACCTGACCGGGCGTGTTTTCGATGACCCGGCCACCACCCCGGCCCAGCGTGCGCTGTCCATCCGCACCCGCGGCGCACCGGCCTGGCGTGGCGCAGCCACCACCGCCCAGGTGCCGCTGTGGCTGGATCCGGCCCTGGTGCTGGAGGTCAGCGGTGGCGCATCGCCGCTGGTGACCCAGTTCTTCGGCGCAGCCTCGTTCGGGCCGGCGGCCACCGCGGCCAACTTCAACGCGCCGCTGGTGGTGGTCAATGACGGGGTCGGCGATACCGCCGATGCCTGCGAGCCGTTGGCACCGGGCAGCCTGACCGGCAAGATCGCCTACATCAACCGTGGCACCTGTTCGTTCGAGCCGAAGACGGTCAATGCGCAGAATGCCGGCGCGATCGGCGTGATCATCGGCAACGTGGCCAGTTCCAGTGATCCGGGCACCGCACCGGGCATGGCCGAGGACCCGAGCGTGACGGCGACCATCCCGGCCATCAGTGTCAACCTGGCCGGGGCGACCCAGATCCTGGCGGGCGGCAACCTGCAGGCGCGCCTGGGTACGGTGGCCGGGCAATATGCCGGTGCCGATACGCAAGGGCGTGCGCTGCTGTACGCACCGGCTACGGTGGCCAGCGGCTCCTCGTTCTCGCACTTTGAAACCGTGCTCAAGCCCGACGCCCTGATGGAGCCGGCCAATACGCCGTCCACCAACGGCGCCTATATCGTTGACCTGACCCTGGGGGTGTTCAAGGACATCGGCTGGCAGCTGGATACCAGCAGCACCAAGATCAATGGCTGCGATACAGGGATTGCCCGCTTCACCAACCCGGGCCTGTTCATTGGTGCCAACCTGGTGGCCAACGAGAACATCTGCCGGGTCTCGGCCAATGGCAACCGCGTGCGTTACCTGTCGTGCATGAACGGCCTGGCCGATGAGCTGCGTGACCTGGGGCTGATCAGCTCGGCTGACCGGCTCAAGGTACGTACCTGCGCGACCAAGGCGGGCACGCTCTGACGCCGTAGCGTGGTGGCAGTACAACCACAACGGGCGCCGCAAGGCGCCCGTTTCCATTGCGGCACATCCGGCCTGTCGCGGCCGGGGCGGCTCAAGGTACGGCGCGGTACTTTTCGGCGGCGGCGATCACTGCCTGCAGACGATCGATTTCCGGCTGCGGATCGTGCAGCGCATACGGGCGCTCGCCCAGGTCGGTGGTGCCGGGCTGGACCGGCACGATCTGGATCCGGCGCTGGCGGGCGTTGCGCACCTCCAGGGTCATCCAGTCGGCATCGCCGGTGACAAACCCCAGGTGGATGTCATGGTTTTCATCTTCGCCGGGCAGCAGGCCGCCGCGGTTGCGGTGGTTCAAGGTGAACTCATAGCTGGCCACCGGGGTGTCCGCGCCATCCAGGTACAGCTGCGCGACCCAGCCGGTGGTGCTGAACGACAGTGTCGAGCCGTTGTGGAAGTCCGCCTTCAGGTAGGGCTGCGAGCCATGGAAATCCTGTTCGATGCGGAACTGGATGTTGTCACTGCGCAACTGCGCCAGCTGCGCCCGGGCCTGCTGGAACTGCTGCAGCGAGGGCTGCAGGGCGGCGATCCGCTCCGGGTAGGTCTGCAGGATCAGGGCGGTCTCGCCGGCGATCACCTCGCGCGCGCTGGCGCCGGGGTAGCGCTGGTGGATGGTACCGATGGTCAGATCCGATACCGACCAGTTGAAGGCCTCCTGCTGCTCGGGGGTCATCTGGGCAAACAGCGGGTTCAGACGCTGGAAATAGGCCGCATCGCCCTGGTCGGTGACCAGCGCGCGGTCCATCGGGCCGGCGCAGGCGCTCAAGGTCAGGCTCAGGACGGCTGCAGCAAGCAGGGGGCGGAAATTCATTGCGGTGTTCGTGGTGTGGATCGGTCATTAACGGCCGCATCGGCAGCGGCTTGAGCCGCTGCAATGCCGGTGCGGCCCGGTGCTACCCTGTTTTTTTGTTTTCCAGGATGCAGCAATGACCTCCATCGAACAGATCAACGCCATCGGTACCGCCGGGCAGCCGTGGGGCGATGCACAAAAGGCGCAGTGGCGCGCGCTGCAGCGTGTCCAGCGCAGCCATGCCAAGGAAGTGGTGAGCCGCATCCAGGCACTGGCCTCGCGTTTTGAGGTGGTCAACTACGGCGAGCTGGACTGCGGCGAAGATGGCCGTTACCCGCTGCTGGCCCTGCGCAGCCAGGACTGGGACAGCGCGTTGCCGGTGGCCGTGGTCACCGGCGGTGTGCACGGGTATGAAACCAGCGGTGTGCATGGCGCCCTGCAGTTTGCCGAGCAGCACGGCGCCGATTACAGCGGTCGCCTGAACCTGCTGCTGATTCCCTGCGTCAGCCCGTGGGGCTATGAGCGCATCCAGCGCTGGAATGCCTGGACGGTGGACCCGAACCGTTCGTTCACCGCCAACAGCCCGGCCCCGGAAGCGGCCGCCGTGCTGGCCTTGTTGCAGACCCTGGCCGAGCCGGTGCTGGTGCACATCGACCTGCATGAAACCACCGATACCGATGAAAGCGAGTTCCGTCCGGCCCTGGCCGCACGCGATGGCAAGCCGTACGAGCCGGGCACCATTCCCGATGGTTTCTACCTGGTGGGCGAGAGCGACCGTCCGGCGCCGGGCTTCCAGCAGGCCATCATCACCGCGGTGGAGGCCATCACCCATATCGCCCCGGCCGACGAGAAGGGCGAGATCATTGGTGACAAGGTAGTGGCGCACGGGGTGATCAATTACCCGGGCCGTTCCATCGGCCTGTGCGGTGGCATGACCGATGCCCCGTTCGTGACCACCACCGAGGTCTACCCGGACAGCCCCAAGGCCACGCCGCAGCAGTGCAACGATGCCCAGGTGGCAGCGGTGCGTGCCGCGCTGGATTACGCCCTGGCCAACGGCTGAGGCTCGTCCACCGTACCGTCCGCTGGCCGGTGCGGTGACTGACGGCAGGTGCGCTGGCACGCGTTGCAGGCACAATGGGGTGTTACCACTGCCCGAGTTGCCAACGATGTCCAGCGCGTCACAAGCGTTCCGTCCCGGCTTGATTGCCCAGATCATCATCGGCCTGCTGGCCGGTGTCGTGCTCGCCCTGGTCTGGCCGCAGGCGGGGCAGGCGGTGGGCCTGCTCGGCACGGTGTTCATTTCCGCCTTGAAGGCGGTGGCACCGGTGCTGGTGCTGGTTCTGGTGGCCGCGTCCATTGCCAACCAGCGCGCCGCCGGCGGCAGCCATATCAAGCCCATCCTCGGGCTTTATCTGATCGGCACCGTGGCCGCCGCCCTGGTCGCGGTGCTGGCCAGCTTCCTGTTTCCGACCCGTCTGGCCCTGCTGGTGGCCGAACAGGAGGCCAGCGCGCCCACCGGCATCGGTCAGGTGCTGCAGGCCCTGCTGATGCAGGTGTTCTCCAACCCGGTCGATGCCCTGGTCAATGCCAACTACATCGGCCTGCTGGCCTGGGGTGTGGCCCTGGGTGTGGCCCTGCGCCATGCCGGCGATACCACCCGTGCCGTGGTCAGTGACCTGTCGCGGGCGATCACCACGGTGGTGCGCTGGGTCATCGTACTGGCCCCGCTGGGCGTGTTCGGCATCGTTGCCTCGACCCTGGCTTCCACCGGTGTGGGGGCGCTGGCCGGTTATGCCCACCTGCTGGCGGTGCTGGTCGGGGCGATGCTGTTCGTGGCCCTGGTGGTCAACCCGCTGATCGTGCTGCTGGTGACCCGGCGCAACCCGTATCCGCTGGTCCTGACCTGCCTGCGCGAGAGCGGCATCACCGCCTTCTTCACCCGTTCCTCGGCGGCCAACATCCCGGTCAACATGCGCCTGTGCGAAAAGCTCGGCCTGCACGAGCCGACCTATTCGGTGGCCATTCCGCTCGGCGCAACGATCAACATGGCCGGCGCGGCGGTCACCATCTCGGTGCTGACCCTGGCCGCAGTGCACACCCTGGGGATTGCCGTGGACCTGCCGACGGCCCTGTTGCTCAGCGTGCTGGCCGCCATCGGTGCCTGCGGGGCCTCGGGCGTGCCGGGCGGCTCGCTGCTGCTGATCCCGCTGGCCTGTGGCCTGTTCAACATCGACAACGACACGGCCATGCAGGTGGTGGCGGTGGGTTTCGTGGTCGGGGTGGTACAGGACTCGGCCGAAACCGCGCTCAATTCCTCCACCGATGTGGTGTTCACCGCGGCGGTATGCCAGCGCGAGCAGCAGCGCGCCGGCTGAGAAGACAACGCTGGATGTGCACAACGGCCCGCTTGCGGGCCGTTGTCGTTTGCCGGTTCAGCGCCGCTTGCGCACCAGCGCACGGGAGGCCTGCAATACGGCCCGGGTCAGGTTGGCCATGCCCTGCACATCGCCCTTCCAGTGCTGCCAGTACAGCGGGATGTCTTCGTACACGCGCTGGCGCAGGTAGACCAGGCGGCCGGCTTCCAGATGCCGGCGCACCAGCGGCAGCGGGTTCATGGTCCAGCCCAGTCCGGCCAGATTGGCGTGGACGAAGGCGCGGGTGGAGGGAATCCACCACACCGGTGGCTGCAGCGGCGCATCGGTGCCGGCCAGGCGGCGGGCATGGCGGGCCTGCAGGTCATCCTTGCGGTTGAACACCAGCACCGGGGCCTGGGCCAGTGCGGCGGCCGTGACCCCCTTGGCAAAGTAGCGGGCGTGGAACTGCGGGGTGCAGGTGGCCGCATAACGGATGCTGCCCAGCGGATGGATCTGGCAACCCTGCACGGCCTCGGCCAGGGTAGTCACCGCGCCGAGCACCTCGCCCCGGCGCAGCAGGTCGGCGGTGTGGTCCTGGTCTTCCACATGCAGGTCCAGGGTGGCACTGCTGTCGGCGGCGAACAGGGCCGCAGCCTCGGGAAACCAGGTTTCCATGCTGTCGTGGTTGACCGCCACGGCAATGGAGGAGCGCGGCAGCTGATCGTCATCGATGCCGATGCGGGCCAGTGCCTCGTGTTCGAGCAGGGCGGTCTGTTCGGCCAGGCGGACCAGGATCTGGCCTTCGGCAGTGGCGCTGGCCGGGGTGGTGCGCTGGACCAGCAGGCGGCCGACGCGGTCCTCCAGCGCCTTGATCCGCTGGCTGATTGCCGACGGGGTGACATGCAGGGCCAGGGCAGCGCGTTCAAAACTGCCCTCGCGTACTACAGCAGCCAGGGCCCGAAGCTGAGCGTGATCGAAACGCATACATTAGCTCTGCTTAATTTGGTTAAAGAAGTTTAGCTTAACTTCCCTGTGCTGCACTGCAAGAATGGCTCCAGTCCAGCGGCTGGGTACACGCCGCACCCCCGCAATCTGCAGGTCTTCCCATGTTCAATGAAACCTTCGCTACCCCCGGCCTGGCGGCCTGGGTCAGTGGTGCGGCCACCGGTATCGGCCTGTTTGCCGTGGTCGGCGCACAAAGCGCCTTCATCCTGCGCCAGGGCATCGCCCGCAACCACATCCTGGCCATCATCGCCACCTGTGCGGTGATCGATGCGGCCTTCATCTTCGCCAGTGTCGCCGGCCTGCGCCGGCTCACCGATGCCCTGCCGTGGCTGACCGGTGTGCTGCTGTGGGGCGGTGTGGCCTTCCTGCTGTGGTATGCGCTGCAGTCGGCGCGGCGTGCCATTGCCGGCAGCAGCGGCCTGCAGGCCGATGACACCGAGGGCAACTCACGCAAGGCGATGGTGCTGGCCGCGGCCGGGTTCTCGGTGATCAACCCTCACTTCTGGCTGGACATGGTGGTGATCGGCTCGATTGCCGACAATTTCGGTGCCGCGCGGATGAGCTTTGCTGCCGGCGTGGCCACTGCCAGCCTGATCTGGCTGACTGCCCAGGGCCTGGGCGCGCGCGCGCTGGCGCCGCTGTTCACCAAGCCGCGTACCTGGCGGGTGCTGGATGGCTCGATTGCGGTGATCCTGTGCGTGCTGGCCCTGGGCCTGGCCATCGGCGGCCTGCCCGAGGCGGCGCCGGTGGCCACGGTTTGACCCGGACAGGCCGATTGCCCCGGATTGCTTGACCATCCCTGCCGGCGCTGTCAGCGTGTGAACGGTTCTGGTTGCGTTGGTGGCTCGTGAAAGCTTCTTCTGTCCTGTTGCGTGTGCCGGCGCTGCTGGCACTGGTGTTGCTGGCGGCCTGTGCGACCACGCCGCCGCCGGCCAGCCGCTCGCAGACCGACCTGCTGCGCGAGCGCATTGCCGCCCGCCTGCCGGACAAGCTGGATGAGCGTGCCGGCTGGGCCGCCGACATCCAGACCGCCTTCCACGCCCAGGGCATCGCCGGCAATGATGAAAACATCTGCGCCACCCTGGCGGTGATCGAGCAGGAATCCGGTTTCAACGTTGATCCGCCGGTGGCCGATCTGGGCCGGGTTGCGCGTGGCGAGCTCGAACGCCGGGCCCGGGCCAAGCGCATTCCCAAGCTGGCCCTGAGTGCGGCCTTGAATGTGGCCTCGCTGGACGGGCGGACCTATGGCCAGCGTCTGGATGCGGTACGCAGCGAAGGCCTGCTCAGCGAGCTGTACCAGGAAATCATCGGCCGGGTGCCGCTGGGCGCGCGCCTGCTGGGTGATCACAACCCGGTGCAGACCGGCGGTTCGATGCAGGTCTCCATCGCCTTTGCCCAGGCCCGCATGGACGGCTATCCGTATCCCGGCCGCGATGCCCGCCAGGAAGTGTTCACCCGTCGTGGCGGGGTCTATTTCGGCATCGCCCACCTGCTCGGCTATGCCACGCCCTATACCCGCAAGATCCACCGTTTCGCCGATTACAACGCCGGCTGGTATGCCAGCCGCAATGCGGCCTTCCAGCACGCGGTGGCAGTGGCCAGCGGCCGTACCCTGGCCCTGGACGGGGACCTGCTGGTGCCCGGCGCGCCGTTGGACAAGCCCGGCCAGACCGAGGTCGCCGTACGCAGCCTGGCTGCCCAGCTGGGCATGGATGCGGCGCAGATCCGGCGCGAGCTGGAGCGCGGCAACAGCCTGCACTTCAATGACAGCCCGCTGTTCACCGCGGTGTTCAACCTGGCCGAACGCCGCCAGGGCAGTGCGCTGCCACGCGAAAGCCTGCCCGGCATCACCCTGGAAAGCCCGAAGATCACCCGCCAGCTGACCACGGCCTGGTTTGCCACGCGTGTCTACGAGCGCTACCAGCGCTGCATGGCGCTGGCCACCCCGGCCGGCTGAGCCGGCTCAGCCCGTGCGCTGGGCGTGGCGCAGCTGCTTGCGCTGGTACATCGCCGCATCGGCCAGGGTCAGCACCTCGGTGGCATTGCTGCTGCCGCCCACCCGGATCAGGCCGATGCTGGGGCCCTGGTAGTCCAGGCTGATGTCCGCGCCGAGCTGGAAGTGGCCGCAGGTCATCGCCTCCAGGCGTTGCTCGATCTGATCGATGACCGTGTCGTGCTGCTCATCGGCGAAGGTATGGCCCAGGCTGACCAGGATCACGAACTCATCGCCGCCCAAGCGGGCGCAGTAGTCCTCCGGACGCTGGGCCTGACGCAGGCGCTGGGCAATCTGGCTCAGGAAGCGGTCGCCGGCGGCATGGCCCCAGCGGTCGTTGATCTGCTTGAAATCATCCAGGTCGATGAAGCCGACCAGCAGCTGGGTATCGGCCTGGGCATGCTGCAGCAGGCGGCGGTCCAGCTCCTGCATCAGCGCGCGGCGGTTGGGCAGGCCGGTCAGGGCATCGGTGTCGGCGGTGAGCTGCAGGGCCTGGTGGGCGATGCGCAGCTGCTCGATCAGGCGCTCGCGTTCGATGTGCTGGCCGATCAGGGCGGCAAACATGCGCAGCAGGCGCTCGGCACCTTCGGCAATGTCGGCCCGGCCGGCACTGGCCGCGCACAGGGTGCCGATCAGCTGGCCATCGGCGGTGTGCACGGGGGTGGAGGCATAGGTGCCGATGCCCAGTTCGCTGGCCGCCGCGCTGTCACCCCAGTGGGTGGCCACCTCGTTGGTGCAGGGCAGCTGTTCGAGCAGGGCACGCCGGCACAGGGTGTCGGCCCACGGCACGATCAGCTGTTCGGGCATGTGCAGGGCCGCGCTGGTGTTGTAAGCGTGGGTGATCTGCTGCACGCCGGCGGTTTCATCGACCCGGGTCAGGTAGGTCGAATCCAGCCCGGTCACCGCCTGCAGCAGCTCCAGCAGCGGGCGCACCAGTTCTTCCAGCGAGCGGGCATGGCGCAGGGAATCGGCCAGCGGGCCAACGAAGGCCGGTGAAGGCAGGGGAATGGCGGGGTTCACGACAGGCGATCTCCGGGCCGGAACGGGTAATACCCGCATGATCGGCCTGTCGTGGTCAAAATTCAGCGTACGGCGGCCGGCCCGTTCATCGGGCTGTAAGTGGCGGCGCAATCGCTGCTGCAGGTGGTATCGAGCATGCGCACCTGGATTGCCCCGGTATTGGCCAGTGAGCGGAAATGACCGACTCCGTTGTAATCGCCGCCGGCCAGGTTGAGAGGGCTGCCATCGGCCCAGTCCCAGTCGTACAGGTAGGCGGTGCTGCCCACGCCCACGTCCAGCTGGGCAATCACATTGCTGGCCGGGGCATACAGGGCGCCGGCATCGCAGGTCGCTGCCCAGCTGGTGGTGAAGCAGTGCACCTGGTCACGCAGGCCCGCAGTGAGGGTGTAGAAGCGGATCCCCGACCAGCTGGCCGGCAGGCTGCGCAGGCTGGAGCTGCCGGTGCCGGTCCAGCGGTTGTAGCCATAAAAACCCACCCCGGTGCTGGGATACAGGCCGAAGGTGTAGTGGTCATACGGGTACACATATGCCTCGGCATTGCAGGTCTGGGCCAGGGCGGACTGATAGCCGGTCAAGCGGCAGGTCTGCAGGCCGCGGATGCCGCCGGCGATATTGATGAAGCGGCGCACGCTGGCTTGATAGGCGTGCTTGTGGATCATCGCCATGGCCATCGAGCTGCCCAGCGAGTGGGCCACGATGTCCACCTGCGCCTTGCCGGTGTAGGCACGGACCTTGTCGATGAAGGTCTTCAGCGTCTGGTAGGTGGCTGGCTTGTGGTAGTTGCCCTGCGGGCTGGCCCGTTCGCTGGCGCTGAGCCAGGTGATGCCGAACAGCTCGCAGTCGTTGTAGCCGGCAGCCTTGAACGCGGCATACGGCGATTGTGCCGGCGTGGTGTATCCGCTCACCGCACCCGGTGGCATGTCAAAGCTGATCGCGCTGTCGCCATTGCCGTGGATGAACACCACCGGGGTGCGGCTGGCGCTGCAGCTGCCGCCGCCGAAACCGCCATGGCCGACGCCGGGGGCAAAGCCGCCGGCGTACTGGTCACTGCTGCCGGTGCAGGTATAGCCGTTGTTGCTGCCGCAGCTCAGGGCCTGGGCCGGTGCGGCCGGCAGGCTGGACAGGGCCAGGGCGGCGCAGATCAGCCCGGTGCAACGCAGGGCGGGGCGGCGCAGCAGGGCGCGGACACGGTGGAATGGAGATGGGCGCATGGTGGTTGTTTCCTCGGCGGGATGGTGGGCAGGGCCGACGGTTTCCAACCGCATGGGGGCGGCAACAGGCAGGGTGCGCCGGTATGGCAGTGGCTGCCATTGGCCGAAAGGGAAGGCTTGCCGGGGCAGGTAGGGTTTGTCCTGATTTCCAAATCCCTGAACAGGGGCATAATGTGACGTACGTCTGCACTGAGGCAGGCGCTTGGTCACTCAAAGGAATTTCTCATGATGTTGCGTCGCACTGGTCTGGTGGTTGCGGTCTGTTCGATGGCGTTGCTGGCGGCTTGTTCCTCGGGCCCGGAAGCCACGGTCAAGGGGTTCTACAAGGCACTGGATGCCGGCAAGACCGATACCGCCAAGGGCTACCTGTCGGCCCAGATCACCGAGATGCTGGGCAACGGCAAGCTGGACATGGCCCTGGCCGAAGGCGCCAAGAACATGGCCGACTGCGGTGGCCTGGACAAGGTGGAAGTCACCCTCAGCGGCGAAGGCGAAGTGCGCCGTGGCAGCGCGGCGATCAGTTTCAAGGGCGATTGCCCGGCCAAGAACGATGACGTGATGCTGGTGCAGGAAAACGATGCCTGGAAGATCGGCATCGGCAAGTAAGGTGCGACGGACCTGCCTGCCTTTGATGCTGTTGGCGGCGCTGCTGTGCAGTTGCCGCCCGGCTCCCGGGCCGGCCGGTCTGCCCACCAGCAGCGAGCAGCAGGCGGTACTGGCCCAGGCCGGGCAGTTGCGCGATGGCGACCTGGTGTTCCGCCGCGGGCGTGACCTGATGAGTTCGCTGGTGCTGCGCCAGGGCCGGGCCAGCCGCTTTTCGCATGTGGGCATGGTCCTGCGCGAGGGCGGGCAGGTCACAATCGTGCATGCCATGCCCGACGAGCCGGGCAGCCCCGGCGGGGTACGCCAGGAGCTGCTGGCCGATTTTCTTGCCCCGGCCCTGGCCAGTGATGCGGCCAGTTACCGCCTGCCCGGACTGGATGCGGCGGCGCTGCGCGCCTGGCTGCAGGAACAGCACGGCAAGCCGTTCGACATGCGCTTTGTGCTTTCCGATGCCGGCGCGCTGTACTGCAGCGAGCTGGTCCTGCGTGCGTTGGCCGCTGGCGGCCAGCCACAGCGTCTGGCCACGGTCAGCGCGCCGCTGCTGGACGAGCCGGTGGTCACGCCGGATGCCTTGCGTGCCATCTCCGGCCTGCAACCGCTGGCCGGGGCATCTGCGCCCACGGCGGTGCCGGTGCGGGCGGTGGCTGCCCCCTGACGCTACGCAGCACCTGCACATCCTTGGCACGCCCGGGCCGCGTTGCGGCCAGGACGTGCCGCCGGGCTCAGGCCCGGGTCTGCGCAATCCAGGCGTCGATGCGCTGTTCCAGCAGGGGCAACGGCACCACCCCGGTGGTCAGCACCACGTTGTGGAACTGGCGCAGGTCGAACGTGTCCCCCAGTGCGGCCTTGGCCTTGTCACGCAGGCGGATGATCTCCAGCTTGCCGATCATGTAGGCGGTGGCCTGGCCGGGGTTGACCACATAGCGCTCCACTTCCGAGGGCGGAATGCCGTAGTCGATGGCCTGCTGGCGGGTCCAGCCCTTGGCATGCAGGCCGGTGTCCACCACCAGGCGGCGGGCACGGAACAGGGCGGCATCGAGCTGGCCGAGCAGGCCTTCCACATCACCTTCGTACCAGCCGTCATCGGCGGCCAGCTGTTCGGCATACAGCGCCCAGCCCTCGCTGAAGGCGGCGGTGCCACCGAAGGCGCGGACCTGGCGGAAGCGCGGCACGCCGGTGTTTTCCACCGCCAGCGCCAGCTGGTAGTGATGCCCCGGCACGGCCTCGTGGTAGGTCAGGGTGCGCAGGCCGAAGTTGGTCAGCCGGTCCGGGCGCAGCGGCATCTGGAACACGCCCGGGCGTGAGCCGTCCAGCGGCGGTGCGGTGTAGCTGGCTGCCGCCGCGGCCCAGCGGTAGCGCGGGTAGGGCTGGGCAATCACGGCCGTCTTGGGCAGCAGGTCGAAGAACTTGGCCGCACGCACATCGGCATCGGCCATGTAGCGGTTGATGTCGGCCATCAAGGCCGCATGGCCGGCGTCGCTGTCCGGGTAGGCAAGGTCTTTTTGCAGCTGGGCGATACGGACCTTGACCGAGCCTTCGCTGCGGCCGATCTGGCGCAGCAGGCCATCCATCTGCGCTTCTATGGCGGCCACCTCGCGCAGGCCGATGGCATGGATGTCCTCGGCCGACAGCGCGGTGGAAGTGAAGTTCTTCAGCTGTGCGGCGTAGTAGGCCGCCCCGTCGGGCAGGCGCCAGACCCCGGCATCGCTGCTGGCCAAGGGACGCTGGCGCTGCAGTTCGTCGATCGCGCGCTGCCAGGCCGGGTAGACCGCATCGCGCACCAGGGCGGTGGCCTTGTCCACCGCAGCGGCATGCTGGCCCTGGGCCAGGCCGTCGATGCGCGCGCCGCGTTCGGCCAGGGTGGTGACCAGCGGATTGGCCGCCGGCTGGGCGGCGATGAAGCTGCGCATCTGCGCCAGGGTGGCGTCGATGATGAAGTCCGGCGGCAATACCCCGGCATCGGCCATGGCCCGCGCCTGCTCGCTGGCCTGGTCCATGTGCGCGGGGAGCAGGGCCAGACGGGCCAGGTAGCTGTCCAGGTTGTCGGCCGTGGCCAGCGGGTGGATCACGGTGAGCAGGTTGGGCAGGGAGACATTGGCCCCGCTCATCTGCTGCAGCGGAAAGCGCAGGTGCTCGAAACGCTCGCCATCGATCACCTGCTGCAGCTGCTGGGCCATCAGCTCGGCCGAGAGCCGGCGTTCGGCATCCAGGCCGTCCAGGTCGATGGCCTGCAGCGCGGCGATGCCCTCGGCGGCCAGAGCACGGCTGGCGGCGCGGGTGGCAGCATCACGGCCGGTGATCTGGCGGTCCAGACGCGCCTGCAGCGCCCCGTCAAAGTACTTGCTGGAACTGGCGGCGGTCGGGTTGGCGGCCATCCAGCGGTCGGTGAAGCCGGCAAACAGGGCGTCCAGCGCCTGTGCCGGGTTGGCGGCCACGGCTGGCGCGGGCGTCATGGCGACGGCGCTGACGGGCAGGCCACAGGCCAGCAGCAGGCTGCCGAGCAGCAAGGTGGTGCGTGGGGTCATGGAAACGGCTCCGGTGAAGGGCAGGGCTTGCCGATCGTGGCCGTTGCGCCGGCCCCGGGCATGGGCCGCAGGTCATGTGCGGGCGGGTTTGCGGTAAAAAGACAGGCTGTGTGGCCGCCCGTGGCCCAACCATCGGCACTGCCGCTGGATGGCCAGGATGGTTACAAGGAATACAACCGTTGCCGGTGCGTCTGCCGGCCGCTATCCCTCCAAGGAGTTCTGCTTGAACAAGACCCTGCTCAGCCTGGCAACCGGCCTGGCGCTGGCCGTTTCCGGCCCGCTGGCCGCCCATGACACCACCCGCGATTGCCTGGACGATGCCTGCACCATCAGCAGCCTGTTTGCTGCCGATGACCAGGGCGGCGCCAGCGCCGGTGGCCCGATCGCCGCCCAGCGCATGGGCAGCTGGGGCATCGACACCGCCGGCATGGACACCAGCGTCAAGCCGGGCGATGACTTCTTCGCCTATGTCAGTGGCAAGTGGGCCGTAAACACCCCGATCCCGTCGGACAAGTCCTCCTACGGCGCCTTCATGATCCTGCGCGACCTGTCCGAGGCCCGCGTGCACCAGCAGCTGGAAGGCTATGCGCTGGGCAACCCGGCTACCGATGGCGATGCGGCCAAGATCGCCGCCCTGTACCGCGGCTTCCTGGACGAGGCCGCCATCGAGGCGGCCGGTGCCACCCCGCTGGTACCGACCCTGGCCGCGATCGGTGCTGCCGGTGACAAGACCGCCATTGCCGGCCTGATGGGCAAGCGCAACACCTCCTTCGGCGTCACCCTGTTCGGCGTGTCGGTCTCCGATGACCAGCGCGATCCGGACCGCTACACCCTGTACATGGGCCAGTCCGGCCTGGGCCTGGGCGACCGTGCCATGTACGTGGACGAGAAGTTTGCCCCGCAGCGCGAGCGCTACCTGGCCTATGTGACCCAGATGCTGGAGCTGGGCGGCTGGAATGACCCGGCCGGCAATGCGGCCAAGGTGCTGGCTTTTGAAACCGAGATCGCCAGCGCCCACTGGACCCGTGCCGAAAGCCGCAACCGCGACAAGACCTACAACCCGGTGACCCGCGCCGAACTGGCCGCGCAGGCCCCGGATTTTGCCTGGGACACCTTCTTTGATGCTGCTGGCGTCGGCCAGGCCCAGCGCGTGGTGCTGCGTCAGGCCTCGGCCATCCCGGCCATGGCCCAGGCCTTTGCCAAGGCGGACCTGGATACCCTGAAGGCCTGGCAGGCCTTCCACGCCATCGACGATGCCGCACCGCTGCTGTCCAAGGCCTTCGTTGATGCCGAGTTCGATTTCCGCGCCAAGTTCCTGGCCGGCCAGCCCGAGCCCAAGCCGCGCTGGAAGCATGCGGTCGGCTATGCCGAAGGCATCATGGGCGAGGCCATCGGCCGCGATTACGTCACCCAGTACTTCCCGGCCGATGCCAAGGCCAAGATGGACGCCCTGGTCGCCAACGTGAAGGTGGCCATGGGCGAGCGCCTGAAGCAGCTGGAGTGGATGAGCCCGGCCACCCGCGCCGAGGCCGCCGACAAGCTGGCCGGCTTCGGCCTGAAGATCGGCCACCCGGATCAGTGGCGTGACTACAGCGCGCTGGAAGTGCGCAACGGCGACATCACCGGCAATGCCCTGCGCGCCCGTGCTTTCGAGTGGGATTACCGCCGCGCGCGCCTGGGCCAGCAGGTGGACAAGAACGAGTGGGGCATGACCCCGCAGACGGTCAACGCCTACTACAACTCGGTCAAGAACGAGATCGTGTTCCCGGCCGCCATCCTGCAGCCGCCGTTCTTCGACCCGGATGCCGATCCGGCCGTCAACTACGGTGGCATCGGCGGCGTGATCGGCCACGAGATCATCCACGGCTTCGACGACCAGGGCCGCAAGTCCGACGGCAAGGGTTTCCTGCGTGACTGGTGGACGGCCGAGGATGCGGCCAAGTTCGAGGCCCAGGCCGCCAAGCTGGGTGCCCAGTACGAGGCCTTCGAGTTCCCGCAGCTGCCGGGCATGCACATCAATTCGCGCGTGGCCATGGGCGAGAACATCGGCGACCTCGGTGGCCTGACCATCGCCCTGGAAGCCTACCGCCGCTCGCTGGACGGCAAGCCGGCCCCGGTGATCGACGGTTTCAGCGGCGAGCAGCGTCTGTTCATGGGCTGGGCCCAGGTCTGGCGCACCCTGTGGCGTGACGAGGCCCTGCGCCAGCAGCTGGTCAACGGCACCCACTCGCCGGGCCACATCCGTGCCTTCGCCCCGCTGCGCAACATCGATGGCTGGTACGACGCCTTCGGCATCAAGCAGGGTGACAAGCACTACATCGCACCGGAAGACCGCGTGCGCATCTGGTAAGCGTCCGCGCCCGTGCCAGTACAACGCCCCGGCCATCGGCCGGGGCGTTGTCGTTTGCGGTGCAGGCCAGGGGAGGTCGGGCCATCAGCGCCCGGCGCTGCGTGGTCGCAGCGCAGCGCATCCAGGTCTGGCGCGATGGCTCTGGCTCAGCGTGCACGGGCTACCATGGCGCGATGACCTTCCCCAAGCCCCCCTTGTGGACGCGCAGCTTCGCCCTGGCCTGCGCGGCCAACTTCCTGCTCGGCATTTCCTTCTATGTGCTGATGCCCACCCTGCCGTTCTACCTGATGGACGAGCTGGGCGTGGACGAAGCCATTGCCGGCGGCATCCTGGCCAGTTACGTGATCGCCGCGCTGCTGGTGCGCCCGTTCTCCGGTTTCATTGTCGAGCGCTTCAACGCCAAGCATGCCTACATCGCCGCCTTGGCGGCCTATGTGCTGTGCACGGCCGGTTACCTGCTGGCGGCCTCGGTGATGGGCTTTGTGTTCGTGCGCATCGGCATCGGCCTGACCTTTGCCATCCTGTCCACCGCGTCCAACACCCAGGCGATCGACATCATCCCCAGCCAGCGCCGTGGCGAGGGCATCGGCTATTTCGGCCTGATGAGCTCGCTGGCCATGGCCATGGGGCCGATGGCCGGGCTGTGGCTGATGGACCATTTCCCGTTTGCCCTGATCTTCGATGCGGCCATCGTCGCCGGCCTCGGCGGCCTGGTCCTGGCCAGCTTCGTGCATGCCCCGCGCAAGTCGCGGGTGGTGCAGTCGGCGGTGCTGTCGCTGGACCGCTTCCTGCTGGTGCGCGGCATTCCGCTGGCCTGCAACCTGGCCGTGATCGGCCTGGCCTACGGCATGCTGCTGGCCTTTGCCGCCGTCTACGGGCAGCGGGTGGGAGCGCAGAGCACCGGCCTGTTCTTCACCCTGATGGCCATCGGCATGATGGCCGCGCGTACCTTCTCCGGCCGCCTGGTCGATGGCGGGCATGTGGTGGCGGTGGTCAATGGCGGCACCGTGTCCATCGTGCTGGGCCTGGGCACGATGGTGCTGCTGCCCGGCGCGGCCAGTTTCTACATCACCGGGGTGTTCATCGGTGCCGGCTTCGGCGTGGTCTATCCGGCCTACCAGACCCTGATCGTCAACCTGGGCAGCAACGCCCAGCGTGCCACCGCGGTGGCGACCTATTTCACCGCGCTGGATGTGGGTATCGGCCTGGGCATGGTGCTGGCCGGGGTGGTGGCCGCCCGGGTGGGCATGAACGTGGCCTTTGCCGGCGGCGCGGTGCTGGTGTTGCTGGCCGGGCTGCTGTTTGCCCTGGTGTTTGCCCCCCGCCTGGCACGACCGGCGCAATGAACCCTCAAGTTTGCTGGCGCGCGGCCGATCACACGGCGTAAGGCGCACACAGGCTGGGGGAGTGGTACATGGCGATGGTGGTAGCGGGGATTGTGCTGGTGGTGGTGTTGATTGCCGGCCTGGTCAGGCTGCGGCAGCAACAGGCTGTCCCGGTGCAGTCGCGCACGCGGGCAGGCATGCCCAGCCTGCCGGAAGAGCAGGAACAGGCCCAGGCACTGGCCCAGCAGCTGGGGCAGAGCGATGAGGCACTGCTGTGGTCGGCACTGGACAGCGCCGGCCAGCCGCTGCCGCTGGCCGTGGTCGATGGCCCGGCCGTGGCCCAGGCCCGGGCCCGGCTGCAGGCCGGGGCCCTGTCCGGGCAGGCCCTGCCGCGCCGGCCGCAATTGCTGCCGCAGCTGATGGTGGCCCTGAACGATCCGGGCAGCACGGCCAGCAAGCTGGCCGGCATCATCGGCCAGGACCCGGTGCTGGCGGCCACCTTGATGCGCATTGCCAACAGTGCCGCCCACCGCCGCCGCCTGCAGCCGCTGGAAAGCCTGGAGCGGGTGGTGGTCAAGGTCGGCCAGGAGGGCCTGGAACGGCTGCTGTCCTCGGCCCTGGTGCAACCGGTGCTGGCCCTGGAAGAACGCGAGCTGCGTGGCTTTGCCTCGACCCTGTGGCGACATGGCCGCCTGGCCAGTGCCGCGGCGGCCGACCATGCGCGCATCGTCGAACGCATCGACCCGCTGCCCTTGCAGCTGGGCTCGCTGTTGCCGGCGCTGTCCTGCCTGCTGGTGCTGCGCGCGCTGCCCGCGCTGGCCGACCAGCCGCTCACCGCGGCCGAACGCCTGCAGTTGCTGATGACCAGCCAGTACGCGGTCGCGGCGGAGATCTCGCACCGCTGGGAGCTGCCCGACAACCTGGCCCAGGCTCTGGAAGGCACGCCGGGGCAGATGCATGCCTGCCTGCATTTCGGCCGGCGCATGGCCTGGGCCTGGATGCAGGTGGAGGATGGCCTGATCGATGCCGAGCAGGCCCGTCAGGCGTTGGCGGCCCATGCCAGTGCGCATGCGGTGGACTGGGTCTGGCAGCGCCTGAGCGTGATCCAGGAAAACAGCTGAGTCGCCGCCAGCGGCAGCGGCTTGACGGCAGTCCATCCGGCGTTGCACCGTGGCCCGGTGAGGGCTGGCCGTTGCCGGCTCCCGACAACGGAAGCTGGCGATGGACTGGTCGCATTACCGTAGTCACACCTTCGACGAGCTGATCGATGCCGACGGCCAGGCCCGGCCGGCCGCGCGCCGCCTGGTCGATTACCTGGGCAGCCTGGATGCGGCCGAGCTGGAGCGCCGGCGCCAGGCAGCCGACCTGCTGGCACGCCAGCAGGGCATCACCTTCACCGTGTATTCGGACGGCGGCAATGTCGACCGCACCCTGCCGTTCGACCTGGTGCCACGGGTCATCGACCGCCGCGAATGGCAGCGCACCGAGGCCGGCCTGCGCCAGCGCATGCAGGCGCTGAACCTGTTCATCGGTGACATCTACGGGGCCCAGCGCATCGTCCGCGACGGGGTGTTCCCGGCCGAGCTGCTGGCCGCTTCGGTCAATTTCCGTCAGCAATGCATAGGCATCGCCCCGCCGCTGGGGGTGTGGGCCCACATCTGTGGCTCGGACCTGGTGCGTGATGCCGACGGCACCCTGTACGCGCTGGAGGACAACCTGCGCATTCCGTCCGGGGTGTCCTACATGCTGGAAAACCGCGCGCTGGCCAAGCGCGTGTTTCCCGAGCTGTTCCAGACCGGGGCCATCCTGCCGGTGGATGACTACCCGCACCAGCTCTACGACACCCTGGCCGCGCTGAGCCCGCGTCCGGGCGACAGCCCGGTGATCGTGCTGCTGACCCCGGGCATGTACAACAGCGCCTATTTCGAGCACATGTACCTGGCCCGGGCCATGGGCGTGGAGCTGGTGGAAGGCAGCGACCTGTTCGTGGCCGAGGACGACTGCACCTACATGCGCACCGTGTACGGCCCGCGCCGGGTGGATGTGGTCTACCGGCGGGTGGATGACCTGTTCCTGGACCCGGAAGTGTTCCATCCGCACTCCACCCTGGGCGTGCGCGGCATCATCCGTTCCTGGCGTGCCGGCAAGGTGGCCCTGGCCAATGCGCCCGGCGCCGGGGTGGCCGATGACAAGGTCGTGTTTGCCTATGTGCCGAAGATGATCCGCTACTACCTGGGGCAGGAGCCGCTGCTGCCCAACGTGCCCAGCTACCTGTGCCATGATCCGGCCGACCGTGCTTACGTGCTGGACCATCTGGACCAGCTGGTGGTCAAGCCGGCCAATGAATCCGGTGGCTACGGCATGCTGATCGGGCCGCGCTCCACCGCGGCCGAGCGCGAGACCTTCCGTGGCTTGATCCAGGCCGACCCGCGCAACTACGTGGCCCAGCCGACCCTGTCGCTGTCCACCGCGCCGATCGTCACCGAGGCCGGCTTCTCGCCGCGCCATCTGGACCTGCGCCCGTTCGTGCTGTCGCGCCAGGACATCCACGTCACCACCGGTGGCCTGACCCGGGTGGCGATGAGCGAAGGCTCGCTGGTGGTCAATTCCTCCCAGGGCGGCGGGGCCAAGGACACCTGGGTGGTGGACATGGACGAGGAGGGCGCCTGATGCTGTCGCGTGTTGCCGACAACCTGTACTGGTTCAGCCGGTATCTGCGCCGGGTGGAGAACACTGCGCGCCTGCTCGGCGCCTGCAGCCAGCTGCGTCTGGACCTGCCGCGTCAGGTCACCTTCGACCTGATGCCAATCCTGAGAACGCTGTCCGTGGATGCGCTGTTTGTGCAGCAGCACGGCAGCGAGGCGCAGTACTCGCAGTCGCAGATCATGGCGTTTTCGGTGCTGTCGCTGGAGAACCCGTCCTCGCTGCGCAGCTCGTTCCACAATGCCCGCAGCGTGCTGCGCAGCATCCGCGACGTGATGCCGCAGGCAATCTGGGACACGGTCAATGACATGCACCAGCTGCTGGAAGGGCAGGGGGCACAGATGCTCGAACGCGGGCGCGAGGGTGACCTGTTCGCGCGCATCGTAGACGACGGCCTGAAGCTGTCCGGCCTGCTCAATGCCAATGTCAGCCGTGACATCGGCTTCCAGTTCCTGCGTCTGGGTGCCAGCCTGGAGCAGGCCGACATGACCAGCCGGATCATCGATGCCGGTGCCTCCGGGCTGATCCGTGCCCGCCACGGCGACGAGCTGGAGAAGGCCTACCGCTCGCTGCAGTGGGCCGCGGTGCTCAGCTCGCTGGCCGGGATGCAGATGTTCCGCCGCCACATGCGGCGCCAGGTCAGCGCCGAGGCCGCACTGAGCTTCCTGCTGCAGGACAACGATTTCCCGCGCTCGGTGTATTTCTGCCTCAGCCGCCTGCTGTCGGTGGTGCCACGCCTGCCGCATGCGCCGGCAGTGGAGCGCCAGGCGCACCGGGTGGTGGGCCTGGTGCGCAATGCCGATCCGGTCTGGCAGGCGGCCAACAACCCGGCCCTGCTGATGGACGAGATCCAGCTGCATGTGGCCGCGCTGGACCAGGCCATCGCCGAAGGCTACTTCCGCCAGTAGGCCAGCGGCGGCTTACTGCTGGCTCTGCCCGGTCGCGCCCCAGGGGTTCATGCTGTGCATCGGCGGCGGCACCGGCGGCAGGCTGGTGTCGCCGGCCGGACGCGCAGGTTCCCAGTCAAAGCGCGGCAGGTCACGCACCGCATTGGCCAGGCGCTGGCCCCATTCATCGCGGACCCGGGCCAGCAGCGGGGTGTCATCGTACAGACGCTGCTGGTGGCTCACGCGCAGATCGCCGGCGCCGATGATGGCCAGGTCGATCGGTGCCCCCACCGACAGGTTGGAGCGGATGGTCGAATCCAGCGACACCAGGGCGCAGCGTGCGGCATCGCCCAGGCTCATGCGGTTGGTCAGCATGCGGTCCAGGATCGGCTTGCCGTACTTGACCTCGCCGATCTGCAGGTAGGGCGTTTCCGGCGAGGCGGCGATGGCGTTGCCCAGCGGGTAGATCATGTACAGGCCCGGGCGTTCGCCGGCAATCTGCCCGCCCAGGATCAGGGTGGACTGCACGCTGACCCCGGCATTGGCGGCATCGGCGCTGACCCGGCTCTGGCTGGCGGCCAGCACTTCACCGATGTATTCGGCGGCTTGGTAGAGGTGGCTGAACGTGCGCAGTGACGGCCGGCCATCGTTGGCATCCATGTCGTGCTGCAGGCGCGAGATGGTCAGCTGGGTGGTGGCCAGGTTGCCGGCTGACATCACCACGAACACGCGCTCGCCCTCGATCTGGAAGGTGTGCATCTTGCGGTGGCTGCGCACATCGTCAAACGAGGCGCTGGTCCGCGTGTCCGAGGCCAGCACCAGCCCGTCGCCCACTTCAATGCCAACGCAGTAAGTCATCGTCGTGCCTGTCGATCCTGTTGCCCGGAGTGTGCCAGATTGCCCGCTTGTTGGCCGGCAAACGGCTCACAGCTGTGATTCGATCGGCAGCAGGCCCAGCAGCCCGACCCAGGCCCGCAGCCACCAGCGCGTGTCCGGCTCATGGTGGTAGCGCTGGCCATCGCCGTCGGTCCACTGCAGCTTGCCCTGGCCATCCAGGCTGACCTGGTAGCTGCGGTCCGGATGGGCCAGAAAATCGAATTCACGCTGCAGGCGCGCGCCCAGGGCGTCATCGTCAAACAGCACCCCCATCTCGGTGTTGAGGTTGGCCGAGCGCGGGTCCAGGTTGAACGAGCCGACAAACCCGCGCCGGCCATCGACCAGATAGGCCTTGGTGTGCAGGCTGGCACCGCTGGAACCCAGTGGCAGGACGATGCCGCTGCGCGGGCCACGCCGCTTGAGCTCGTACACGGTGGTGCCGGCGGCCACCAGCGGTTTGCGGTAGCTGTTCCAGCCGCTGTGCACGGCGGCCACGTCGGTGGCAGCCAGCGAGTTGGTGACCACCTCGATGGCCACCCCCTGCCTGCGCATGGCGATCATGCGCTCGCTGCCGTTGCGGCCGGGAACGAAATACGGCGAGATCAGCTGCATCTGCCGCCTGCTGCTGCCAAGGTCGGCGACAATGGCCTGCACCAGCCAGTCATCGCGTTGGGCCTTGCGGTGTTTGAGTGGTGGGTCGGAGAGCACGCGCACGCTGTCTGACCACTGGATCACATGGTCCTGGCGCAGGGTCGGCTCGGCCAGGCGCTGCCCGATCCGGGCCAGGTAGGGCGCGGCCTGGGTCAGCTGGCTTTCCATGTCCACGGTCTGGAGCAGCGCATCGAGCTGCTGCCGGGTATGCGGGTTGAGCGCGGCAATGGGCACCACCGCCTGGCTGTTCCAGTAGTCATCGAAGATGGCGCTGGCCTGGCCCACCGACGGCCCGAGCAGCAACAGGTCCAGGTCGCGGAAATTGACGTCTTCGCGGGCGTCGAAATACTCCGCACCGATGTTGCGGCCGCCGATGATGGCCACCTGGTTGTCGGCGATCCAGGCCTTGTTGTGCATGCGGTGGTTGATCGAGAACACCCGCTGCACCATCTCCACCAGACGCCACAGGCCGCCGCGGTTGCGGAACGGGTTGTACAGCCGCACCTCGATGTTGGGATGGGCATCGATGGCCGCCATCGCCGGGTCGAAGCCATGCATGTTCAGGTCATCGAGCAGCAGGCGCACGCGCACCCCGCGTTCGGCCGCCTGGTACAGCTCGTGGGCCATCAGGTGGCCGGGGATGTCGTCCTTCCAGATGTAATACATCACATCCAGGCTGCGCCCGGCGCGCTGGGAAATCACACTGCGCGCGGCGAAGGCATCCAGGCCATCGCTGAGCCAGAGCACGCCGCTTTGTCCGGGATGGGCCTGCAGCAGCGGCGCGGCCTCTCGGTCCAGCGTGGTGGGATCGCCGGCCACCGGCAGGGCGTGGGAGGGCTGGCCGCTGGCGGCCGGGGTCAGGCGGTCGGCCAGCAGCAGGCCACTGCCGATCAGCAACAACAGCACCAGGGGAATGATCCACATCAGGCGTCGCAGGTGCAGTTTTCTCATGCCGCGATACTAAACCGGTTGGGCGGCGATCGTGGCCGGGATGGCTGCGGTTCCTTTGCCCGGGGCAAGTTGGCATCATTTGCAGATGAAATCATTCTGGCAATCCCCGGCCGTGCGGATGGGGCTTTCAATCTCGGTGGCCACCGGCCTGTACGGCCTGTCCTTCGGTGCCCTGTCGGTGGCGGCGGGGCTGGATTTCTGGCAGACCATGGCGTTGAGCCTGCTGATGTACACCGGTGGCTCGCAGTTTGCCTTTGTCGGTGTGCTGGCCGGCGGCGGGGCACCGGCCTCGGCGCTGGGCGCGGCCAGCCTGCTGGGGGTGCGCAATGCGATCTACGGCATGCAGCTCAATGCCCTGCTGCGCCCGGCCGGCTGGCTCAAGCCGCTGGCCGCGCAGCTGACCATTGATGAATCCACCGCCACGGCAACTGCCCAGGCCGATGCCGGCGAACAACGGCGTGGCTTCTGGACCGCCGCCATCGGTGTGTTCGTGGTCTGGAACCTGTGCACCGCACTGGGTGCCTGGGCCGGCAATGCGCTGGGTGATCCGCGTCAGTTCGGCCTGGATGGCGCCGCCGTGGCTGCCTTCCTTGCCCTGCTCTGGCCGCGTCTGCGCCAGCGCCAGGCCGGCGCATTGGCGGTGGTGTGTGCGTTGGTGACGGTGCTGGCCATTCCGCTGGTGCCGCCGGGCCTGCCGATCCTGATCGCCGCGCTGGTGGCTGCCGGCTGGGGCCTGTGGTCGCAGGGGAAGCGCTGATGGAAGGCTTGTGGCCGTGGTTGTTGCTGGGCGGGCTGCTGGCCTTTGTGACCAAGCTGGGTGGTTACCTGGTGCCGGCGCACTGGCTGGAAAAGCCGGCGGTGGCGGCGGCTGCCGGGCGTCTGACCATCGGCCTGCTGGCGGCGCTGACGGTGATGAACACCGTGGCCAGTGGCCAGCAGCTGGTGCTGGATGCACGCATCGGCGCACTGCTGGTGGCGGCCCTGGCGCTGTGGGCACGCCTGCCGTTCCTGCTGGTGGTGGTGCTGGGCGCGGCCGCAGCGGCGGCCCTGCGCTGGGCCGGGATCGGCTGAGGCCGGCCCAGGCTGCGCTGGAGCCATCAGTGGCTCAGAAGCGGGTACCGGCCGCCAGGTAGTGCCATTGCCCGGCCGGCAGCTTGCTCAGGCCGACCTGGCCGATGCGCAGGCGGCGCATCGCTTCCACTGCCAGGCCGTTTTCCTGGCAGGCATGGCGCAACACCGCCGGGTCCAGGCGCTTGCCGACCACGCGCAGGCGCTGCTCGCTCTGCCAGCTGATCTTCACTGCCTGCGCGCCACGCAGGGCAGCCTGGATCTTGCCGATGGTCCAGGTGCTGGCCTGGCCGCTGACATCCACCAGATATTCGTGTTCGACCTCCAGCCCGTGGCTGGCCAGGTGGGACAGCACGCGGCCGTCCTGGCTGACGATGACCAGGCCGCTGGCATAGGGCGGCAGCGGCAGGGCCACCTGCAGGTGCTGGAAATGGCGCTGCAGACGGCGCACGCCGGAGGGGTCATCGCTGCGCTGTGATTCCGGGCGCACCGCCTCGGCCAGCGCGTCCACCGCCATCCCGGCCGGCTGGTGCAGCACCATGGTGGCCATTTCCACCTTCTGCTGCTCGGCGTTGTCATCCACCGCCACCTGCTGCTGCGCACTGACCTGGGCCTGCGGCTGTTCGACCACCTGCCCATCCACCCGCACCCAGCCGTTCTCGATCCACTGCCGGGCCTGGCCACGGGCGCAGTCCAGCTGGCGGGCAAGGCGCTTGTCCAGGCGTTCGGTGGTGTCGGTCATGGTGGTGGCTTTCGTGCTGCGGGGCCGGGGAGTGTAGTGCGCCGGCGCTGCGATGGGGGATTTCAGCTGTCGGCGCGCTGCTGGTCCAGATGGGTCAGGTACAGGCGCAGGTCGAACTCGAGCTGGTGGTAATCGGCGCTGATGTGCCGGCACAGCGCATAGAAGGCCTTGTTGTGGTCGGCTTCGCGGATATGCGCCAGCTCGTGGGCGGCAATCATTTCCAGAAACGGCGCCGGCGCATCGCGGAACACGCTGGCAATGCGGATCTCGCGGCTGGCCTTGAGCTTGCCGCCGTGGTTGCGCGAGATGGCCGTGTGGGTGCCCAGGGCGTGTTTGACCACCTGCAGCTTGCCGTCATAGATGACCTTTGCCAGCGGCGGGGCCGAGCGCAGGTAGCGGTTTTTCATCTCCTGCACGTAGTCATACAGCTGGCCGTCGTTGCGCACGGCATGTGGCTCGGGATAGCGCTTTTGCAGGTACTCGGCCAGACGGCCACCATCGATCAGCTGGCGGACCTGGTCCAGGACATGCGGCGGGTAGCCATTGAGGTAGGTCAGGGGTGTGGACATCGGCGTTTGGTTCAAGCGCGGGCAGTGGTGCGCTGGCTATCATAGGCGCCAGATCCAACGAGGTAGGCATCATGGCCAAGGCCAATGCATTGCAGGCCCAGCTGCTCAAGGCCGGGCTGGTGAAGAAATCCCAGGTGTCGCAGGTGGCCAACCAACAGGCCAAGGCGCGCACCGACAAGCACGACGCCAAGGCCGCAGCGCTGGCCGCCGAGGCTGAAACCGCCCGCATCGAGGCGGAAAAGGCGCGTGCCGAGAAGGTCGAGCGTGACCGCCAGATTGCCGCCGAGCGCAATGCGCAGCGGCGTGCCGGTGAACTGCGCGCGCAGGCGCGGCAGATCATTGCCGACAAGAAGGTGGCCGCCAAGGGCGAGGCCGAATACCGCTTCAACGACGGCGAGGTGGTGCGCACCCTGCTGATGAGCGAGGCGCTGCGCCAGCAGGTGATCGATGCCGCCCTGGTGATCGCCCGTGATGGCGAGGGCTTTGCCTTGTTGCCGCGCGCGGCGGCGGTGCAGGTGCGCGAGCGTGCGGCCGAGCTGATCGTGCTGGACAACGCCGGCCGTGATTATGTGGAGCCGTCCACCGGCAATGCCGAGGATGATGCCTACTACGCCCAGTTCCAGGTGCCTGATGACCTGATGTGGTGAGTGGCGTCGCCACCAGTGCGATAAGGCCGTTCAATCGCTGCGATTGAGCGGCCTTTTGCATAGGGTTTTCCTATTTCAAACATGTGAACAAACGATTTCCCAGCCGTGGTCGTGGTCGCGATCCTATGCCGCACCCTACTGGAGAAATCCTCATGAAGCATCGCACCCTGTTCGTGGCGATGGCCCTGGCCGGCTCCCTGCTGACCACCGGCGCCACCGCCGGCAACCTGACCCGCGACAACGGCGCGCTGGTGGGTGACAACCAGAACTCGCAGACCGCCGGCGCCAACGGCCCGGTCGTGCTGCAGGACGTCCACCTGATCCAGAAGCTGCAGCGTTTTGACCGCGAGCGCATTCCCGAGCGCGTGGTGCATGCGCGCGGCACCGGCGCCTACGGCGTGTTCACCGCTTCGGCCGACCTGGGCGATCTGACCCAGGCCTCGCTGTTCAGCGCTGGCAAGCAGACCCCCGTGTTCGTGCGCTTCTCCTCGGTCGTGCACGGCAACCACAGCCCGGAAACCCTGCGCGATCCGCGCGGTTTCGCCACCAAGTTCTACACCGAGCAGGGCAACTGGGATCTGGTCGGCAACAACTTCCCGACCTTCTTCATCCGTGATGCGATCAAGTTCCCCGACATGGTCCACGCCTTCAAGCCGGACCCGGACAAGAACTACGGCACCGACAAGACCCTGTTCGATTTCTTCCAGCATGTGCCGGAAGCAACCCGCACCCTGACCCTGCTGTTCTCCAACGAGGGCACCCCGGCGACCTACCGCGAGATGGACGGTTCCTCGGTCCACGCCTACAAGCTGGTCGATGCCGATGGCAAGTTCCGCTACGTCAAGTTCAGCTGGAAGAGCCAGCAGGGCGTGCGCAACCACGACCCGAAGCAGGCCGCTGCGGTGCAGGCCAACGACTTCAACCACATGTCGCGCGACCTGATCGAAGCCATCAACGCCGGCAACTTCCCCAAGTGGGACCTGTACCTGCAGGTGCTGGAAGCCGAGCAGCTGGCTGGCTTCAGCTTCGACCCGCTCGATGCCACCAAGATCTGGCCGGAAGACCTGGTCCCGTCGCGCAAGATCGGCACCATGGAGTTGAACCGCAACCCGGCCAACATCTTCCAGGAAACCGAGCAGGTGGCCATGGCCCCGGCCAACACCATCCCGGGTATCGAGCCGAGCGAGGACCGCCTGCTGCAGGGCCGTCTGTTCTCCTACTCCGACACCCAGATGTACCGCCTGGGCGCCAACCACCAGCAGCTGCCGATCAACCGTCCGCGTGTGGAGGTCAACTCCAACAACTCCGATGGCGCGATGAACTTCGGTGCCCGCACCGGTGAGGTGAACTTCGAGCCGAGCAGCATGAACCCGCGTCCGGAAGCCGTGGCTGCCCGCTACAGCAACCTGCCGCTGGAAGGCGTGACCCAGCAGCGCAAGATTGCCCGCGAGCAGAACTTCGTCCAGGCCGGTGAATTGTTCCGCAGCTATGACCGCAAGATGCAGGCCGACCTGATCAACTCGCTGGGCGGTGCCCTGGCCGGTGCCGAGGATGCGGCCAAGCACACCATGCTGTCCTACTTCTACAAGGCTGATGCCGCCTATGGCGAAGGCCTGACCCGCGTTGCCAAGGGCGATATCGCCCGCGTGCGCGAGCTGGCCTCCAAGCTGGCTGACTGAGCTTGACCTTCCGGGCGGCCGCATGCTCGCCCGGACCCATTCCAAGGAGTGTGCGATGAAGCGATTTTCTGCTCCCTGCCTGGCCGCGCTGATCAGCCTGGCAGGCGCCAATGCCTGGGCGGACGAGGCCGGTTATGCCGTCGCGCCCTCCGACATAAAGACCCAGCTGGATGGCTACCTGTTCGATGCGGCGCGCCGCGGTGATACCGCGATGCTGGCCGAGTTCATCAGCAGTGGCTATGACCTGGACCGTGCCGATGGCAAGGGCTATACCGCGTTGATCCTGGCCGCCTACAACGGGCGCAAGGCGGCGGTGACCCAGCTCATCAATGCCGGTGCCGACGTCTGCGCCGAGGACAAGCGCGGCAACACCGCCTTGCTCGGGGCGATCTTCAAGGGCGAGGTGATGATTGCCCGCCAGCTGATGGCCGCCGACTGTGCGCCGAACCAGCGCAACCATGCCGGGCAGACCCCGGCCATGTACGCCGCGCTGTTCCAGCGGGCGGAAATCCTGGCCGACCTGCGCCAGCGCGGGGCCGACATGAACGCCCGCGACGCCGCCGGCAACAGCGTGGAGTCTCTGGCCCGCGGTGAGTTCGCCCCGCAGCGCTGAGTGCAGGGCACTGCCCTGATGCGAAAAACGGCCCCTTGCGGGCCGTTTTTGTTGACGGCATTACAGCGCTTGCAGGGTCCGGCAGCGCGGATACGTCGAGCATCCCCAGAACTGTTGGCCAGCCTTGTTGCCGTTGCGTCGTGTGCGCAGCACCAGCGCATTGCCGCAGCGGGGACACCCCCGCTGTGCCTGCGGGTCGCTGCGTTGCTGCAGATGGCGCAGATGCTGCTGCCGGGTCTGCAGGCCGGGCGCCATCCGCCCCTGATGCAGCCGGGCCAGCATGGTCTTGACCTGCTCATCGTCAAACACGACGCGGCCAAATGACTTGATGTGGGCGATGAAGCCGCTGCCACGGGTGACATTGGCCGGCATTATGGTTCTCAAGCTGGCACTGCCGACAAAATTGACCACCGAATGCACGTTGTCATCGGGCAGCTCGAGCAGGGCCTGCACGGCCTTGAGGTGCTTGTAGTTCTGTCGCAGTGGATTCTGGAAGCGCACGCTGTGGCGGTAGATCTTCTGTGTCCACTGCGCCTGCTGCTCGCTGCCGAATATCCAGCCGCGCATGTTCTTGGTTTCCAGCACGAAAACGCCGAAGCGGGAAATGAGCAGGTGGTCGATCTGGGTGCTGCCATCCACGGTAGGCAGGGTCACATCGTGCAGGGCGTGGTAGTGCGGTACGGGCAGGTGGCGATCGATCAGAAAGCGCATCCAGCGCTCACCCAGATAGCCCTTGATGCGCGGTGTCCTGAGCAGGCCGGCGATCAGTGCCAGAGGGAGCAGCACAGCCAGTAGGGGCAAGAACAGGGGCAGCAGCAATGACAGCATCAGCAACTCCTTTGCATGACGTGTAGGGCGGTGTGTGTCGGGCTCCTGCCAAGCGTACATCGGCAGGGCATGCCGCTGATGGCTGGGCCAGCAGCGTAACCGCCCCGCAACAGGGGCGATGGCCGGGGGCTGCCAGACTCAGCGGGCAGTTGGCTGGCTTGCCGTGCGCAGGCGGACTTCGTTTTCAAGATGGGCAAAGGCGCGCCACTCGATGGCCTGCAGTCGCTGCAGCGTGGCGGCGGGCAGGCCATTGGTGAGCACGGCGGCGCCGAAGTCGCTGAGCAGGGCATGGCCGCTGTCCGGGTTCCACAGGATGTTGTGGGCGTACAGGTCGCCATGCACGATGCCGCGTGCATGCAGGTGCTGCACGGCGGCGCGGATGCCCTGCAGCAGCTGTTCGGCCTGTTGCGGGCTCAGCTGCAGATCCTCGGCATACACATCGCGGGTGCAGCTGGCAAAGCTCGGTGGGCCGGCCAGGGGGCGGTAGTGGCCATCAAGCAAGGGCAGGGCGACGGCCAGGCCATTGCCGGGCGCACCATCGACACGGGCTATCGGCGTGAGCAGGTGGGGATGCTGGCCGGCTTGCAGGCCGGCAGCCAGCTCCGATTGCGGGCTGCCGTCGCTGGTGGCCGCAGCCTTGAACAGCTTCAGCGCGATCTGGTGGCCATCATTTCTGTGCGCAGCACGATGGATATGCCCGCTGGCGCCCTCACCGAGCAGCTCACCCACCTGCAGGCTTTTCCACGGCAATACGGCCTGTGCCGGGTCGGCCAGTGCGGCCTGCTCACTGCCGGCACTGAAGGGATTGCCGGCCAGCGCCGGCCAGGCCAGTGCCGGCAGGTCGAGCAGCGGGGTTGGTACCTGGTGGAACTGGTTGCCGGCCAGACGCAGCAGTTCCAGCTGCTGGCAGGCCGCCAGGTCGGGCAGGTCGCTGAGCCGGTTGCAGGACAGCATCAGCTTCTGCAGGCGCGGCCGCTGGCCCAGGCTGGCCGGCAGCCGGGTGATGCGGTTGTCGGTGAGGATCAGCCAGCGCAGCAGCGGCGGCAGGCTGTCAGCGGCAACATGCTCGATCGCGCAGGCCTTGAAGCCGATCATCTCCAGCTGCGGGCATTGCCCCAGCACGGCAGGCAGTTCGCTGAAGGGGTTGTTTGAACAAAACAGGATGCGCAGGCGATGCAGGCGAGACAGGTCGTCGGGCAGTTCGCTGAGCTGGTTGCCGGACAGGTCCAGGATCTCCAGGCTGTCGGCCAGGTCGAACAGCTGGCGGGGAAACTGGCGCAGACCCAGATGGGTCAGGCGTACGTGGCGGGAACCGGCCAGGGCACCGCTGTTCAAGTCGTCAAGGGTATGCATGCCGGCACAGTGTAATGGCGCGGCTGCCGGCATCGACGGCGTTGAACGGCCAGCACGCGCTGCGCGACAACCGCCGGTCGCAGCGCCCGCGCACAGACAACAACGGCACCTTGCGGTGCCGATGTTGATGGCCTGCCTGCAGCGGGCTTTCAGCCCATGTGGCGGACAGGATTGGCCTGCTGTTCGGACTGCTGGCTGTGGGCCATGGCCTGTTCCTGGGCCTTGCCCTGCTGGTTCTGGGCCAGCAGCTGCTGGCTGCTGTGCTCCAGCGGCGTGTGCATGGCCGCGGTGGTTTCCACCGCCACGCGCAGATGGGCCGGGTCGTTGGGGTTGCCCTGCACGGCAAAGGTGCGGCTGGCATCGTTGCTCAGCAGCACCGCATCGATGCGTTGGCCACCGGCGGCGTGCATGCGGCTGGCCAGGCAACCGGCCAGTTGGTCGCTCATCTGGTCCGGGGTGCGGCCGACCCGGGCATCGTTGCCGTGCACGCCCTGCTGGGCCTGGGCAAACAGGCGGCTGCCGGGATGGGCGGGGTCGCTCATCAGCACGCTGCTGTTGGGTTCGTGCTGTACCGCGCTGCGCAGGCCGGCACCGGGCGCGGCCGGGCCACGGATCGCATCGATGGTGTCCAGCACCTTGCCCGGCAGGCCACGCGAGCCCTCGGTGATGCTCTGCCGCAGCTCGCCGACCTTCTCCCGGTAGTCTTCGATCAGCCCGGCATTGGCCTTGGCCAGGGCCTGCGCCTGCGGGCGTTCCAGCACCGACTGCTCGCCGACGAACTGGCTCATCTTGTGCGAGCCCAGCGAGCGCGCCGCCGCCAGCACCGGTGAATCGGGCATCAGTGCCTGGGCCCAGCCGGCTTCGCGGAAGCCGGATTGGTACAGGGTGTCGATTTCCTTCTGGGTGGCGTAGATCTTGACCTGGCCATAGTGCGGCGAAGCCGCGCTGACCGCGTCGGCGGCCATGACATGGTTGGTGACCTTGCCTTCGCCTTCGCCGATACGCCGGTTCAGGCTGACCGCGCCATAGGCGTTGAAGGTCTCGCCCTTGAGGTTGAACTCGTGCGCGGTGACCTGGGCCAGGGTGCCGCCCAGCGAATGCCCGGTGACGCTGACTTCCGGGGTGCGGCCTTCCTCGCTGCCGATCTTGTCTGCATGGGCCATGGCCCTTTTGGTCAGGGCAATGGCGTCAGGCACCTGCAGGTTGTTGCGGGTGAGCACCATGCCGCCATCGGCCAGCACACCGTCCTTGAAGATCTGCTCGGTGCCGCGGTGGGCGACGATGATCGCGCCGTCCTGCTGGCTGCGGTAGATCGTGCCCTGGTAGCCGGTTTTCGGGTTGTCGGCATGTTCGAGGATGTCGTATTTGACCCCGGCCAGCGATACCGGTTTTTCGTGGCCGGCCAGGTTCTGGCCAACGCGGCGGTCGGTATAGGCATCATTGGCCAGGGCGGCATAGGCGCGGCTGTCGGGCATCACTGACCTGCCTTGTTGGCTTGCAGGGTGGCCGTGAACAGCTGCGCGCGCAGGGCCGGGACATAGCTGTCGGCATCGGCCTTGCCGGCCTGGCCATAGTCATCCATGCCCGGCACACGCGGGTAATCGGCGGCCGGGTAATGGCGGGTGGCGCTGTGGCCCTGGTCGATGGCCTGGGCATCGATGAAGGCGGTGAAGCGGGTTTCCCCGTCGGCGCCGCTGGCCTTGAGCAGGGCGCCGGCACCGCTGAACTGCCACTGGCAGACGCCACGGCCGTAGTAATCCTCATCGCGCATCAGGTCGCGGTACAGGGTGGCGCGGTAGCGGTTCTCGCCCACGGCTTGCAGTGCGATGGCCTGCTGGTGGGTGATGCGCTCGGCGGTGCCGCTCAGTGGGTTGATGTGGCCGCATTGTTCTTCGTTGACCACGTCGTACTGGGCCACGCCTTCCACCACCGCGAACGGGCCCGGCGGGTTGTCCAGGGTCAGCAGCAGCTCGACGGCCTGGAGGGGATGATCGTGGGTACGGGCCTGTGGTTGCTGGCCGTCGCTGGCCTGGGCATCAGCCGGGGTGTTTGCAGATGACATGCGGTTCTCCGATGGGCAGGCCGCCAGCAGCATGGGCAGGGCGAGCAGCAGGGAAATACGGGGCCATGGCAGGCGCTGTTGGACGCCGGTGGTTTGAGTCATTGGTTGCTTGCCTGCCATGAAGCCGGATCGATAGCGATGGTAGATCATGGGCGGCGGTGGATTGCAGCTGGCAACGTGCCGTTGTGTGAGGCCTTGCACAGTTTGCTGTCGGGCAGTCGTTACGATTGCCTGCATCCATGGCGGATGTGCAACAGGTGGCAGGATGCACAAGGTGTTGTTTGTATGGCCGTTGGTGGTGATGCCGGTGTTGTTGGCCGGCAGTGCCCGGGTAGCCGCTGCTGTGGGTGTGCTGGCTGCACAATCAGAACCGCTTCAGCGGGAGCTGGAGCAGTTGTGGCGCGACAGCAATGAGGGGGACAAGGTGGATATGGACTCCTGGCTGTACAAGCAGCGGGAGGCCTGCATGGAGACCGTGGAAGAGGGCTCTGTGCCGGGCCAGGTACCGAGCCCGGCCTATGACGCCTGTGTTCTGGCGCGGCTCAATGACCAACGCGTACGTCTGCTGCGTCATCGCGATTGCGCACAGACCACGGTGTTTTCCTGTGAGTTGGACGATGGCCGGCAGGCGAAGATGTGCATCGCACATACCCCGTCGCCGCAGGTAAGCCTGCACATTGACGATGGCAAGCAGGTGCAGCAGTGGAGCCAGCCAATGCAGGGGGCACAGGCGTCAGGCCCTTGGCTGGGCTTTGGGCGCGGCGTATACGGCAACATCATCTTTGTCGATGGCCAGCAGCAGCTGGAGGGCTGGCTCAGGTATGACCGGCTTGGTGGCGGGCCATTCCAGGCGTCTGCCTATAGTGCGGGGATCCACATTGCCCCGATTGATGCACGTACCGACGGGGCCGAGACGCGGGCGCAGACTTTGTTGTGCCGCGAGCAGGCGCCGACTACGTATCTGGCCTGGCCGGAAGTGGTGGCCGAGCACTTCGAGCTCGCAGGCTTGTGTTACGACATCGCGCAGGACCGCTGGCAGCACGACTGTCCGTGAACCCGGCCAGCGACGACAGGTGCTGCCGGCGCTACCATCGCTAGGCAGTGCTGATTGCATCTGGAGACAGACATGGCCACCGGTTGGGCCGGCGATGACGCCGTACAGCAGCAGATCGATGCCACCGTGGAGGACGCGGTCAAGCGCGCGCGGGCGCAGCTGGCCAGCGGTCCGGGGCGCGAGCAGTGCGAGGAATGTGATGCCTTGATCCCGCCGGCCAGGCGTGCGGCCGTGCCGGGGGTACGCCTGTGCGTGGCCTGCCAAGAGCAGGCCGATGCCGATGCGCAGGCCCAGTCGGGCATCAACCGGCGCGGCAGCAAGGACAGCCAGCTGCGCTGAGGGTCTGGTACGGCGCAGGATGCAGCGGGCTGGCTGTGCGGACGCGGCTGGCATGGGCGCCCAGCGCTGCCGGCCGGGCGACGGACTATCCACCGTTCGTGTGGATGTGAAATCAACAAAGATGTGGATAAGTCATTGCAGCCTTACTCGCGCAAGGGTTTTGCTGCAGTGGTCATATATTGTCCAAGGGCGCTGGGTGCCGATCAGCGGGCTTTTCCACAGCGGGTGTGGGCCGGCGCTTGAAAAGCTTGTGGATATCCCATTAAACCGCTTGTAGAACAGCTGTTTGCATGCTGTGGCCAAGGATTGTCCAGGCCCTTTTCATCGATCAGGGCGAGGCCTGTTGCGGGCTGCACGAGGTTGTCCACCGCCGATGTGGATGTGAAGTAGATCAGTCTGTGGATATCTGTTCGAAGATATTTAAAAACAATGACTTGCACTGATTGGTCAAGATTTGTCCAGACGCGTTTCACTGGCCTGAATGGGTTTTCCACACAGCAGGTGGGCGGGGATGGGTGAATCCTGTGGAAAAGTCTGATTTTCCACATTGAATCATGCACTTGTAATGGATGGTCAAGTTTTGTCCAGGCGCCGGTTCCGGGCGCAGGGCATCAAAAAACCGGCGCCCTGAGGGCGCCGGTTCCAGTGTCGTTGCCTGGGTGGTGGCTTACAGGCCCAGTTCGCTGCGGCCCTGGCGCAGCACGATGTCCACCGGGATGTTGGCCGCCTCGATCCGGGCCAGGTCGTGCTCCAGGTCCTTGCCGATATGGCCATGGCTGTCGAGCAGGGCCTTGGCACCGGCATGGTCGCCATCGCCCTGCAGGGTCAGGATGCGCGCGGACAGGTCATTGACCGCCTTCTCCATCTTGTCGAAGTCCACCGCGTAGTGGCCGCTGCCATCGCGGCTGAAGGCGCCGGCCTGGGCCAGGTAGTTGAAGGCCACCATGTTGGCCTGGCCATGGGCCGAGGAGGCGCCAAAGCGCACCGAACGGAAGATGCCGGCCAGGAAGGTGACGTAGTTGTCCATGCGCTTGGACGCATCCAGCTCACCCATGCGGCCCAGCTCGGTGATCATGTACAGGCCAAGGATGTCGGCCTTGCCTTCCTCGTAACTGCTGGCCAGCTCGCTCAGGGCCTGGCGCACGGTGCCCTTGCCATCCAGGGTGTTCTTGATGCCCAGGCCGTGGGCCACTTCGTGGAACATCACGTTCTCGAAGAAGGCATCGAAGGTGACGTGGTCCAGCTGGGTCGGGGCGATCAGCTCGGCGGCGATCGGGGCCATGATGGTGTCGAACTTGGCACGCATGCTGTTCTGCAGCTGCAGGCGGCGCGAGCCCTTGGCCAGCTGCACCTGCTCGTCATTGGGCAGGTTGATGGCGATGGTCTTGGCCCCGGCATTGGCGTCACCGCCGTAGTAGACCGCGTGGTAGGCGTTCAGGTCGGCATCGGTACCGGGCATTTCGGCCTTGTAGGCCGCATCGACCGGCAGGCCGCGCTGCAGCGCCGGCAGATGGGCGGCGAAACGGGCCAGTTTCTCGCTCCAGGCCTGGTCCTTGATCAGTACGAAGGCCTCGAAGGCCGCCTTGGTGCCGAACAGACGGTCCTGGTAGCTTTCGATCGGGCCGATCACCACGTCGATCGGGCTGGTCTTGCTGTCCATCCAGGCCATGTCGCTGGCCTGGTACTCATTGGACAACAGCGCATCGGCACGCAGGCGCAGGTAAGCCTTGAACTGGGCGTCGCTGGCCACGTCGGCGGCCTGGCGCAACAGCGCGGCCACCTGCTCCAGCTCGGCCTTGTAGGCCTGGCTGTAGGGCACCACGGCCAGCTTGCCGGCATCATCACGCTGGATAAGGGTGTACAGGCTGTCCTTGCCGGGCAGGTCGGCAGCGGCGAATTCGTCCTTGCCCATGTCGGCCGGATAGAACTGGGCGCCGGCCGGGCGCGGGCCGATGCCGTCCACGAACGGCTTGTCATCGTCCAGCAGGTCCCAGGGGCCATAGTTGATGTCGATGTAGCGGGAGGTGGCCGGGTCGTTGGTGCGGGCCAGCAGGCCCTGGCGGTCGCCCCAGACCTGCTTCCAGAACAGGGCATCGATGATCTGCCCGGCATCGATGAGCAGGCCCACGGCCTGGCGGTCACCTTCGGACAGGTGGGACAGGTCCGCACTCAACGGGACTTCGGCATAACGGGCGACGCGGGCGGCCATGTCGGTTCCTTCGCTGGGGCTGGCAGCGGTGGTGGCGGTAGGCGTGGCGGTGTCCGCCTGGCAGCCGGTGAGGCTGGCCAGGCCCAGGGACAAGGCCAGGGTGAGCGGGCGCAAGGTCATGGCGGTTTGCTGCAATGGGAAAGCCACCATCCTAGGCCAGTGCGCGACCGGGAAAAAGCACAACGCCCGCGGTGGCGGGCGTTGTGCCGGTGCGATCAGCGTTGGGCAGCCGGCATGGCCTGGCGATAGCGGCCCACCATCACTGCGGCCAGGACCAGCCCCAGCAAGGCCAGGCTGCCGCCGGCCAGCGGGATGTGCTGCAGGCCGTAGTGGCTTGCCACCACGCTGCCGAGCAGGGCACCGGCACCGATGCCGATGTTGAACAGCGAGGAAAACAGCGACATCGCCACATCGGTGGCATCACTGGCCAGGTGCAGCACCTTGGACTGCAGGTCCAGGGCGAACATGATCATGGCAATGCCCCACAGCGTGGCCACCAGATACAGCAGCCAGGCATGGCCCACGACCAGGGCGAGGGCGAACAGGGCCGTGGCCATGCCGGCAATGCCCACCACCAGGAAGCCACGCGGATGGCGCGGGGCCAGGCGCGAGAACAGCACGCTGCCGATGATGCCGGCACCACCGAACAACAGCAGTACGGCGGTGGTGACCTGGTTGGAGTGGCCACCGATACGCTGCACGAACGGCTCGATGTAGGTGTAGATCACGAACTGGCCGCTGACCGTGGCGATCAGCAGCAGGTACAACAGGACCAACGCCGGGCGCCGTGCCAATACCGGCAGGCTGGCCAGCGAACCGGTATTGACGCTGGGCAGCGGCGGCAGCAGGCGGGCCAGGGCGACCATCACCAGCAGGGCCACCGCGCCGATGCCGGCGAAGGTGATGCGCCAGCCCAGCGCTTCGCCCACCACCCGGCCCAGCGGGATGCCCAGCACCATCGCCAGCGAGGTGCCGGTGGCCAGCAGGCCCAGGGCCTGGGCCTGGCGTCCATCCGGGGCGATGCGCACGGCCAGGGCGGCGGTGATGGACCAGAACACGGCGTGTGACAGGGCAATGCCGGCGCGGCTGGCCAGCAGCATCGGGTAGCTGCTGGCCAGCGCCGAGACCACATGGCTGGCACAGAACAGCACGAACACCCCCAGCAGCAGCTTGCGGCGGTCCAGGCGGCGGGTGGCCAGCATCAGTGGCAGCGAGGTCAGGGCGACCAGCCAGGCGTAGATGGTGAGCATCAGGCCGGTGGTTTCCACCGGCATGCCGAAGCTGTGGCCGATGTCGCTGAGCAGGCCCACCGGGGCGAACTCGGTGGTGTTGAAGATGAAGGCGGCCAGGGCCAGGGCAATCACGGCGGCCCAGCGCTGGGCATCGGAAGGTGCCAGACCCTGCGCAGGAGCAGCAGGGGATGACGGACAGACAGGGGAGGACATGCGGACCAGTGGTTACGGCGCAGGGAGGTGCTGCAGGAACGCGTATTTTCCCACACTCAGCGCACCGGCCTGCGCACGCTGGCCACGGCGGTGGCGTGGCCAGCGTGCAGATCCAGTGCAAGCGTGTTTGCGCAGATGAGGCTGGCCACGGCCCAGCCGCGGCTGGGGCGCTGCAGGCAGGGTTTGCGTTCATGCCGCGCACGCCGCGACACGGGTGCGGTGCTGGCCGCCGGCGATGGCGTCATGCAGGCCCGCTGGCCAGGATCACGGCCCAGGCCGGCGCGCAGGGACAACGCATGCTGCCGTGTGCCGAGCGGTGGTGGGATCTGCCGGGGTCCGCGATGGCGGGCCCGGCAGGGGGCAAGGGCGGTGGCGCCCTATCAGCCGCCGGCCTGCCAGCGGCCACCGGCATTGGTACACGAGCCGGGCAGCGATGCCAGCTCGGTGCGCTGGTAGTAGTAGGCATCCATGCCGGAATTCATGAAGTTGCGGCAGCTGCCCTGGGCCGGGCTCGGGCAGCGGTTGCCGTACTCGATCCTGGCCGGGGCATTGCCGGTCTGGTTCAGGCCGTTGGCCAGGCCTTCACAAGCCTTCTGGAACTCGGCCACCGAATAGGTGCCGTTGGACTGCATGCAGTCGCGGATGTCCTCGCTGTGGCCGGCGATGGTGACCCTGCCACTGAGGGTGCAGGCCTGCACCGGGCCGCCACTGCCACGCCGGGCCGGCTGCTGGGCCATCTGGCGGCGGATATGCGCGGCCGGGTCAAGCTCATCCAGGTCATCGTCGTCATCAACGCCATCAACATCGTCCAGGTCGTGATCGGCCGCGAGGTCATCGTGGCCGTAATTGGTCGGCCGGGGCTGGGCGGCGATGGCGGCGTTGCTGGCCACGGCCAGGTTGGCCGGGGCGGCATTGCTGTCCGAGCTGGCGGTGCAGGCGGCCAGCAGCAGGACGGCGGTCAGGGGTGCAAGGGTGTGGCGCAGTGCAGCGATGGGCATCAGTTGGCCTCCATGACAACAGGCCCGCAGGGTGGCAATGCCACTGCGGGCCTGTCAAAAGGCAAACACGTGATCTGTGCGCCCGGTTACGGATCGTTGGCCGGGGCAGGGCTGGCACCGCCACCGGCAGCCGGGGCCGAGCCGGCAAACGGGTCCAGGGCCGGGGCCGGGGTGTTGGCCGGCGGTTCGGTGCCGGGTTTCCAGCGCCGCAGTGCGCGCTGGAAGAACAGCGAATTGGGAATCTGCACGTAGTTGCCGCCGCCGTGGGCGCCGCCGGCTTCTTCCAGGGTGGAGTAGATCAGGTTGATGTCGATCACCCGGCCACGGAAGCCGGGCTTTTCGCCGTTTTCCACGATCTCGATGCTGTCGCCGAGGCGGAAGGGACGGGTGGTGAAGATCAACAGGGTGCAGAAGATGTTGGACAGCACGCTCCAGGCGGCGAAGAAGGCCACCGCGCCGACCGCGGCAAAGCCGGTGAAGGCCGTCCACAGCACGGTGGCCGACACGCCCACCGCATCGAGGATGGCCAGCAGGGCGCCGACCCAGATCACGAAGTTGCTCAGGCGCTTGGCCGCCAGCTCCATCGACACCGGGAAGGTGTAGGCACGGCCGAGGCGGGCCAGCAGGCGGCGGGCGACCAGACGCAGCAGCCAGGCCAGCAGCAGGATGATCACGATCTCGATGGCGACCTGGATCGGGGTGACCCAGTCCTGCAGCCAGTCCGGAAGGGTGCGGGCAATCATCAGTGGGCCTCCTTGGCCGGGATCAGGGCGTCGCGGGTGTGCTGCAGGTCACCGTCGTTGTCGGCCGGGGAGATTCCCAGCAGATGGGCCAGCAGCGGATAGACATCGACATTGTCGATCCCGGCGATGGTGTGGCCGCGCTTGAACGCCGGGCCATAGGCAATGAAGGGCGAATGCATCTGTGCCAGCGCATTGTCATAGCCGTGCTCGCCACGCAGGGCATGGCCCTTGCGCTTGAAGGCATCACGCGTGGTCAGCTGCCAGCCGGGGCTGGCCATGCAGTGGTAACGCGGCACACGGCGGTGCTGGCCATAGGCCAGGCGCTCCGGAATCTGCTCGCGGGTCATGCATTCAAAGTGCTCGTGCTTGCCGAGCAGGGCATCGGCCTGGGCCTGGCCACCGGGCAGGGCGTCGAAAGCAGCATAAGCACCGGTCCAGATGGTCTGGATCAGGCTGGCATCCAGGTGGTCGTCCAGATACAGCAGGTGGGCATCGTCGGTGGCGATCATGCCGTGGTCGGCGGCAATCACCAGGTTGGTCTGCTCGGCCAGGCCGCGGGCGTTGATGCCTGCAAGCAGCTGGCCCAGGGCGGCATCCACTTCGGCCAGGGCAGCATTGACCTGGGCCGAATCCGGGCCATGAAGATGGCCGGCGGTATCGACGATGTCGAAATACAGGGCGATGAAGTGCGGGCGCTGTTCGGCCGGCAGGTCCAGCCAGGCCAGTACGTTGTCCACCCGCTGGGCCGAGCTGACGCTGATGTCGAACGGATGCCAGAACTCGGGATGGCGGCCATGCACCGGCGCTTCGGAGCCGACCCAGAACATCGCCGCACTGCGCCCGCCGGCTTCGCTGACGCTGGTCCACAGCGGCTTGCCGTCATTCCACCAGCGCGCATCGCCGACGGTGTCGCGGTCGAACATCGAGAACGTCACCCCGGCGATGGTCGGGTCATGCATGAAGTTGGCAATCACCCCGTGGCGGTCCGGACGCAGGCCGGTGACCAGGGTGTAGTGGTTGGGAAAGGTGATCGAGGGATAGGACGGACGCAGGAAGCGGGCACGGGTGCCGTTGTCGATCATCTGCTGCAGGGCAGGGGTGATGCCGCGCTGGGTGTAGTCGTTGCGCATGCCATCGATGGATACCAGGATCAACGGGGTATCGGCGCGCTGCGGCAGGCGTGCCGGCAGCGTCTGGCCGGCGGCCGCCGCAGTGGTGGCGTTGGCGGCATTGCCGGCCGGTGGTGCAAGGCTGGCACAGGCGCCAAGCAGCAGGGGCAGGGTCAACAACGGCAACAAACGGCGCATCGGCAGGCAAGACTTGGCAGGTGGATCGCCATTGTCGCCCAGCCGTGCGCTGGTGTCAGTTGACCAAGCCTGTCTTCATTGCCCGCTGTCGGGGAGAATCTTCTTCAGCACCGGGGTCGTGCCCAGCACTTCGATGGTGCCGCCGGAGGCGCAGAAGGCGGCCACGTCGGCCTGCAGGCGTTCGTGGTTGATCGGCCCTTGCGCGGCCTTGCGGTCACTGTCGGCACGGTTACGCGGGAACAATGGTTGACGCGGTGCGGTGCGGCTCATCGGTTACCTCTCAGGGCGGGTGGTCAGGGCAGAAGTGCGGCCTGTGGCTGTTGATAATCCTTGCGTGCAGCACGGCAATAGGTACCGTCCATCACGAAGCGACGGCAGGTGTCCGGGCGTTGGTCATAGATGGTGCAATTCATGCGCAGTGGATCCAGCGCAGTGCACCAGCCATCCTCACCACGGGCCATGACCAGCAGGCCTTCGGGTGAGGTGGTGGTCAGGTGGGCGGGGATGCGGTCTTCGGGCATCAACACGACAATCAGGCGGCAACATACCGCCGCACAGCGTTGGCAGCTGTTTTTGTGCGTTGAGGCAGCCATGGGGGCAGGCAGGGGCATGACAGGCCTTGCTTGACGTCCCGGCCTGAGCGGCCGGGGAGCACATCATCGAGGATGTGCGGGCGTGAAGGCCTGGCCGCGGCGCATGCCGGGGCAGGAAGGATGCAGGCAGGCGATGCGCGTTGCTGCCCCTGCATCCTACGCGCTTTGCTGGCCGGGCATGTGACTGCGTCAGGCCATTGAGCCGGTACGATCAGGCCGGCAGTGCTGCAGCGGCGGCATGGGCCAGACCGGCGACCACGCCGAAGGAGGCATCGCCAATCACCAGTTCGGCGCCAGGGAATGCGGCAGCGGCGGCCGCACGCAGGTACGGCGCACGCGACATGCCGCCGGTGACAAACACCACGGCCGGGTCATGGCCGATGTCCTGGCGCACCTGGGCCAGCAGGGTGTTCAATTCGCGCAGGTAGCCGGCGGCGGCATCGTCGAGCACTGGTGCCGGAGTGGTGATCTGCAGGGCACGTTCGATGAAGTACAGCGGGCTGTTGTGTTCGTCCTGGCTGCTCAGGGCAATCTTGCAGCCTTCCACTTCGCGGTACAGGCGCGAGGTGTTGCTTGCTTCCTGCAGGGCCGCAAGGCGCGGGCCGTAGGGCGCATCCACCTCGTCGTACTTGTGGGTGCGGAATTCGCGCTGGCGGGGCATGTCCTGAACCATCGCCGCTTCCACGTAATGGTGGTTGGGCACGCGGGTGATGCCGCGGCCGAACAAGGGCATGTAGGCGGTCAGGCTCAGGGCCAGATCGATGTCGGTGCCGCCACGCGGGATACCCCAGGCGCGGTGCACCTGCGGCGGCTGCGCGCCGCCGACGCTGGCATGGGCGATGTCGGTGGTGCCGCCGCCGATATCCACCACCACCACTTCATGCCGCTGTTGACTGGCGGCATGGTGGGCCATCGCCGCTGCCGCAGGTTCTTCCAGGAACTCCACGGCATCAAAGCCGGCCTGCAGGGCGGCCTCGCGCAGGATGCCCAGGGCCTGTTCGTTGCCGGCATCGCCGATCGAGCTGCGGAACTGCACCGGGCGGCCGAGCATGGCCGTGCGCACCGGCTCGCCGAACTGGCGGCTGGCGGTCAGGCGGATGTGTTCCAGGATGTGGGCGGCAATGCCGGCGATGGTCTGCCGCGCACGCGGGTGCAGCTGGTAGCCAAGCATGGACTTGGGGCTCTGCACCAGGTTGCCTTCTTCCTCGATGAAGTAGGCATCCAGGGCCGCGTCGCCGTAGACCGCGTTCTGCAGCAGGGTGGTGGAGCTGGCCGGCTCGCGCATGCGCGCCTCCATCCACTCGCGGCGGACAATGCGGATGGCCTCGCTGCGCATGGCCTGCGCGCTGCGGCTGCGGCCACTGGCGCGCGCATCGCGGGTAAACCCCTCCACCAGCTGGTCCACCTGGGAGGCCATGGCATCGTCCAGCTCGAACTGGTCGGCATCGCGCATCACATCGGGAAACCACACCGTGGTGCGGAACTGCGCTGCCCCATCAAAATCCACCGCCCTGACCTGCCCATCGACCACCGCTGCCGCGGCGCAGTTGCTGGTGCCAAAATCGATGCCAAGGCGCATGGACGGTGTCTCGTACTTCAACTGGGGGCGCGCACTTTGCGCCAGTTGCACGCCGCTGGCAATGGGCGGCGTGCAACGGTGTTCAGCTGTGTGTGGCTCAGCTGTGGACCGGGTAGACCGCGGCGATCTGGCACTGCCCGGTGGCTACGGTGGTCATCCCGGCACCGGCACTGGCCATCGGCTGGGCACCGATGTTGTTCCAGGCCGGGCCCGGCTCGCCGCTGAAGGCATCACGCACGGCAACCACGCGGTCACCGGCATTGCCACAGATCTGGCCCAGGCCCATGCCGGAGCGGAAAAACACCGACGGGCTGGAGCTGAGCATCGGGCAGCTGCCCTGCAGCTCCACCGCATACGTGACATTGCCCTGGTTGCGCCGCGGGTTGACCATGACCTGCAGGCCTTCGGGGGTTTCGGTCCAGCTGCGCATCTGGGCCGGGTCAAAGCAATAGTCACTGGTGCCGACAAAACCACGGGCAAAGCGTTGCTCGCGATCCACGCCGGCCTTGGCGGTGACTTCCACGGTGTCCAGGGTGCCGGACTGGCGGTTGGAATGGTGCTGGGACTGGCGGGCGCCCAAGGCGTAGCTGCGGCTGTCGATCTCAGTGACGGCCACCACCGGGCAGCGCTGGTTGCCCGCCACCACGGTTTCCTGGCCGCTGCCACAGACAAAGCCCTGCGGTGCACGCAGGCTCAGGCCATCAGCCTGGGTCAGACCCGGGCAGGCAGAGGACAGGGTGAGCTGGAAGTGCCGCGAGCCGCTGGCCACCAGCAGCTGGGTGTCATTGGGTTGGTAGACGCTGTCCACCTGCCGGGTGTCCATACAGTGTTCGGCCGGTGCCTGACGGATGTCAGCAGGGCCGGCAGCGGCGGCAGTGGCAGAGGCGAGGGCAAGCAGCAGGATACTGGACATGGTCACTTCCTTGGTGGGCTTGGTTTGCCGACTCTAGCGCATTGATGCCAAGGGCGTCGGGGCAGCACGTTAGAATGTGAAATCCGCAACACATTGATCTGGAGAAGTTGATGTCCAACGTCCCCGCCTGCCCGCAGTGCACGCTGGAAAACACCTATGCCGACGGCGCGCTGATGATCTGCGCCGATTGCGGTTTTGAATGGGCTGCCGGTGATGCCGACAGCGATCAGGCGCTGGTGGTGCGCGACAGCAATGGCAATGTCCTGGCCGCCGGTGACACGGTCACCGTGATCAAGGACCTGAAGGTCAAGGGCTCGTCGATCCCGCTCAAGCAGGGCACGGTGATCCGCAACATCCGTCTGGTTGCCGATGATGCCGAGCACATCGAAGGCAACTCGGAGAAGATCAAGGGCCTGGTGCTCAAGACCTGCTTCCTGCGCAAGGCCTGAGCCGGCGCGCTGTCCACCGCCGCTGTGTGCAGGTGTACAAAAAGCCTGTGGAAAACCCTTGTCAGCCCCTGTGCTGCAAGGGTTTTTTGATGCCTGGTGAAAAAGTATCCAGGCGCCCGGCAGACCGCGGGCGAGCACCGGGGGCAGCGCCCGGGTGGTGGCGCCGGAACAAGGGCAACCGGGCCGCTGGCGGCAGGTGGACAAGCCTGCGAGGATGTTCTGCAGCGCCTGTCGGCAGGCTGTGGTCAACCTGGCCGGGCGGGCGGCCGCAAGCCCGGTGTGCGGTGGTTGGCAGGTTTGCCCACAGCCGGTGTGGGTCAGCGCACGGCTAATTTGTGGATAAGTATCGGCAGCCCTTGCACGGCAAGGCTTTGTACGGGCTGGTCAAAAAACCATCAAGCCAGAAGTGGTTGCCCACAGTGGATGTGCACAGGGCTTGGGCAAGCATGTGGATAAGCCATGCCAGCCCCTGTGGCACAAGGCTTTGCGAAAGCTGGTGAAAAAATGGCCAGTGTGCGCCGTGGCGTGGCTGCGCCTGCTAGTATCCACAGCCCGCCGCTTCTACTTGCCTGGCGCCCGTTGCTGACGCGGTGCGCTGCCGATCATGGCCAAAAAGTCCTACCCGTCCTCGGCAGAGGCCCAGCTGTCGTTGGGTCTTGGCAATGACATCCCGACCCAGCGGCTCTACTTTGCGGTGGTGCCCGAGCCGGAGGTGTGCGAGCGGATTGGCGAACTGGCCGAGGCCTTGCGCAGTGAACACGGCCTGCAGGCGGTGCTGACCGGCGAGGAAGTGCCGTTGATCATCGTCCAGCAGCTGGGTGACTTCCCCGGGGTGGACGCGCGCACGCTCAAGCGCATCTGCATGGCCGCCGGCAAGCTGCAACGCCCGGCCTTTGAAGTCTGCTTTGACCAGGTTGGCTCCCTGCCGGGCGATGGCCGTTATCCGTTTGCCCTGCAATGCGGCCCGGGCCAGGACCTGCTGCTGGACCTGCAGGCGGACATCCTCAAGGCGATGCAGCCGATCCTGGGGCGGGTCAAGCCCGGGCCGGCACCGCATATCCCCATGCTTACCGACAGCCGCCAGGTGGCCGAACAGCCGGTGCAGTCCATGCGCTGGCTGGTGCGTGAGTTCGTGCTGCTGCGCCAGTTCCTGGGCCAGGACCGCGAGGAGCTGGAAGGTATCTGGTCACTGGGCTGAGTGCCGGGCATTGCCGGCCGCGCGCGCTGTGCCGATGATGGAGGCATGAACCTGTCGCCTGCATTCGCCCCGCTGCAGCTGCCTGCCCCGATGCTGGAACAGCTGCGCACGCAGTACGCGCAGCCGCCGCGTGCCTACCATCATTTCGGCCATGCCCAGGCGGTACTGCAGCACTGTGCCGAGGTGGCAGCTGGCCCCGGTTGGCAGCAGCCGGCCGAAGTCCAGCTGGCGGCGCTCTACCACGATGCGGTGTACGTGCCCGGGCGCAGCGACAACGAGGCGATGAGTGCCGAGCTTGCCGGCCGCCAGATCCAGCGCTGGCTGCCCGCTGCCGGTATCGACACCGGCGCGGTGGTGCGCCTGATCGAGCTGACCGCGCGCCATGGTGCCCTGTTGCCGGAGCAGGTCAGTGCTGACCAGGCCCTGTTCCTGGATTGCGACATGGCCATCCTGGCCGCGCCGTGGCCGGTGTTCTGCGCCTATGACGCGGCTATTGCCCAAGAGTACCGGGGCGTGGTGCCGGGCTGGTTGTTTGCCTGGCGCCGGCGGGCCTTCCTCAAGGCCGTGCTCAAGCGGCCACGCATCTACCTCAGCGGCTGGGGCCACGCGCGGTTTGATGCCGCGGCGCGGGCCAACCTGGCACGCCGGCTGCGTGGCGAGGCTTGAACCAAGGCGGGCCGGGATGATTAGAATCGGGGTTCTGTGTTTTTTGCCGCGCCTGCGGCCATCGCCATGACCGATTCCAACGATGATCCGCGGCCATTGCCGCCCGAGCCGCCCGGCGAGAACGAGTGCTGTGGCAGCGGCTGCCCGCTGTGCGTGCTGGACCTGTACGCCGACGAGCTGGCCGCCTACCGGCAGCGTCTGGCGCAATGGCTGCAACGCCACCCCGGGCAGGCGTGAGCGCACTGGAGCTGGCCACGATCCGGCGTCTGGCCATGGCCTGCCTGGTGTCCTGCCTGCTGTTCCTGCTTACCGCCGGTTGGCTGCAATGGCAGCGCAGCGACCTGGACCTGGTCCAGCACACCTTGAGTTTCTATCTGCATGGGCCGGGCGGGCTGTGGCTGTGCCTGGTGTATGTGCTGCTGGGGGTGGTGATGGCCGGTATGGGCTATGTGCTGCAACGCACGGCACCGGCGCCATCCACCAGCGGGGCCCTGGTGATGGCCTGCCTGGGCCTGGCCGGGATCGGCCTGGCGGCCGTGGCCATCGGAGACCGTTTGAGCCCACCGCTGGAGCTGAGCCGTCCCGGCTGGTTCCACTACAGCGCGGCCTATGTCGCCTTTGCCGCAGCGCTGCTGGCCCTGCCACTGCAGGCGCTGCGTTTTGCCACTGCACGGCACTGGCGCGGCTGGGCAGTGCCGACTGGTATCTGCGCTGCATTGTGCTGGCTGTTGGCGATGATCCATATTGGCCGTCTGGACTGGCTGCCGCGCGGGGTCGGGCAGAAGTTGCTCATCGCGGTGCTGGTCAGCTCGATGGTGCTGATCAGCCTTGCCGTGTTGCGCCATGCCAGGCCCCGGCCAGCTGCGCCGGATGCGATCTCCCCCTCCATTCTCCCAACGGAAACTGCCGTGATGATTGAACGTTTTGACTGTGGCCCGCGTCTGGCCGAAATGACTGTCCATAATGGCGTGGCCTACCTGGCCGGGCAGATTCCCGAAGACACCAGCGCCGACATCACCGGGCAGACAGCCCAGGTGCTGGCCGAGATCGATGCCCTGCTGGCCCGTGCGGGCACGTCCAAGCAGAACATCCTGCGCGCGGAAATCTTCCTGGCCGACATCAACGACGCGCCCGGCATGAACGTGGCATGGGATGCCTGGGTACCGGCCGGCCATGCTCCGGCCCGCGCCACCATGGAAGCCAAGCTGGTCAACAAGGACTGGAAGGTGGAGATCGTGATCACCGCTGCCATCGTCTGAGGACAGCCGGTGTGATGCCCAAAGCCCGCGGCCGTTGGCAGCGGGCTTTTTTGTGTCTGGCACAAACACCGCTGCGGCCGGCTCAGGCGGCCGGCTCGCTCCACACCGCAAATTCATTGCCGCCCGGTTCGACGAAGTGGAAACGGCGCCCGCCCGGAAATTCGAAGATGTGCTGGGCAATCACCGCCCCGGCGGCGATCACCTTGCGTTGGGTGGCTTCCAGGTCGGCACTGTAGAACACCACCAGGCCGCTGCCCTCGTGGGGCCGGGCAACCCGGCTGGCGGCAAAGAAGCCGCCATCCAGGCCCTGGCCGGAAAAGGCGCTGTATTCGGGGCCGTAATCGACAAAAGCCCATCCCAGCGCGGTGCTGAAGAACTGCTTGGTTGCGGCCAGGTCGCTGCTGGGAAATTCCAGGTAGTTGATCTTTTCGTGGGCGTGGGTGCTCATGGCCGCTGACCTCCGGGGTGTGTGATGACCGCCAGCGGCGGTTACCGCTGCAGCCGTTTGAAGTAGAACACGGTCGCGGCCAGTTCGCCGTACGGGCTGGCGGCAAAATCGGGGATGCTGCCGGCACGTTGCCAGCCCAGCCGTGCGTACACCGTTTCTGCGGCCGAGCCTTGCTGGGTGTCCAGCACCAGCAGGCTGCGCCCATCGTGGCGTGCGGCCGCTTCCACGGCCTCCATCAGTTGGCGTGCAATGCCGCTGCCGCGGCTGGCCGGGGCCACCATCAGCTTCTGCACCTCGCCACGGTGGCGGCCATTGGCCTTGGCACACAGGGCCAGCTGCACCGTACCCAGCAGCTGGCCGTCGTGGTGGGCGATGAACAGTTGCAGCTGCGGGCCCAGCCCGGCCAGCACATCAAGCCAGTAAGCCTGGGCCTGGTCGGCACTGAGCGGGGCCAGAAAGCCGACCGACGCGCCGCCATCCACGGTGTGCTGGAGCAGGCGGCTCAAGTCTGGCAGCCAGTGCTGGTCAGTCGGGGTCAGGAGTTGCAGTTGCATGGGCGGGGAGCGTTGGGCAAACCCCATTCTGGCCGGCTCGATCAGGCACGGGCCTGTGCCATCAGTGGGTGCCGGTGTAGTCGCGCCAGGCCGGCAGCTGCAGGCGGCGTGCGTGGCTGCGGAACACCGCCGCCATGATCAGGCCGAACAGGGCGCCGGCAGCGAGCATGACCAGCAGCATGGTGGGCAGCGGTGTGCCCTGGGCGCGCCAGCTGGCCAGGTACATCACCAGCCCCCACAACACGGCAAAAAAACCGCCGCACAACAGGGTCAAGGGGACAAAGCCCAAAAACAGCGGCGGTGGCAGGGCGATGCCCAGCTTCCACAGCAGGCGCCAGAACGGTGGTGCGGCAATGCCCGGTACAATCTTGCGCTCGGACAGCTGGCGGCGCATGGCCTGGGTTTTCTGTTCAAAGCTCAGCGACATGGGACGCTCCGCGTGCCGGAATCAAACCGGCTTCAGGTCGATGCAGTCCACCGGGCAGGGCGGAATGCACAGCTCGCAGCCGGTGCACAGATCGCTCAGCACCGTATGCATGTACTTGGCCCCGCCGATGATCGCATCGACCGGGCAGGCCTGGATGCACTTGGTGCAGCCAATGCAGTCCTCTTCCACGATCACCGCGACCTGGGCCGGCTTGTGCTCGCCGCGTCCGCGGTCGAACGGCCGGGCCGCCACGCCCAGCACCTGGGCCAGCTGGCGCGCGCCGGCGTCGCCGCCGGGCGGGCAGCGCTCCACGCCGGCTTCGCCACGGGCCATGGCCTCGGCATAGGGACGGCAGCCATCGAAGCCACACTGGCCACATTGGGTCTGCGGCAGCAGGCGGTCCAGGCGTTCAACGAGCGGGGTGGTCAGGCGCGACATGGGCAGGGCACACAACAACGGGGCGTCATTATCGCAGCCACATGCCGGCAGCGGGGCATGCGCTCAGGATGGTGCTCAGGGTTTGCGCCCGGCGGCCTCCTCGCCCAGGCGCCGCTCCAGCCCGCGTTGACCGACCTGGGCATAGCGCTGGCAGGCCTGTGGATCGCGCAGCGGGGCCTGGCCCTGCAAGCGCGCGAACAGGTCCGACGCCAGCGGGTGCGGGGTGATGTGCAGGTCACAGGGCATCGCGGCCAGGGTCTGCAGCCCGGCGCGGAAGTCGGCCACGGCCTTTGGATGCTGGTCGTAGCGGTACACCGCATCGGAGATGGCGCTGACGCTGTCGGTGTAGGCAATGGACAGGCATTGGCCCTGTTCGCAGCTGCGCCAGCTGAAACTGGTGCCACCGGGGGTGTGTCCCGGGGTAGCGTGCACGGTGATGGCAAGCCCGCCCACGCGCACCACATGCTCATCGGCGATGGCTTGCACCTGGCCGATCGGGGCAAAGCCACTGCCGGGTTCGAGCTGCTGCGGGTCACTGCGGTCGCCGTGGCCGCGGCGCAGGCTGGCTACGGCCGCCTGCCGGGCCAGCAAGGGCGCACCGGTGGCCTGCTGCAGGTAAGCCAGGCCGCCGGCATGGTCGTGGTGCTCATGGCTGTTGAGCAGGTAGCGCACCTGGGCCGGGTCGAAACCCAGGGCGCGGATGTTGGCCGCGATCAACGGCCCGGCGGCGGCGCTGGCGCCATCGATCACGACATGGCCTTGGTCAGAGGTGATCAGCAGCGCAGTCAGGCCGCAGGTGCCCACATACCAGGTGTTGCCGTGGATGCGGTGGGGCGGGGCAGGCCGGTCCCAGCCGTCCATCACGCCCATGCCGTCCGGGCAGGGCGCGATGTGCTCGTTGTCTGCAGTCGGCACGGCGGCAGGCGGAACCGGGCCGGAAGCGCAGGCGCTGAACAGGCCGGCCGCGGCCAGTGCGGTCAGGCCGGCGCGGCTGCGCGCCTTCAGGACCGTGCGGGCGGTCATTGCGGGGCAATGCGCAGGTGGGTGGCATTGACCGCCATCAGCGCGGCCGAGGCGTACAGCGGGTGGTACTCGGCCACCATCTCGCCCTGGGCAATCACCGGGTCGGTGGCCACCAGCGCTTCGGCTTCGGCCTGGCTGCTGACGGCCAGAATGAACAGGCCACGCCAGTCGCCCTTGTCGGTGAACGGCCCGGCCACAGCCAGTTGGCCGGCCGCGGCCAGGCGCTGCATGTTGGCGAAGTGGCCGGCGAACATCGCGCTGCGCTGCGGCCCATCAGCCAGCGGCGTCGGCCCGGTCTTCAGGATCACCAGCATGTATTGGCGCATGCCGCGTTCATCGGCGCCCAGCTGGCTGGCCAGCCCGGGGTCGGCCACCGCCGAAGGCGTGGCTGGCGTTGCCGGCTGGGCGTGGGCCAACACCGGCAGCAGCGCCAGGCACAGGCAGGCAAGAACTGTCTTCATCGGCGCAGTACCCAAGGGATGGAGGGCACCACTGCAGCACGAAAGTGCCCGGCTGGCCAGCCGGGCAGGCGGTCACGCAGCGGGCTTCACTCGGTGTCCGCTGCCTGCGGCAGGACCTGGCGCAGGGCGGCGGCCAGGCCATGCAGGTCGAAGGGTTTGAACAGCACCGGCCAGCGCCCGTCGATCAGCCCCTCGGCCACGGCCACGTCGGCGCTGTAGCCGGTGGCAAACAGCAGGGCGATGTCCGGGCGCTGTTCGATACGGGCGATCAGGTCCCTGGCGGTGTGGCTGCCGGGCATGCGGATGTCCGAGACGATGGCTTCCGGGCACAGGCCGCTGTCGAGCAGGCCCAGTGCGTGGTCGATGTTGAAGGAGGGGATCACCGTGCAGCCCAGCTGGCTGAGCAGGGCGTGGATGGCCAGACGCACCGGTTCGTCGTCCTCCACCAGCAGCACACGTGCCTGCAGGCTGGCCGGCACGGGCGTGTTGTGGCTTGCCGTCTCTGCCTGCTGGCGGCTGCGGGGCAGCACGATGCTGACATTGGTGCCCTGCTCGGGGCGGGAGCTCAATTCGATACTGCCATGGCTGGACTGCACGAAGCGCTTGACCATGGCCAGGCCCAGGCCGGTGCCCTTGCCCTCGGGCTTGGTGGTGAAGAATGGCTCGAACACCTGTTCGCGCAGGCTTTCATCGATGCCGCTGCCATCATCGCGCAGGCACAGCTGCACCGCTTCGCAGATCTGTCCATCCGGCTCGGCATGTTCGATGTTGCGGGCCGCGAAACGGATCTGGCCACGGCCGTCGACGGCATCGCGCGCATTGATGGCCAGGTTGATCAGGGCATTTTCCAGATGCGCGCGGTCGGCCAGTACCGGGTGCAGGCCATCGGGGATATCCGCCTTGAAATCGGCCTCGGCACCCACGGCGCGCTTGAGCAGCAGCATGCATTCGCGCAGTACCTCGCTGGTATCGAGCTGGCGCGCATTCTGCGGGGTGCGGCCAGTGAAGCTGGCCAGCTGCGAAGACAGCCGGCTGGCGCGTTCGATGCAGTCGGCAATCAGTTTGAGCTTGGTTTCCACCGAGGCTTCCGGGCGCTTGAGCATGGCCAGCTCGGTGCAGGTGCGCATGACCTGCAACAGGTTGTTCAGGTCATGCGCGACGCCGCCGGAGAGATGGTTGATCAAGGCCATCTTTTCAGCGTTGAGGTTGCGCTGGTGATGGCTGTGCAGTTCGTCGTTGGCGCTGCGCAACTGTTGCTGCAACAGCTGCAGTTGCTGCTCATGCTCCTGTTCCAGGGCGACGATGTGCTCGATGTTGATGCTGGTGCCGACCCAGTACAGCACCTGTCCGGCATCGTCGTGCACGGGCGACATCGAAAACTCGAACCAGCAGTATTGCCCGGTGTGGTTGCGCAGCCGGTAACGTTTTGGCTGCTGCATAGGCGTGCCATTGATTACCTGGGACATGGCCACGGCCGCCTCGGTCAGGTCATCAGGATGTACGTTGGTGATGTGACGGGTGTTGGCCAGGTCCACGATATGGCGTGCGCCATTGGTGCCGATGGTGAAGCGGTTGGAGGTGTTGTTGGTCCACAGCACCTCGCCCTTGATCGAGTACAGCCAGATGTTGTGCGGGAAGTGGTCGATGATGCGTGCCAGCGCCAGCAGCAGGTCGTGGGGCAGGTCATCGCGCTGTGGTTGCGGCATTTCCATGTCGCGTGGCAACAGGATGCACTGAACCAGACGCGGCATGGCCGTGGCGGCATTGAAGGGGGAGAACTCGAAACACAGCTGGCTGCCCAGCGGGGTAATGCTCAGTGTCTGGTGGTTTTCATGGCATTGCTTGATTGCCTGCTGGATCAGCGCATCGCGCAGCAGGTGCTTGCTGTTGGTCAGCAGTCGTGCCCGGTAGTAATGCTGGAAGGCATCGTTGGCATAAAACAGTTCGAAACTGTCCGCATCGAGCACGGAAACGGCCAAGCGGGAGGCATCATAAAGACCAGGGTAATGCGCCAGTGCTGGTGCAGGCATGGTCGGTCAGGGCCTCGGTCCCGGGATGTGGTCAGCGCCGACTATCAAGCAGTATTCAGTTACGAGCAACCCGTGGTGTCGTCCAGGTTTGGCAGAACCCGCTGCCCGGTGGAAAAACCTGTGCCTTCAATCACAGGATGCGGTTGCGCTTGGGCACAGTGGCGCGTTGCTCTGACACCGGCCTGCCATGGACGTACGCTACTGGTTTGATGCACTGCGTAGAGCCTTGGGCCTGTGCCTGTGCAATGCTGTATGTGGCACGGCAAGGTCGATTTTTCCTGCCGGGGCATACCGAATCCATGGACTGACGACTGTTGCATGCCCACTGCTCTGTACTGCCGTTGTGATGCAAGCAAGCTACGGCTTGATGGCCGGGCAGGTGCTGTGCCGCCCGCCTGCGGCACCGGCATGGCCGGGATGGTCAGGCCATGACGCTGCGTTTCTGTCCGCACTGTGGTGGATCACTGCTGCCAGCCACACCGCGCGCACCGGAGCGGGCCTGCGCCGCTTGTGGCACGGTGTTCTCCATCACGGCTGTGTTCAACAAGGCGGAGCAGGGCGCAGGTGGCCAGGCCACTGATCGCGGGCGTGGCCATCGATGGATCGGTGCCGCCGTTGTTGTGGGTGTTCTGCTGGCCGGTTTGGTGCTGGCAGTCTTGCCAGGGCTGCTGGATCGCAGCCAGCAAAGCGCGCCGGTTGTGCATCCGCGCGAGCGCGCCGAGGCATCGGCGCTGTACGAGGCGGCAGGCAAGTTCAGCCGTATTGATGTTTACAGCCGGCGCAACGAGGCGCAGGGCGATGCCTACCTTGTCCAGGTGACGGACATCCACAGCGGGGCACTGCTGGCCGAGCCGCAGACCTGGCGCATCAACAGGCAGGACAACCGCGCCTACCTGCGTAATTTCAGCGATGGCCAGCTCTACCTGCAGCTGGAAAAAAAGATGGTGTTGCGCTTTGATCCCGGTGCCAACGCTTTCGTGGACCTGACCCCGCAGTTGCTCGCCCGCCATCCCGATCAACTCGGCGGCGGCATTGCCAGGATCGAGTTTGGTTTCCGTGACCGGCCGGACAGTTTCAAGATCACCACCGCCGATGGCACGGTTTACCACGCTTACTGGCTGGCCGGGCAGTTGCTGCCCGAAGTGGGCATTTCCGACAGTGACGAGCAGCGTGCCGCACAGGCCACCGGCTTGAGCGAACATTGGCTGTATGCCGAACTGGAAGGCTCGCACAGCATTGAAAACCGCCGCTATCAGCTGATCCGCTACTGGCAGCGGGCCGATCCGGGCCAGCCGCAGTATCTGGGGTACTTCAGCTTGTACACGCAGCACAGTAAGGATGTTGAGCGCTCGCCCGCGTGGTACCGGCAGGTGGCGCCGACCCTGTGGGTTTCCTGCCATGTGCATGAGAAGGGCGTGCAGCGTGTGGAGCTCATTGCCCCGGCCACGCCGCGCTTTAATGCGCAGGTGCTGGCGCACAATGCCAGCCATCTGTTGCTGGTTTACAGCCCGACACCGACCAGCAGCGAGGGCAGGGTGGTGCAGTTGCTGGACAAGCAGAGCCAGCAGGTGGTCTGGAGCCGTGAGGTGGCCCAGGTGCCGCTGATGGCCAGCGACCGTGGCGGCACCTACCTCACCGCACAAGGGTTGCCCTCGGGCTTCTTCGTGCAGAGCAGCCCGCTTGAGCCCGGTTTCCTGATGGACAACCAGGGCAACGTGCTGCACTCCTTCCAATGACGCCAGGGCCTGCCATGCCGGTGTTGCATGGCGGGCGATGCAAGGAATCGCGATGTCGGTACAGATCAAACCCCTGATGTGCCCCCGCTGCGGCTCCGGCAGCAGCAAGCCGGTGGCGGCCAGCCCCAACCTGCGTGTATGCAGTGCCTGCGGCAGCGAGTTTGTGCTCAGCGACAACAATGCACCCAAGCAGGTGCATGTCACCCATCGCCTGGAGCCGGGTGCCTCCGGTAGCGCCGCACCCGGGCGCCATGTCGGCCTTGCCGTGGGGGTGGTGCTGTTGCTGGCCATCGGCCTGCCGTTGTTGTGGCCCTTGCTGCACAAGGCCTTGCCCACCCCGCCGGACCACGGCAGGCTACAGGCCTCCACCGTGTACCAGCACAAGGCTGGTGCCTATGCCCAGGTGCAGGTGCTGGAAAGGACCGAAGGACGCGATGACCATTACCGCGTCAGCGTCAGTGAGGTCGGCAACGGCCGTACCCTGGGCGAGCCATTGCAGCTGAGCTATGCGCGTACCACCTTGTCGCAACCGCCGCGCTTTGCCCATTTCTCCGACGGCAGCATCCTGTTGATCATGAACGGCCAGAAGTTGCTGGCCCTGCAGCGCGAGGATGCTCGTTTCACTGCGGTGGACGATGCCCTGGTCAATCGCCATCCCGCACAGCTGGGTGCCGGGGTGTCGCGCATAGCCCCCGGTGATGCGCAACAACCGGACAGCCTCATGGTCACCAGCAATGCCGGCGAGCGTTTTGTGGTGTTCTGGCTCAGCGGGCAGATCGTGCCACTGGCCCTGCTGCAGGCCGATTTCCAGCAACGCACTACGCAGCTGCCGGCCGTGGCCAAGCCGCAGTTCGCCTTCGCCCGGGTGGAAGGCGGCGGCGATGGCCTGCAGGCTGCCAGCTCACCGGGCCTGTTGTTGCGCTACACCCAGCGCATTGGCAAGGGCGGCTATCAGCTGCTGCCGTCACTGGCCGTACGCCGGCAGGATGACCCGGCAGTAATGGCCGCGGCGCAGGATTTCGTCCCGCTGGCTGGCGGCTGGGTGAGCGGGCGTGAGCGCATCCAACACGCCGGCCTGGAAGGGCTGCAGCTGATCGCGCCGCTGCAGTTGCGTTATCGCGGCGCGGTGCTGGCCGCCAATGCACAGCGTGTGCTGATCGTCTTCAACACCACCCCGGTGACCGACCAGGGCCGGGTGCTGGAACTGCTCGATGCAGCCACCGGCAAGATGGTGTGGAGCCGCACGTTGGAGCAATTGCCGCAAATCACCGGCAGCGGCGCCCAGCTCTCCGCCGATGCCCTGCCTGATGCGTTCTACCTGCGCTCAAACCCCGCCGCGCCGGCACTGCTGATCGACAACAACGGCGAGATTCTGCATGACTTCAATCCCCCGGCCGGTTGAGCAAGTGACGGCCAGGGTAAGTGGAGCAAACGGAGCTGCCTGATGTGCTGCGTGACGCTGATAGCCCCCGTCGGTTGATTGGTGAGCCTAGCTACGGTGATTCCGATGCCTGATGGAAGTGCAGTCCTATGTCTGCTTCCGTGCGTCGGTCGTGAGTAAATGTGATTCCGTTGATGATTTTTCAACGTGATATTGAGATGGGTGTCGGTGATTGTTATTTTGAATAGGTTGTATCAAATCCTCAGGGATGATCATGCGCAAATTAGCTGTTGGTATGTTGTTGGTGCTGTTAGGAATGGTTGGCTGTGCCTCTGTTCCCGTAAGTACCGTTTTGCGACTGTCGTCGCTGTCACCGGCCGCGCTGGCACAGGCCGATCCTGCGCAGGTACGCGTGCGCATGGCGTTGCCGCACGGTGTGGAACTGGACGTGGCTGGCGCACGCTTGAATCTGGATGTCAGTACTGGTGGGTACAGCCAGCGTGAGGCATTGCCGCTTGTGCTAATCAATAAGGAGACGGATACGCGCAGTACGGGGATTTTTCGTAGTGATATGCCCGTGGTCGTTTATCAGCTGCGTCTGGACGAGGTGGGGCAGCAATCCTTGCGTCGTCTGCGTCAAGAATTGATGCGTCCCGGTAACAAAACCATTGCGATGAGCGTGGATGCACCATTCTCCGGCTTGCCCATCGGCACACGCGAGGTGACGTTCTGGGTGGATACGAAATTGTCGCTGGGCGATGCTTGGATGCCGTTGATCGATGGTGCGAGGGTCAAGGTCAACTGGTTCTGACGGATGCAGCTATTCATCGTTTTGGAAAGTGAGCCATGACACCTTTTTTATGCCCGAGACCACTGTGGTGGCGTCTTCACCATCGAAATAAGTGAGCCTGATCCCGTTGTTCAGGGGGGGGCTTTGCTACTGTCATCGCAAGCAACCTGTGGTCCCGCAAGGAGAGCTTCGCCGTGAAGTTCAATGCCGTTCTCGTATTCGTTATGATCTCTGGACTTATTTGTTGTCAAAAGTCAGGGGCCACAAACCGCGTCGATCAGGCCCTGTTGGCCTCGACACTCCCCGCTGGCTCAGGCCAAGCGATTGAAGGCGCCCAGTGCAATGCAAGTGAGCAGGTCGTGATCTCTTGCCGTCTGCAAGAACGTGACGAATGGGCATCGATCTGCACCAACACGGCTTCCACTTCCCGCGATCTGAAATTCCGGTTTGCCCTTGGTAAATCAAGGGGAGTGCCGAAAGTGAAGGTGCCGGAGATTGGCCATGCTCCATCAAGCGATTTCAGGCGATCACGCCTGATGCTGATGGGCGGTGCCGGTGGGCTGGTGTTATCGACGACAACCGATGGAACACGTTACGCGCTGTACTCAATACAAGGTAATGGTTTCGCCATCGCCGGGTTGCAGAAATCGGCCGCTGGGAGCGCACGTGCGACCAGCAACATAGAGTGCGACATGAGCACGCTCCAGGAAGCGGAGGATGAGCGCCTCCAGAACGTGATTGATACTTGGGCGCATGATCAACGGTACGAAAATAAAGGCTTGTTGTAGATCGCGAAAATGTCGGGGGATTGCCGAGCCGCGATCTTTGAGTGCATCGAAGTTTTCTACAGCCGGGGAGGCCCCGTTCCGGCATGGGTTATACGGCTCACACACAAGCCGAGCAGCGATATCAACAGGTCAGGACTGTCCCCTGACTATCCTGTCCACGAAACACGGGCCACTTCAGTCGTCTTGCCCTGGATGATCTCAAGGACCAGTGCCGACTTGCGCCGGGCGGTCCAACGCTTGATTTCTTCTTCCATCACTACGCTCATTGGTGTCGCCTTCGGGAGTTGTAACACCTGAGCAGGAATTCAGTGGGTCATTACAGCCGTTCTTCCGTTCTGCCGCTCGAGCATGATTGCGGCAGATTCTTCAGGGCTTAGGTGTTGGTAGGTTCTGGACATGGCAACGACCCGATATGGGGGCGCTGCACTTGGAAGTTGAGTCTAAGCTCTTACCCGGGTTCGTAAGCCAGAGTTGTGCCGGCCGCTCGTATTAATTGTCAGATGCTAAGTATCATCCATATGAGTGCGATGATCCCGCCCGTCGCGCCTAGGATAAAAAGTGCAATCGTGAGTATGAAGAGAATATTGCCAAACTTTCCAGATATGTAGCCAACTAGGACGGCCATGCCGGCAGCAATGAAAAACTTGATCCAAGTTGCCAGGCTTGAGAATTCACTGAAGAAGGAAAGTATAAATACTGCAGAAATTCCCGAGACAACGAAGCCAAGTATCGCAAAAAAAGGATTGAATGAATTGGATATTTCTGATATTAGTTGTCTGGTCGATATTTCTGGATTGGCCGCTTCCATTTCCTCCCGTGAGTCGTAGTGCTCAGTGGTTCCGTCAAACTGTCGCTTTGAGTATCTGGTGGCCATAACTCCCCCGTATAGTTCTTTAAGTATGAATTAATTCGCTCCGAGAATTGATGTCAGACGTTGGCGTGCGTAGCGTAAAGTCCATGGGTGGCCACTAAGTGGTGGGTAACTTTATTAAATAAATACACTCATGCTGGTTAGGTATGAGTGCGCTAAATGTTGACGAGTACTTGGTAATTCAGTGCCGAGTGTAGGCGTTGGTGGCTGTGTAAATCCAGGTGGCTGCACTGGATATGGCGCAAACTGTGATCTGTGTCGACTAAATGCCTAATTTGCTGGCGCTAATGATTTGCCAATTTTCCGGTTTTTTTGGGGCTTTCCATACGCCGTGGAATGTCCGGCGCTAACAAAAAAGCCGGCTTGCGCCGGCTTTTTGTACCTCTCGGTGATGTCAGCAAGTGCTGATCAACGCACCGGCATGCCGCCCAGTGCACCGTCGTCGGCATCGAGCAGGGCCAGTGCGCCGCCGTCGAAGCCGGCCGAGAGGATCATGCCTTCGCTGATGCCGAAGCGCATCTTGCGCGGGGCGAGGTTGGCGATGAAGACGACATTGCGGCCGATGAGCTTTTCCGGCTCGCCGTAGCTGGCGCGGATGCCGGAGAAGATCTGGCGCTGGCCCAGGTCACCGGCGTCGAGCTTGAAGCGCAGCAGCTTGTCCGAGCCTTCGACGAAATCGCACTCGAGCACCTTGCCGATGCGCAGGTCCAGCTTGGCAAAATCCTCGATGCCGATGTACTGCGGGGCATCGCCCGCGGCCTTGGCAGCAGCCGTGGCGGCTTCGGCCTTGGCCGGCTTGTCAGCCTTCTTTTCGGCCTTGGGGGCTTCGGCGGTGGCGGCGGTCAAGGTGTCCTTGGAGGCGTCGGTCATGGCGTCAATCATCTTCGGGTCAATACGGGTGAACAGCGCCTGGTAGGGCGCAATGGTGTGATTGGTCAGCGGCGCGTCCAGATCGCTCCAGGCGTTGACCGGGGCATTGAGGAAGCTTTCGGCTGCGTGCGTGGTGCGCGGCATCACCGGCTTCAGGGCGGCGGCCAGCACGCGGAACAGGTTCAGGGCCTGGGTGCAGACCGACTGCAGCTGCGCCTCAGCACCTTCCTGCTTGGCGATGACCCACGGCTTGGTGTCGTCGATGTACTTGTTGGCTTCATCGGCCAGGGCCATGGTCAGGCGGATGGCGGCGGCCGCATCGTTGCGCTCGTAGGCGGCGCGAATGTCACCCAGGGCGGCAACGAAGCGGTCGTACTGGGCGGCATCGGGCAGGCTGGCGGCCAGCTGGCCGTCAAAGCGCTTGGAGATGAAGCCGGCCGCGCGGCTGGCCAGGTTGACGAACTTGCCGACCACATCGCTGTTCACGCGGGCCACGAAGTCGGACAGGTTCAGGTCCAGATCGTCCACGCCGCCGCCGCTCTTGGCGGCGAAGTAGTAGCGCAGGGCTTCGGCTTCCAGGCCCACGTCCAGGAAGGTGCGGGCCTTGACGAAGGTGCCGCGCGACTTGCTCATCTTGGCTCCGTCCACGGTCAGGTAGCCGTTGACGTGCAGGCGGGTGGGCACCTTCATGCCGGTACCGTGCAGCACCGACGGCCAGAACAGGCCGTGGAAGTTGACGATGTCCTTGCCGATGAAGTGGTGCAGTTCGGTGGCCGAACCGGCGGCGGTGATGGCGGTGAAGTCATCGCCGGTCTTCGCGCACAGGTTCTGGAAGCTGGACAGGTAGCCGATTGGCGCGTCCAGCCACACGTAGAAATACTTGCCCGGGGCGCCGGGGATCTCGAAACCGAAGTAGGGCGCATCGCGGGAGATGTCCCAGGCGCGCAGGCCGCCTTCGGCATCCAGCCATTCGGCCAGCTTGGCCTTGACGCCCGGCAGGGCCACATCGCCGGCCAGCCACTCACGCAGGAAGGCGTCGAAATTGCCCACTTCGAAGAAGTAGTGCACCGAATCGCGCATTTCCGGGGTGGCACCGGAGACCACCGACTTCGGCTCGATCAGGTCGGTCGGGCCGTAGGTGGCGCCGCAGACTTCGCAGTTGTCGCCGTACTGGTCAGCCGCCTTGCACTTGGGGCAGGTGCCCTTGATGTAGCGGTCCGGCAGGAACATGCCCTTGGCCGGGTCATAGAACTGGGCCACGCTGCGCTTGGAGATGTGGCCGGCGGCTTCCAGCTTCAGGTACAGCGATTCGGTCAGCGCCTTGTTGGCGGCCGAGTTGGTCGAATCGTAGTGGTCAAAATCCACCCCGAAGGCAGCAAAGTCGGCCTCGTGGCTGGCCTGGATGCCGGCGATGTAGGCCTCCGGGCTCAGGCCGGCCTTTTCCGCGCCGAGCATGATCGGGGTGCCGTGGGTGTCATCGGCGCACACATACCAGACCTTCTCGCCCAGCATTCGGCGCGCGCGCACCCAGATGTCGGCCTGGATGTAACCGACCAGGTGGCCGAGGTGGAGCGGGCCGTTGGCATACGGCAGGGCATTGGTGACAAGTGCGCTACGGGTCATGACCGTTCGATGAGACGTGGGAACGGGCAATTATCGCACGGCTGGCCTGTCTCACCGGGGAACCGAGGCCCCGGCCGTGCTGGTGGGCGTGCTGACCGGGCGCTCAGGCGTCGGGCTCGAACTGGAACACCTGCTCGATGCCCACGCCCAGGGCGGCGGCGATCAGGAAGGCCACCTCCAGCGAGGGTGAATAGCGGTTGCCCTCGATGGCGATGATGGTCTGCCGGGTCACGCCCACCCGCTCGGCCAGCTCCTGCTGGGTCAGCCCGCCGGCCTGCTGGCGCAGTTCGCGCAGGCGGTTGCCCAGGCGGCCGGTTGTCTTGCCCATGGCTCACACGCCCCGGCGATGGAAATACAGCTGGCTGGCCAGGGCCAGGATCTGGGAGGCCACCCAAAAGCCCAGCAGCACATGCATAAAGGCGGCATTGCCGGGCACCAGCAGGGCAACGCACAGGGCGCAGAACACTCCGCAGGCGAGCAGCCAGCCCGACAGCCGGCTGCCCTTGAGCTCGATCAACACGTCGCGTTCGTCACGGCTGACCCCGCGTGCCCCCAGCTCGCGCAGGCTGCCCAGCGCAAGCACGGTATGGCCGATGACCTGGACCACCACCAGCACGATCAGCAGGCCGATGAAGCTGCCGATTTCGGCCGGGCCGATCTGGGAGCCGGTGTGGGGCACCACCTTGATGAAATACACGCCGAACACCGCGCACAGACTGGCAAGCAGCAGCCAGAGGCTTTTTTCCTGGAAGGACAGTGGCATGGCAGGCTCCGGGGCCAGGGCAGGAAATGTCAAACAAACTTGACATCGTCAGGCTGCTCCCGGGCGGATGTGAATGTCAATTATTTTTTACATCACGCGCAATCCGTGGCCGCCGCCATGCCCGTACAACGCAACAACCCGGCCAGTGGCCGGGTTGTTGGCAAGCGCTTGCGTATGGGCCTGGTTTACAGGCGTTCCCACACCTGGCTCTTGCAGATGAAGGCGATGCAGCCGGACACCTCCAGCTTGCGGCCGCCTTCGATCAGGGCCATTTTCGAGTTGTAGACCTTGCCCTCGTCCGGCTTGAGGATCTTGCCGCCCTTCCACTTGCCGGCGCCGTCAGCGCGCATGCCGCGGATGATTTCCATGCCGGTGATCGGCTGGTTGCGGCGGTCGTCCTCGCACTTGTCGCAGACCGGGTTCGGGCGCGACGGGTTGATCAGCTCGACGATGCGGCCATTGAGTGCGCCGTTGCTGGTGCGGGTGATTTCCACGATGGACTTGGCCCGGCCGGTGTCCGGGTCAATCTGGCGCCAGCGGCCTTCGGCGTTGTTGTTGGCCTGGGCCAGGCCGGTGGCGAAGGTCAGCGGCAGGGCCAGCAGCAGGGCCTTGATTGCGGTGTTCATGGGAATGTCCCCTCCCAGGGATGGTGGTGGGCGATGTGGATCGCAACGAGGCGAATGTAAGCACATCCGCACACGTACGGAAATCATGCAGCGCAGCAAGAATCAGGGGGCCGGGGCGCCCCAGATCACGGCGATGCGCCGGGCCAGGGCATAAGGCTCCGGGGCATTGCGGTTGCTCAGCACAATGACGCTGAGCTTGCGCTGCGGCCAGCGGATCTGCACGTTGCGAAAACCGATGCTCTCGCCGCTGTGCCAGACCATTTCCCCCTGCAGGCGCACGCCCAGCCCGTAGTGGCTGACATCGGTTTCGCCCTGCACGGTGTTGCCGGGGGTGAACACCTGCTGCAGCCATTGGGCAGGCAGCAGGCGCTGGTCGTACAGGGCCGCATCCCAGCGGGCCAGGTCGCTGATGGACGAATAGATGCCGCCATCGCCGAGCACGGCCGAGGTGGGGCTCTGGTCGGTGCGCTGCCACTGGCCGTCGATGTGGCTGTAGCCCCAGGCGCGCTGGGCCACGGCCGGGCCTTCGTCGGTGCGGGCCACGCTGGCGTTCATGCCCAGCGGGCTGAAGATGCGCTCGTGCAGGAACTGCGGGTAGGCCATGCCGGAGGCCTTTTCCACCACCAGGGCAAGCAGGGCATAGGCACTGTTGGAATAACGGTAGCTGCTGCCCGGGGTGAAGTAGGTGCGGTCCTGGCCCTTGAGGATTTCCAGCACGTCGGCATCGCGCAGCTGGCCCTGCAGGCCGTCGGGCATCACGTCCTCGTAATCGATCAGGCCGCTGGCATGCACCAGCAGGTGGCGCAGGGTGATGTCCCGTGTGGCCGGCGGCAGGCCGGGTAGCCAGCGTGCCAGTGGGTCATCCAGCTGCAGGCGGCCATCGGCGGCCAGCAGCACGATGGCCATCGCGGTGAACTGCTTGCTCACCGAGGCCAGGCGGAAGTTGGTCTGCGCATCGACCGGGGTGTTGTCCTCCAGCGAGGCCAGGCCGTAGCCGCGGGCGTACAGCGGCTGGCCATCGTGCAGCACCAACAGGGCGGCGCCGGGCACCTGGCCCTGGTAATCGGCCATCAGGCGGTCGGTGGCCTGCTGGCGGGCGCTGATATCGGCCGCAGTGGGCGTGCCGGCATGGGCCGGGGTGATGGTGGCTGTGGCGGCCAACAGCAGGGCAGGCAGGAACAGGCGCATGGGGCTCACGGTGTCGTGGTCGAGGGGGCGGTGGAAGTGGCGGACTGGCTGTCGATCCAACGCTGGATCTTGGCCTGCAGGATATCCATCGGCAGCGAGCCGTCGCGCAGCACTTCGGCATGGAAGGCGGCCAGGTCAAAGCGCTCACCCAGCGCCAGGCTGGCCTGCTCGCGCAGCTTTTCAAGCTGCCACTGGCCGGCGCGTGCCGACAAGGCCTGGCCGGGCATGGCCATCGAGCGTTCCACCTCCAGGGAGGCATCGGCCGCACTCATGTCGGCCTGCTTGATCAGGTACTGCGCCGCCTGCTGGCGGTTCCAACCCATGGCATGCAGGCCGGTGTCGGCGACGATGCGGGCAGTGCGCACCACATTGGTGTGCAGGTAGCCCAGCTGTTCGGCCGCGCTGTCATACAGGCCCAGCTGCTGGCCCAGGGCCTCGGCGTACAGGCCCCAGCCTTCGACATAGGCGGTGTCGCCGGTGTGGCGGCGGAAACGCGGCAGGGCCGGGCCGCTGTGGCGCTGGCCCAGCTGCAGGTGGTGGCCGGGAATGGCCTCGTGCAGGTACTGCTGGGTGATCGCCCAACGCGGGCGCTGGGCCAGGTCGTGGGTGTTGATCCACAGGGTGCCGGGCTGGTCAGCGGCGGCCGGGGGCTGGTAGCTGGCGGCGCTGGCGGTGAGCGCACGGCCCGGGTCCAGCGGCTGGATCTGCAGCGGGGCCAGCTCCAGTGCCGGCATCACCGGGGCCAGGGCCGGGGCCAGCTCGCGCTGGGTCTGCTGGTAGGCCTGGAGCAAGGCATCGGCCGAGGGCAGTACATGGGCACGGTCGCTGTACAGCGCTTTGACCGCACGGTCACGGCGGCCGCGGATGCGCTGGCTGCGCATGGTGGTGGTCATCACCTCCTGCAGGCGGCTCACTTCCTCACTGGCCAGCTGGTGCAGCTGCTCGGGCTGCTGGCTGATGGTGGTGTACTGCAGCAGGTTGTGGGCATACCAGGCCGCGCCGCCGGGCAAGGCGCCCAGGCCATCGCTGCTGCGGGTGGCCGGCAGGTATTCGGTGGCGATGAAGCCACGCAGGGCGCGGTAGGCCGGCAGCAGGCGGTTGTCGATCATGCGCTGGTATTCGGCAGTCAGGCGCTGGCGGTCCGCGTCGCTGAAATCGGCCGGCATGTTGCGCACCGGGCCCCAGAACAGGCTGTCCTGGGCGCTGCCGGCGGCCAGCACCGCGTCCAGCTGCGGCAGCACTTTTTCCATCAATGCGCGCGGCTGCACCACGCCGGCGGCGATGCCCTGGCGCATGTTGTCGATCATCTGGTTGAACAGCGTGGGCACGCCCAGCGAACGCTTGGACCAGTTCTGGTAATCGCTGACCGTGGTGAACGGCTGGGCCCCGGCACCGGAACCGAGCAGGGCAATGATGGTGGCCGGGTTGTAGTAGGAGTTGACCGGCAGCATCCACGCCGGGTGGTCACGCCCGGCCAGGGCGGCGCGGGTGTCGCGCACGAAGATCTGGTAGCTGAGCAGGTCCTGGCCCTGCAGGCCGGCATCGCCAATGGCTTCGGCGCGGGCCAGCCAGTGCTGGTTGAACTCGATGTACTGCTGGCGGAAGGCCAGCGACAGGGTGTTGGGCAGCTGGTCGTTGTAGCGGGCATCGCCTTGCAGGGTGGCCTGCAGGGGATCGAGCTTCATCAGCGCATCCCAGTACTCGGCGTACAGGGCGTTGAGGCGGGTGGCGGTGTCGGCCGGCGCGCTGGCGCTGCGGCGTTGGGCTTCGACCGGCAGCGCCGGCAGCACCATCAGGCAGGCACCCAGGGCAAGCAACAGCGGACGGAACAGGGCTACGGACATGGGGAACAACCATACGAACAGGTATTCCCGCAGAGTGCCTGATCCGGGCGGGCAATGACAGCCTGCCCGGTATCGGTGTGCTGCCTGTGTGGTTGTCCGGGTTCAGCGTTCGCCGGCGCGGGTGAACGGCACCGTGTCCGGGGCGACCGCGCCGCCGGAGATGATGAAGCTCATCGCCTGGTCCACGCTCCAGTCGGTCGGGGTGAGCAGTTCCACCGGCACGATTTCCAGATAACCGGACGTCGGGTTGGGGGTGGTCGGCACATACACGGCGGCCAGTTCACGGCCGGTGCCGGTCTCGCGGATGACCCGGGTCACCAGGCCGACCGACTTCATGTCACGGTGCGGAAAGTCGATCAGCACCACGCGCTGGGTGCTGCCCGGCTTGGTCTGCAGGATGTCCAGCAGCTTGCGGGCGCTGTCATAGATGATGCTGGCCAGCGGGATGCGCTGGATCAGAGCGCCGGTCCAGGCCAGCAGCTTCTGCCCGATCACCCTGCGGCTGAGGGCACCGACAAAGATGATCAGCAGCACGGTGGCCACCAGGCCGATCACATCCTGCACCCATTCGGCCTTGAACCAGCCCAGTGACTGCGGGAAGGAAGCGGCCACGCGTTCGGAAAACGGCACCACCAAGGGGTGGCTCAAACCGGACAGCAGGACGAAGACAAACTTCACCACCACCCAGGTCAGCCAGATCGGCAACAGGGTGAGCAGACCGGTCAGGAACAGGCGCTGCAGGGAAGGGCGGGGGAGCGGGGAGGCTGCATCAGGCGACATCCGCGCATTGTATCGGGGTGTGAAGATGAATTCGGCTTGGTCTCATTCATCTTCCGTCGCGACCCACCCTTTATGCCGGTGCCGGTGAGGTGCAGGGCTTAGTGGAAGCGTGACGGCGCGGGTTTGCATTGGTGTTCTGGTGTTGTATAACACCTGTAGATAATCAGCTGCCATTCACCCTTGCACGCTGGATCGTGCAGGGCGGCATCAAGGGGAAAGGATGACGATGTTCAAACGCATGGCCGCCGCACTGCTTGGCTTGCTGGCCTTGTTGGCCCTGTTTTTGCTGGCCTCACGCTTCTGGCCGGCCTCGGCCATGCAGAAGCAGGCGCGTGCGGCGCTGGAGCAGCCGCTGGACTGGCCCGGGGCCAACGCCTGGGCCCTGCTGGAAACCCTGGACCATGACGGGTTGGACATGGCCCAGCGGCAGGCGCTGGTGGATGAGCGGGTGCAGGCATTTGAGCTCTGGGCCAAGGCCACGGCCGCGCAGCGATATGGCAATGGGTCTGCGGTCGAGGATGTGCCCGCCGTCCCGGAACTTGCGGTGGCGCCACCGGCAGCGCTGCCGGCGTTGGAGTATTGCCGTTACGGCAGCCTTGAGACCTGCCTGGCCACGGTGCGGTCCAATCCGGAGGGCGTGGCTGCCGACATGCAGGCGCGCGCGGACTTGATCCGCAATATCGCCGGGCTGGCCGACTTTGAGCATGCGCGCTCGCCTTATGTGGCGGATATCGACTCGCCGATGCTGAATACAATGGGTAGGTTGCCCACGCCGCTGGCAGCCCATGCCCTGGCCCACGTCCAAGGCAACAGTGCTGCTGCACTGGAGGGCCTGTGCCGTGACATGGGCAGCGCCCGCATGCTGGCCAGTCAGAGCGACAACCTGTTTCTGACCGTGGTCGGGGCGCGTTGGTTGCAGGCCAATGGCCAGTTGCTGGCCCATGTACTGGCCGAGCTGCCTGCCGATGTGACCCCACCTGCCAACTGCAAGGCGGGCCTGGAGATACTGCCGCCGGCGGCAATCAGCCTGTGCCGCCCGCTGCAGGGTCAATATGCGATGAATGCGGCTGTTAATGGGCATCACGATGCAACTGTCATGGCAGAACATCCCGTAGGCAGCTGGCTGTTTGACCTGGACAAGACCCTCAATCGTCAGGCTGCCAGCTTGGGCGCTGCCTGCCAGATGCCATTGCAGCAACGCATTGCCCAGGACTTGCCAGTGGACGGTGGCTTGGCACCGGCAGAGGCGCGTTCGCCATGGCACATCGAATGCGCGACCAACTACATCGGCTGCGTGCTGTCGGCCATCGCCGCGCCGGCTTATGACAAGTACATCGTACGCATGCAGGACGTGGCCGCCAGCCAGCGCCTGCTCGGTGCCTGGTTGTGGCTGCGCGAGCATCCGGGCGATGGGGATGTGGCCCGGCAACTGGCACAACTGCCGCAAGAGCTGCGCAGCGCACATCGGCCGGTGCAGCTCAATGCCGATGGCACCGCCTTGGAGGTAGTGCGTTATTACACAGGCGAAGGAAACGACCTGCTGCAGCTGCCGCTGCCTACAGCAGATAAGGCCGCCGTGCAGTAAGGCCAGTTTTTGCAGCCGGCCTGCCGGCGATGAACCAAGCAAAGGAGTGTCATGCGTAATGCGATGAGAATTGTCTATCTGTTGCTGGCCTTGTTGGCTACCGTGGCCCTGCTGATGCTGGCCTCGCGCCTGTGGCCTGCCTCGCAAATGCAGAAGCAGGCCCGTGCGGCGCTGGAGCAGCCGCTGGACTGGCCCGGGGCCAACGCCTGGGCCCTGCTGGAAACGTTGGACCATGACGGCCTGGACATGGCCCAGCGGCAGGCGCTGGTGGATGAGCGGGTGCGCCGGTTTACCGCGTGGAAGCAGGAAAATGCCCGGCTGCGCGCTGCCGGGGAACAGCAGCAGACCGGCGTGCCGGCGCTGGGCGGACAAGCGACCACGTGGCCGCGCAGCGACGTATTGTGCGAGCGGCATCAGGCGGAGCAGTGTCTGGACAAGGTGCGCCAGGCACCTGATGCGGTGGCTGCGGCGCTGGCACAACGCCAGCCCCGCTTGCAGCGGGTGGCGCAGCTGGCTGATTTCGGCCATGTGCGCTCGCCCTATCCAGGCGATGTGTCGATGCCGTACCTGCATTCCACGGGCGCGCTGTTTGATTCCCTGAGCGCACATGCTCTGGCGCATGTGCAAGGCAACAGCGACCAGGCCCTGGCCGGCCTGTGCCGTGACATGGCTAGTGGACGCATGCTGCTGACCCGCAGCGACAGCTTGATCCATGCCATGGTCGGTAACGCCATGCTGGTGGGCAACACTCAGATGCTGGGCCAGGTGTTGGCCGAGCTGCCCGCAGGGCACGCATTGCCGTCCAGTTGCACGGCCGCGTTGGTTCCACTGCAGCCCCAGGACCTGGGCCTGTGCCGGGCGATGCGCATGGATTATGCGATCAGCGGCGCCGCGATGGCCGATAGTTACCAGTATGAAATGGACATGCCGGGCAGCTCCTGGTTGTTCAATGTGGACAAGACCATGGACCGTATCGCCACGGGTCAGGCCCAAGGGTGTTTTGAGCCGATACAGCAGCAATTGGCACAGGACCAACCTGCTGTGATCGACGCCAGTGTCTGGTCGCTGTGGAAGATGGAATGCCCGGCCAATGCAGTTGGCTGCCTGCTTACCGGCAACGGCGCGGCCGGGCCGGGCTATGCCGAGTTCATGCACCGTGCCCAGGATGCGGCTGCACAACAGCGCTTGTTGGGTGCACTGGTCTGGCTGCGTGAGCAGCCCGCGTTGGCGCCTGACGATATCGCGCAGCAGCTGCAGAACCTGCCTGCCGGTCTGGTGTCGGCACAGCGGCCGATCACCCTGAGTACTGATGGCCGGGCTTTGCAGGTAGGCCCGCGCTATTACCGCAAAGGGCCGCAAGCGGCTGCACCGATGCGCGTATCACTGCCGAGTGCCTGGTGGCCGCCGGCAACCGTTGGCAGTTCGGCATCGCCCTGATTGCCCTACGAGGAAAAAACAATGGCCGCTGTTGCGGCCATTGTTGTGTCTGCTGCAGGGCTTCAGCGCTGGTCCGGCTTGAGCCGGATGTAGACCTGCTTGCGCACGCGGGCCACCACGTCGCCCCGGGCATCGAGGATCTCGTTCTCGAACCAGTGCAGCACCTTGTCGCCACCGGCGGCCTGGGCCTTGAGCTGGTCGATCATGGCCTGGTCCAGCTTGAATTCGGTAAACACCACGCCCTTGCCGGGTTTGACGAAATCGATGCTGCCGGCCTTGTCCCAGACGAAGTACTTCGGGCCCATGTTCTTGAGCAGGGCCAGCATCCAGAACGGGTCGGTCATCGAGAACAGGTTGCCGCCAAAGTGCGTGCGCACGTAGTTGACGTTCCAGAAGCGCTGGCGCAGTTCCACCCGGATGTGGCGGTAGTCATCGCTGATCGCAGTGACGTGGATGCCGGCAAACAGGTAGGGCGGCCACAGGTTCATGCCGTGGCGGAAGATCGAAGCTTTCATCGCGGGAAACAGGCGCTGGAAGGGGATCAGCGAGTTTAACATCCGCCCCCGTACGGAATGTGTCACCAACGACAAAGCCCCGCAGGCGGGGCTTTGTCGGGGCGGCTTGCAGATGCCAGATGCGGCTCAGAACAGGATCGAGCTCATCTTGCGGCGGTAGCGGCTGACCAGCTCCTCGTCCTCGATCACCCGGAAGGCGTCGATCAAGGCCTTGCGCGGCAGGCCGTCGGCAAAGCTGCGGTCGGCGGCCAGCATGGCGATGAACTGCTCCAGCGCGGCCTCGTCCTCTCCGCCCAGCAGGTGGTGCACACCGCGCAGGTGGCGGGCAGCCAGGTCCTTGCCATCGGCGGCAATGCGCGCGTCCAGCTCGGCCGGTGCCGGAGCATCGGCCAGTGCGGCAGCAAAATCCAGGCGAGCCTTGGCACGCACGGCGCGGTCATCGGTGGACAGGTTGGCCGGCAGGGCGTCGATCAAGGCCGAGGCCTCGGCGGTGCTGCCGGTCTTGAGCAGGGCCAGGGCCAGGTCCAGCTTCAGTTCTTCCTTGTCCGGCTCGGCGGCCACCGCATCGCGCGCGGCCTGCACCTGCTCGGCCGGGCTGAGCACCACTTCCTCGGCGATCTGGCCCAGGTCTTCGGTGGTGGCCTCGGCCGGCACGATGCCGTGCTGGGCCAGCATCTGGCGCACGATTTCCTCGGGCACCAGGCCCGGGAAGCCGTTGATGATCTCGCCATTGGCCATCAGGAACACGGTCGGTGCCGAATCGATGCGGAAGGCGGTACGCAGCTCGTACTGCTGGTCCACATCGACACGACCCAGCACAAAGGCACCGTTGTATTCGGCGGCCAGCTTTTCCAACAGCTGCAACAGGTCCATGCAGTGCGAGCTGCGCGGGGTGTAGAAGTTCAGCAGTACCGGAACGGAGGCCGATTGCTGGGCAACATCTGCGGTGAAGCCTTCGGCGGTGACATCAAATACGTAGGGCTGCGGGCTCATGCATGCGGCTCGGCTGATAACGGGATACCCAGCAGATGGTGGCGCAAGGGCGCCATTACAAGCCTCTGTTGCCGGGCCGGTATCGGTGCGGGTTGGCATGAAAACAAACAACCGCCGGCAGGCGGCGGTTGTCTGGGCAAAGCGGGGCGGAAATTACTCGCCCGAGGCCGCCGGGCCCGGCGGAGTGGCCGGCTCGGCCACCGGCAGCTTGAGCGAGGTGTCCAACTGGATGGCCTGCAGCGCCTGGATCTGGCTTTGCAAAGCTTCCAGCTGCGAGTTGGTCGCACGCAGGTCGCCGGACAGGCTGGCTGCCTGCTGGCGGTTCTCGGCGATGGCCTGGCTGACCACCGTGGCCTGTTGCTGCTGCTGGGCCAGTTCCTGCTGCATGCCCTGCAGACGGTTTTCGTTCATTGCCACCAGCTTTTCGGTGTAACGCTTGCCGGCATCCAGGCGCAGGGTATCCAGGTAGACCTGGGCCAGCTGCTGGGTCTGCTCGGCAAAGGCGCGGTACATCGATTCGGCATTGTCGATCTGATCGGTGCGGATCACGCGCCAGAACTGCTTGTCGTGGAACAGGGCCACGTAATAGGACAGCGATTCGGCATGGAACAGCAGGCTGGCGCCGTACTGGCCGTTGTAGGTGGTGCGCATCTCGCTCAGGCTGCCGGCAGCCATCAGCCGCTGCATTTCCGCGGCGGTGTTGCCTACGGTGCTGTTCATCGCGCTGCCGGCAACAACCGGGCTGGCCGGGGTTGCAGGGCTGGCCGTGGTCACCGGTGCCTGGGCACGCCAGGCATCGTGGGCACAGGCAGTCAGGCTGAGCATCATTGCGCAGGCAGCCAGAGGCAGACGCCAACGGCCAGAAACGGTCAGGTTCCGAATCATGGAGCTATGTTTTCCCCGAGGTTGCGTTGGCGTGCCCCCAGCTGTCTGCCGGGTCGCAAGCGAGTCTAGCATGGAGATACCGGCACACTGGAAGCCCGCCGGCAGGGCCCTGGGTGATCACCGTACCAGATCGGCACCACCGCACTGGATGGAGTGCATTTCCACCACGCTGCGCCCCAGGTTGATGCCCAGCACCTCGCTCAGCAGCTGGCTCAGCAATTGGCCGATGCCGTTGAGGATCGGCCGCAATACCTCCAGCAGCGGCTTGAGCAGGATGCACAGCACGGTGTTGCAGCTGCCGCTGCCGGTGACCGGGTCATAGCTGCCGCCCTGCAGCCCGCCGGGCTTGGTCTGCAGGTAGCTGGCCAGGTTGTTGCGCACGCAGGTGTTGTAGGCCAGCAGACCGGCCAGCAGGCCCTGGCAGGAACTCAGGCCGAGCACGTCGAACAGGCCGCCGAGCAGGCTGGCGTCGTTGATGGTGACCGAGTGGCGGAAGCCATCCCAGACATTGCCCGGCTGCATCACGCAGTTGCTGACCAGCACGTAGGACGTGCACACCGGGATATCGGTGGTCCAGCTGCCCAGGGCCGGCAGGTTCTGCGCGCTGTTGCCGTCACGCAGGGCGGTGATCACCGCTTCCGGGTCATACGCACCGGAACTCTTCTTGGTCGCCTGCAGGTAGCGGTCGGCCAGCTCCTTGGCATTGGCGGCCGGATCGCCCTGTTGTTGGAACAGCGAGCCCAGGGTGCCGAGCAGGGTGTTGACCAGGTTGGAGAGCAGGTCGCCGATGCGCAGGGCATTGGGCTGCACCGAGCCACTCTGGCCGGCGGCCAGGGTCAGGCTGTCGGTGTCGCTGAGCGCGGGCAGGTGGATCTTGTGGTTGAGCACGGTCTTGCCCAGCAGGCGCACCAGCTCCTCGTTGGCCAGGCCGCTGCTGCACAGCTCGGTGGTGCTGTCCCACGGGGTGATGGCCTTGCCGATGCAGATGTTGGCCACGCTGGAGGTCACATCCACCGTGGCGGTGCGCGGGGTGGACGCGCAGTCCACCGCAGCGAGCCGGCCAAATCCATCCACCACGTCCACATACACCGGCAGTTTGACCCGCGCGCCGAGCAGGCCCAGCACCAGGTTCAGGGCCGGAATGCGGTTGGTGTCGATGTCCAGGAACAGACGGACCTGGCTGGTGTAGGCGGTGGTGCCGATCGGACCGATGGCGATGGATGGCGGTTCGATCACGCTGGCCTTGGCTTCGATGCCGAGCAGGTTCAACTGCGGAATGGACACGGCATGCTCGCTGTTGGCAATCTGCAGGCTGGTCATCAGCAGGTTCAATGCGTTGATGTCGGCATCCAGGGCCGAATTGGCCGAGGCGCCGGCGGCGATATTGGCAAACAGCCCGCCAACCCCGTTGGCCGAGCCCAGGGCCAGACGCAGGTTGTTGATGCCCAGGCTGGCCAGCTTGGCGCGCAGTACGCCGACCTCGATGTTGGCCACCCCCTGCTGGTTGCCGATATCGACCACGGCATCGACCAGGCTGCCCACGCTGACCTGGTGGGTGGCCAGCAGGTTGTTCAAATCGCCCACCGACAGGTCGGCGGTAACCGGGATGCCCAAGGCCTGCAGCAGGCCACGCGGGGTGACCTTGACCTGGGCCAGGCCACGGAAGCTGGCGATCTCGGTATTGCTCAGGTCAACGCCGACCAGCCGCAGCAGGCCCTGGACCGGGCCATTGCTGGTGATGTCCAGCAGGCGCGAGCCGATCGAGAAGGCAGCCACCGGTTCGCTGCGGCGGGCAATGGCGCGCGCGCTCAGGCGCGGTACGCCGGGTACTTGGCCGAACAACGGCAGCGCCGCGCGGCTGGCCTGCACCTGCACCGCATTGAGGCTGCGGCCGCTGCCCACGGCCACCACCGCTTCGGCCCCGGTAGCCACCGACCAGTGGCCGCAACGGATGCTCAGCTCACCGCCGAAGGTGTTGTCCACCAGGGCGTTGCTGCGCGCAGCCTGGTTGTCGGCATGATCGCTGGTGCACAGCTCCAGGCGCTGGGCACCGGCCAGTGCGGCCAGATCGGCGATTTTCTGCACATCACGCTTGGCCCAGTACAGGTAACCGACCTCGATCAGGCCGAGGATGGCGATCAGGCCCAGCATGCACAACATGATGGTGATGGCGGCAGCACCCTGCTGCTTTGCTGGCGAACGCGTTGGAAGGTGCATGGCCATCTCCTTGGCTGGAATTACTGTGGCGTGCCGGTGGTGGCCGGTACGGCGGTATCGAAGAACTCGGGAATCGGGTGGCTGAAGCTGTCCAGGTGCCGCTTGTAGGCCGCATTGGCCGGCTCACCGAGCATGGGCAGCATCGGGGCGGCGGCACGGCCGCTGGCTTGCAACTGCAGCAGGCCTCGGGTGGCATCGCCGATGCGCTGCGGTTGCCGGTGATGGACCTCCGGCATCGGTGCGTTGCCCGCCGCTGCCGGTATGGCGTTGTCTGCGGGGTATGCCGGGCTGTGCGCGGGCACTGTCGCGGCGGGGCTGTCCCCGGCTGCGGCCAGGGTGACCTCGCTGAGGTGTTCGGCTTCCACATGGCGTGCCGCTTGCAGGCTGGCATCGGCGCCCACCGCCACTTCGGCCGGGGCATCGACCAGGCGGTTGTGCTGTGCCTGGGCGCTGCCGAACAGGCTGATCAGGGCAAGGACAAGGACGGTGCGGTTGGCATTCATGGGGTGTTGCCCTGCTGGCTGGAGGTGGAAGGGGCGAAACGTTCGAGCATCGACACCGGTGGCTGCACCCGAGGCGGCTGGTTGACTGGCTGCTGTGCCAGCTGCATTGCCGCACCGGCTGTGCTGCCCGGGGCTGCATTGGGCAGGGTGGGGCCGTGGTCTGTTGCCGCCGGCACCGCAGCGGCGGGCAGGTGCTGCTGGCGCAGGCGTACGGCCTGGGCAGCCACCGCCTGCTGGGTGCTGGCCGGCAGCTGGGCCTGGCGCATGATCTGTTCGGCGGCGCTGTTGTTGCCGACCAGCATTTGCCACAGCGCCAGGTTGGCGATGCTGCGGCCATCGCCGGGATTGAGCTCGGCGGCCTGGGCCAGCGGGGCGCGCGCTGCCGGATAGTTGCCACCGAGCAGATGGGCATAGCCCAGGTCGCCCAGATAATCCGCCTTCAACGGTGACAGCCGGGCCGCAGTTCCCAGATGCTCCAGTGCTTGAGCGGTCTGCCCTTGGGCCATGGCGATCAGGCCCAGGCCGTGGGATGCGGCCGCCTGGGTCGGCCCCCGGTTGAGGCGGCGATAGATCTCGGCGGCCTGCTCGTCCTGCTCGGTCTGGCGCAGGGCATCGGCCAGGCGCAATTGCAGGGCCGGGCTGTCGCCATGCTGCTGGCGATAGGCCTGGATATGGGCCAGGGAGGCAAACCAGGCACCTTGAGCCTGCATCTGCTCGATCAATTGCAGGTACATGGCCGGCTCGCGTGGCTGCACGGCCTCGCTGGCAGCAACGGCAGCCGGCAACAGCACGGCCAGGGTGGTGGCCAGCAGCCGCTGTCGTGCGCGCCGGGGCAGGATCGGTGTGTGCTTCATGACGTACTCCCCATCTGTGAGACAGCCGCCGCCAGGGCAATGATGGCCGGGCCGGCCAGGACCAGCAGCAGGGCCGGCAGCAGGGTGACCATCATCACCACGGTCATCTTCACCGACAGCTTGCCGACCTGTTCCTTCAGGTTCATGCGGCGCTTCTCGCGCAGGCGGATGCCGAAATTCTTCAACGGTTCCTGCACCGCACCACCATGGGAATGAACCTGCACGATCATCTGGATCAGGCTGCGCATGTCCTCGTTGTCGAAGCTCTCGGCCAGCCGGTTCAATGACTGCTCGCGACTGCGTCCGCGGCCGTAGGCCAGGTTGGCGATTTCCAGCTCGCGGCCGATCACCGGCAGGGCAAGGCGCATCTTGTCGCCCAGCATCTGCAGGCTCTGGTCGATGGAAAAACCCACGCCCTGCAGCAACCGCAGCAAGTCGATGAACAACGGCAGTTCGTCATGCACGGCCTTCTGGATGCGCTTGGCCCAGGCGCGCAGGAGGAATTTGGGCAGGAGCAATCCGGCGGCGATGGCCGCCAGCAGGATCACCAGCCAGCGCACGCCGCTGGCATCGGAAAACAGCACCACCAGCAATGGCAGCAGCAGGGCGGTCATCAGGCGCGCGCCAAGAAAGATCGCCTGGCCATGGCTGTGGCCGACACCGGCCTGGTCCAGCAGCATGCGGTCTTCTTCGGCCAGCAGCAGCTGCTGCACACGGCTGCCTTCCAATTGCTGGCCGAAATGGGAAAGCTCGTTGGCCATGCGCTTCCACCAGGGCAGCGTCGCATCGACACTGACGGGGGCCTGGTTCTGGCTGCGCTTGACCGCATTGCTCAGGGCGGCTTCGGCACTCTCGCTGTGCCTGCCACGCACCAGCAGGCCGATGGCTGCCACCAGCAGCGCCAGGGCCAATACGCCGATGCAAAGTGACCAGATTGCTGTCATGGGTTGGGGACCTTGTTGCGGGGTGGATCAGATCGAGCGCGACAGGCGCCACAGCAACGTGGCGCCGATCACTTCCAGGGCCAGGGCAATGGCGATGATCTTCTTGCCCAGCGGTTCGCTGAACATCGGGGTGAAGAAGTCGGGGTTGACCAGGGCCATCATCAGGCCGCAGGCCAGGGGCAGCAGGCCCAGCACCCAGGCCGACATGCGGGTTTCGCTGGTGGTGGCACTGAACTCACGTTGTGCCTGTTCCAGGTCGCGCATGAAATCGGCCATGCGCTGCAGGATCTGGTCGCTGCGCCCGCCGATGCGCATGCTGGTGCCCATCACCACGGCCAGCATCTCCAGTGGTTTGACCTGCCAGGCCTGGGCGGCGAGCAGCAGGGCGCGGTCCATGTCCATGCCGGCGCGGGTGTAGATCTGGGCGTTCTCCAGCACCGGCCGCAACGGTGCCACGCTGTGCGCGGTCGCTCCCTGGAAGGCCATTGGCAGGCTGTTGCCGACCGCAGCAATGCGCACCATGTGTTCGAGGAAGTCCGGCAGCTGGGCAATCATCCGCGCCTGGATCTTCTTCACCCGTCGGTACCACCACAGCGCGACACCGGCGCTGCACAGCAGCAGTGCAAACAGGCCGAGCAACAGGCTGCCGCTGCGCAGCACGCTGAACAGGGAAACCAGCAGCGGCGGCAGGCACATCAGCAGCGCAGTCCTGCTGCTGGGGGGCAGGTTGGCGCGCATCAGCCAGGACTGCCAGGCCGCCTGTTCACTGGTCCTGGGAGGTGTTGCCAATCCCGCTGGACGTTGCCCGTTGCCGGCTGCCTGACGGTTCTGCAGCATGCTCTCCACATGCTGGGTGGCCTGCTTTTTCTGCTTGCTCAGTGCCGGCCCGTGCCACAGGGCCACGGCGGCCGCCAGCAGCAACAGGGCACCACAGACGGCGAACAGGGCCTGGCTCACCATGTGGATTGCCCGGCAGCATCACGCAGGTATTGGCGGTACGGTTCCAGCTTGTGTGTATGCGGATGGAAGCCCGAGCCCTGCCAACGGTCCTGGTCCTTGCCATCGGCATCGACCCAGGGCTCGTGGCGGTACAGTTCCTGCGAGGTGATGATCGCATCACTCACGCCGTTGATTTCGGTGATCGAGGTGATCACACGCCGGCCGTTGCTCAGGCGCGAGATCTGCACAATGAAGTCGATGGCACTGGCAATCTGCCGGCGCAGGCTTTCCTCGCTGCCCTGGAAGCCGGCAAAACCGGCCAGCATCTCCATGCGGTACAGGCAGTCGCGCGCGGAGTTGGCGTGGATGGTGGCCATCGAGCCATCGTGGCCGGTGTTCATCGCCTGCAGCATTTCCAGCACTTCGGCGCCACGCACCTCGCCCAGCACGATGCGGTCCGGGCGCATGCGCAGGCTGTTGCGCACCAGGTCGCGGATGCTGACCTCGCCATCGCCGTCAGCGCCGCCCATGCGGCTTTCCAGGCGCACCACATGCGGGTGGTTCAGAGACAGCTCGGCGGTGTCCTCGATGGTCACCACGCGCTCGGTGGGCGGGATGAAATGGGCCAGGGCATTGAGCAGGGATGTCTTGCCCGAGCTGGTGCCGCCGGAAATCAGGATGTTGCAGCGGCTGCGTGCCATCGCGTCGAGCAGGGCGTAGATGGCCTCGTCGAAGGCGCCCAGTGCCATCAGTTCGGCGGGACGGTACGGGTCCTTGCGGAACTTGCGGATCGACACCATTGGCCCATCCACGGCCAGTGGCGGGATGATCGCGTTGAGGCGGCCGCCATCAGGCAGGCGTGCATCCACCATCGGGCTGGAGTCATCCAGACGCCGGCCCAGCGGGGCCAGGATGCGGCGCAGGATGCGCATCAGGTGGCGGTCATCACCAAAGCGCTGCGTTGCGCGCTGCAGCTGGCCGCCGCGTGATACGTGGATGTCCTTGTGGCCGTTGATCAGGATGTCTTCCACTGCGGGGTCACGCAGCAGGTCGTCCAGCGGGCCGAAACCGGTCAGCTCCTTCTGCAGGGCAACCACCACTGCCTGCATTTCCTGGGCATTGATCGGGATGCGCCATTCCTTGACGAAGGCGGCGGTGTGGGTGTGGATGTAGTTCTCGATGGTCGGCGCCGACCATGAGTCGATATCCACACGCTCGTCCTCGATGCGGTTGAGCAGGTGCTCGTGCGCTGCGGCCAGTGCACGCTGGAACTGCTCGGTATGCTCGAAGGCCGTGACCGAGGGTGCCTCCGGTTCCATCAGCGGGCTCAGGTTTTCTTCCATTTCGATGGACTCATGTAAGTGGCAAGACGTGAGAAGGTGCCGCTGGGTGCTGTGCTGGCCGTGGTCGGGGCAAGACGCGCTGCCAACGGTGCCAGAGCCTGCAGATAGGGATCATTGGGATGCTGTTCGTGCAGCAGGCGGCCGATGCTGGCACTGGAGCGCAGCTGGCGGGAGCGCTCGGGCAGGGTGCTGAGCAAGGGCAGGCTGAAGCGTGCGGCAACCTGCTCGGCGGTGATGCCGAAGCTTTCGTCGTGACGGTTGAGTACCAGTTGCAGGCGTTCGTCACGCTGGCCGCGCTGTTCCAGCGCCTGCAGGCAGCGGTCCAGCGAGAGCAGGGCGCCGATGGACTGGTCGGCCACCAGCCAGATCTCATCGGCCTTGGCCAGCATCGCGGTGGGAATGCTGTTGCTGTCCAGGCCGCCCAGGTCGCACAGCACGTTGCGGTACAGGCAGCGCAGGCGCTGCACAAGGGCGGCGGTCTCGTCACCGGGAAAGGCACTGGAACTGCGGGCCAGCACACTCAGGCCACTGCCATGACGGGAGATGGCGCTGGCGGCAAAGGTGGCATCGATACGATCCATGCTGCGCAGGGCATCATCCAGATGGAAGCCACCTTCCACCCCCAGATAGAGCGCGGTGTCGCCGGCCGGAAGCCCGAAATCCAGCAGCAGGAAGGCATTGTTCGGGCTGTTGTCATCGCCACTGTCAGCGGCAAGGCGGCTGCCCAGGTGTGCGGCCAGGGTGCTGGTGCCCAAGCCCGGACGTACGCCCAACAGCAGCAACAGTTTGCCGTCAGGTTGGCTGGGCTGGGCCGGAACTCCGGCCACGGTGATGGGCTGGTTGCTGCGCAGGTCGCGCTTGATCCGGCGCAGGATGTCCTGGATGTCGTGGGCCGGAGCACCCAGGTCGATGAAGTCGCGCACGCCGGCGCGGATGGCCGCCAGCAACTGGCTGCTCTGGTCCGGGCCTTCGGCAATCGTGCCCACGCCCAGCATCGCCGGTGCCGCCGGCTGCTGGCTGATCGCCTGGGCCATGGCCTGCGAATAATGTGCGTTGTTGCCGGTGTAATCGAGCAGGACCAGAACGGTATCCGGGTTGGCGCCCATCAGGCGCGCCGGTTCGACATCGCGGCTGTCGATCCAGTAGGTCGATTGCAACCCTTCGATGGCCGAAAGTGCCAGCAACAAATGGTTGTCCGGCGCGTACAGGACAACGCGGCGCTGTTTGTCACCGCTGGTAGGGGCAAAAGAGCTGGAGGCGGCCATGGTCATTTAGCGCGAGAATCCGGGCAGGGGGTCCGGGCTGGCCGGCTGCAGCAGCCAGCTGCCCCAGGCCGGCAGGCGTGCTTCGGCCTGCTGCTGGCCGGGCAGGTCCAGTTGGGTGCCGGCACTGAGCGGCTGCACCAGGCGCGGGGTGACGATGATCACCAGTTCCTTTTCTTCCTGTTTCTGGTTGAGGTTGCGGAAGAACGCACCGATGACCGGGATGTCTCCCAGCAGCGGGACCTTGTTGACCATCGAGGTGGTCTGGCTGCTGACCAGGCCGCCGATGACAAAGCTCTGGCCATCGCCCAGCTCCACCGTGGTATCGGCGCGGCGGGTGGAAATGGCCGGGATCATCATCCCGTCCATGGTGATGCCGCGGCTGTAATCCAGGTCACTGGCTTCCGGGGCAACCTTGAGCGCGATGCGGTCCGGCGACAGCACCGTCGGGGTGACGGTCAGGCCGATGCCGAAGGGCTTGAAGGTGATGCTGGTGCTGCCCAGTCCCTGGGGTTCGAGGATCGGCAGTTCGCCACCGGCCAGGAAGCTGGCGCTCTGCCCGGACAGGGCGACCAGGGTCGGCTCGGCCAGCACCCGGGCCATGCCGTTGCCCTGCAGCAGGTCGATGTTGGCCTTCCAGCTGTTGCGCAGCGAGCTGGCCACCAGGTTGAATGCCGAAGACAGGGCGCCGCCATCACCGCTGGCATTGGGGCTGGTCACGCCGTAGTTGAAGCCACCGTTGGTATTGGTGAAGTTGATGCCGATCTGGCGCAGCACCGACTTGCTGAACTCCACCACTTTCACCTCGACCTGGACCACACCGCCATGGTTGATGACGGCGCTGTCGGTAATGGCGTCATCGTTGCCCAGGGCGCTGACAGCGGCCTGGCGGGTGTAGTGGTGCTGCAGCGCGTTGTCGCTGCGCCCCTGCAGCAAGGCCTGGCCGCCCTGGATGGCGACCTGGCCGCTGGCGCCGTTGAGCAGTGCGTTCTGGATCGCACTGCGGACATCGACACGGATTCGGGTGGGCGTAGGCATGCCGCGATGCCACAGCAGCAGGGTGGTCTGGCCTGCGGACTTGCCCACCAGCAGGGCCTGGCCGCGGTTGCCGATGCGGGTGATGTCGGCCACGGCCGGGTCGGCGATGGCGATGCGTTCCAGATTGTCCGGCAGGGTCCAGGGGCGTTGCTCGTTGACCTCGATCACCAGTGCGGTGGCCTGGCCGGCATCGCTGGCAGTGGCCTGGGCAGCCAGTGGTTGCCACGCGCCGGCACCGAAAAGTACCAGTGAGAACAGCATGCAAGGGAAGTGGGCTTTCATGAAGTTGTTGTTCTCACTGGGAGGTAAGGGCGCGCGGAGCGTCAGCGCCACGGATGATCTGCACACCCTGGCTGCTGGCCGGCGCATGGTTGCTGCGGCGAACCGGCTGGATCCGGGCGGGCGTGCTGCGCAGGTTGCTTTGGCTGGTCTTCTGCCCGGTCAGGCCCTTCAGGGTGATGCCGGCGTAGGCACGGTCATCGGCGGTCAGGCTGTCGCTGCCCTGCATTGCATTGCTCGAGGCGCTGAGCAGGCTGCCGGGCTGGGCAAACCGTTCGCGGTCGGCGATGCCGCTGTCAGCCGGGTTGCGCAGGGCCAGGAACAGACGGCCTTCCTGGGCACCGAGCAACACCGGGCCGGCCTGGTCCGGTGGCACTGCCAGCACGGCCGAGCTGGCCAGGTTGCGATTGCTGCTGCCGCTGTTGGTCTGGTTCTGGCTGCGTGCGGTAATGGCCTGGGCCCGCTCGTCCTGGGCGGCTTCGGCTGGCTGGCTGGCCTCGACAGGTGTCGCCACCTGATCGTTGACCAGGCTCTGCTGGCCGTAGGTCAACACCCGCAGGCGCGAGGCAATCATGCGTGCAGCGGCCGGCTCCTGTTCGCCGCCCATGCCGGCACGGCTTTCGGGCAAGGCCACGAATACATCGACGAAATCACCGGGAACAATCTGGTTGCCGACACCGGTGATCTCATCCACCGCAATGGCGATGGCGCGTTCGCCCGGAGCCAGCTGGCTGGACAGGCCGCCGAGAAAAAGCTCCGGCCGCAAGGGCGTATCGGCGGCAATGTCGCGCGAGGGAATGGCGTTGTCGTATTGGTACAGGCTGCTGGTTGCACCGGCAGGCAATTGCTCGACCTGGATGCTCTTCAGGTCGGAAAGGCTGATCGGCTTGCCGGTATCAAGCTTGCGTGCGGCCACCACCATGGTCAGCGGCTGGCGCGCTGGCGTCTGGCCGTTGGCCACCTCCTGCTGCGGCAGCGGGGCGGGTTGGCCACGCTTGCCCAGACCAATGGCGATGATTGCCAGCAATAGCGCCAGGCCAACCAGGGACAGGGCAATGATGCGGAATGTCTTTGGCATTTCCGGGGGCTCGTGTGCAGGTTAAGGGGAGGTGTTGCCCAGCTGGACCACGGCCTGGCTGGTCAGCGGCGCACCGATGGTCCAGCCATACATGGCGCCGGTGCCGGGAATGAAGGGGTGCTGGTCATAGTTGTAGCTGACCGTCACGCGCATGCAGCTGACACTGGAGCCCGCTTCGCAGGGATAGGCACCGGAGACCTGTATCGGTGCGGAGCTGGCATTGGCGCAGCTGGGATTCTGTCCGGAAAAGTTCAGCAGCCAGAGCATCGAGCGGCGTGCCGCCTGGCAGGCCGATTGCTGGCGCTGGCTGATGTCGCCGTAATGCAGCGCGGCGCGGCTGCCTTCTGCCGCTGCCATCGTCAACGACTGCTTGGCGGCAAAGATCAGCGTGCCGGTGAAGGTGAAAAGCAACAGCGGAATCAAGGCGATGATCAGCAGGAAGGCATATTCCAGTGTGACTACACCTGTTTGCCGGCGTGCGTTGCCCTGCACATGGGTGCCGATGTTCATTGCGATGCCCTCCATGCCATCCACAGCAGCGCACTGATTCCCAGATGCGCCGCATACGGCATGCCCTGACGCTTGCCGCGGGCATGTTGCAGACGACTCAGCCAGTGCTGGTTGCATTGCTGGATACGCCCGGCACCGTCAGCGCCAACGCTGGCCAGCAGCATGCAGCGCCAGGTGCCGGTGCCACGCCATACCCAGTTGGCGGCACCGTGGGCACTGAGCAGCAGCATCGAAATCAGCCAGATTGGCAACAGGCTGGCAGGGCCGAGCAAAAAGCCGATCACCGCGAAGAACTTCACATCGCCAGCGCCCATCCAGCCCAAAAGGTGGAATGGCAACAGGGCCAGCAGACCGAGCAACAAGCCACACACGGCTGCTGTTGCGGTGCTGTTGCCATCCCGGGATTCACACAATAAAACAACCGCTCCAAGGCACAGGGCAATCAGCAGTGCCTTGTTGGACACGCGCCTTGCGTAAAGGTCGCTGATGATCACAGCCGTGCAAAGCAGGGCGGTGATGCCAATTGACCACTGTGCCATGGAGCGGCTCTCCCCCGAGACCGGTTTGAAACAATCAGCTGAAGGCGTTGCTCAGGACATCGTTCAACTGATCGAAAAGGTTGGTGAAAAAGGTGCGCAGGGCCGGGCCGGCAATGACGACCAGGGCGCCGGCAACCACGGCAGCCAGCAGGCCGTATTCCAGAGCGGTCACGCCGTCTTCTTCATGCAGGAACCGCTTCGTGGCTTTGATGATGTTCATGCTTGTTCTCCGTCGATAAGGTCATGCTGCGATTGGCAGACACTGCTGCAAAGCAGGGCGAGTGGGCCTTGTGCCGATGGCGTTTGCGACCTTTCGAACTCCCCCTGTGCAGGCATGCCTGTGGCGCCTGCAAGATGAACGCTGACAGAATGAATGTGAAGAAGATGCGCACAAATTCAGACCTGAACCGACTGTCACGCAATTTTGTGCGTTGCGTCTAAAACATGCGGCATCGCATCGATTCGCCGGCGTAGTTTTGCATCCTCTACACCTGGGTGCGTGGTAAACACCGGGCATGCGTGAATCCCATCACGCCAGGGGAATTCAGTGACCACGGGCCAGGGTGCCTGGTGGTTGCTGTGGGGAAATCGATGTCGCTTCCTTGTGACAATTTCAATGAATTGGCTTCCTTCGAGCTGAGCTCGCTGGAGTCGGTCTTGCGTGTGTGTGACTGCGAATTGGTCCTGCTCGATGGCAATGCACCGCGCTCGGCATTGCAATCGCATGTGCATGACGGTGCCTTGATCGGCAGGGTCGCGTTGGGCATGCGTGTGCGTGGCCGCTTCGTGCTGCCTTCGGACTGGGCCCTGCTGGCCTATGTCGAGACTGCCGATGAAGTGGTGTCCTGGTGTCATGGCATGCCCTTGGGGGCGGGCGCATTGATCACGGTGCTGCCGCAGGGGGCAGCAGAATTTTCCTTTTCCGAAGGCAGCTGCATCGTGTTCTGTCTGGTGCCGATGAGTCGTCTGCCTGCTGCTGGTGCGGTGTCTCCTTTGTTGCGTTCACCGGCCGGAATCCAGCCCGGCGTACGGCGGTACAAACCAGCCACGGATTTTTACCGCGATCTGGTGCAGCAACTTGCCGATACCGCATTGAGCGATGAAGTGGTGGATCAGCTCGTCGATCTGCATCTACAGGCCTCCACCGCGGCCGGCTACAACGATGGGCAGCTGTCATTGCGTACGCGACGCAGCCGTTACCTGGTGTTCCGCAAGGCCGAGGACTTCATGCGTGACAACCTGCGCAAGCAGATCTACATGCAGGAGTTGTGTGATGCCGCCGGTGTCAGTGAGCGCCTGCTGCGCTATGCCTTCGAGGACCTGACCGGTGTTTCGCCGAGCCGCTACCTGTCCTTGTTCCGCCTGTGCGAGGCGTGCCGGGCCTTGTCACAGGCCGATGTGATGAGCCAATCGGTCAAGTCGGTGGCGTTGAACTGCGGTCTGTGGGACCTGTCGCGCTTTGCCGACAGCTACCGTCGGGTTTTCGGTGAATTACCGCGCGAAACGCTGCAGCGAGGTGTGCCCGCGTTTTAAGTGATGACCGCGTGAATTGCCGATTATGCGCATACGCTTGCCGCAACTGGTCATGACCTTGCCGTATGCGCCTGTCGGTGTGCCACATCGGTGCAGTTGCAGGCGGCGCTGATTGATTGAATGTCCTCCAAGGCTGTCGGGGCAGCCATCTGAGGAGGCAACAAATGAACCGCATCTACAAGCTGGTCTGGAATCCGCAACTGCGTGCCATGGTCGTCGCTTCGGAGCTGGCCAGTGGCCAGGGCCGTGCAAGCGCCGCCAGCTCACCGGTTGCACCGCGTCTGGCCTTGCTCAGCGCGGCCTGCGGCATGGCATTGATGGCCACCGCGTTCGGTGCACGGGCGCAACAGGCTGAACTGGCCGACCTGCAGAATCTGGTCGCCCGTTACAGCCAGCCGGTGGAGGACCTCTCGGCCCTGGTGGCCCGGGCCTCGGGAACGGCACAGGTATCGGCCAGTGCCAGCATGGCGCCGGCAAGTGTGAGCGTGTCGGCCAATGTGGCTGTCAGCGCCCAGGCCAGCGTGCGTGCCACGCCCGCGCTGCCGGTGGTGCGCAAGGTGCGTCATGCAGGCCTGTCGGTGACTCCGGCGGTGCAGGTGCAGACGGTGGCCAGCGCACTGGCCAATGCCTCGGTCGGGACGGCGGGCCTGCAGCCGGGCAACACCGGTATCGCCTCGTCGCTGAGCGCGGTCTCTGAATCCCTGGCTGGTTCGGGTACCGGCCAGGCCGGTGCGCCGGCCGGTCGCCTGTTGGCCGCCCTGCGTCCGCGTGATCCGGCCATCGACAACCGTACCAATCCGGTTCGCGAAGGTCTGGTCACCGTGGTCGGCCTGGTCGAGGATGGCACCGGCAAGCTGCTGGACAAGACCCATCTGGGTCAGGTGGCTTCGGGTCTGCTGGATGGTGTCGGCAGCGTTGTGGCCGGTGTCGGCAATGTGGCAGGGGCCGTGGTGGGCGGTCTGACCGGCTCGCAGGCGCTGGCAGGTACGGTGACCGGTTTGACCGATGCCGTGGACGGCGGCCTGTCGGCGGTGGGGGACAACCTGGAAGACACCAACCTGGCCGGGGTGGTCGGTGCGGTCGGCGGCACGGTCCACAATGCCGGCAATGCCGTGGTCGGCGGGCTGACCAACACGGTTGGCGGTGTGACCGGCTCGACCACGCAAGTGGCCGGGCTGACCGGTGTTGTCGGTGGCCTGACCGGTGGGCTGAGCAATGGCCTGGCCAACACCGTCGGTTCGCTGACCGGCAATGTCGCACCGTCATCGGTGATGGTCACCCCGATGGCCCTGCAACCGGGCGACCCGCGGCTGGTCCCGGGTGGCAGCCGCACTTCCGGTCTGGTGGTGGGTACCGGTGGTCTGGTCGGCACCGTGGGCACGCTGCTGGGGCCGACCCTGCAGGACCTGCTCGGCGGTGATGGCTATGTGCGCAATGGCGACACCGCCATCAATTCGGCCAATATCGTCCAGGCCTATTCGGTGACCAATGTGCTGGGCCTGCCGGTGGTCAATCTGAGCCCGGTCGGTACCTTGCTCGATGGTCTGGGTGGGGTGACCACTGGTTCCAATTCGCACCTGACCGTGCTCGGCGGCGCCACCTCGGACAGCTACATCTACAACATCAACAATGGCGACCCGAACGGTCTGCTCGGTCTGGTCCTGCCTGACAGCGCACCGGCCTGGGCCCAGTCCTGCTTGAATGTGCTTGGCCTGGCCTCCATTGACTGCTGGGCAGTCAATGCTGCGCAGGATTACCAGGTGCTGATCGGTGATGGCGCCTATGCCAACGGTTCCAAGGAAGTGGTGATCGGCACCAATGCGCGTCACCAGCTGCCGCTGGCCGATGCGAACGATGTCTTCACCGGTAACGGCGTCAATGATCCGACCAACCCCACCGGTGTGCCGACCGCCGATTACGATGCCCGCCTGGGTCACTCGGTGGTGATCGGCGACAACGCCCTGGGTACTGCCAATGCACAGACCCTGATCGGTGCCGGTGCCACCTCGGACAAGGCCAACTCGGTGGCACTGGGCTTCAAGTCCAATGCCAGCCGTGGCGGCATGGACAACTACAGCGCCTATGGCCTGACGGCGGCGCAGACCTCGATCGGCGAAGTGGCGGTGGGTTCGGCCGGGCGTGAGCGCCAGATCACCCATGTCGCTGCCGGCAGTGGCGATACCGATGCGGTCAATGTGGCCCAGCTGCGCAGTGCGATCAGCACGGTGAGCGTGGGCAGCAATCCGTTCTCGGTGCTGTATGCCGACAATGGTGCTGGGGCACCGGATTACACCCGCATCGCCCTGGGCGACGGCACGGCCGCCACCACCATCAGCAACCTCGCCGATGGCGAGGTGAGTGCCGGCAGCAGCGAAGCGGTCAACGGCGCCCAGCTGCATGGCACCGCCGACAGCCTGGCCGCAGCCCTGGGTGGCAATGCCGCCGTCAATGCCGATGGCACGGTCTCCGCACCCACCTATACCCTGAGCAGCGTGGCTGCCGATGGCAGCACCAGCACCGGCGACTACAACGATGTCGGCAGTGCGTTTGACGCGATGGATCAGTCGATCAACAACATCAACACCACGGTCACCAATGGCCTGGCCGGTGCGGTGCGCTACGACACCGACGCCAGCGGCGCGGTGGACTTTGGTCAGGTGACCTTTGGCGATGGCAACGGCCCGACCCGCCTGACCAATGTGGCTGATGGTGCCGTGGCAGCCGGCAGCAGCGATGCGGTGACCGGTTCCCAGCTGCATGCTGCCAGTGCCAGTGTGGCCACCAACTTCGGTGGTGGCAGTGCGATCGCCGCTGATGGCAGCGTGACCGCCCCGACCTACACCCTGACCTCGGTGGCCGCCAACGGCAGCACCAGCAGTGCCGACTACAACGATGTCGGCAGTGCCTTCGATGCGGTGGACCAGTCGATCACCAACATCAACACCAGCATCACCACGGGCCTGGCCGGTGCGGTGCGCTATGACATCGATGCCAGCGGTGCGGTGGACTACAGCCAGGTGACCCTGGGTGATGGCAACGGCCCGACCCGTCTGACCAACGTGGCCGATGGCAGCGTGGCGGCCGGCAGCAGCGATGCCCTGACCGGTGCCCAGCTGTACAGCAATGCCAGCAGTGTGGCCGCGGTGATCGGCGCCGGTGCCGGCGTGGATGCCAATGGCAACCTGACGGCGCCGAGCTTTGCCATCACCAGCATTGATGCCAGCCTGGGCCGTACCACGGGCAACTACAGCGACGTCGGCACCGCCTTCAGCGCCATGGATGCCTCGATCAACAACGTTGCCAACAACCTGAGCGTGGCCATTGGTGGCGCCGTGCTGTATGACCGCGATGCTGCCGGGGCGGTGGATTACACCCGGGTCACCTTTGGTGATGGCAATGCTCCGACCCTGCTGACCAATGTGGCCGCTGGCAGCGTGCTGGCCGGCAGCGCCGATGCGGTGACCGGTGGCCAGCTGCATGGCAATGCCAGCAGTGTGGCAGCCCACCTGGGTGGTGGCGCGGCGGTCGCGGCGGATGGTTCGGTGACGGCACCGACCTACGCGTTTGATACCGTCGATGGCAACGGCAACCTGGTGGCTGGCAGCTACAGCGATGTCGGCAGCGCCTTTGATGCGGTCGGCCAGTCGATCCGCAACATCTTCAACAACGGTACCGGTGCCACCGATCCGCTGGCCGTGCGTTACCTGGCAGATGCCCAGGGCAACCCGAGCAACCTGCTGCGCCTGACCGGCAGTGGCAGCGGCGCAGTGAGCATCACCAACCTGGCTGCCGCCCAGGTGGTGGCCGGCAGTACCGATGCGGTCAATGGTGACCAACTGGCTGCCACCAATGCAGCTCTGTCCACGTATCTGGGCGGCACCACCAGCTTTGATGGCAGCAGCAATGCATGGGTCGGGCCGACCTTTGCCCTGACCACCGTGGCTGCCGATGGCACCCTGTCCACCAGTACCTTCAACGATGTCACGGCGGCCTTCAACTCGGTCAGCCAGTCGTTGACCAACATCAGCAATGTGCCGCCGGGCACGCCCTCGACCACCCCCAGCCCGTACCTGGACGTCAACTCCACCGGTGCCCCGGCACAGGCAACCGGCAGTGAGGCCATCGCCTTGGGCTCGGCCGCGAGCAGTGATGGCCAGGCAGCCGTGGCCATCGGCCAGGGTGCCAGCGCCAGTGCGGCCAACAGCGTCGCACTGGGTGCCGGTTCGGTGGCGGACCGGGCCAACACGGTATCGGTGGGTGCAGCTGGCGATGAGCGTCAGATCACCCACGTGGCCGATGCCAGCCAAGCTACCGATGCGGTCAACCTGCGTCAGCTGCAGGCCTCGCAGCAGGGCACGGTGCGTTATGACCAGAACACCGACGGCAGCACCAACTACAACAGCATCACCCTGGGCCAGACCAGCAGCGGCCCGGCCCTGGTGCGCAATGTCGCGGCAGGTGTGAGCTCCACCGATGCGGTCAATGTCGGCCAGATGCAGGCCGGGTTGGATCAGGTCAAGGACTGGTCGCGCAATTACACCGATGACCGCTTCAACAGCGTCAGCCGTGACATGCGTGACATCGACAACCGCGCCTCGGCCGGTATCGCTTCGGCGATGGCCATGGCCGGTCTGCCGCAGCCCTACGAGGCGGGTCGCAGTATGGCCTCGTTCGCCGCCAGCAGCTTCAACGGTGAAGGCAGCATCGCGGTGGGCATCTCCGGTGTCAGTGAGGGTGGCCGCTGGATCTACAAGCTCAGCGGCTCGGCCAATACCCGCGGCGATGGCGGTGTGACCGTCGGTGCCGGCATCCAGTGGTGATATCTGCCCGGGGCGCTGCACAGGCAGCGCCCCGGCCAACTTCAGGTGGGGGACTTATGAAAAAGATCATCGGCATTGCAGCAATCCTGGCCCTGGCCGGTTGTGCCTCATCAGGCGCCAGTCAGGCCGGCTTTCCGGATGTGGCCAAGGCATATCCGGCAGGAGGTACTTACGTCAACCTGGACGACCTGCGCCAGTACAGCGAGGGCATGAGCAAGGACCAGCTCTATCGCTTGCTGGGGACACCGCACTTCAGCGAAGGGATGTGGGGAGTGCGGCAATGGAATTATGTGTTCAACCTGCGGCCGTCCCTCGGGGCTGCGCCGTTGACCTGTCAGTTCCAGGTCCATTTTGACGCTGCCGGTATGGCCACTGGGCATGCCTGGCAGCCAACCAGTTGCGGCGCCTTGCTCCAGCCTCCCCCGGCAGCTCCATCCCCGCCTCCTCCGGCTCCGGTGAGCAAGGCGCCGCTCCGTCTGTCTGCTGATGCGTTGTTCGCGTTTGACAGTGCCGAGCTTTCCAGTGGCGGACATCAATCGCTGGACAGCGCCCTGGCAGGCAAGCTGGACGATGTGCGTGAGTTGAAGGTCGTGGGATACACCGATCGCATCGGCAGCGCCGAGTACAACCTGAATCTGTCCCGCCAGCGTGCCGAAGCGGTGCGTCAGTACCTGATTGGCCGTGGCGTCGCGTCCGGTTCGATCCAGGCAGAGGGGCGTGGCATGGCCGAGCCCATCGTGCAGTGTGACCAGCGCCAGCGTCAGGCCCTGGTGGCTTGCCTGGCGCCCAATCGCCGGGTGGAAATCTCCGGGATTGCCGAGTCATAAGCCACCGGCGGCGTTTTCTCGACGCTGCCCGGCGCCAATCTCCCCCTTGGCGTCGGGCAGTGGTCGATCAGGGCACAATGGTGGGCTACCGCCCTGGCTGACCTGCAATGCGCGTCCGAGCAATGAACCGCTTCTCTCTCCCGGCTGCCGTTATGGCGGCCGCTTTTTTTGTGCTGGCCCTGCTGGTGGCAGTCCTGGTTGTGCCCGGCTACCAACCCACGCAGCACCCGCCGGCCCTGCTCGGCAGTTTGCCGGAAGGCGCAGGCATGGGGTTCCGCTGGATGCTGTTCATCGTGCCGGGTCTGATGCTCGGTGCCAGTGCGCTGTGCCTGCCAGGCACACTGCTGGGCAACCGCGCCGGAAGGATCGGCCAGCATCTGGGGGTGATTGCAGCACTGGGTTTCATGCTGATGGGCGTGCTCGGGGTGGGTCTTGAGGGGGCATTGGAGTCAGCCATGCGTGGCCAGGCCCTGGCATGGTTGTTGTGGCTGGCCGCTGCGGTGGCAGCCTGCGTGGCCGTGGCCACCAGTCTGGCCCTCCAAGGGCAGCGAAGGCCGGCAGTGCTGTCATTGCTGGCGGGCGGGCTGCTGGCGGGCTTGAGTCTTTTGCCGGTGCCCGGGCTGGCTGCGCCCCTGGCCCAGCCACTGGCCTGGCTGTTGTGGATGGGCTGGGCGGCCGGCCTGGCGCGGCTGGGCGCGCCGCTGCGCCCCGGTTCTGCCGGGAGTGCGGGTTAATCCCTTGTCGGTCAATGACATGCGTTGCCGCATCGAGGCTGGATTGGTAGCCCTTGCGGCACTGCGGTAACCTTTACGGTTTGTTGCCGTCCAAGCACCGGTCCATGTCCAACGTAGAAAACAGCGCCTACGACCCGCAGCAGGTCGAATCCACCGCCCAGTCCTTCTGGGAGGCCAGCCGTGCGTTCGAGGTAAGCGAAACCACGGACAAGCCCAAGTACTACTGCCTGTCGATGCTGCCGTACCCGTCCGGTGCACTGCACATGGGCCATGTGCGCAACTACACCATTGGTGACGTGATCAGCCGCTACAAGCGCATGACCGGCTTCAATGTGCTGCAGCCGATGGGCTGGGATGCCTTCGGCCTGCCGGCCGAGAACGCGGCGATCAAGAACAAGACCGCGCCGGCCAAGTGGACCTACGCCAACATCGCCCACATGCGCAGCCAGCTCAAGTCGCTGGGCTATGCCATCGACTGGACCCGTGAATTTGCCACCTGCACTCCGGACTACTACGTCCACGAGCAGCGCATGTTCACCCGCCTGATGCGCAAGGGCCTGGCCTACCGCCGCAACTCGGTGGTGAACTGGGACCCGGTGGACAACACCGTGCTGGCCAACGAGCAGGTCATTGATGGCCGTGGCTGGCGCTCCGGCGCGCTGGTGGAAAAGCGCGAGATCCCGCAGTGGTTCCTGCGCATCACCGATTACGCCCAGGAACTGCTGGATGGCCTGGATGAGCTGGACGGCTGGCCGGAATCGGTCAAGACCATGCAGCGCAACTGGATCGGCCGTTCCGAAGGTCTGGAAATCGAATTCCAGGTGCGTGATGCCGCCGGCACCGCACTGGAGCCGCTGCGCGTGTTCACCACCCGTCCGGACACCCTGATGGGCGTGAGCTTTGTCTCCATCGCCGGTGAGCACCCGCTGGCCCAGCATGCGGCCAAGGCCAACCCGGCCCTGGCCGAGCTGCTGGCCGAGCTCAAGCAGGGCGGGGTGTCCGAAGCCGAGCTGGAGACCCAGGAAAAGCGCGGCATGGATACCGGCCTGAAGGCGATCCATCCGGTCACCGGCGCCGAAGTGCCGGTGTGGGTGGCCAACTTCGTGCTGATGGGCTACGGCACCGGCGCGGTGATGGCGGTGCCTGGCCATGACCAGCGCGACTTTGAATTTGCCAGCAAGTACAACCTGCCCAAGCAGCAGGTCATTGCCCTGGTCGAGCCGCGCAACGACGAGGAGCGCAGCTGGTCGGCCGATGAATGGAAGGATTGGTACGGCGACAAGACCCGTGCCACCGAGCTGGTCAATTCGGCCGAGTTCGATGGCCTGGACTTCCAGGGCGCCTTCGAGGCACTGGCCGAGCGTTTCGAGCGCAAGGGCCAGGGCCAGCGCCGGGTCAACTACCGCCTGCGCGATTGGGGCGTGAGCCGCCAGCGTTACTGGGGCTGCCCGATTCCGGTGATCTACTGCAACAACTGCGGTGCGGTGCCGGTGCCGGAAGACCAGCTGCCGGTGCTGCTGCCCGAGGACGTGGTGCTGGAAGGCACCGGCTCGCCGATCAAGGCCGACCCGGAGTGGCGCAAGTGCCAGTGCCCGGAATGCGGAAGCGATGCCGAGCGCGAGACCGACACCTTCGACACCTTCATGGAGTCCAGCTGGTACTACGCCCGCTACACCTCCCCGGGTGCCCGTGAAGCAGTGGACAAGCGCGGCAACTACTGGCTGCCGGTGGACCAGTACATCGGCGGCATCGAGCACGCGATCCTGCACCTGATGTATTTCCGTTTCTTCCACAAACTGCTGCGTGATGCGCGCATGGTGGACAGCAACGAGCCGGCCAGGAACCTGCTGTGCCAGGGCATGGTCATCGCCGAGACCTTCTACCGCGAGCTGCCCAACGGCGGCAAGGACTGGTTCAATCCGGCCGATGTGGATGTGGTGCGCGACGAACGTGGCCGCATCACCGGTGCCACCCTGCGTGCCGACGGCGCGCCGGTGGTGATCGGCGGCGTGGAAAAGATGTCCAAGTCCAAGAACAATGGCGTGGACCCGCAGGTGATGGTCGGCAAGTACGGTGCTGATACCGTGCGCCTGTTCTCCATGTTCGCCGCGCCGCCGGAGCAGTCGCTGGAGTGGAACGAGGCCGGCGTGGACGGCATGGCGCGCTTCCTGCGCCGTCTGTGGGCGCTGGTGGCCAAGCATGCCGATGCCGGCGTGGTGGCGGGCAAGGTGGATGTGGCCAGCCTGACCGGGCCGCAGAAGGACCTGCGTCGCAAGCTGCATGAAACCATCGCCAAGGTCGGTGACGACTATGGCCGCCGCTACAGTTTCAATACCGCCATTGCCGCGGTGATGGAGCTGCTCAACGTGCTGGGCAAGACCGACGACGCCTCCGACAATGGCCGTGCCCTGCGTCAGGAAGCGCTGGAGGCAGTGGTGTTGCTGCTCAACCCGATCACCCCGCACGCCTGCCATGCCCTGTGGCAGCAGTTGGGTCATGCCGAAGCCCTGCTGGAAGACATGGCCTTCCCGCAGGCCGATGCACAGGCCCTCAAGCGTGATGCGTTGACCCTGGCTGTCCAGGTCAACGGCAAGCTGCGTGGCACCATCGAGGTGGCGGCCGATACCAGCCGCGAGCAGATCGAGGCGCTGGGCCTGGCCGAGCCGAACGTGGCCAAGTTCCTGGATGGCCTGAGCGTGCGCAAGGTGATCATCGTGCCGGGCAAGATCGTCAACATCGTCGCGGCCTGACCGCTGCCGGCGCCTGCACGCCTTGCGTTCACACAGCAACGGGCACCTTGGGTGCCCGTTGCTGCTTTCGTCAGCCTGCTTCACACTGATGCCATGAATCGATTGCTGATCAGCCTCCTCGTTGCCGCCGGCCTGGCCGGGTGCGGCTTCCATCCGCGCAATGCCCTGATGCTGCCTGCCGACGTGCCGGCGGTGCAGGTCACTTCCAATGTGCCCTACAGCGAGCTGAGCAAGCTGCTGGAGCGCAACCTGCGCGCCTCCGGTGCGCAGATCATCACCAGTGCCGGCGATGATGCCGACCCGGGCAAGGTCGAACTGGCCGCCGACGCCGCCCGCCTGCAGGTGCTGTCCGAGCGCTGGGGCGATTTGCCGATCGCCATCGATGGCCAGGGCCGTGCGCAGGAATACCGCATGCGCTATGCGGCGATCTTCGTGTTCAAGCGGGCCGACGGCACCGACCTGGTGCCGCAGCAGGTGATCGAGCTGTCGCGCGACTATGTTGCCCCGCCGACCGATGCCACCGGCACCACCACCGAGCGTGAAATCCTGGCCACCGAGCTGCGCCGCGAAATGGCGGCCTCGATCCTGCGCCGGATCGACGGGGTGGTGCGCTCCCAGGCAGCCAAGGGCACCCTGGATGTGCGTCAGGGCGAAGATGCACCGACACGCTGATGCTGCGGTGTCCATCCCGGCCGGGGTGGGCTGATGGAACTGCGACCGGAGCAGCTGGCCGAGCTGGCTGCTGACAAACCGCTGGCGCCGGTGTACCTGATTGCCGGCCCGGAGCGCCTGCGGGTGCTGGAGGCGGCCGATGGCGTGCGTCAGGCCGCCCGTGGTCAGGGTATCGCCGAGCGCGAGGTATTCCAGGCCGATGCACGCGAGTTTGACTGGAGCCAGCTGTCGGCCGGCTTCAATGCGCCCAGCCTGTTCTCGCCGCGCCGCCTGGTCGAGCTGCGCCTGCCCAGTGGCAAGCCGGGCAAGGAAGGCAGCGAGGTGCTGCGCCAGTTCTGCGAACAGCCGCCTGATGACGTGGTGCTGCTGGTCACCGCCGAGGAATGGAGTCGCGCCCATCAGCAGGGCAAGTGGTTCGAGGCGGTGATGCGCACCGGGGTGGTGGCCGTGGCCTGGGCGATCAAGCCGCATGAACTGCCTGATTGGATCGAGCGTCGCCTGCGCCGTCATGGCCTGCGCGCCGAACGCGATGCGGTGATGCTGCTGGCCGAGCGGGTGGAGGGCAATCTGCTGGCCGCCGCGCAGGAAATCGACAAGCTGGTGCTGCTGGCCCAGGGCAAGACCCTGGATCTGGCCACGATGCAGGATCTGGTGGCCGAGTCGGCCCGTTATGACGTATTCCGCCTGCTCGAGGCTTGCCTGTCCGGGCAGGCCGATGCCGTGCTGCGCATGCTGGCCGGCCTGCGTGGTGAAGGTGAGCAGGTGGCCGGATTGCTGCCAATGGTGATCCGCGAGCTGCTCGCCGCCGCCGGTCTGGCCCAGGTGTCGGCCGCCGGCGGCAACCTGGCCGCCGAATTCAAGGCGCGCGGGGTCTGGGAGGCAAGGCAGGCGCCGTACCGGCGGGCGCTGGACCGGCATGCCGATCCCAGGCGCTGGGAACGGTTGCTGGCTGAAGCCTCGCGGGTAGACCGGATGGCCAAGGGCCGTCTGGACGGCGACCCCTGGCTGGGCCTGGAGCGTTTGCTGCTGGCCGTGGCAGCGGCACCGGCGGCGCGCCTGCTGGCCCGCAGCAGCCCGGGCGCATGAGTCGCGGGACGGACCGGCTGCCGGTCTACTACGGCGGCACCTTCGATCCGATCCACAATGCGCACCTGGCCATCGCCATCGGTGCACGTGATGCGTTGCATGCCCGGGTACACCTGGTGCCGGCAGCCGACCCCCCACACCGGGCCGTGCCCGGTGCCAGTGCTGCGCAACGCGCGCAGATGGTGGCTCTGGCCATTGCCGGCCAGCCTGGGCTGGCGCTGGACCGGATCGAACTGGAGCGCGCCGCCCGCCTGCAGGGGCGGCCGTCCTACACCGTGGATACGCTGCAGCAGCTGCGCCAGCAGCTGGGCCCCGAGCAGCCATTGGCCTGGCTGATCGGGGGTGACAGCCTGGCCGGGCTGGCTGGCTGGCACCAATGGCAGCGTTTGTTCGCCCTGGCCCACATCATCGTGGTCGGCCGGCCGGGCAACCTCCTGCCGGAGGTGTTGCCGACGGACCTGGCTGCGCAGGTCGCCGGAGGCCGCTGGTGCATGGATGCGCAGCAGCTGCATGCCCGGCCCGGCGGCTGCCTGTATCCTTTGCCGCTGCCCTTGCGCGAGGGCTCGGCCACGGCCGTGCGCTCGGCCGTGGCTGGTGGGCAAGCGGTCGATGGACTGGTACCGCCGGCAGTGGCGGCCTACATCGACGCGCACAAGCTGTACCGCTTCCATGCTGGCTGAACGCGCAGCAAGGCCTGGCAGCCTATAATCCCCCCATTGAATCCCAAGAGTTCTGCCGCTTTGAGTACCGAAGCCCAAGTCATCAAGACCGAAATCCCCAATCCGCCGCCGTCGGTGCCGCAGCTGCTGGCTGCTGCCGTGGACGGCCTGGAGTCGCTCAAGGCCAAGGACATCGTCCAGATCGACGTGCGCGGCAAGTCCAGCGTCGCCGATTTCATGGTGATCGCCGCCGGGACCTCGACCCGTCACGTCAAGTCCATTGCCGACGAGGTGGTGCGCTTTGCCAAGAACCTGGGCGTGATGCCGCTGGGTGTTGAAGGTGACCGCGAGGCCGAATGGGTGCTGGTGGACCTGGGCGACGTGCTGGTGCACGTGATGCTGCCGCGCGTGCGTGAGCTGTATGCACTGGAGCGTCTGTGGTCGGTGGGTGATGCCCGTCAGGCCGATCCGGAAGATCCCAACCAGACCGGTGACGACAACGCGGCCTGAAAGGCGCCGTTGCGTTGATCCAGACGGCGCCGAAAGGCGCCGTTGTCATTGAACAAGGAGCACGGCGATGAAGGCCAAGTTGATCGCCACCGGCGAGCGTGCCCCGGCCTGGGTGGCGCAGGGATTTGCCGATTACCAGAAGCGCCTGTCGCACTGGTTGCCGCTGGAGCTGGTCGAGGTCGAGCCCGGCCTGCGCGGCAAGGGGCGTGACCCGAAGCGCGCAATCGAGGAAGAGGGCAAGCGGGTACAGGCGGCCATTGCCAAGGGCGCCTATGTGGTGGCGCTGGATGTGCCGGGCAAGCAACTGTCTTCGGAGCAGCTGGCCGTGCGCATGGAGCACTGGCGTGGCCAGGGGCGCGACATGGTGTTCCTGATCGGAGGCCCGGAAGGGCATGCGCCGGATGTGGTGGCGCTGGCCGATGAGAAATGGTCGATCGGCCCGCTGACCCTGCCGCACATGATGGTGCGCCTGATCGTGGTCGAGCAGCTCTACCGCGCCTGCGCCATGCTGGCCAACCATCCCTACCACCGTGCCTGAGCCGTATGGCGTCGATGACGGAAATTTTTGCCTGCAAGCCTTGCGCGATGTGAAAACCTGACGTTACAATTTGCGCCCCCGCCCGAATAGCTCAGCCGGTTAGAGCACTTGACTGTTAATCAGGGGGTCGTTGGTTCGAGTCCAACTTCGGGCGCCAAATTTGAAAAACCCGTTGCGCAAGCAGCGGGTTTTTTGTTGTCCGGCGTACGCAGTTTGCCGGTGCTGGCGGTGTGCGGCCGGGAGTGCGGATATCACCATGGCAGGCAAAAAAGACTTACCTAAATGCGAAAACCAGTGTAAAGTGCGCGCTCCGCCCGAATAGCTCAGCCGGTTAGAGCACTTGACTGTTAATCAGGGGGTCGTTGGTTCGAGTCCAACTTCGGGCGCCAGATTTGAAAAACCCGCTACGCAAGTAGCGGGTTTTTTGTTGTGCGCATGGCGCTGGCATCACTCGATGCGGAAATTGATCGGCACCAGGCCTTGGGCAGGGATGTGCTGGCCATCGCGCTGGGCCGGGGCAAAGCGCCAGTGGCGCAGTACCTGCCGGCGTGCGGCCTGGTCGAGCAGGCGATGGCCGCTGCTGCGTTCGATCTCCACCGCGCTGACCTTGCCGCTGACATCGATGCTTACCCGCAACAGCACCTCACCCTGCTGGCGTTGCTGCAGGGCCTGGGGCGGATAGGGCGGTGGCGGCGACTGCAGGACCTGCAACGCGCTGTGGGCCGTGCCCGTGCTGTCCAGGCTGAGCGGCTCGGCCGGGCTGCCCTGGATCTGGGTGGGGGTCAGGGCCAGGGCGGCGGCGGCAACCACGGCCGGATCCACGGTATCCACAACCACCGGGATGCTCTGTGGCAGGGGGACCGAATGCGGGGTGGATTGCGGAGGAGCCGGGGTGTGACGCACCAGCTCGGGCGGTGCTGGCGGCGGTGGAACGGGCGGCTGGGCCTGCTGCCACTGCACCTGGATGCGCTCGGTTGCCGGCGCCGGTGTGCCCTGGTTGGCCAGCGGCATCAACAACAGGCCGAATGCAGCCAGATGGATGGCGATGGCCAGGCTGGTGGCTGCGATGCGCTGCGGCTGCAGGGCAGTGGTCGCGGTGGGGCTGGGTGCGGCGTGGGTCATGGCAACCTCCTTCCTTGTTGGTGGAGTACTGCTCACGGCGATGAAGGCCGTGGACCCACGTTGCCTGTACGCGTGCGCCGGCGGCAAGTTGCTGCCGCCGGTGCGTTTTGCCTTTGCTCAGATTGGGCTCAGCGGCCCAGCTCGAACACCACGTCCAGCTGCACCTGGATGCTGCTCTGGCCGGCCGCCACCGGGGTGTCCATTTCCATCTTGGCAGCACCGCGCATGGCCATCATCGGCATCGGCATGCCGCCGCCCCCGCTTTCCTGCAGGCTGATCACCCGGCGCACCTTCAGGCCCAGCTCGCTGGCATAGGTATCAGCCTGCTGGCGCGCCTTGCGCAGGGCTTCAACCCGGGCCTGCTGGTACAGTGGTTCGGGTTGGTCGATGGCAAAGCTGGGGCCGTTGATCTGGTTGGCGCCCTGCGCGGCCAGGGCATCCAGGACCCGGCCCAGGCGGCCAAGATCGCGGACCTTGATGTTCACCCCGTTGCTGGCCTGGTAGCCCTGCAGCTGCGGCGGCTGGTTGTCGGCGTAGTGGTATTGCGGGTTCAGGCTGATGCCACTGGTCTGGATGTCGCGCTCGGCGATGCCGGCCGCCTTGAGGGCGGCCATCACCTGTTGCATCTGCTCGGCATTGCGGCGCAAGGCCAGGTTGCTGTCCTTGTCCTGGGTGAGCACGCCGGCATTGATCATGGCCACGTCCGGCACCGCACTGGCCTGGGCGCTGGCATGGATGGTCAGCACCGTGGCATCGGCGGCCACCGGAACCGGGGCCAGGCTCTGGGCCAGGACACTGGCCGGGGCCAGGGCCAGCATCAGGCCCAGGCAGAGGGAGGTGTGGAGCAGGCGCATGGTCGACTTCCTGTGTGGTGATGGCGGTAGAGGATGACGCTGACCGGCTGCCCATGAATGGGCAGTGAGTCACAGCCGGCAGCGTACGGTGGCAGCGTTGGAGTCAGCCCCCGCAGGTTATGCTTGCACGATGCTCTATCTTGCCTCCCGCTCGCCGCGACGTATCGACCTGCTTGGCCGCCTGGGCGTGCCTTTCACTGCCCTGGACCTGGAGGTGGAGGAGGTGCGCACGGCCACCGAAACCCCGCTGGAGTACGTGTGCCGGGTGGCCGCGGACAAGGCCCGCGCCGGCCTGGCCGGGCTCATGCCGTCAGCACAGCCGTGCTGGGTGCTGGGCTCGGATACCGAGGTGGTACTGGGCGACCAGGTCTATGGCAAGCCGGCCGATGCCGCCGATGCGCAGGCCATGCTGGCCAGCCTGGCCGGGCGTACCCACCAGGTCATCACCGCGGTGGCCCTGGTCGGCAGCAATGGTGCGGCCGAGGTCATCACGGTGACCAGCGAGGTCAGTTTCGAAGCCATGGATGCGGCCGCGATCGCCGCCTATGTGGCCACCGGCGAGCCGATGGGCAAGGCCGGTGCCTATGCGATCCAGGGCCAGGCCGAGCGTCATGTCAGCCGCCTGTGTGGCAGTTTTTCGGGGGTAATGGGCCTGCCGTTGCAGCAGACTGCGCAGTTGCTGCAACGCCATGGCCTGCAGGCAGTGTCGTGACCACATCAGGGGACGTTTGATGTCTGAAGAGATTTTGATCAACGTCACCCCACGCGAGACGCGTGTGGCGGTGATCGAGAACGGCATGCTGCAGGAGCTGCACATCGAACGTGGCTGGCGCCGCGGGGTGGTGGGCAACATCTACAAGGGGCGGGTGCAGCGGGTGATGCCCGGGATGCAGGCCGCCTTCGTCGAGGTCGGGCTGGAACGTGCCGCGTTCCTGCACGCCAATGACGTGATCCGCCCGGTCCCGGCCGAGAGCGAGGACGCGGCCGCCGATGTGGTGGTCAACCCGCCCAGTGCCTCGATCGTGGAGCTGCTGCGCGATGGCCAGGACGTGGTGGTGCAGGTGGTCAAGGACCCGATCGGCACCAAGGGCGCGCGCCTGACCACCCAGATCTCGATTCCTTCGCGCTACATGGTGCTGCTGCCGCAGTCGCGCGTGGTCGGGGTCTCGGCGCGGATCGAGGACGATGCCGAACGTGCCCGGCTCAAGCAGCTGGTGACCGAACTGTCGGCCCAGCACGGCGGCCATGGCTACATCGTGCGCACCAATGCCGAGGGCCAGCCGGCCGAGGCCATTGCCGAAGACATGGCCTACCTGTCGCGGGTCTGGAACGTGGTGGCCCGGCGTGGCCGCGAAGCCGAGCCGCGCAGCATCATCTACGAGGACCTGAGCCTGCCGCAGCGGGCCATCCGCGACCTGATCCGGCGTGACGTGGACAAGGTCAAGGTCGACTCGGCCGAGACCTTCGAGCAGCTGCAGGCCTTCGTGGCCAAGTACATGCCGCCGCTGGCCGAAAAGCTGGAGCTGTATACCGGTGACCGCCCGATCTTTGACATGTTCGGGGTCGAGGACGAGATCGGCCGTGCACTGGACAAGCAGGTGCCGCTCAAGAGCGGCGGCTACCTGGTGATCGACCAGACCGAGGCGATGACCACCATCGATGTGAACACCGGTTCCTTCGTCGGCCAGCGCAACCTGGAGGAAACCGTCTTCCGCACCAATCTGGAAGCGGCCCAGGCCGTGGCCCGCCAGCTGCGCCTGCGCAACCTGGGCGGGATCATCATCATCGACTTCATCGACATGCTCGACCCGGAGCATCGCCGCCAGGTGCTGCGCACCCTGGAAAAGTCGCTGACCCGCGACCATGCCAAGACCACGGTGTATGACTTCTCGCCGCTGGGCCTGGTGGAGATGACCCGCAAACGCACGGTGGAAAGCCTGGAGCGCCAGCTCTCCGAACCCTGCCCGGAATGCTCCGGCCGCGGTTCGATCAAGACTGCCGAAACGGTGACTTACGAGATCTTCCGCGAGATCACCCGCGCGGTGCGCCAGTTCGATGCGGTGCGCCTGCTGGTGATTGCCTCGCCCAAGGTGGTGGCGCGCATCACCGAGGAAGAGTCGGCCGCGGTGGCCGAGCTGGAGGAATTCCTGGGCAAGAGCATCCAGTTCCAGGCCGACGAGCAGTACCTGCAGGAGCAGTTCGATGTGGTCCTGCTGTAAGCACCCGGGACACGGGGCAGGCTGATGGGGCACTTGGCAGTCACGCGCCGCCGGCTCGGGCGCGCGCTGTTGTATGGCGTGCTGGCGTGGCTGTTGCTGTGGGCCGTGCTGGTGGGGCTGGCGGCGGCGGTGCTGCCGCGCATTGCCTGGTCGCCGCAGGCGGTGGGGCAGTGGCTGGGTGAGCGTGCCGGCATGCCGGTGCAGGTGGCGGCCGTGCGCTCGCACTGGACCCGCCGTGGGCCGGTGCTGGAGCTGCAGGGCCTGGCCCTGGGCGAGGGCGGGCAGCTGCAGGTGGGCCGGGCCCGTCTGCAACTGGCCATCTATACCGGCCTGCTGCCCGACCAGGCCCTGACCCAGGTCCAGCTGGACGGGCTGGACCTGCAATTGCGGCGTCTGGCCGATGGGCGCTGGCAGGTTGATGGCCTGGCCAGCACCCGCCAGGGCCAGGGCGATCCGCTGGATGCGCTGTCGCGCCTGGGCGAGATCCAGGTCAGCGGCGCGCGCCTGGCCATCGACGCGCCGGACCTGCAGCTGCAGCGCCGGATCGAGCGGGTGGACCTGCGCCTGCGCATCAATGGCGAGCGCCTGCGTGCCGGTGTGCGTGGCTGGCCGGGGCCGGATGACCAGCCGCTGGCAGCGGTGGTGGATATCGATCGGCGTCGCGGCGATGGACAGATCTGGCTCGGCGCGCGCGCGCTGGACCTGGCCAGCTGGCAGCCGTTGCTGCGTCTTGACGGTGCCACCCTGGCCGATGGGGGCGGCAAGGCATCGGTGTGGCTGGATATCAGCCAGTGGCAGTTGCAGCAGGCACGTGCCGAGGTGGCGCTGCAGCAGTTGCGCCTGCGCGGCGCCGGCGGGCAAAGCCTGGCCTTGAGCACGGTGGAAGTGCAGGGGCGCTGGCTGCGCCAGGGCGACGGCTGGCAGTTGCAGCTGCCGCGCCTGCGCATTGACGAAGAAAAAATGGATGGCCTGCAGCTGGCCTGGGGGGAGCAGATCCGTCTGCAGGCCCCGCGCTTGGCCCTGGGGCCCTGGTTGCAGGTCCTGGCCCTGAGCGAGCAGGTGCCGGCCAGCACCCGCCACTGGTTGCGCCAGGCCCGCCCGCAGGTGGAGCTGCAGCAGGTGCAGTGGCAGGGCGCGGCGCAGGGGCGCTGGCGTGGCCAGGCCGAGCACGTGCAATTGGGTTTTGCTGCCGTCGGTGGCGCGCCTGGCCTGCAGGGCCTGGCCGGCCAGGTACAGGCCGACGAACAGGGCATCGAAGTGGTGCTGGACAGCCAGCGGCAGGTGCAGCTGGACTGGCCCACCGGCTTTGGCGTGACCCATCAGCTGCGCCTGGATGGGCGTATCGGCATCTGGCCGGAGGCGAAGGATTGGCGGGTGGCCAGCAGTGCGTTGCGGGTCCAGGGCACCGACTACGGCGCCTGGTTGCGTGGTGGCATGCGCTTCCATGCCGACGGGCGCCTGCCACGGCTGGATCTGGCGGCCGACCTGGATGATGCGCCGATGACCGCGGCCAAGCGCTTCTGGGTGCGCTCGAAGATGAGCCAGGGCGCCATCGACTGGCTCGATGCGGCCCTGGTCGGCGGCCATGTGCGTGATGGCCAGGGCCTGGTCAGTGGTGAGCTGGGCAACTGGCCGTTTGATGACAACGATGGCCGTTTCGAGGCGCGCGCGCGCATCGATGACGGCGTGGTCCATTTTGCCGACGGCTGGCATGACCTGTCCGCCGTCGATGGTGAGGTGGCTTTTGTCGGCCCGGGCTTTGAGCTCAGCGGCCGTGGCCAGCTCGGTCAGGTGCAGGTGCCGGCCTTCAGTGCCAACATCGCCCGTTTCGGCCAGCCGCTGCTGCAGGTGCGCGCGCAGGGCCGTGGCCAGGCGGCCGGGTTGCTGGAACTGCTGCAGCACAGCCCGCTGCATGCCGAGTACGGCTCCACCCTGGATGCCCTCAGTGCGCAGGGCCCGGCCCAGGTGCGTTTCAGCCTGGATCACGCGCTCGGGCGCGGTGCGGCCCGGGTTGCCGGCACGGTCGACCTGGAGGGTGTGCGCCTGGCCGACCGGCGCTGGAACCTGCAGCTGGACCAGGTGCGCGGCCAGGCCGAATACGGCAACAAGGGGTTTTCCGCCCCGGCGCTGCAGGGCAGCCTGCAGGGCGCGCCGATGAGTGTGTCACTGCGTGCCGGTGGCTACACCCAGGACAGCAGCCAGGCCTTCCAGGCCCGCTTTGATGGCGAGCAGGCCATCACCGACCTGCTGGCCCGGGCACCGGAGCTGATCTGGCTGGGACGTTATCTGCAGGGCCGCTCGCACTGGCAGATCGGCGTGGATGTGCCCCGCGACGCGGGCACTGCCGGGCAGCCGATGGCCGTGCTCAACCTGGCCTCTTCGCTGCAGGGCACGCAGATGTTGCTGCCGGCGCCGTTGGCCAAGGCGGCGTCAGCTTCCTTGCCCACGCGGGTACGGGCACCGCTGCCGATGGGCAGCGGCCCGGTGGAAATCGGTTTCGGCCAGCGCCTGGGCCTGCAGGTGGAGTCACGCGCTGCCGGCACCGCGGTCCTGGCCACCCTGGGCAGTGCGCGGGCACAGGGTGTGGTCCCCGACCACGGCCTGAAGGTCAATGGCAATACCGCGCGCCTGGATGCACTGGCCTGGCTGGCGGTGGCCAAGGGCGATGGCGCGGCAGACGATGCACAAGCCGGCGATGATGGCGATGGCCTGGTGCTGCGCGAGATCGACCTGCATGCCGAACAGCTGCTGCTGGCCGGCGGGCAGTTCGCCCGGACCCGTCTGCGCCTGACCCCGGGCAATGCCCGGGTCGCCGTGCAACTGGATGGGCCGACCCTGGCCGGGCACCTGGTGGTGCCCGATGCGCAGGGCGCCACCGTGGTAGGCAACCTGCAGCGCCTGCACTGGCAAACAGCCAGTGCCGATACGGCGGCTGGCCCGGCAGGCGGCCAGGACACGCCCTTCGACCCGGCATCGATCCCGCCGCTGGCCCTGGATGTGGAACAGCTGAAAATCGGCGAGCGTGCGCTGGGCAGTGCCCTGCTGCGCAGCCACCAGCTGGCCGACGGCCTGCAGCTGGATGTGCTGCAGCTGCGCAGCCCGGGCCAGTCCATCGATGTGCAGGGCAGCTGGCGTGGCACCGGGGCCCAGGCCCGCACCGCGCTGCAGGCGCAGGTCAACAGCCGCGATTTCGGCGCGCTGTCCGGCCAGCAGGGCCAGCTGCGGGGCGGCCAGGGACGTGTGGACCTGCAGGCGCAGTGGCCGGGCGGGCCGCAGGATTTTGCCCTGGCCCATCTGCAGGGCCGCTTGCAGCTCGATGCCCGCGATGGCCAGCTGCTGGAGGTGGAGCCCGGTGCCGGACGCGTACTGGGCCTGCTCAGCCTGACCCAGCTGCCGCGGCGCATGTTGTTTGATTTCCGCGACCTGTTCTCCAAGGGCCTGGCCTTCAACCAGGTCACCGCCGATGTGGCCTTCGGCCAGGGCATGGCGCGCACGCGCGACATCCAGATCGATTCATCGGCCGCGCAGATCCGCATCCATGGCCAGGCCGACCTGGCCGCGCAGACCTTCGACCAGACCGTGGAGGTCAACCCGCATTCGGGCAACCTGCTCACCGTGGTGGGCGCGGTAGCCGGCGGCCCGGTGGGTGCGGCTGTCGGTGCGGCGGCCAATGCGGTGCTGGCCAAGCCGCTGGGGGGCATCGGCGCCCGCACTTACCAGGTCACCGGGCCGTGGAAGGACCCGCAGGTGCAGGTGATCGAACGCAATTCCCAACGCGATGCCGCCAGCGCGCCCGATGCGCCGGTGGCCGCGCCAGCAACAACGATACGAGAGTGAGATGACCGACAACATGCTCAACCTGGCCCAGCAGCGCCTGCTGCTGCCGGCTGGACTGGACCTGGACCGCCTGCACGGTGCCTTTGCGCACCTGTTGGGCCCGGGCATCGATTTTGGCGACCTGTATTTCCAGCACGCCCGGCGCGAGAGCTGGAGCGTGGAGGATGGGATCGTCAAGGACGGTGCACATTCGATCGAGCAGGGCGTGGGCGTGCGCGCGATCGCCGGCGAGAAGACCGGCTTTGCCTACTCCGATGACATCCAGCCGGGGGCGCTGCTCACCGCCGCGCGCTCGGCGCGGGCGATCGCCCGCAGCGGCAACACCGCCGGCGCGCATGCGCTGGCCGCACGCCCGGCACGCGCGCTGTATCCGGCCATCGACCCGATTGACGGCATGGACAACACCACCAAGGTCGAGCTGCTGCGCCGGCTGGACCGTTACCTGCGCGCGGCCGACCCGCGCGTGGTGCAGGTGATGGTGAGCCTGTCCGGCGGGGTGGACACGGTGCTGATCGCGCGCAGCGATGGCGTGCTGGGGGCCGATGTGCGCCCGCTGGTGCGTCTGAACGTGCAGGTGCTGGTGGAATCCAATGGCCGCCGCGAATCGGGCTATGCCGGCGGTGGTGGCCGTTACGGTTATGCCGAGCTGTTTGCCGATGGCCGCCCGGAAGAACTGGCGCGCGAGGCCCTGCGTCAGGCCCTGATCAACCTGGAGGCGATTCCGGCCCCGGCCGGGGTGATGCCGGTGGTGCTGGGCGCCGGCTGGCCGGGCGTGCTGCTGCACGAGGCGGTCGGCCATGGCCTGGAGGGCGACTTCAACCGCAAGGGCACCAGCGTGTACGCCGGGCGCATCGGTGAGCAGGTGGCGGCCAAGGGCGTGACCATCGTCGATGACGGCACTCTGGCCGGGCGCCGCGGCTCGCTCAACATCGATGACGAGGGCCAGCCGACCCAGTGCACCACCCTGATCGAGGATGGCCGCCTGGTCGGCTACATGCAGGACAGCCACAACGCGCGCCTGATGGGCATGGCCCCGACCGGCAACGGCCGGCGCGAATCCTTCGCCCACCTGACAATGCCGCGCATGACCAACACCTACATGCTGGCCGGCAGCCATACCCGCGAGGAGATGATTGCTTCGGTCAAGCGCGGCCTGCTGGCGGTCAACTTCGGCGGTGGCCAGGTCGACATCACCTCGGGCAAGTATGTGTTCTCGGCCACCGAGGCCTACCTGATCGAGGACGGCAAGGTCACCGCGCCGGTGAAGGGCGCCACCTTGATCGGCAATGGCCCGGAAACCATGCAGAAGGTGCGCATGATCGGCAATGATCTGGCCCTGGATGCCGGTGTCGGCATCTGCGGCAAGGACGGGCAGAGCGTGCCTGTCGGTGTCGGCCAGCCGTCGCTGTTGATCGACGGCCTGACCGTTGGCGGTACCCAGGCCTGAGTACCGCCGTGGCCGGATCAGTCTTCCAGCGCGTCGTCGTCCTGATCGATGTCCTGCTCCAGGTCAAACGCCGCATCGTCGGCGTCGTCCTGGGCCAGGTCGTCGGCGTCAATGTCGCGATCGGCAGCCAGGGCAGCGCCGCCTGCGGCCAGGACCAGGCCGCGCAGTACCTGGAACAACTCGCGGAACGCGCGCGGCGGCTTGTTCTTGGCCTTTTCGGCCACCGCGTTGCGCACCAGGGTACGCAGCTGCTGACGGTCGGCATCGGGGAAGGCGGCCACGAATTCGCCCAGCGCCGCATCGCCCTGGGCGATCAGGCGGTCACGCCACTGTTCCACACGGTGCATCTGTGCCACTTCGCGGCGGCTGACCTCGCTGGTCACATCCAGCGCATCGCGGATCGCCTGCAGGGTGGCGTCCTCTTCGCGGCGCATGTGCTTGGCCAGAAAGGCCAGCTGGCGCTTGCGCGCGCCGTGGGAGGTGATGCGCTTGGAGTATTCGATGTGCGGCAGCAGGTCTTCGGGAATCGGCAATTTGGCCAGCTGGGCCGGGGTCAGACCGACCAGTTGTTCGCCCAGGGCCAGTACTTCCAGCGCATTGCGGCGGTTCTCGCTGCGGCTGATATCAAGGTACTCACCGGTTTCTTCGTCACGTCCACGCATCGTCAAACTTTCCAGAAATCATGGCCTGGCCGGTGCCGGGCCCAAGCACACAGGATAAAGCATTGAACCCCAACGCCCTGAATACAACCGCGGCCGATGACAGCTCCCAGCGCCTGGAGCGGCTGACGCACACCGCCCAGCGCATGCTCGAGCGCGCCCAGCAGCTGGGGGCCAGCCAAGCCGAGGTCAGCTGCAACGAGGACAGCGGGCTGGAAGTGAATGTGCGCCTGGGCGAGGTGGAGACGGTGCAGTCCAGCCGCGACCGCGGCCTGGCCATCACCGTGTATTTCGGCCAGCGCCGAGGCAGCGCCTCCACCGCCGACCTGGCCGAAGGCAGCATCGAGGCCACCGTGGCCCAGGCCTGTGCGATTGCCCGCTACACCGAGGACGACCCGGCCGCCGGCCTGGCCGACCCCGCGGCGCTGGCCAGCGTGTTCCCGGACCTGGACACCTGGCACCCGGCCGCCCCGGATGCCGATGCGGCGCTGGAGCTTGCCCTGGCCTGCGAGCAGGCCGGGCGTGATGCCGATGCACGGATCAGCAATTCCGACGGTGCCGGGGTGTCGAGCAACACCAGCCTGTCGGTGTATGCCAACTCGCACGGCTTCATCGGGGCCGAGCGCAGCTCCAGCCACAGCCTGAGCTGCGCCCTGATTGCCGGCCACGGCGATGGCATGCAGCGCAACGGCTGGTACAGCGCAGCGCTGGCCTTTGCCGACCTGTGGACGCCGCAAAGTGTGGGCCGTACCGCTGCCGAACGTACCGTGGAGCGCCTGCAGCCGCGTTCATTGGCCACCGGGCAGATGCCGGTGCTGTTCGCTCCGGAAGTGGCCCGTTCGCTGATGGCACACTTCGTGGCGGCCATCTCCGGTGGCTCGCTGTACCGCAAGTCCAGCTTCCTGCTCGACAGCGTGGGGCAGCGCCTGTTCCCGGACTGGTTCGCCATCGAGGAGCTGCCGCTGCTGCCGCGTGGCTGGCGCTCGACCGCCTTTGACGGCGAAGGCGTGGCCACGGCCAATTCGCGTCTGGTCGATGACGGCGTGCTGCAGCGCTATGTGCTCAGCAGCTACTCGGCACGCAAGCTGGGCCTGCGCAGCACCGGCAATGCCGGTGGCGTGCACAACCTGCAGGTACGGGCCAATGCCGGCAACCTGGAGCAGATGGCCGCGCAGATGGGCAACGGCCTGCTGGTCACCGAGCTGATGGGGCAGGGTGTGAATGCGGTGACCGGTGACTATTCGCGGGGTGCCGCGGGTTTCCTGGTGGAAAACGGCCAGATCGGCCATGCGGTGGACGAGGTCACCATCGCCGGCAACCTGCGCCAGATGTACCAGCGCATCGTCGCGGTGGGCAATGACGTGGACCCGCGCTCTTCGGTGCAGATCGGTTCAGTGCTGATTGATCAAATGACCGTGGCCGGTGATGATTGAGTATGCTTATGGGCAGTCGCGCAGGGGGACCGAAAGTCGCGACGGTCTACCCAACTCTTTCACCCACAATTTCCAGGGAATGCCATGACTTCGTACGAGAACCAGACTCCGCCGCCGCCGACCAACAGCGGCGATGACAACAGCCTTGCCCTGCTGGTGCATCTGTCGGGCATCATTCTGGGCTTCATCGTGCCGCTGATCGTGTGGCTGGTGAACAAGGACAACCCGAACAAGGCCTTCCTCAACGACCAGTCCAAGGAAGCCCTGAACTTCCATATCAACGTGATCGTGGCCAGCATTGTGCTGTCGATCATCGGCGGCATCCTGACGGCTGTCACTTTCGGCTTGGGGGCGTTTGTCTTCATCCCGCTGATGGTTGTCTTCGGCATCGCTGTGGCAGTGTTCCTGATCATCGCCGGGCTGGCCGCGCAGAAGGGCGAGTATTACCGCTACCCCTTCATCATCCGCCTGATCAAGTAATTGCCCCAGGCGCAAGCAACAAAAAGCCCGGCCAATGGCCGGGCTTTTTTGTGCGCATCGCCGCGTGGGTCAGTGCTGGCGGTGCACGGCCATGTGAGCCAGGGCGCGCAACGCGTCGGCCTGGTCGCCGGCCGTGTCCAGGCAGGCCAGCATCTGCTGGTCCAGCTGCTGCAGGTAGTTGCGGGCACCGTCCAGGCCGAGCAGGGCCGGATAGGTGGACTTGTCCTGGGCCACGTCCTTGCCGGCGGTCTTGCCCAGGGTGGCGGTGTCGGCCTCGATGTCCAGGATGTCATCGCGGACCTGGAAGGCCAGGCCGAGCAGGTCGGCAAAACGGTCCAGCGCAGCCAGGGTGGCCGCATCATCGGTGCCGGCCAGTGCGCCCATGTGCACCGCGCTGCGGATCAGGGCGCCGGTCTTCAGGGCATGCATGCGTTCCAGCTCGGCCTGACTCTGCTGCTTGCCGGTGGCATCGATGTCCAGTGCCTGGCCGCCGCACATGCCCGGTGCACCGGCCGCGGCGGCCAGTGAACGCAACCAGCCCATCGCGGTGGACGGGGCCACATCGGCGTTGGCCAGCACCTGGAAGGCACGCGCCTGCAGGCCGTCGCCGGCCAGGATCGCGGTGGCCTGGTCAAAGGCAATATGGGTGGTGGGCTGGCCGCGACGCAGGCTGTCATCGTCCATGGCCGGCAGGTCGTCATGCACCAGCGAGTAGGCGTGGACCATTTCCACTGCCACGGCCGGGGCATCTAGCTGTTCCACCGCCGCGCCGGTGCAGCGGCCGGCGGCATACACCAGCAGCGGGCGCAGGCGCTTGCCGCCACCGAGCACGGAATAGCGCATGGCCTGGTGCAGGCGTTGCGGGGCGAGGTCGGCGGCGGGCAGGGCCGCGTCCAGCGCGGCCTCGACGCGGGCGCGCCACTGTTCAAGCAGGATCTCGGTACTCATGCGCTGGGCGGATCGAAGGCAACGGCAGTGTCCGGCTGGGCCGGATCGTTGAGCAGGTTGACCCGCAGCTGCGCCTGTTCCAGCGCCTGCTGGCACTGCCGGTACAGGCCCACGCCGCGCTCGTAGGCGGACAGGGATTGTTCCAGCGGCAGTTCGCCGGCTTCCAGGGTGGTGACCAGCTGTTCCAGTTCCTGCAGGGACTGCTCGAACTGGGCAACCGGAGATTCGGAGGTAGGGGACTTCTTGGCCATGGCCGCCAGTGTGGGCGGCGTGCCGGGTTGGGTCAACGTCCGCGCCGTTGTTGCCGGCTCAACCCGGCATGGCCGCTGGGCCGGTCGGGCGCAGCTGCAGCAGGCGCGCCCCGGCGGCCACCCGTGGCGGGGCAAAGCCCTGGGCCAACAGCAGCTGGCCCACCGCCAGCAGCTCGTCACCGTCCCACAGCAGGGGCAGCCAGCCGCGCTGCCAGGGCGGCAGCTGCAGGTGCTGCAGGCAATCCTTCAGTGCGCTGTGGTGATCACGGCCGGGCAGGCGCAAGCGCTCGCCGCCCTGGCGCAGGCTTACCTGCAAGGTGCTGGCAAAGCCGTCGCTGCCACTGAGCTGCCACAGGCTGCCATCGGGCAGGGCCAGTGGCTCACGGCCATCCCAGTGCGCCTGCCAGTGCGGGTCGGGGCGGGGTTGCGGCGGCAACAGGTACAGGTGCTCACGCCAGCGCCGCAGCTGCCAGCCGCCGGCCCACGACACACTGGCCTGGCGGTCGTGTTCGCTGCCCAGCACCTGGGTGTCCAGCAGGCGGTGCAGGTGGCCGGGCAGGGGCGGGGCCAGATGCTGTTGCAGCCAGCGGCGCAGCACCCGTGCGCGCTGGGCATCGGGCAGCGCGGCCAGGGGCGGGATCGGCAGGTGGTCAGCGCTGTGCCCGGTTGGCTGCAGTTGATCGAGCAGCTGCTGGTCGTGTTGCCGCAGCAGGCCGCTGTCCTGGCTGCAACGCTGGGCGCTCAGGGCCAGGCTGGCGGCCGCCTGCGGCCAGCGTTGGGCCAGCAAGGGCAGCACCTGCTGACGCAGGAAGTTGCGGTCAAACGCATCGCTGGCGTTGCTGGGATCCTCGATCCAGTGCAGCCGGTGCTGCCGTGCGTAGGCGAGCAGGGCGCTGCGCGGATGGGCCAGCAACGGCCGCCACAGCTGATGGGCGCCGAGCTGGCTGACTGGCTGCATCGCGGCCAGGCCATCGCAACCGGAACCGCGCAGGGCGCGCAGCAGGAAGGTTTCGGCCTGGTCGTCCTGGTGATGGGCCAGGGCCAGCCACTGGCCCGCTTGCAGGCAGTGCAGGAAGGCGGCGCGGCGGGCATCGCGCGCGCCGGCCTCCGGGCCCTGGCCATGGCTGATTACTTGCACCCGTTCGATGTGCAGGGGCACATCCAGCGCCGTGCACACCTGCTGGCAATGGCTGGCCCAGGCATCGGCCGCGTCCTGCAGGCCGTGGTGCACATGCACGGCCTGCAGGCCGGCTGCACGGATGGCCGGGTTGGCAGCCAGCCAGTGCAGCAGCACGGTCGAATCCAGGCCGCCGCTGAAACCGACCAGCAACGGGGCACCGGGTGCAGGGGCAGTTGGCAGCAGGGCAGTGGACATGGGCAGGCGGGAAGCGGCAACGCCGGGCAGTATCGCCGCTGCGCTGCCGGCAGTCACGGCAGCGGTTGGCCGTGGAGGTCAATGCGCCAGTGGCGGCCACCGAGCAGCGAATGCTGGCCGTCGGGGCTGGCCGGCACCGCCCGGCATCCCTGGCAGACCCCAGCGCTGCCGCTGTCCGGGTCAAACGGCAGGGCGCCATCGAACTGCGGGGCAATGCGTTGGGCCAGGTCGCGGTCGTAGTAACCGTAGCGGCCGGCGACGATGCCGCGGACCAGGCCGAGCTGGAAGTCATCCGGGCCGTTGTCCAGCGTGGCCACCTGCAGCAGGCGGCCATTGCGGTGCTGGTAGTAGAAGTGGCCGTCGGCCAGGATCACCGCCAGGCCGTCGGCATCATGGTGCAGATGCGCCAGGGCGCTGGCATCAAGCAGCGGTTGCCCGTCCTGCAGGCGGCAGCCGGGCAGGGGCTGCGGGCCATCCTCGAGCAACTGCCGGCAACTGGCTTGGGCCAGTGCCGGCAGGGCGGCCAGCAGCAGGCCGCTGCCCAGGGCAGCAGCCCACCAGCGGGTGTTGGGTGCCTCAGCGCGCATCGGTTGCCGGCTTGTGGAACTGCTCCAGCTGCGGCAGGGTCACCGGCACGCCGTTGCCATCACAGTTGCCGGCATCGCACATGGCCTGGCGCAGGGCCGGGGTGGCCTGGACGATGACGTGGTGGATGGAGTTCTGCTCCATCGTGCCGTACAGCGCCTTGCTGCCCGGGCCGCGGGCCCAGATGCCCACATCCTCGCCACCGTGGGTCTCGCTGCTCATCGGCACCAGCGCTTCCTGCATGTAGTCCGGATGGGCGGTGTCAACGTGGGTGAGGTCCGGGCGGCCAGCGGCCGGCTGCACCTCACGGGCGCGGTGCGGGTGGGTCTTGGGGCCGGCGGCCTGGCTGGCGGTGGCGCCGGTGTAGCCCGGGCCGTTGGCATAGCTCAGGGTGGTGTAGGGCAGGCCGAGGGCATCACGGGCCAGGTCCAGCGGGCCTTCGCCGTCTTCGCCGCCATGGTCACGGGCCTTGCCCAGGATGTCATTGCCGCGGGCCGGGTAGCCGACGAAGTTCAGGGTGTGGGAATGGTCGGCGGTGACGATGATCAGGGTGTCCTTCTCATCGGTGGCCTGCACCGCCGCACGCACCGCATCGGACAGGGCAATGGTGTCGCTCAGCGCGCGGTAGGCGTTGCCGGCATGGTTGGCGTGGTCGATGCGGGCCCCTTCCACCAGCAGCACGAAGCCCTTGTCATTGCGCGACAGGTTGGCAATGGCGGCCTGGGTCATCTGCGCCAGCGACGGCTCGCCGGCGGCATCGCCACTGCGGTCGTGCTCGTACTGCATGTGGTCCGGCTCGAACAGGCCGAGCACGGCCGGGGCCGTGGCGGCATGGGCGAGGAACTGCTGGCCATTCCACAGGTACTGGCCGCCGGGGTTGGCGGCCTGCCATTCGTTGATCAGGTTGCGGCCATCGGTGCGGCGGCCCTTGACCTGCGGGTATTCCGGGTCCGTGGTATCGGTGGGGGTGAAGAAGCTGCGGCCACCGGCCAGCACCACCTGCGGGCCGCTGCCATAGCGCGGTGCATCGAGCAGTTGCTGGGCGATGTCGCGGCAGCCTTCGGCCTGGGCCTGGGCCGGCACACTGGCTTCCCAGTTGCGGTCCGGGCTGTGGGCATAGGTGGCCGCCGGCGTGGCATGGGTCAGGCGCGCGGTGGTGACGATGCCGGTGGCCAGGCCGGCGCTGTCGGCCAGCTGCAGCCAGCTCAGCACCGGCTTGTGCAAGGAGCCGGCGCAGTCCAGACGTTTGCCGGCCGACACGCCGATCGCGCCCATGTGGGTCTTCACCCCGGAGGCAATGGCGGTCATGGTGCCGGCCGAGTCGGGGGTCTGGGCATCGGTGTTGTAGGTCTTGGAGAACGCGCTGGCCGGGAAGTGCTCCCAGCTGAGCAGGTTTTCCTCGCCCGGCTGGCCCTGGCGCTGGCCTTCCAGGATGCGGGCGGCGGCCACCGTGGTCAGGCTCATGCCATCGCCCAGGAACACGATCACGTTGCGGGCCTTGCCGGCCATGGCACCGCGCGCGGCGGCTTCGGCCGCGCCGTGGGTGTACCACCACTGCGGGGTCTCGCCCTGCGGCCGGGAGATTGCCGGCACCGGCACGACGATGGCATCGGCAGCCGGGTCGGGGCTTGCGGTGGTGGTGGACGGATGGCTGGCGCAGGCGCCCAGGGTCAACGAGGCCAGGGCGGTGGCCAGCAAGGTGGTGCGGGACATGGGATCACGATCAGGTACAGAGGCCCCCATTATGGTCCGGTTGCACGACAGTCGTGATACAGCGGTGTTCCAAAAATGGCGACCTAGTGCCATCAGTCATGCGGTATCGTTCATCCCTCGCAACGTGGACCTGTTTATGAAACTGCTCACCGCCTGGTTGGCGCGCCCCTTCTGGCAGCGCGTGGTTACCGGTTTTGTGCTCGGTGCCCTGGCCGGCTGGCTGCTCGGGCCGACCGCCGCGCAGTGGTTCGGGCCGCTGGGCGAGCTTTATGTGACCCTGATCAAGATGATTGCCGTGCCGCTGGTGTTCTTTGCGGTGATCAATGCGGTGTCCTCCCTGCACGGGCAAAAATCGGTGGCCGCACTGGGCGGGCGCACCTTTGCCTGGTTCGTGGCCACCGCCGCGCTGGCCGTGGGCGTGGCCTTCACCGTGGGCAGCGTGCTGCAGCCCGGTGCCGGCCTGATCGGGCTGGCCGCCGATCCGGAATGGGTGCCGCGTGATGTGCCCTCCATCGGCCGGGTGCTGATGGATGTGGTGCCGTCCAATGTGTTCTATGCCATGACCAGCATCGGCACCAAGGTCAATGCCGCCGGTGAGACCGTGCTGGCCGCCGGGCGTGGCTCGATCCTGCCGGTGATCTTCTTTGCCGGCCTGCTCGGCTTTGCCATGGTCAAGCTGGGCGAGAAGGTCAGCCTGGCCCGGCAGCTGGTCGGCCAGCTGGCCGATGTGATGATCCAGGTCACCCGCTTCGTGCTGCAGCTCACCCCGATCGGCACCTTCGGCCTGATTGCCGGCCTGGTCGGCAGCTATGGCTTCGAGAAGCTGCTGCCGTTCGGCAACTTCGTGCTGGCCCTGTACATCGCCTGCGCCCTGCACATCGTGGTGGTCTACGGTGGCCTGCTGCTGGCCCATGGCCTGAACCCGCTGAAGTTCTTCCGCGGTGCGGCCCCGGGCATGCAGGTGGCCTTTGTCAGCTCCTCCAGCTTTGCCTCGATGCCGGTGGCGATGCGCTCGATCACCGACAACCTGGGCGTGAACAAGGATTACGCCGCCTTTGCCGTGCCGCTGGGGGCGAGCATCAAGATGGATGGCTGCGGGGCCATCTTCCCGGCCCTGTGCGCGGTGTTCATCGCCCAGTACACCGGGGTGCCACTGACCCCGGAGCAGTACGTGGTGATCCTGATTGCCTCGGTGCTGGGCAGCTTCGGCACCGCCGGGGTGCCGGGCACGGCGGTGGTGATGGCCACCGTGGTGCTCAGCGCGGCCAACCTGCCGCTGGAGGTGATCGGTTACCTGTTCGCCATCGACCGAATCCTGGACATGATGCGCACCATGACCAATGTCACCGGGCAGATGCTGGTGCCGGTGCTGGTGGCCCGTGAGACCGGGTTGCTGGATACCGCCCAGTACCAACGGGCACAGGCGCCTGCAGACAGCCATTGAGCCTTGTCCACGCTTGGCCTGCAAAGAGCCGCCGTTCAGGCGGCTTTTTTGTGCCTGCCTGTGCAGCGTTGTCCGCTGGTGTACAGCTGTAACAGGGGGTGTAACAGGGCTGTTACAGCCTGCTGCAGGCCTTGTGCGGCGTACCCGTTGACGTGTTCATATGCGGTTTACCCGGTGGCGATGCTCAGCTGGCGTTGCATCCAGTGAGCACAGCGTGAGTACTGGTTTCAGCTGCAAGCGGTTGAAAATAATGGAAATTAAAAGTTGGCACGCTAACTGCTCAGCTCTGGGGGGATTGCCCACGGAGCATGCCGATGTCCCTCTACCGCCCCTTGCTGCTGATCGTTGCCGGCACCGGCCTGGTGCTGTCTGCCGGTCTGGCCCAGGCCTCCGGAGCCCGTCAGGGGGTGACCCCGCGTCACGGCGAGATGGTCCTGCTGCGTGATGTCAGCACCCGGCCGGCCTACCGCATGCAGCCCCCGGGCATGGCCCTGATCGCCGATCCCTCCCCCCGGCGTGAACTGGCCCAGACCCTGGGTACCCCGGACGGCATGCAGGAACTGGACGAGCAGGACTACGCCAGCCTCGGCGCCAGTCCGCCGGCGGCGCTGGCACCGGCCAGCAGCAGTGTGGGCCGGATCACCGACCAGGCCCTGGGCCAGAGCCTGGGCCGGGTAACCGGACGTGATGGCGTGCTTTCCGGTGACCGTCTGGGTGGCGCGATTGCCGGCCCGACCGGGGCCATTGGCCGTACCACCGGTTCGCTGGCCAACACCATCACCGGTGCACTGGGGCAATTGCCGATGGGCCAGGCTGCCAGGACCGGAGGTGGGCCGTGAACGTGCGTGCTGCCGCAGTGGCTGTGCTGACGATGCTGCTGCCCGGTGTTGCGGCAGCATCGTCGGCCACGGCGGACGGCTACAGCCAGATGCTGGCCTACCTGACCCACAGCCGGCTTGATGGCCAGGTCCTTGCCGGTGCCAGCGGCTCGATCAAGCTCAACCAGGCCGCGGGCGACCTGAACCGGCAATACAACGGCCATGCCCTGGCCAGCGGCGGCCAGGCCGCGGTGCAGGTGGCCATCAATCAGCGTGGTGACGATCGGCTTGCTGCCGATACCCCGCTGCAGGCCCGTGCCGAACTGGACGGGCAGGTCCTGGCCGGCGGCAGCGGGCTGGCCTCGATCAACCAGGTCAGCGGCCAGGCCAATGACCAGGCCAATGCCGTAGCAGTGGTGGCCAGCCCACAGCGGCCGCTGTCGCAGGCCCTGCTGCCGGCCGTACCCACCGCAGTGGCCATGCGTCGCCCCTCTGCGGCGGGCCTGCGCCAGGCAACGCTGGGCGCTGATGCCCTGCGCGGCTATGCCGGCGTACTGCAACTGAACCAGATAGCCGGCTCATTCAATGCCGTGGAGAACCGCCTGGGGCTCCACGTGCAGACCGGACCGTAAACCCACCCAGGCCATGTCGTAGTGTCCACTGTCAACGAGAGAGAAAACCATGAACGCGACGTATCGCAAGCATGCTGTTGCCTTGGCTGTTGCCGCAGTAATCGCCGCTCCGGCCGCCATTGCCGCCCCCCCGGTGGTCAATGCCGAAGCCAACCTGGCCCTCAATGCCGAGGCCAACCTGCTGCTCAATGCCGAGGCCAATCTGCTCTACAACCGCACCGACACCCAGGTCCGTGACCGGGCCGAGTGGGAGCGCACTGCGCATGATTCTTCCACCGTGGAACGCAATTACAGCGAGACCAGCCAGGTCGACCACGACACCACCGTCAACAGTGACACCAACATCAACTACAGCCACAACGCCAACACCGATGTGCGCACCGAGGTCAACGAGCATGATGTGGGCGTGCGCCTGCGCAAGGACCTGTCGCTGAGCTCGGATATCGCCTTCAGTGGTGATCCGACCATCAGCGGTGACATCGCCATCGACTCGGCGGCCATTGCCGTGGTCGACAACCGCCAGAGCATCACCGGCAACCAGGCCACCAACCACCTGCTGGACAACGATGCGGCAATCACCGATGACGTGGCTGCCAATGCCTCGGGCAACCTGGGTTTCAACGTCGCCGCTGGTGACAACAACACCCAGGACAACGCCGCCTCGCTGTCGGCTGCCGATGCCTCCTTCAGCTTCGGCATGGCCGATGCCGAGGTCTTCGTCAACCAGCATGGTTCGGGCAACAACACCGTCAACATGGGCGTGACCAACGCCGCTGGCCTGTCCGGCAATGCCTTCAGCGGCGCGGCCGGCAACATCGGTGTCAACGTTGCCTCGGGCAACAACAATGAGCAGAAGAACGCCCTGGCCGCGTCGGTGGCCACCAGCGCCTATGCGCAGTCCTCGATCAGCTCCAACCAGACCTCCAGCGGCAACGCGGTCAACAACCAGGGCTACTTCGATGAAGTGACCTCCACCACCCAGATCTCGCTGGGCGGCACGGTTGCCGGCACCACCAGCAGCAGCGGCAGCGGCGACTATGCCGGCAGCGGCAATTCCTACCAGAAGACCAACTTCTACGTGGACAACTGGACCGGCAACCGCCATACCGGCGGCAATCCCGATGGTCACAGCGACTGGGATATCGATACGCAGGGTGCGGTCGCCAACCCGAACCGTCCTGGCGTCGGTGGCATGGCCTGGGATACCGACGAGGCTGGCAGCATCGCGATGGAAGAAATGGGCACGGCCGACCTGCAGGCCAGCCTGACCGGCACGGTGACCACCACCGATTTCATTGCGGTGTATGCCACCAACACGGCCGGCCTGAGTGGCAGTGCGTTCTCCAACGCCTCGGGCAACATCGGGGTCAACGTGGCTTCGGGTACCGGCAACCTGCAGGCCAACAGCCTGGCCCTGGCCGTGGCCCAGCCGTCCACCGGCGGTGGCAACGGCGGCGGCGAGTAACGGATTGGAGCGGGGCATGGCGGCGCAACGCCCCGTGCGTTCTGAGACCCGGCACCTCCGCCAAGGTGCCGGGAATCGGGGTACTCCAGCCCTCACTCCCCCGTGGGCTGGGGTACCTGTCTTTGCGGCAGCAGCCAGCCAGGTGCCGTGCCGTTGTGGCAAGGGCCTGCAACCAGGAGTGGCAATGATGCGTGCAGCTTGGATTGGCCTGATGTGTCTGGCGCCGTGGATGGCCGCCGCGCAGCAGGTGAGCTTTTCCGGGGTACTGCCCAATGGTGCGTTGTACCAGGCCCCGGTGCAGAGCATGCAGCAGCAGCGCTACGCCAACCTGGTCCGGCAGCAGACCGATTACAGCTGCGGCGCGGCTTCACTGGCCACCATCCTGCGTTACGGCTATGGCCTGGATGTGGACGAGGCCACCGTCATCGAAGGCCTGCTGGGTGTGGCCGATCCGGAACTGGTGGCCCAACGCGGATTTTCGTTGCTGGACATCAAGCAGTACGTGCAGTCGTTGGGCATGCGTGGACGTGGTTACCGCATCAACGAGCAGCGCCTGCGTGCGTTGCGGGTACCGGCCCTGGCCTTGATGGATGTGGCCGGCTTCCGTCATTTCGTGGTGCTCAAGCAAGTCCACGGGGACACCGTGGAAGTGGCCGATCCGATCCTGGGCAACCGCAGCCTGAGCGTGGAGCAGTTCATGGCGGCCTGGCCGTCCCGTGCGGTGTTTGTGGTGATCGGCTCGGGTTTTGACCGCAACACGGCCCTGCTGCAACCCAGTCAACGCCCCAGTGCACGCAGCCTGTTGGCGCGTCAGGGGGTGCGGCCGTTGAGCGAGGCCGAACTGCTGGATTTCGGCTTCAGCCATGCGGATCTGTTTTGAACATGCACCGTCAGGAGTCAGGGCAATGAACATGCAAAACGGCAAACGCGGTGCTGCCGCGGCCTCGATGATGCTGTTGGCCGGCCTGCTGGGCACGGCTGCGGCACAGGCGCAGTCGCCGGCAGCAGACAAGCCGCGCCTGCAGGAAATCAGCGATGCCGAACTGGCCGCGATGCGCGGCCGTTACACCCTGGCCGGCAATGCGGTGGCCTGGTTCGGGGTCAGCCTGATCTCGCAATGGCGCAGCGGTGATGGCCAGCAGCTGGCGGCAGGCCTGCAGCTGGGTGTGGACCTGCGCTCGGGCAGCCCCCGTTTCACCTACCAGCCCACGGTCAACATCGCCTACCAAGGGGACGCTGGCAGCCTGGGCAGTACCACGCTGCGGCAGATCGACAGTGCGGGCCTTGCCAACGCATCGGGCTTTGTCCAGGCGGTGCAGCTGGCCGGTGATGGCAACCAGGTCAGCAACCAGGCCGAGCTGGTGATCCGTGACGGCCCGGTGCCGCAGATGGCGGCCGGCAGCGCGGCGGGCAGCGCCGGCGCGGTCAACGGCCCGGCCTCGGTGCAGGCCTGGGTGGATGGCCAGCGTGCCGGGGTAACCCTGCAGCTGGCCGGGCAGGGCCAGGTACGGCAATGGCTGGGTGGCGGCCAGGTCGGGCAATCGGTGGCGCTGGCCAGCGACGGCAGCTGGGTCAGCAACCAGCTGCGGCTGGAGGTGGTGCGAGGGCCAGCGGTGGCTGGCAGTGGCTTGGCACAGAACGTGGCCCAGGCACTCGGCAGCAGCCGGGGGCTGGGCAACATCGGTGGGCCCTGAGCGCGCAGGCGCTTGATCCGGGTCCGGCAGACAAGAGGCATCAATCATGAAACCACTGGCGATGGCGGCGCTGGTCAGTCTGGGTTTGCTTGCCAACCGGGCGATGGCCCAGGACGGGCAGGGCACAGCGGCAATGACCGGGCAGGACGAAGCGGGCAACGAGGACCAGGTGCAGGCCCTGGTCGCACAACTGGAGGCGCTCAAGGCCAGTTATGCGCAGGAAGTACGCCGCCTGCGCGAACTGGACATGCAGGTCCAGGCACTGCAGTCGCGCCTGGGCGGGCGCGCTGCCGCATTGCCGGCAACCAGTGCGGCAGCACCAGCAGCAGTCCCCGCAGCGGCCCCACCGGCGCCGGCCAGCGCGGCCAACGGGGCCGAACTGGCCAGCCAGGCCGGGACCGCGGCCGAGGCCGAGCAGGCGCGCAGCCAGAGCCTGCGCAGCGTCGATGACGTCAAGCAGCAGCAGGCGGCGCTGTTCAACCGGCGCCTGAGCGTGGAGGCCGGGCTGGCCTACACCCGGTATGACCGCAAGCAGCTCACCCTGAATGGTTTTCTGGCCCTGGATGCGATCTTCCTGGGCAACATCGGCATCGAGAATGTCGAATCGGACACCGCCACCCTGAGCCTGGCCACACGCTGGGGGGTGACCCCGCGCTTGACCCTGAGCGCCGAGGTGCCGTGGATCGAGCGCAAGACGGTATACCAGAAGGGCGGTGCCGGCGGCTCGGCAGCGGCCATTGCCCAGCAGACCTCCAGTGGCGGCGGCCTGGGCGATGCGAGCGTGAGCGCCAACTTCAAGCTGTTGTCCGAGCGGGCGCGCTGGCCGGAAACCGTGCTCACCGCCGGCATCACCGCGCCGACCGGACGTGAGCCCTACGGGGTGGACTGGCGGGTGATAGAGCGCGATGACGATGATTTCATCCGCTTTGCCGTGCCGGGCGAGCAGCCCACCGGCAACGGGGTCTGGCAGGCCAACCTGGGCGTGTCGATGGTCAAGACCGCCGACCCGGCGATCCTGTTTGCCAACTTCGGTTACATCTACTCCCAGCAGGGCAGCTTTGATGACCTGGATTCGAACCCGGACACGGTCAATCCCGGTGATGTGAAGCTGGGCAACGTGTTCTATGCCGGTGCCGGTCTGGCCTTTGCCTTCAACGAGCGCACCAGCCTGAGCCTGTCCTATTCGGGGCGTTTCAGTGCGCGGGCCAGGACCCGCTACCGTGGCGGGGAATGGACCAAGGTGATCGGCAGTGACGGCAATGCCGGCACCCTGAACCTGGGCATGACCTATGCGATCAACCGTCATGCCACCGTGGTGACCCAGTTGGGCGTCGGCCTGAGCCCGGATGCGCCGGACTTCAGCCTGTCCTTCAAGCTGCCCTACGCGTTCTGATCCAGCGCGCCGGTTGCCGGTTGCCGTTCGATCCCATGGCGGCGGCACAGGCGGTAGATCGTCACCCGCGACAGGCCCATCGCCCGGGCCGCCGCACTGATGTTGAACTGATGCTCCTGCAGGCAGTGCAGCAGCGCCTGGCGTTCGGCCTGGCGGCGCGCATTGCCCAGCGGGCCTTCGCTGGCCGCATCCGGGCTGCCTGGTGCGGCCAGCTCCATGTCCTGCGGCTGGATCAACTCATGCTCGCAGGTCACTGCCGCGCGCTGGATGCGGTTGATCAGCTCGCGCACATTGCCCGGCCACGGCCAGTGCGCCATGGCCGCCAGGCAGGCCGGGCTGAAACCGCGGGCACGGCAGCCATGGCGCTGGCGGAACTGCTCCAGCGCATGGCCGGCGAGCAGGGCAATGTCATTGCCGCGTGCCGCCAGCGGCGGCATGTGCAGGCGCAACACGTTCAGGCGGTAATACAGGTCATTGCGGAAGCGGCCGGTGGCCACGGCCTGCTCCAGCTCGACATGGGTGGCGGCCAGCACGCGCACGTTGACCTTGACCGGGGTATGGCTGCCCACGCGCTCCAGGGTGCCCTGCTGCAGCACGCGCAACAGGGCCGTCTGGGCATCGGCGGGCAGGTCGCCGACCTCGTCCAGGAACACGGTGCCGCCGTCGGCGTGTTCGAACAGGCCCAGGCGGCGGGTAAGGGCACCGGTGAAGGCGCCACGCTCGTGGCCGAACAGTTCGGACTGGATCAATGCCGCCGGGATGGCCCCGCAGTTGATGGCCAGCATCGGCTGCTGCGCGCGCGGGCTGAGCTGGTGCAGGGCGTGGGCAGCCAGTTCCTTGCCGGTACCGGTCTGCCCGGTGATCAACACCGGCAGCTCGACCGGTGCGAACTTGCGCACCGTGGTGCGGGTCAGCAGCATCGCCGGGCTCTGGCCGAGCAGCTTGTCCAACGGGGCCGGATTGGCGGGCAGGCCGGCCCCGCGCAATGACAGCAGGGCATCGCTGAGCTGCTGTTCCTGCAGTGGCCCCTGTAGGACCCTGTCGCATTGCCGGCTCAGGGGGACCCATTGCCGGTGGCTGGAAGGTGGCCCTTCGGGCAGCACGCACAGCCGGGGCAGCTGGGCACTGACGGCCAGGCTGTGGAGCAGGGCCGGCAGCTGGCTGGTGGCCATGCTGCACAGGTCAAACAACAGGGCGACCATGCCGTGGCCGCGCAGGGACAGGGATACCGGTAATTCGGGTGGCTGTTCGCGCAGGGACCAGCCATCGGCGGCCAGCAGTTGCCGAATGTGTTCGGGGCATTGCCCGAACCAGATCAGGCAATGCGGTGCGTCCTGCACGATTGCAGCCATCTTGCTCCCCCCCTTGCCATTGCCGGTAGCCAGGACCCGCACGCCGTGGCTGCGGGCCTGTGACCGTGTGCAGCAGTCAAAGCGTGACGGGTATCACCATACGCCAATGAAAAGGCCGCGCAAGCGCGGCCATTTTCAGGATGTTGACGGGGGCGTGATGCTTACATCTCGACCCGGCGCGCGGACAGGAACTTGCCGCTCCAGTAACCGCTGGCCAGGGTGTCCACCCGCACATCCTTGCCGCGGCTGGGGGCATGCAGGAAGCGGCCCTCGCCGACATAGATGCCGACATGGTCCACGCGCTTGCCGTTGCGGCCGAAGAACACCAGGTCGCCCACGCTCAGGGCGCTGCGCTCGATCGCCTGGCCATTGGTGATGCTGGCCATTTCACGCGAGACGCGCGGCAGTTCGATGCCCAGGGCGGTACGGAACACGTAGCTGACCAGGCCGGAGCAGTCAAAACCGCCTTCCGGGCTGCTGCCACCCCAACGGTAGGGGGTGCCGAGCAGGGACATGGCGCGGCTGAGCAGGGACTGGCTCTTGCTGTTGCCGGCCTCGCCCTCGGCGCCCAGCGGGGCGCCCTGGCCGGCATCGTAGGCGGCCATCAGGCGGCCCAGGTCGCCGGCAAACATGGCCGAGCGGTCCATCAACGGGATGGTGTCGCTGGCGGCCAGATGCGGCAACAGGGCGGCCAGGGTGGCGGTGGCGGCGGCATCGGCGCGGGCGCGGGCGCCGCTGACCGGGCTGGCCGGCAAGGCCGGTGCCGGCGCAGCTTCGGCAGCCGGGGTGGTGGCGGTATCGTTTTGTGGGGTGGCCTGGGCCAGGGCGGGCAGTGCAGCCAGCGTCAGTGTGAGCAGGGCGGTCAGGCGCAGCGGGGAGCGCTTTGGCGCTGCTTGGGGCAGTCGTTCAGTCGTCACGCGGCGGTCACAAAAAAAGATTGAGGCCGATAGTGCCGCACTTTTTGATGGGAAACGTAGGTTTTTCGTTAAAAAATGGTTAAAAGTTGACGAGCTCGTCACAAAACCCGCTTTGCGCCGCTGTAATGGCGTTGCCAATACGGGTTGCTCAAGGCGTCCAGGCGCACCGTGCCGCCGCTGCTGGGCGCGTGCACAAAACGCCCTTCACCGACATAGATGCCCACATGCCAGACATCGGCGCCGCTGCCGAAGAACACCAGGTCGCCACTGCTCAGGCGCTCCGGGGCGATCTTCGGCCCCTGCACCCGGGCCAGCTCGCGCGAGGTGCGCGGCAGGCGCAGGTCGAGCATGTCGGCAAACACATAGGTGACCAGGCCGGAGCAGTCAAAGCCACTGTCCGGGGTGTTGCCGCCGTAGCGGTAGGGGGTGCCGACCAGGCCCAGGGCGCGGATGGTGACCGAGGTGGCCTGGAAGGGATCACCGCCCCGCACCGGTTGCGCGGCGGGGCCGGCGCTGGGGCGGTCGGCCACCGGCGGGCGGCTGCTGCAGGCCACCAGGCCCAGTGCGAGCAGGGTGGTGCAGGCGAGTCGGGCGGAAACTGGCATGTAAGGCATGGAGTCCGGATAATGGTTGCCCTGTCGTTGCCGGTCATGATGTCGGCAACCCCGGCGGCAGATCAAGCCGCGCTTACCGGCTGCCCAGCAGCCCAACCCGAGTTTTGTCATGAAGATCGAAAAAGACCGCGTTGTCCGCTTCCACTACACCGTGTCCGAAGTCGGCCAGGAGCCGATCGAGTCGTCCAAGGACCGCGGCGAGCCGATGGCGATCCTGATCGGCCACAACAACATCATCCCGGGCCTGGAAAAGGCCATGATGGACAAGGAAGCTGGTGAGTCGATCAGCGCCGACGTGCCGGCGGCCGAAGCCTACGGCGAACGCCGTGAGGGCCTGACCCAGCGCGTGCCGAAGAAGCATTTCGGCACCGCCAAGGTCGCCGCTGGCCAGCAGGTCGTGCTGCAGACCAACTTCGGCCCGCGCGCCGTGACCGTAGTCAAGGTCGGCATGAGCGTGGTCGACGTCGACCTGAACCACCCGATGGCCGGCAAGGACCTGCACTTCGACGTGGAGATCGTGGAAGTGCGCGAGGCCAGCGAAGAAGAAATCGCGCACGGCCACGTGCACGGTGCCGGCGGCCACCAGCACTGATGAGCATGTACAGACCGCCGTTTGTGGTGGTTTGAGTGCATGATGCAGACGACCCGCTCCGGCGGGTCGTTTGCGTATGGATCGCCCCAAAAGGAGCCAGTGCCCCGATGTCTTCCAGCCCGCCGTTGCCTCCCCCGTTGTCGCCGCCATTGCCGGCCGGCCCGCAGACCGATCGTCTGCCTGGCCTGGATGCGGTGCGTGGCTTTGCCCTGCTGGGCATCCTGTTGATGAACATCGAGGGCTTCAATGGCCCGTTGTGGCTGTCCGGTGCCGGGATCGAGCCACAACAGACCGGCTGGGACCGCTGGATCGACACCTTTATCTATGTGGTGGTGCAGGGCAGCTTCTTCCCGCTGTTCTCGCTGCTGTTCGGCATCGGCTTTGCCCTGATGGGCCAGCGTCTGCGCGCGCGTGGGGCCGGTTTCACCCGGATCCACCTGCGGCGCATGGCCTGCCTGCTGGTTATCGGCCTGCTCCACGGGGTGCTGGTGTGGTCCGGTGACATCCTGCTGATGTATGCCTTGCTCGGCCTGCTGTTGCCGGCCTTTGATGTCCTGCCCAGGCGCTGGCTGGGCTGGGCCGGCGCGCTGGGCATCGGCTGCGCGGCAATGGCCTTGCTGCTGATGGGGCTGCTGATGAGCCTGATCGCGGCCAACCCGGACAGCGAGGTGCTGCGCAGTGTGCACGAGCAGGTCCAGGCCCAGGTGCAGGCGCAGGTCCAGGCCTATGGCCATGGCAGTTACTGGCAGGCGGTGCAGCAGCGTGCGGCCGATGTGGCCGCCAGCCTGCAGAACCTGCTGGTGATCGGTGGGCAGCTGCTCGGCCTGTTCCTGATCGGTGCCGGGCTGGTCGGCACCGGGGCCCTGGCCGATCCGGCCGGTCATGCCCGGACCTGGGCCTGGTTGCGCTGGGCGGCGTGGCCGGCCGGCCTGCTGCTCAACCTGTGGGCCTGGCACAGCTCGCCGTACAACCCGCCGTGGGAACTGGGCATGACGCATATCCACGCCCAGCTGCTCAAGCTGCTCGGCGGTAGCCTGATGGGCCTGGGCTGGCTGGCCTGGGGCCTGCGCTGGCAACACCGGCTGCGTTGGCTGCAGCCGGCCGGGCAGATGGCCCTGAGCACCTATCTGGGGCAGTCGCTGGTCTGCACCCTGGTGTTTTACGGTTATGGCCTGGGCTACTTCGGCCAGCTTGGTCGCAGCGGGCAACTGCTGTTTGTGCTGGCGCTGTTCGCCGTGCAGGTGCTGCTGGCCCGCTGCTGGCTGCGCTGTTTCACACAAGGGCCGGTGGAATGGCTGTGGCGTGCGGCCACCTACGGCCGCGTCAGCGCCTTGCGCCGTCGTTGAAGCGTTGTGCGGCCAAAGCGGTAGCGCGTGCGTGCAACACCGTGCCGGCCGCAGCTGCATGCAGCGTGGCTGACGCCAGCCATGGCATGCTGGCCCCATGCAGGTGTTGCCTGTGCCCGGGTGGTTGCGCGCGGTGATCTGGCCTCGCCCCGGGCCATGGCACGCCTGCCTTGTTGCCAGGAGTGTTTTGCATGAGTGATCAACAAACCGATCTGGTGGTCATCGGCGGTGGTTCCGGCGGGCTGGCCAGCGCGATCCGCGCCGCCCGCCATGGGGCCAGGGTGACCCTGCTCGAGCCGGGCGCCATCGGCGGTACCTGCGTCAATGCCGGTTGCGTGCCGAAGAAGGTGATGTGGGAAGCAGCGCAGCTGGCCGGCCACCTGCCGCGTGCCCGTGCCCTCGGGCTGGACCTGCCTGAAACGGTGGCGCTGGACTGGGGCCGGCTGGTGGCCGCGCGGCAGGCCTATATCGCGCGTATCCATGCCAGTTACCAACGCACTTTTGATGGCCTGCCCGGGCTGCAGGTGCTGCCCTTGCGGGGGCGCCTGCTTGGTGAGGGACGCATCGCCACCGATGACGGCGGCCAGTTGCAGGCGGCGCAGATCATCCTTGCCCCCGGTGCACGGCCGCATCTGCCGCAGTTTCCCGGCAGCCAGTGGCTGCACTCCTCCGATGATGTGTTCGCCTGGCAACAGCGCCCGCAACGGGTGGCGATCATCGGTGGTGGTTATATCGCCGTCGAGCTGGCCGGCCTGCTCAATGCGCTGGGCAGCCAGGTACACCTGCTGGTGCGCGGCAAGGGGCTGCTGGATGGCTTTGACCACGAGCTGGCCGAGCACTTGGCCGCGTCGATGGCCGCCCACGGCGTGCAGCTGCATTTCGGCGCCCGCCTGCAGGGTCTGCACGGCCAGCCGGGGGCCTTGCAGCTGCGTGGTGACGGCCTGCCCGATGGCCTGTTCGATACCGTGGTGGCGGCCACCGGGCGCCGCGCCAACACCGATGGCCTGGGCCTGGAGCAGGCCGGGGTGGCGCTGGATGAGCGTGGTTTCATCCGCACCGACCCGGCCAGCCTGGCCACCAGTGCCAAAGGCATCTGGGCGGTCGGCGATGCCAGCGGCCAGCTGGCCCTGACCCCGTTGGCCGTGGCCCAGGGGCGGCGTCTGGCCGATGCGCTGTTCGGCCCCGGGGCCGGCCCGGCGATCAATGCCGAACTGGTACCCAGTGTGGTGTTCTCGCACCCGCCGCTGGGCAAGGTCGGCCTGGACGAAGCCACGGCACGCGAGCGCTTTGGCCAGGTGCAGGTGTACCGGGCCAATTTCCGCTCGCTGGAAGAAGGCGCCGGCGGTGGCCAGCAGCGCCACCTGTTCAAGGTGGTATGCACCGGCCCGGAGCAACGGGTGGTGGGCGTGCACCTGCTGGGCGAGGGCAGTGACGAGATGCTGCAGGGCTTTGCCGTGGCCCTGCAGTGCGGCGCGCGCTGGGCCGATTTCCAGCGCACCGTGCCCATCCATCCCACCGCCGCCGAGGAAGTGGTGCTGGCCAAGTAAGCAGGTATGGCAGGCCCCTGCCCGGGACCCGGGCAGGCGGCCGATAATGCCGGTTGTCCTGGCCGATCCTGTCGATGTGAGTACTGTCCCTCCACGCGCACTGCGTATTGATCCTGCCCCCACGGCCCGCCGTCTGGCCCTGTCCGGCCTGGCCCTGGCGGCGATCGGGGCGGTGGCGGCCTCGGGCAAGGCGATCATCGTCAAGCTGGCCTACCGTCACGGCATTGATGCGATGTCGCTGCTGGCCTTGCGCATGCTGGTGGCGTTTCCGTTCTTTGTGTTGATGGGCCTGTGGGCGACGCGCCGTTCCCACCAGCGTCTGGACTGGCGGCAGTGGCTGCAGGTGGCCGGGCTGGGCTTCAGTGGCTATTACCTGTCCAGCTATCTGGATTTCCTCGGCCTGGCCTACATCAGCGCCACCCTGGAGCGGCTGATCCTGTATTTGAGCCCGACCCTGGTGATGCTGATTGCCCTGGTCGTACTGGGCCAGCGCCCCAGCCGCAGCCAGTTGCTGGCGCTGCTGGTGAGCTACGGCGGGGTGTTGCTGGCCTTCGGCCATGACATCGCTTTTGACGGCCGCGCCACCGTGATCGGCAGTGGCCTGGTGTTTGCCGGGGCACTGAGCTATGCCATCTACCTGTTCGGCAGCGGCCAGGTGGTGGCGCGCATCGGTGCCCTGCGCCTGACCGCCTATGCCAGCGGCATTGCCAGTGTGCTGTGCGTGGGCCAGTACCTGCTGACCCGCCCGGCCGGTGACCTGCTCGGTTTCGCTGCGCCGGTCTACACCCTGTCGCTGGTCAACGGCACGCTGTGCACGGTGCTGCCGGTGCTGGCGATCATGATCGGGGTCAAGCACATCGGCCCGGCCCTGGCTGCCCAGGTCTCCATGCTCGGCCCGGTCTCCACCATCGTGCTCAGCGTGTGGCTGCTGGGCGAGCCGATGGGCCTGTGGCAAAGCATCGGCACCTTGCTGGTGCTGGCCGGGGTGCTGTTGCTCGGCCGTGGTGCGGGGCGGCGCTGATGGACGCGGCCGGACGTATCGTCGCGGTGATTGCGGCCATTCCCGCCGGCCAGGTGCGCTCGTATGCGCAGGTGGCGGCGCTGGCCGGCCTGCCCGGGCATGCGCGTCAGGTGGCCCGGCTGCTGGCCGGCAGTGGCGGCAGCCTGCCATGGCACCGGGTGCTGCGTGCCGATGGCCGCATCGCCTTTGCCGCCGGCAGCGAGCAGGCTCTGGCGCAGACGCGTGCGCTGCAGGCTGAAGGGGTACTGGTGGTCGGCAACCGGGTGGGCGCGGCATGGCGGCCGGCCCGGGCGCTGGACGCCTGGCTGTGGCAGGGCGATCACTCCGGCCCGGTATGATGGGCGGTCCTTGATTTGTGGAGTTGTCATGCTGTCGCGTATTCCTGCGATGACCCGGGCCCTGCTGATTGCCAATATCGCCATGTTTGTCCTGCAGCTGGTCTTCGGTGACGGCCTGACCGATGCCCTGGCGTTGTGGCCGCTGGGCAGCGAGCCGCGCAATCCGTTTGAAAGCACCGGCACCTTCATGCCGTGGCAGCTGCTGAGCTACGGTTTCCTGCATGGCGATTTCATGCACCTGTTTTTCAACATGCTGGCGCTTTTCATGTTCGGCCCGCCGCTGGAAGCGGTCTGGGGCGAGCGCCGGTTTGCCACCTACTTCCTGGTGGCCATCGTCGGTGCGGGCATCTGCCAGTTGCTCCTGGCCGCCCTGACCGGCAGCCAGGCCTCGGTGATCGGCGCCTCCGGTGCGGTGTATGCGCTGCTGCTGGGCTACGGCATGTTGTTCCCCAACCAGCGGGTGATGCTGCTGTTCCCGCCGATCCCGATGAAGGCGCGCACCTTCGTGATCCTGTTCGGTGTCGGTGCGCTGTTCCTGGGCATGACCGGGCTGCAGCCGGGTGTGGCCCATTTTGCCCACCTCGGCGGCATGATCACCGGTTGGCTGCTGATCCGGCACTGGCGCAACGGCGGTGGCCGCCGCGGTGGTGGTGGCAGTGGCGGCGGCAAGCGCGACCACCTGCGGGTGATCAAGTAACCCTGAGCGCACGCTCGCAGACCAATGACAAAAGGCGCCTTGCGGCGCCTTTTGTCTGTGTGTGCCCGGGCGTTGTTACGGCCAGAACTGCACCTGCTCGGTGTCGGGCAGCTGCATCGGCTGGCCGGCACTGCAGCCGAAGGCCTGGGCAAAGGCGGGCAGGTTGGCCACGCTGGCATTGACCCGCACCGGGCCGGGCAGCTGCACTTCGGCGGCCTGGCGGGCGATGGCCTCGTTGGGCGAGACGGCCTGCGGCCACAGCCGCGCCCAGGCGGTGAAGAAGGCCTGGGCCTGGCTCTTGTCCGCTTCCGGTTCGATCCCCTGCCAGGTCTGCCAGGCCAGGCTCAGCCCGGACAGGTCGGCCATCGCCGATTCGCGCACGTTGGCCGGATGCACCTTGGCATCGCGCACGCCCGGATAGGCCAGGCCGGACAACTGGTTGCCCAGACGCTCGGCCAGCAGGTTCCAGGCGGTCTGGTCGGCGGGCGTCCACCAGCTGCGCAGTTCGCCACGGGCATCGATCAGGGCGCCCTTGTTGTCGATGGCGCGGGTCAGTTCGTGGCCGACCAGGGCGCCGAAACTGCCGAACTTGGCCGCGGTGCTGGCCGCCGGGTCGAACACCGGCGGTTGCAGGACCGCCGCGGTGGCGATCAGGCGGTTCTGCGCGATGTCATAGGCCAGGGCCGGCTGCTGCGGCAGCACGTCCCAGCGGCGGTCGGCATTGGCCTGGCCGATGCGCTTCATTTCCTCGCGGTGACGCCAGGTCGAGGCGATCAGCATGTTGCCGCCGAAGCTGCCGCGGCCCATCGGCTGCACGCTGTAGTCCAGGTCGCGCTGCGGCGCGCCGATCTCGATCTTCATCGCCTCCAGCTTGGCCCGTGCTTCGCTCTTGGCTGATTCACTCAGGTTGGGGTTGCGCACCAGGGCGGCGATCTGCGCATCGCGCAGCTTGTCGATGATCAACCCGGCCTGGCGGCGGTCGGCACTGGTCAGGTGGGTGGCGGTGTACTCGCGGCCGAGCATCGGCCCGGCGGCCAGGTTGACCGCCTCCAGCACATGCTCCCAGCGCGCCGGGGCGATGGTCTGGCCACGCAGCAGGCGGCCACGGAACTCGAATTCGGCCTCGCGGTAGGTACGCGACAGGTACGGGGCCATGGCATCACCCACGCGCCAGCGCAGGTAGGCCTTCCAGTCGGCCACCGGGCGGTTCTTGACCAGCCCGTCGAGCGCGGCAAACACCGCCGGCTCGGCCAGCGAGACCTGCTCGGCGGTGACCCCCTGGGCCTTGAGGAAGTCGCCCAGGCGCAGGTTGCGGTACTGCCGGTCCAGCCCGGCCACCGGCACCGGCGCGTAGTTGTTGAACGGGTTGTTGATCTGGGCCAGGGCCTGGGACGGGGTGGCCAGGGCGGTTTCCATGGCCAGCACCGCGTTGGCTTCGGCTTCCAGGCGGCCTGCCGGGGTGCCGGTCAGGGCCAGGATCTGCTTGATGTAGTCGCGGTAACGGCTGCGTACGGTCTGGATGTCGGCATCGTTGCGGGTATAGAAGGCCGGGTCGGGCAGGCCGGTGCCGCCCTGCATGAAGTAACCCAGGTGGCGGTCCAGCGCCTTCAGGTCGACATCGGCGCCGAAGTTGAAGGCCACCGGGATGCCGACCTGGTGCAGGGCGGCGATGGTGGCCGGCAGGTCGCGGTTGCGGCCCAGCGCATTGATGCGGGTCAGCAGCGGAGCGATCGGATTGGAACCATCGGCCTCCACCGCCGCTTCATCCAGGCCGGAGGCCCAGAAATCACCGAGCAGCTTCTGCACGTTGTTGGCCGGCTGCAGGGCAGCGGCATCGAGCAGGGCTTTTTGCTGGGTGTTGGCATTGCCCACCAGCTGGCCCAGGGCGCTGACCGCACCGGTGGCCGGCACCGGGTTGGCGCTCAGCCAGTCGGCATTGCTGGTGGCATAGAAATCGGTGCAGGCCGGCGGCACGGCCGGCGCCCGCGCCGCGCGGCGACGCTGGGCCTCGGCATCGGTGCTGGCGGCCAGGCCACTCAGGCCCAGGCAGAAGGTGATGGCAACAACGAGCGGACGGTTGACGATCATGGGCAGCCCGGCTTGGCAAGGAAGCGCTGAGTGTAGCAACAGCGCCGCGGCTGTCATTGCCCTTGCCAGGGTCCGGCAACGGCAAGGGCCCGGTGTTGCCACCGGGCCCTTGCTGTCCATCGGCAGTGCGCTGCCTTGGGCGGCTTACCAGATCACGATGTGGTCATCGCCCTGGCGGCTCATTGCGCTGCCGGCCTTGCACTGGAAGGCGGCGGCAAAGGCCGGCAGGTTGGACGGGGCACCGGAAGCACGGAACTGGGCCGGCGCGTGCGGGTCGGTGGCCAGGCGCACCTTGGCGTTTTCCGGGGTGTACTTGGTGCGCCACACGGTGGCCCAGTTGGCGAAGAAGCGCTGGTCGCCGCTCATGCCGTCAATCGGTGCCACTTCCTGGCCGGCGGTGGCCGCCTTGTAGGCGTCGTAGGCCGTGGCCAGGCCGCCGAGGTCGGCGATGTTCTCGCCCAGGGTCAGCGAGCCGTTCACGTGCTGGTCGCCCACGGTGTACTGGTTGAACTGGTTGACCAGCTTGCCGGTCAGGCCGGCAAAGCCCTTGGAGTCGGCATCGGTCCACCAGTTCTCCATGTTGCCGGTCGGCCCGAAGCGGCTGCCCTGGTCATCGAAACCGTGGGTCATCTCGTGGCCGATCACCGCGCCGATGCCGCCGTAGTTCAGGGCGTCATCGGCATTGGGATCGAAGAACGGCGGCTGCAGGATCGCGGCCGGGAACACGATCTCGTTGGCCAACGGGTTGTAGTAGGCGTTGACCGTCTGCGGGGTCATGCCCCACTCGCTCTTGTCCACCGGCTTGCCGATCTTGGACAGGTTGAAGCGGTAGTTGAAGGTGTTGGCGGCGCGCACGTTGGCCAGGTAGCCGTCGCGGCTGGTGGCCAGGCCGGACAGGTCACGCCACTTGTCCGGGTAGCCGATCTTCGGGGTGAAGGTGGCCAGCTTGGCCAGGGCCTTGGCCTTGGTCTGCGCGCTCATCCAGGCCAGGTTCTCGATGCGGCCCTTCAGTGCGGTGGACAGGTTGGCCACCAGGGTTTCCATCTTGGCCTTGGATTCGGCCGGGAAGGCCACCTGCACGTACATCTGGCCCAGGGCTTCGCCGGCACCGGATTCAATGGTGCCCAGCACCTTCTTCCAGCGCGGGGTCTGCTCGGCCTGGCCGTTGAGGGTCTTGCCGTAGAACTCGTAGTTGGCGGCGACGAAATCGCTGCTCAGGAACGGCGAGGCGCCATCCACGGTGTGGAAGCGCAGGTAGGCCTGCCAGGTACCGATGTCGGTATCGCCCAGGGCAGCGCTGACTTCCTGATGGAAGGAGGGGATGGCCAGGGAGAACTTGGCCGGGGCGGCCACGCCCTGGGAGGCGAAGAACTCGGTCCAGCTGAAGTTCGGGGTCAGCTTGTCGGCATCGGCCAGGCTGACCGGGTTGTAGAACAGCGACACGTCGCGGCTCAGTTCCACGCTGGACTTGGAGGCCTTGGCCAGGCGGGTTTCAAAGGCCACGACCTTGGCTGCCTGCTCGTTGGCAGAGGCTGCATCCACGCCGGACAGGGTCAGCACGCGGGCCACGTGGGCCTGGTAGGCGTCCAGCTTGTCCTTCTTGGCCGCATCGGTGTAGTAGGTGGTGTCCGGCAGGCCCAGGCCGCCCTGCATGGCGTAGGCGATGTTGTTGGCCGAATCGGTGAAGTCGGCCTCGGCACCGAAGCCGAACAGCGGGTTGAAGCCCTTGGCGGCGTTGTCGCGCAACCAGGCGGCAACGGACTTGCCGTCGCTCAGGGCGTCGATGGCGGCCAGGTCGGCGCTCAGCGGGGTGATGCCGGCGGCATTGACCGCGGCCTCGTCCATGCCGGTGGCCCACAGGTCACCGACGATCTTCTCGATGCCGGTGGCATTGCTCATGGCCGCTGCCTGTTCGGCCAGCTGGTGCTGCACGGCGACCGAGCGCTCGTCCAGGATGGTGAAGGCGCCCCAGCTGGTGCGGTCGCCCGGGATGGCGTTGGCGGCTAGCCACTTGTTGTTGACGTAGCCGCCGAAGTCGGTGCAGGCGTCGATGGACGGGTCCAGGTCGGCCGCGGTGAAGGCGTTGTAGGCCGGCAGCTTGGATTCGTCCAGGGTCAGGGTCGGCTTGGCGGCCGGGGTCGCGGCGGTGGTGGCGGCGGGCTCGTCGCCACCGCAGGCTGCCAGGGCGCCGGCCACGGCCAGCGACAGGATCAGGAGCTTGGGAGTACGGGTATTCACTGCGGTGGCCTCCGGCCGGTTGGTGCATGCCCACGCATGCATATTTGTTGCAGACGATACGCCGGTTCGGGCACGTGCAGGGGTGTCGGAGGTCATGCCCGTGGCCTGGCTCCAGGTCACGCGGGCCATGCAGTCCATGGCGCTTGACCCTTGCGCTCAGCTGCCGGGCTGTACCATAGGCACCTGTTTGATTACCGATCGAGTTGCCGTGGTTGCCCAGACCCTTACCCCGCCATCCTCACGCGTCGTCCAGGCCGGCCTGAAGCCGCATCCGCGCATCGCCAATGTCATTGCTGTCGGCTCGGGCAAGGGCGGGGTGGGCAAATCCACCACCACGGTCAACCTGGCCCTGGCCCTGCAGCAGATGGGCGTGCGTGTGGGCGTACTGGATGCCGATGTGTATGGCCCCAGCGTGCCGCTGATGCTGGGCCTGTCCGGCCGCCCGGAAAGCACGGATGACAAGAAGATCGTCCCGATGCGCGCGCTGGGTGTGGACACCATGTCCATCGGCTACCTGATCGAGGACGATTCCCCGATGATCTGGCGTGGCCCGATGGCTACCCAGGCCCTGACCCAGTTCTTCAACGACACCCTCTGGGATGATCTGGATGTGCTGCTGATCGACCTGCCGCCGGGCACCGGTGACATCCAGCTGACCCTGTCGCAGAAGATTCCGGTGGCTGGTGCGGTGGTGGTGACCACCCCGCAGGAAGTGGCCACCCTGGATGCGCGCAAGGCCATCGCCATGTTCGAGAAGGTCAAGATTCCGGTGCTCGGCCTGGTGGAAAACATGGCCGTGCATGTGTGCAGCAGCTGCGGCCATGCCGAGCACATCTTCGGCAGTGGTGGTGGCCAGGCCATGGCGCAGCGCTACAACGTGCCGCTGCTGGGCTCGCTGCCGTTGGATGTGGCCATCCGCGAACAGGCCGATGCCGGTACGCCGATCGTCGCCGCCCAGCCTGACGGTACCGTCAGCCAGGCTTATGCGGCAGTGGCCAAGGCGTTGATGACGCAGCTCGGTGGCCTGCCGCGTGCGCAGATCGCGTTGAATACGTTGATCAGCTGAGGGCCACCCTGCCGACCGCACAGGACAAGGCGACCGCCACGGTCGCCTTTTTCATGCCGGCAATAACGGCCCGCGCAATGGTTTCATCGGCACAGCCAAATGACAAAGGGCGGCCAATGGCCGCCCTTTGTGTGTTGCTTCAGCTCGGATCGCGGGCGATCAGAACTTGTACTTCAGGCGCACGTACGGGGTACGGCCATACAGGTCGTACTGGGTAGCGAACGCCGGCATGTTGCCGTAGCGGGTTGCGGCACCGGTGGTCATCAGAGCCGGCTTGGTGTCGAACACGTTGGACACACCGACCAGGATCTGCCAATCCGGCTGGTCGTAGGAGAACGAGGCGGTGTGGTAGAAGCGCGCATCAGCGGTGATGTCACGACGCGAGTTCGGACGGCCCTGATAGGTGAAGGTATCGGTGATGTCGGTGTTGCTGGTCTCGCCGATGTAGCTGGTCAGCCAGTTCCAGGTCCAGTCGCCACGCTTGAAGTTCAGCGCCAGGTTGGCCACCAGGTCCGGACGGCCGACGTAGTTCAGCTGGTCCGAATCGGACAGGCCGCTGGCTTCTGCACTGTCAAACAGCTGGCTGACGTCTTCCAGGGTGTAGGTGACCTGGGTTTCCAGGCCGAACTTGCCGTAGCTGAACTCATGATCCCAGTTCAGGGTCATGTCCCAGCCGCGGGTACGCTGCTTGTTGATGTTGACGTACTGGGCATACACCTCGCGGATGCTGTGAGCATCAGCGCCGGTGGCCGGGTTACGGACCAGCAGGCTGCAGAAGGTGTTCGGGAAGTTGGCGGCACCGTAGCAGCCGCTGACGATGTCACCGGCACCCAGCGAGGCAATCTGGCCATTGACCTGGTAGTCGAAGTAATCCAGGGCGATGCTCAGGTTGGCAAAGGCCGGGGTGAAGACGATGCCGGCGCTCTTGGCCTTGGAGGTTTCCGGCTGCAACTGGCCGGCACCGCCGCTGGTGAACACGGTGGCGCTGCTGCCAACACCAGCGTAGTCACCCGGGATGCCGACGGCGGCGCAGTTGGCGCGCAGCTGGTCGTTGCTGCTTTCGTCCCAGCGGATGCACGGGTCGATCGCGGTCTGGCCCAGGAAGCCGGTCTGGTTGCCCAGGTACAGCTCGTACAGGCCCGGGGCACGGTAGGAGGTGCCGATGGTGCCGCGCACGCGCAGGGCAGAGTTGACCTGCCAGTTCATGCCCAGCTTCCAGACGTTGTCCGAGCCGTCAACGGTGTCGTATTCGAACACCCGACCGGAGGCATTGACGCTCAGCGATTCGATGCCGGTCACGCCCTTGATCAGCGGGAAGTCCAGCTCGACGAAGGCTTCCTTGACCTTGTCGTCACCCTTGGTCACGTTGGCACTGGAGGAGCCCCACAGCTGGCCGTTGCGCGACAGTTCGCCCGGCTGGTCGTCGATCTCGTAAGTGCGGTATTCCAGGCCGACGGCGCTGCCCACCGGGCCGGCCGGCAGCTGGAACAGCTCACCACTGAAGATGGCGTTGACGATGCCCTGGTCGTAGGTGGTCTTGCCGTGGTCCCACTGACCCAGAATGCTGACCAGCTCATCAACCTTGGCGCCACTCAGGTAGCCCGGGTCGAAGTAGTTGGCAGCCGGGGTGGTGCCAGCGCCCGGACGGCTCAGGTCGCCGGTCAGGGCATTGTTGATGCCCAGGCTGCTGTAGTCGCCGCTGGAACGGCTGTAGTTGGCATTGACCTGCCAGCCCCAGCTGTCGCTGCCCGAGAACAGGCCATCCAGCTTGTTGGCGACATAGATGTAGTCAACCTGCACGGCCGACTTGGAGTGGAACGGCATCACCGGGTTGGCGTAGGCAAAACCGGCGCCGGCCGGGGCGGCCACGATCGGGAAGAACTGGCGCCAGGAGAAGTTTTCGGTCTCGCGGCGGTTGAACAGGGCCTGGGCCTTCCAGTTCACGTCACCGAAGCCGAAGTCAGCGGCGATATAGGCCGACTTGCGCTCCTGACGGTTGATGATGTGCGCATTGCCGTAGTCGGCAAAGTTCAGCGGATCCTGATAGGAGGCCTGGGCGCTGTTGGCATAGGTGGTGTTCTGGCGCGGGGCATAGCCGGCGAACGGACCAACGGTGCTGCCATCGCGGGTCGGCACGTAACGCACGGTGCTGCCGTATTGGTCGATCACGTTGTGCAGCATGTTGTTGCAGCCGGCCAGCGAGGTGCCGGCATTGATCGAGTTGTCCACGCGATCAATGCGGTTGCCGTTCTCGTCCATGGCCAGATCTTCAGCACAGGCCAGGAAGTCGCGCTCGCCGCGGGTCAGTTCATTGTGGCGGTACCACTCGGCAGCGGCGACGATCGAGCCGTTGTCGAAGTTCCAGCCATTGGCCAGCGAGGCCGAGAACACTTCGCCGCCGCCGTGCTGCGGGATACGCGAGGTCACGGTCAGTTCCGGACGGTCGAAGTTCTTCTTGGTGATCAGGTTGACCACGCCGGCCACAGCGTCGGAGCCGTAGATCGAGGACGAACCGTCCTTGACGATTTCAGCACGCTGCAGGATGGCGGTCGGGATGACGTTCAGGTCGAACGCGCCGACGGCACCACGGGTACCGGCCGGGCCCGGGCGCTGGCCGTCCAGCAGGACCAGGGTGCGGTTGGCACCCAGGCCGCGCAGCGAGAAGGTCTGCACGCCGGTGCCGCCGTCGACGACGAAGCCGCCGAACTGGTGGTTGATCTGGGTTTCGGCAGCGCCGATGGCCGACTTCTGCAGGAACTCGCCGACGTTGACCTGGCCCTGGGCCTGGTTGGCTTCGGTTTCGATGGTGAACACCGGCGAGGTGGTCTCGTAATCCGGGCGACGGATCAGCGAGCCGGTGACCTGGATGCGGTCCAGATCGGTCGCGCCGGCCTTCGGGGCCGGCTGGGCCGGGGCTTCCTGGGCCATGGCCAGGCCAGCGGTAGCCTGCAGGGCGGCGACGACGGCAACGGTCAGCGGCAGGCGACCGAAGCGGGAATTTGTTTTCTTCATGTGTCTCTCCGTGAATCTGTTACAGCTGAGTTAATTGAGTGTATGTGCAGGCTTAACGTAAACGCAACATTAACATCACATTTTTTTGTGCAGCGTTCGCTGGTTCTGTCGTCACTGCATTCAGGTTTGGCGTTACAAGCCGCCGGGCCCGCACTCGTCACGCAGGAAGGATTCCATCAGGGTCAGGGTCTGCTGCGCATGGCGCGGGTACCACGGCATGCTGTGCGGCATGTCGGCAATCAGCTCGAACTTCGCCGGCACCTTGCCCTTGATCGCGTTGTAGAAACCGCGGGCATGGAAGGCCGGTGTGCGTACGTCACGGTCGCCCACGTACAGCAGGGTCGGCAGCACGGCCTTGTCGGTGTTGAGCATCGGATCCATGCCCTTGACCGTGCGGCCCTGCAGGATCCGCTGCAGGCGGTTGTCGCTCCAGCTGGTGCCCAACCGGCCCAGATCGGTGACCGGAGCGCCGGAAATCGCGCACTGGTACGGGGAGGGCGAACGCACAGCGGCCGCCGCTGCGGCAAAGCCACCATAGGAGTAGCCGAAGATGGCGATGCGGTCGGCATCGGCGATCTTCTGCTCGACCAGCCACTTGGCGCCGTCGTCCTTGTCATCCTGCATGGCCAGGCCCCACTGGTTGTCACCGGCCATCCACAGGTCACGGCCAAGCCCGGCCGAACCGCGGTACTGCGGGCGCAGTACGGCATAACCACGCGAGGTCAGGAACGGCACCCAGCCCGAACGATCCCAGCCGGTGTAGTCACGCGCCCAGGGGCCGCCATGCGGATGGATGATGGTCGGCAGCGGGCCCTTGTCGGCGCTCCAGCCGGCCGGCAGGTCGAGGATGGCCGGGATCTGCTTGCCGTCGCGCGCAGGGTAGGTGACCCAGCGCTGTTCGCCAATGCTGCTGGTGTCCAGATCGGGAAGCTCAGCGCCCAGGGCAATCAGGCGACGACGATCGGCCAGTACGTGGTAGCTGGGCGGGGTGTCATGGGCGCTGACGCGGAACAGGACGCGGCTCTTGTCATCGTTGTAATCGATGATGTTGATGTCCTTGCCGGCAAAACTGCCCTGCAGTGCGGCCTGCAGCTGCTCCATGGTGGTATCGGTATAGACCGTGCTGACCTGTGGGCCGTTGACGCGGAAGCCAAGCACCTGGTTGAAGTCACTTTCGTGCTGTCCGAAGACAACATCAGCGATGTCGAACTCCGGATGGGCGGCCAGTACGTCCGGCAGGTACTGCTGTGCCTTGGGGTCGTACAGGCGCAGCTGCGCGTGCTCGGAGAACTGATCGGTAATGACGTAGAAGTTGCCGGTCGCATCGTCGATGCCCTCGACGCTGACGGTATAGCGTTCGGTCAGACGGGTGCTCAGCGGCTTGTGCACCACGAACTGGCCGTTGGCATCACGGATCAGGACCTGCACTTCGTATTCCGAGCCGCCAACCGGCTCGATCTGCGAACGGGTCAGCAGGTCGCCGCTGCGCGGATGGAACAGGCCGGGCGAGGAACGGCCACCGCCACTGAACAGCAGTTCGCTGTTGCCGGTACGCAGGTTGTAGCGCAGGTAGTTGGAGCTGAAAGAGGTCGGATCCAGGCGCGAGATGATCACGTGCTCCGGATCCAGCGGCAGTGCGTTGGCCAGCGATGCCGTGCCGGCCAGCTCCAGGCAACGCAAGGTGGCCTCGCTGACGCCGGTGGTGCGCTTGTTGCTGGCAAACGCCTCGTCGAACTGGCTGTGTTCCAGGTTGGTCAGGTAGGCCTTGCTGATGAAGGTCTTGGTCGAGCCGGTGGAGTTGCCTTCACCACAGCCGCCCAGGGCTCCGGTCCATTCCTGGCGCGCAATGGCCAGGATGTGGTCACCCTTCAGGGCATTGGCTGCAATGAATTTCATGCGGTCGGCCGACGGGGTGATCCGGGTCGGGCCGGCTTCCAGGCGGTCCATGCTCCAGCTGGCCAGGGCGGTGTTCTGCCCACTGGCATCGCCCGGGGCGGCGATCAGGGCCACCAGGGTCTTGCCATCCGAGCTCATGGACACCGACTGGATGGCGGGCAGGCGCGCCAGTTGCTCTGCCGGGATCGGCCCGGCGACGGCCGAGCCGGCAGCGAAGGTGGTGCCCAGGGTGAGGGCGAGGGCCAGTGCCAAGGCCCGAGGAGCCTTGCTGGTCATGGTGGAATGGCGCAGATTGATCATTTTTAATGCTCTGTTCATGTATTGCTGGGCGAAAGCTAACAGAAACTGATCATTTTCAACACCGCCAGCAGCTGGTGCAGGCCGGGGCTGGCCTGTCAGAATCAGCGCTGATCCGGCGCCCGCCGGCCACCGCTTCAGGAGCCCCATGAGCATCAAGAGTGACCACTGGATCCGCCGGATGTCCGAGCAGCACGGCATGATCAATCCGTTCGAGCCGGGCCAGGTCAAGCACGGCAGTGACGGCAACCGCATCGTCAGTTACGGCACCTCGTCCTACGGCTATGACGTGCGCTGCTCCAACGAGTTCAAGGTGTTCACCAACATCAACTCGACCATCGTGGACCCCAAGCGCTTTGACCCGGGCAGCTTTGTCGATGTGGTCGGCGATGAGTGCATCATTCCGCCCAACAGCTTCGCCCTGGCGCGCACCGTGGAGTACTTCAAGATCCCGCGCGACGTGCTGGTGGTGTGCCTGGGCAAGAGCACCTATGCCCGCTGCGGCATCATCGTCAACGTGACCCCGCTGGAGCCGGAGTGGGAGGGTCATGTGACCCTGGAGTTCTCCAACACCACGCCGTTGCCGGCGCGCATCTATGCCAATGAAGGCGTGGCGCAGATGCTGTTCTTCCAGTCCGACGAGGTCTGCGCCACCTCCTATGCCGACCGCGGCGGCAAGTACCAGGGGCAGACCGGGGTGACCCTGCCGCGGACCTGATGCGGGCAGGATCAACGAAAAAGGGCGCCGGATGGCGCCCTTTTTGTGTCTGTTCGCAGCGCGGTTTACTTGCGCTTGAACAGCATGCCGATACCGCAGGCCACCAGGATGGTCGGCCACCAGGTGGCCAGGATGGCGCCGAGGTTGCCATCGATCCAGCCCAGGTTGCGGGCCAGGAAAAACAGGCCGACCAGGATCAGGACGACGGCGGCAAACAGATTCGAACCCATGGTGATGGCGGCAGCTCGTTGGAGGACAGGTGCTTATCCTAGCCGCGAACGCCAGTGGGCGACACGTTCGGCCAGGGCTTCAGGGGTGAATCGCTCGGCCGCGCCCGAGCCCCATACCGGGCCCGGCCAGGCGGCGTCTTCCTCGTGCCGGCCGACCACATGGATGTGCAGCTGGCGCACGATGTTGCCCAGCGCGCCGATGTTGACCTTGTGCACCTTGGGTTCCTGGCGGATGGCCCGGCCGGCGCGGTTGAGTTCGCGCAGCAGCAGCTGCTGCTGCGCGTCATCCAGCTCGGGCAGCTCGGTCAGGCCGGCAATGCGCGGCACCAGCACCAGCCACGGGAAGCGGGTGTCATTGATCAGGCGGATCTGGGACAACGGACCATCGATAACGAACACACTGTCGGCAAGCAGTCGCGCATCAAGCTGGAAATCACAATCCACGGTTGCGGTATCGGTCATTTCAGTTTCTCGCTGAAGAAGGCCAGGGTGCGGTCCCGCGCCAGGTCGGCGCTGGGGGCATGGTAGTTGCGGCCCACCTCGCGGTTGAAGGCATGGTCGGCTGGATACACGTATACAGGCATCGCCGGCTGCTTTTCACGATGCAGTGCAACGACGTCGGCCGGGATGGAGGCATCGAGCAGGCCGAAGTGGAAGATGCACGGGGCCTTGAACGGGGCATCGAGCAGGGGCGCGTTGCGGGCGCCGTAATAGCTGGCCGAAGGCAGGCCCAGGCGCTGCGCGGCGAGCATGGCTACGGTGCCGCCCCAGCAATAGCCAGAGGTGCCGACCTTGCCGTACTTGCGCAGGTAGGTCGCGGCGCTGTCCACCACGTCCAGGGCGCGTTCCAGGCCCAGCTCATCGACCAGGGCCTTGCCGCGCACGGTGTCATCGGGGCTGTAGTCCAGCTCGGTGCCCGGGGCGCTGACCAGGTCGAAGAAAGCCGGGGCCAGCACCGCGTAGCCGGCCATCGAGGCGCGGGTACAGACCGCGCGCATGTGCGCGTTGACGCCGTAGATCTCCTGGATGATGACCAGGGCGCCGCGCGGGGTGCCCAGTGGCAGCTGTTCCCAGGCATGTACAACGCCGTGCGGGGTGGAAAGTTCGATCCATCGGGACATGGGGGGCGGCCTATGTGAAGAACTGGTGTTGACATTAGCAGGCCGGCCCCTCGCTTGCAGGTGTGGAAAGTATGGTGGGCGGATGCTCAGGCGCAGGCGGCTATAATGTGCCGTTTGCGCCCGCGCCATCCCGGTGGCGGCGCCCCGATTGCTTGAGTCCCATGTCCAAGACCAACCCCAAGGTGGGCTTTGTCAGCCTCGGCTGCCCGAAGGCCCTCGTCGATTCCGAACGCATCCTCACCCAGTTGCGGGTAGAGGGGTACAACATCGTCCCGTCCTACGATTCGGCCGACGTGGTGGTGGTCAATACCTGTGGCTTCATCGAGTCGGCCGTGGCCGAATCGCTGGACGCCATCGGCGAGGCGATGAACGAGAACGGCAAGGTCATCGTCACCGGCTGCCTGGGCAAGAAGTCGGAGATGATCCGCGAGCACTATCCCAACGTGCTGTCGGTGTCCGGCCCGCAGGACTACACCACGGTGATGGAAGCGGTGCATGCGGCCATCCCGCCCAAGCACGATCCCTTCATCGACCTGGTGCCCGATTACGGCATCAAGCTGACCCCGCGTCACTACGCTTACCTGAAGATTTCCGAGGGCTGCAACCACCGCTGCAGCTTCTGCATCATTCCCTCCATGCGTGGCGACCTGATGAGCCGCCCGGTGGACGAGGTGCTGCGCGAGGCCGAGCGCCTGGTCAAGGGCGGCGTGCGCGAGCTGCTGGTGGTCTCCCAGGACACTTCGGCCTATGGCGTGGACCGCAAGTACGCCCCGGGCACCTGGCGTGGCAAGGAATACGCCACCCGCATGAAGGCCCTGTGCGAGGGCCTGGGTGAGCTGGATGCCTGGACCCGCCTGCACTACGTCTACCCGTACCCGCACGTGGACGACGTGGTCCCGCTGATGGCCGAAGGCAAGATCCTGCCCTACCTGGACATCCCGTTCCAGCACGCCTCCCCGCGCATCCTCAAGCTGATGAAGCGCCCGGGCGCGGTGGACAAGACCCTGGAGCGGGTGCTGCGCTGGCGGCAGATCTGCCCGGACATCACCGTGCGCTCGACCTTCATCGTCGGCTTCCCGGGCGAGACCGAGGCCGAGTTCGAGGACCTGCTGGGCTTCTTGAAGACCGCCCAGCTGGACCGCGTCGGTGCGTTTGCCTATTCGCCGGTGGAAGGCGCCACCGCCAACGCCCTGCCGGACCAGCTGCCAGAAGAAGTGAAGCAGGAGCGTCTGGCCCGCTTCATGGAAGTGCAGGCCGAAATCTCCGCTGCCAAGCTGGAAGCCAAGGTCGGGACTGTGCAGCAGTGCCTGGTCGATGTGATCGAGGACGGCATTGCCGTGGCCCGTTCCAAGGCCGATGCGCCGGAAATCGACGGCCTGGTGCATATCCAGAACGGTGAGCAAGCCGGCCTGCGTGTGGGCCAGTTCGTGGATGTGGAAATCACCGACTGCGATGAGCATGACCTGTTCGGTGATGCCATTGCCGCTGAAGAGCCCACCGGCCCGGCGTTCAACCTCAAGGTGCTGTGAGCCAGGGCGACGTCCGGCTGAAGCGACAGGGCGGCCATGTGCCGCCCTGTTGCGTTGGCAGGGCAGTGGCGTGGGCCGGCAGCGGCCGGGCGCGCGCAGGCGGTGTACGCGTGATGGCGGCACAAGGCCGCAGGGCATGAGCGGGCAAGGCAGTGCATCCCGGCGCTTCGTGCCACCGCTGCGCGGGCAGGTGCAGGCGGCGTGTTTCGATCACCCGCTGCTGGCCCCGTTCGCTGCCTGGGCGGATCTGATCCGGGCACCACACTGGCCGGACATGGCCGCACTCAATGCCGCCGCGCCGGTGGCCGGCGCATGTTTTGTGGCCCAGGACGCGGCACTGCTGGCCGATGGCCTGCACTACGAGCAGCGCATTGCCGCCGGGCGCATCGCCACCCGGGCGCAGAACTGGCACGACTTTTTCAATGCCCTGGCCTGGGCCCGTTACCCGGCGATCAAGCGGGCCTTGAACGGGCGCCAGTGCGCGGCCATTGCCGAGGTCGGCAACAAGACCCGCAATGCTGCCCAGCAGGCACTGACCCAGTTCGACGAAAGCGGCCTGGTGGTGCGGGTGCGCGATCCGGCGCTGCTGGCCGCCTGGGATGCGCACCACTGGCAGGCCCTGTTTGTCGACCAGGCACCGGCCTGGCAGCGCGGCGACATCGCCGTGGTCGCCAGCTTCGGCCATGCCCTGCTGGAGCAGTGCCTGCTGCCGGGCCGCCGCTTGGTCGGCAAGGCCCTGGTGGTGGTCGGTGAGGACGATGCAGCCGCGATCGCCCACGTGGCCGGTGCAATCGCCGGCGCGCGCGTGCTGCAGGCGGCCAGCGAACTACGGCCGCTGCCGCTGGCCGGCATTGCCGGCTGGCAGGCGGCGCAGGATGCCGCCTTCTACCGTGATGCCGATTACTTCCGCCCACTGCGCGAGGGGCGGGCCTATCCGTCCCCGTTGCAGGTGCCGGGCTGAAGCCCGGGCTCAGCCTTCGTAGGCCACGTCCACGATCACAAAGCCGGTGCGGCCACCGGGCAGGTCCACCTCGAACTCATCGTCAACGCGTTTTTTGAGCAGGGCGCGGGCCAGTGGCGAATCGATGGAGATGTAGCCGGTCGGCGCATCGGTCTCGTCCGGGCCGACGATGCGGTAGGTCAGCTCGCTGCCGTCATCAATGCGCTCCAGCACCACGCTGGCACCGAAGAACACCGCTTCCGGGTCACTGGGCGCACCTTCGACCACGCGCAGCACTTCCAGCCGCTTGGACAGGTAGCGCACGCGGCGGTCGATCTCGCCCAGCTGCTTCTTGCGGTAGGTGTACTCGGCGTTCTCCGAGCGGTCGCCTTCGGCGGCAGCATCGGCCAGGGCCTTGACCACCTCCGGGCGGCGCACGCGCCACAGCTCGTCCAGCTCGGCCTTCAGCCGGTCGTGGCCGGTACGGGTGATCAGGGCAGTGCTTTTCTCGCCCGGTGGGCGCCAACGGCTCATGGGACAGGCATGTGTAACGACGGGGTGGCAAGGATAGCCGTTGCCGGTGCAGGCCGGCCATGCTGCCGTTGGCTCAGGCCGGGGTATCGGCGGGCAGGGTGGCCAGCGCAGCGTGCAGGCGCCGCTCGAGCTCGGCGCTGGGCTGGCTGCCCAGGCCCTGGGCGATGAGCTGGCGGGCGGCGGCCACGTCGCCGTGCAGGTCGCAGGTCAGCAGCGCCGCCTGCAATGCCCAGCCGGCCGCACCGGGCGCTTGCCGGTGCTGGTGCAACAGGGCGCGCAGGCCGTCGTGTGCCAGTTGGCGTTGGTTGCGTTCGCTGGCCAGCTGCACCAGCTGTTCGGCCGTGCTGGTCAGGGTCGGGCAGAAGTGGGCGTCCTCGGCCAGTGCCGCACGCCACAGGCCCAAGGCGCGTAGGCTCTGCCCGGACTGCAGCAGGTGCAGCAGCCACTGCCCGGTATGGGCCTGTCGCTCGGCCAGCGGTTGATCGGCCAGCAGTGCCTGCAATTGTTCGTGCACGGCATCGCCGGCCGGGCTGCTGCGCACGCTTTGCTGCAGCAACTGGCGTGCGCTGTCGCGGCGGCCCTCCTGCAGCAGCCCGTCGACCTTGGTCAGCAGCGCCTGGTCGGCGCGTTCGGTGGGGCTGGGCAGGCGTTCTTCTGAAGGAGCGCCATCGGCCTGGAAACCCAGTTCGTGGCGGTGGCTGTGCACCATCACCCCGAGCAGGCGGAAGCTGGCTGCCAGCGCCATGGCGTAACCGAAGGTGGACAGCGGCCAGGCCAGCACCCCGGGCAGGCCGCGGTGGGCCAGGGCATACAGGAGCAGAGCAGCGAACTGCAGCACGCCGATCAACAGCAGCGATACGGCGTAAGGGCCGGCAATGCGTTGCAGGGTGAATATGGCGGTGGCCGGGTTCAGTGCCTGGCGCAGGCTGCCATCCAGGGCCAGCGAGATCAGCCACACCGGGTGCAGTACGAACAGCAGGGCGGTCAGGCCCAGCATCGCCCACGCACCGAACAGCACCGTGCCGCAGATCACCGCGGCCAGGCACAGGACCATCAGGGCCACCAGGCGCAGTACGCCGCCATCGAACAATTCACCCAGCTGCTCGGGCGGGGCCGGGTTGCCGTGCGCGCTGCGGCGCAGGATCTCGAAGCCGTAGCCGTAGGTGGCCAGCCAGGTGATGCAGAGCATGATCGTGCCGACCAGCCCGGGCAGGGAGGCCAGTACCGAGAACAGACTCAAGGCGGCGCTGGCCAACAGCACCGAGGCGTGCAATGGGTACAGCAGTACCTGCGGCAGCTGTTCCCAGAACGGCAGTTCGCGCCGGGTGGCAGGGC
>NZ_LDJM01000020.1 GCF_001431485.1 Stenotrophomonas ginsengisoli | reverse complement strand
TGATCCAGGAAGGCAACATCGGCCTGATGAAGGCGGTCAAGCGCTTCGACCCGGACATGGGCGTGCGCCTGGTGTCCTTCGCCGTGCACTGGATCCGTGCCGAAATGCACGAGTTCATCCTGAAGAACTGGCGCATCGTCAAGGTCGCCACGACCAAGGCGCAGCGCAAGCTGTTCTTCAACCTGCGCAAGTCCAAGACCCGCCTGGGCTGGATGAACGCCGCTGAAGTCAGCGCCGTGGCCAAGGACCTGAACGTCTCCGAGCGTGAAGTGATGGAGATGGAGGCGCGCCTGTCCGGCCGTGATGTCGGTTTTGATGCGCCCGATGACGACGACGACCGTGCGCCGCCGGCCCCGGCGGCCTATCTGGTGGCCCAGGACGAGGACCCGTCGCAGGCCTACGAGCGTGCCGACAGCGAGGACAACCAGCTGCAGTTGCTGCGTGATGGCCTGGCCGGGCTGGACCAGCGCTCGCGCGACATCATCGCCCGCCGCTGGCTGGATGCCGACAGCAAGGTGACCCTGCAGGAACTGGCTGACGAATACGGCGTGTCGGCCGAGCGCATCCGCCAGATCGAGGCCAACGCGCTGAAGAAGATGAAGGCCCTGTTCGCCGCCTGATTGCGGCGCGGCAGGTACTGGCAAGGGCCCGGTCATTGACCGGGCCTTTTGCGTTGTGGGCTTCAGGCATCCGGCGGGGATGGCGTACCCGGCCCGGTCGGATCCTGGTAGGGATCGCCGAGGATGATGCGCGCGCTGCGCTGGTAGCTCCAGTAGGCCACGCCCCAGTTGAGCAGGACCACGAAACGGTTGCGGAAGCCGATCAGGAACAGCACGTGCACGGCCAGCCAGAACCACCAGGCCAGCACCCCGGACAGCTGCAGCCGGCCCATGTGGACGATGGCGGCCATGCGTCCGATCGTGGCCAGGTTGCCTTGGTCGTTGTAGGCAAACGGCGCCGGTGCCGGTTTGCCGTCCAGCCGGGCCCGGATCACGTTGGCGATGTAACGGCCCATCTGTTTGGCCGCCGGGGCCACCCCCGGCACCGGGCGGCCGTCGGCCTGGGCGATGGCGGCCAGGTCGCCGGCGACGAAGATCTCCGGATGCCCGGGCACGCTCAGGTCCGGGGCCACCTGGACCCGGCCGGCCCGGTCCAGCGGGGTGTCCAAGCAGCGGCCCAGTGGCGAGGCCGCCACCCCGGCAGCCCAGATCACCGTGCGTGCGGGCAGGCGCTGGTCGCCCAGGGCAATGCCGTCGGCATCGATGGCGCTGACCGGGGTGCCGGTCAGTACCTCCACCCCCAGCCGCTGCAACTGCGCCCGGGCCTTGGCCGAGAGGGCTTCGGGGAAGCTGGACAGTACCCGCGGCCCGGCTTCGACCAGGCGCACCCGGGCCGCGCCGGGATCGATGTGCTGGAACTGGTCCTTGAGCGTATGCCGGGCGATTTCGGCCAGGGTGCCGGCCAGCTCGACCCCGGTTGGCCCGGCGCCGACCACCACAAAGCTCAGCCAGGCCGCCCGGCGTGCCGGGTCGGGCTCGCGTTCGGCCCGCTCGAAGGCCAGCAGCAGCTTGCGCCGCAGCAGCAGGGCATCGTCCAAGGTCTTCAGGCCGGGCGCATGGGTGGCCCAGGCATCGTTGCCGAAATAGGCATGGGTGGCGCCGCTGGCCACCAGCAGCAGGTCGTAATCGAGCACGCTGCCATCGCCCAGCTGCAGCTGGCGGGCGCTCCTGTCGATGGCGCTGACCTCATCCAGTCGCACGCTGACATTGGCCTGGCGGCGCAGGATGTGGCGCAGCGGGGCGGCGATGTCCGGTGAGGACAGCCCGGCAGTGGCCACCTGGTAGAGCAGGGGCTGGAACAGATGGTGGTTGCGGCGGTCGATCAGGGTGATGCGCAGCGGGGCGCGGGCCAGGGCCCGGGCGGTGGCCAGGCCGGCAAAACCACCGCCGATGATGACCAGATGCGGGTGGGAGCGGGAGACAGGCATACAACCTCGTGGTGCAGGCAAGCATCAATGCTTGCCCGGCGATGTTCGCACGTGCCACGGTGCAGGCCTGTGGATGGCTGTCCCGGCCATCCGGCGACAGGATGATGGAGTGCGCTGTGTCTGAAACCGAAAAGCGGATTGCGGTGTTGATCGATGCCGACAACGCCCCGGCCTCGAAGATCGACGAGGTCCTGGCCGAGGTGGCACGCCACGGGGTGGCCAATGTGCGGCGTGCCTACGGCAACTGGAAAAGCCCGAACCTGAAACAGTGGGAGGCGGTGCTGCACGAGTTTGCGATCCGGCCGATGCAGCAGTTCGCTTATTCCAAGGGCAAGAACGCCTCGGACATGGCCATGGTGGTCGATGCGATGGACCTGCTCTATGGCGGGCGCCTGGATGGCTTTGCCCTGGTGTCTTCGGATGCCGACTTCACCCCGCTGGTGATGCGCCTGCTCAACGAGGGGGTCAAGGTCTACGGATTTGGCGAGCGCAAGACGCCGACCCCGTTCGTCAATGCCTGTTCCCAGTTCACCTACCTGGAAGGGCTGGGCGAGGACCCGGAAGCGGTGGTGGTAGCGGCTTCCGGTGGTGTCAGCGAGGCCGCCAGCGGCCCTGTGGCCACGGCCGGCAGCCAGCGCAGCGGGCCGCTGCCCGGGGCACAGCTGCGTGGCGACACCAAGCTGGTCAACCTGCTGCGTGGGCCGGTGGAGGCCTGCGCCGATGATGCCGGCTGGGCCTCGCTGGCAGCGGTGGGCAAGCAGATTGCCAACCGGGCCTCGCTGGACCCGCGCAATTACGGTTACCGCAAGCTGGTGGACCTGATCACCGCCAGTGGCCTGTTCGAGATCCGCCGCCAGGAGCTGGCGGTGTATGTGCGCGACCGCCGTCACCCGGAGGCACGCAGCAGCGCGGCACCGGCGCGCAGCGGTCAGTAAAGGTCAATCGGGTCCACGTCCAGTGACCAGCGCACCCGCCGGGCCGCCGGCAGGGCGTGGATGCCCGGCACCAAGCTGTCGAGCAGGCGGTGCAGGGGCGCGCGCTGGGTGCTGGACAGCAGCAGCTGGCTGCGCTGGTAGCCGGCCCGGCGTGGCATCGGTGCCGGCATCGGCCCGTAGCACTCCACCGCGGTACCGGCCGGCAGCAGGGCACGCACGGCAGTGAGGAAATCATTGGCCTGTTCCTGCTGCTGGGCTTCGGCACGCAGCAGGGCCAGGTGGGCGAAGGGCGGGAAACCGGCGGCCTGGCGCTGCTCCATCTCGCTGGCGGCAAAGGCGTGGTAGCCGCCATTGACCAGGGTCTGCAGCAGGGGATGGGCCGGATGGTGGGTCTGCAGCCAGACCTCGCCCGGACGTTGCGCGCGCCCGGCCCGGCCGGCCACCTGGATCAGCTGCTGGGCCAGTTTTTCACTGGCGCGGAAATCGGCCGAGAACAGCCCTTCATCGATGCCCACCACCACCACCAGGGTCAGCTGCGGCAGGTCATGGCCCTTGGCCAGGATCTGGGTACCGATCAGGATGCCCGGCTGCTGGCCCAGTTCGGCCAGGGCCTGCTCCAGAGCATCGCGGCGGCTGGTGGTGCCGCGGTCGATGCGCACCACCGGCACCTCCGGGAAATGGCTCTGCAGGCGTTCTTCCAGGCGTTCGGTGCCGATGCCCTGCGGCTGCAGGGCCAGCCCGGCGCACTGCGGGCAGGCCAGCGGTGCGGCCTGGCGCGCGCCGCAATGATGGCATTGCAGGCGGCGGCCACCGGCATGCACGGTCAGCGGGCTGTCGCAGCGCTGGCAGGGGGCGGTCCAGCCACAGTCGTGGCAGAGCAGGGCCGGGGCATAACCACGGCGGTTCTTGAACACCAGCACCTGGCCGCCGGCGGCCACATGGCTGGCAATGCCCTGCAGGGCTTCTTCGGACAGGCCGTCATGCAGGCGGCGCTTGCGCATGTCCATGATCCGCACCCGCGGCGGGGCGGCGGCCGCCGCGCGCTTGCGCAGGCGCAGGTGGACATAGCGGCCGGCTGCGGCGTTGTTGAGCGTTTCCAGGGCCGGGGTGGCGCTGCCCAGCACCACCGGTACATCCAGGGCCTTGGCCCGGACCAGGGCGAAATCGCGGGCGTGGTAGCGAAAGCCGTCCTGCTGCTTGTAACTGGCGTCGTGTTCCTCGTCCACGATGATCAGCCCGGCCTCGGGCAGCGGGGTGAACACCGCCGAGCGGGTGCCGAGGATGACCCGGGCCTGGCCACGGGCGGCGGCCAGCCAGCTGCGTGCCCGTGCACCGTCGGCCATGCCCGAGTGCAGGGTGTGCACCGGCACCCCGAGGCGCTGGCGGAAGCGGGCCAGGGTCTGCGGGGTCAGGCCGATTTCCGGGACCAGCACCAGGGCCTGGCGGCCGGCGGCCAGGCAGGCGCTGATGGCCTGCAGGTAGACCTCGGTCTTGCCGCTGCCGGTGACCCCGTCCAGCAGGAAGGGCTGGAAACCGGTGGCGGCCTGGATGGCGGCCACGGCAGCGGCCTGCTCGGCATTGGGCACCGGGCCTGCGGCCGCAACGGGGATGGGGGCCGCGGCCAGGGCAACGCGCTCGGCCAGGCCACGTTTGCCCAGATCACGGGCGGCGCTGCGCCAATCCTCCAGTTGCTGGTCCAGGGCCTCTTCGCTTGTGGCCCGGGGGGCCAGCAGTTCGGCCAGCCGGCGTGGCCGGCCGCCGGCGCGCAGGCTGGCCACACCGGCCTGTCCGGCGGGGGTCAGTTGCCAGCCCCAGGCGCGGGTGTCAGGCAGGGGCTGGTCCTGGCGCAGGGCCGAGGGCAGGGCCGCGCTGATCACCTCGCCGGGCGGGGCATGGGTGTAACGGCTCAGCCAGTGCAGGCTGTCAAGCAGTTCGCCGGCCAGTACCGGGTCCGGATCCAGCCAGCGGCTGATCGGCTTCAGGGTGCTGTCGGCCGCACTGCCGGCAGGGTCGGTGGCGACCACGATGCCGGTCAGCTCACGCGGCCCGAACGGCACCCGCACACGGCAGCCGAGGGCTTGTGAGGGTTGGTTTTCAGGCGTATTCAGGTAGTCGAACAGGCGGGGTAGCGGGACCGGTACGGCGACCCGGAGGCGGGTGATCGGCAAGGGCATGATGCGGTCAGTGTAGTGCCTGTGGCCGGGTCAGAGCGTGGCGTTTTCGTATGAATGCTTTGTAAACCTTGGCGTGTATTGGAGTTTTTCGGTTATCCACATCATCTGTGGATAAGTCTGTGGGCCAGTGCGAGGCTCCACGCCGTAACGGCGGTGGCTGGGGGCTTTGAGTCAAAATGGATAAAAAATAGCCATGCGATAAAGTATTTATAAAACAGGCACTTGGGCGTGGAACATCGGTGGCGCGCACGACGATGGAGCAGATTGGGCAAGGTCGCTGGCCGCTCAGCCTGCTTGTGTACAACCTTGACGCAAGGCCCCGCTTCAGGCTAGCCAGGGGGCAATCTTGGTTTGTGTACGGCATGTGTTGTGGCAGCGCCGGTATGATGAGCGCCTGTTTGCAAGCAAAGTCAGCCGTGACTGCCCCAACCCCTTTGAATTCTCCGGCGCTTGCCGCCTTCATCCGCGGTGTCGAACGCCGCGCCCTGGTCGTTGCTGAATTCCAGAGTGGCGAAGTGCTGGTGGCCGAGCGTGCGGTCGCCGTGGCCATGCGTGCCTTCGTGCCGGTGGCGGCCGAGCTGCCGATGAACGAGTGGCCCGAACATTTCTGGCGGCTGCTGGGCAGTACCCCGCAGTTGCGCCAACCGGCAGATGACGGAGCCTGGCCGCAGGACCTGGCCCACCTGATGCAGCTGGGCGAGGGCGAGCGTCTGGCCCTGCTGCTGCGCATCGGTGCCGGCCTGGACGAGGCCCAGGCGGCGCTGGCGTTGGGGGTGGACACCCAGGTCTATTGCCAGTGGCTGGCCCAGGCCTGCCCGCGCGATGGCGCCGGCCAGCCCGATGCACTGGCCTGGCGCAGCCTGGCCGAGGCCGTCCAGGCCCGGGTGCGCGAGCTTTCGCCCGAGCGCCAGGCCCAGCTGGAGCGCCTGCGCGAGAGTCTGGTCAGCAGCGGCCCGCAGGCGCCGGTGCGTGAGCAGGCCATGCCGGTGATGCAGGCCGAGCGCCGCGAGCGGGTCAAGCCGGCGCCGCGCAAGTCCCGGCTCGGCCAGTGGCTGTGGTTGCTCAGTGGTGCGGTGCTGCTGGCCGGGATCGGCTGGGCCTGGCTTGGCGGTTCTGCTGACCAGACAACCGCCGGGCAGGAGCAGCAGGCACCGGGCACCGGGCTGGATGTGGAAAATCCGGTGGAAACTGAAACCCTGCAGGAACTGGAGCTGCCGCCGGCAGCACCGCCGGCCAGTGTCGAACCGGTGGTTGACCCGGCCCAGGCGGCGTTGCTGGAACAGGCCGATTTCCTGGCCTGGGTGGCCGCCGGTGGCCCGTTGCCGGTGGATGAATCAAGCGAGCAGCCGCGCAGCCCGGCGCCGCAGGCATTGGCCCTGGCCTCCGGGGCCGGGCAGGCGCACTGAGCCATGCCGGCATTGAACTTGCGCACGGCCTGGCTGGGCGTGTTGCTGTGGCTGCCATTGTCCCACGCGCTGGCGGCAACCCCGGCCGGCGCGGTGCATGCCCATCAGCTGCAGGCCTGGCAGCAGCAGTTCCAGCGCCTGCCGCTGGTGGAACAGCAGCGCATCCGCGAGGCCTGGCAGCAGTACCGGCAGTTGCCGCCCGAACAACAGCAGCAGCTGCAGCGCAGCTTTGCCGGCCTGGACCGTTTCCACCGCGATGGCTGGCGTCTGGGGCCGCGCCTGGGCAGGCACTGGCCCGGCCTGCAGCCGTTGTTTGCCTATGTCGAGCCCGGCCAGCAGGCGACCCTGCTGGCCCTGCTGCACGAACTGGATGAGGCCGCGCTGGAGCGGCTGGTACGGCTGGCCCAGCGCACCGCACCGGAACAGCGGCAGAGCCTGCGCGAAGCATTGCTGGCCTTGCCGGCGGCCCAGCGGGCCAGCTGGCTGCGCCAGCAGGCTGGAGCCTGAGGCGGCAGCACGGCATTTGCCGGTGCTGTCATGGCGGGCGGTTACCATAGGGGCCGCCGTGACCCGGTAGACGCGCATCTTCAGCGTGGCCCGCAGTCCGCTTTCGGCCTCCATGTCTTCTCCTGCTGCTTCCCCTGTGCGGTTTTCCTCTGAAATCCGCGCCACCGGTTTTCTCGCCCTGCCGCTGGTACTGGGCCATGTCTCCACCGGCCTGATCTCCTTCGTCGACAATGTCATCGCCGGCCACCACGGCACCGATACGCTGGGCGCGGTGACCGTGGGCACGGCCCTGTTGTGGCTGCCGATGCTGGTGCCGATCGGCACCCTGATCTCGCTGACCGCCTCGGTCTCGCAGCTGCATGGCGCCGGCGCGCACGAGCGCATCGCACCGTTGTTCCGCCAGGCCTTGTGGTTGTCGGCGCTGCTGTCGGTGGTGATGTTTGCCTTCCTCAGTGTGGTGCCGGCGCTGTTGCCGATGATGGGCATTGCCGCGGAGATCATTCCCGGGGCCACTGGCTTCCTGCATGCGGTGCGCTGGGGCGTACCGGCGCTGACCTTCTTCTTCTGCATGCGCTACCTCACCGAGGGCATGCACTGGACCCTGCCGACCATGCTGCTGGGCTTTGGTGGCCTGCTGGTGCTGGCACCGCTGGGCTGGGCCCTGGCCAATGGCCGCCTGGGCATGCCCGAGCTGGGTGCCACCGGCCTGGGCATGGCCTCGGCGGTGACCATGTGGCTGCAGGCGCTGTGCTTTGCCGGCTACCTGTGGTGGACCCGGCGCTTTGCCCACCTGGGCCTGTTCGCACGTTTCGAGGGGCCGGACTGGCGGGCCATCGGCGAGTTGCTGCGTACCGGTCTGCCGATCGGCATCACCGTGCTGATGGAAGGTGGGTTGTTCATCGTCACCGCGCTGCTGATCGGCCGCATCGGGGCGGTGGAGGCCAGTGCCCACCAGATCGCCATCAACGTGGCCCAGCTGTGCTTCATGATCCCGATGGGCGTGGCCGAGGCCACCACTGTGCGGGTCGGTACCGCGGTGGGCCGCAATGACCCGTTGGGTGTGCGCCGCGCGGTATGGGCCGGCATTGCCATCGTGCTGGCCACCCAGGCGCTGTCGGCGCTGGTGCTGTTGTTTGGCCACAACGCGGTGGTCGGGCTGTATACCGAAGACCTGGCCGTGGCCAGCCTGGCCGCGACCCTGCTGCTGTTCGCCGCCGCCTTCCAGTTTCCCGATGGCCTGCAGGTGCTCAGTGCCGGTGCCCTGCGCGGGATGAAGGACACCCAGGTGCCGATGTTCATCGCCATGGCCGCCTACTGGGGCATCGGCATGCCGCTGGGCGCCGGTCTGGGCCTGGGCCTGGGCTGGGGGCCGCAGGGCATGTGGCTGGGGCTGATCGGTGGCCTGACCGCCGCTGCCATCCTGATGGGCCTGCGCCTGCGCTGGCAGGGCCGCCGCCTGCAGGCCTTGGCATGCCAGCCAGCACCCTGACCTTCGGCGGTTGGACTGGTCAAACGCCGCGCCTACCCTGATCCTGTGTCATTCCCGTTCTGGAGACGTTGATGAACCCTCCTCCCCTGCGTTCCCCGCGTTCCCCGGTGGCCGGCTTTTTTGTCGGCTTGTGGGATCTGATGAATTTCACCCGCCGCCTGATCTTCAACCTGGTCTTCTTCGGTGGCCTGTTGCTGCTGGCGGTGCTGTTTCTGGCCGGCTCGCTGCTCGGCTCGCGCTCCGGCCCCAAGCCGCTGGGCCAGGACACCACCCTGGTGATCGCGCCGGAAGGGCGCCTGGTGGAGCAGTACACCAGTGACCCGGTGACCCGCGCGCTGTCCAAGGCGATGGGCGATGGCGGCCACAGCGAAGTGCAGCTGCGTGACCTGATGAGCGTGCTGCGCGCGGCCGGCAAGGACGACAAGATCACCCGCGTGGTGCTGGAGCTGGACAAGTTCTCGCCCTCCGGCTTTGCCTCGCTGCGCGAGCTGGGCCGTGCGGTGGACGAGCTGCGTGGGCAGGGCAAGCAGGTGGTGGCGTACAGCCAGTCGATGGGCCAGGGCCAGTACCTGCTGGCCGCCCATGCCGACGAGGTCTACCTGGACCCGATGGGCGGGCTGATGCTCGAAGGCCTGTCCGGCTACCGCCAGTACTACCGCACCCTGCTGGCCGACAAGCTCGGCGTGGACATGCAGCTGTTCAAGGTCGGCGAGTACAAGTCGGCGGCCGAGCCGTATGTGCTCGATGCCGCCTCGGCCGAGTCCAAGGAAGCAGACCTGTACTGGATGGGTGACATCTGGCAGCGCTACGTGGCCGAAGTGGCTGCCGCGCGCAAGCTGGACGTGGCCGCCCTGAATGCCGGCATCGACACCCTGCCTGAAGGGGTGATTGCCGCTGGTGGCGACCTGGCCCGGCATGCCCTGCAGCTCAAGCTGGTGGACGGGCTGAAGACCCGCGCCGAGTTCGATGCCCTGATTGCCGAGCGCGGCAAGGCCGACGAGGACGAGGACCGCGGCTACCGCTGGGTCGGCGTCGAGGGTTACCAGGCCCACCTGGCCCGTTCGCACAACCCGCTGGACAGCCGTGACCAGGTGGCCATCGTGGTGGCCGAAGGCGCGATCAGCGGCGGCAAGCAGCCGGCCGGCAGTGTCGGTGGTGATTCGACTTCGGCCCTGCTGCGCGCCGCGCGCGAGGATGACAAGGTCAAGGCGGTGGTGCTGCGCGTGGATTCGCCCGGCGGCGAGGTATTTGCCTCCGAGCAGATCCGCCGCGAGGTGGTCGCGCTGAAGGCCGCCGGCAAGCCGGTGGTGGCCTCGATGGGCGATGTGGCCGCTTCCGGCGGCTACTGGATCAGCATGGATACCGATGCGATCTGGGCCGATGAATCCACCATCACCGGCTCGATCGGCATCTTCGGCATGATCCCCAACCTGAGCCGCGCGCTGGGCAAGGTCGGGGTGAGCACCGACGGTGTGGCCACCACCCGCTTTGCCGGTGCCTTCGACCCGACCCGGCCGATGGACCCGGGCGTGGCCCAGGTCATCCAGGCGGTGATCGAGAAGGGTTACAACGACTTCATCGGCGGCGTTGCTGCCGGCCGTGGCAAGAGCGTGGAAGAGATTGACCAGGTGGCCCGTGGCCGGGTCTGGAGCGGTGTGCAGGCGCACGAGCGTGGCCTGGTGGACAGCTTCGGCGGCCTGCGCGAGGCGGTGGCCGATGCTGCGGCCCGGGCCAAGCTGGGCAGCGATGACCGCTGGCGTATCCGCTACATCGAAAAGGAAGGCACCCCGTTCGAGCAGTTCCTTGCACAGCTGGGCAACAGCCCGGTCGGTGCTGCCCTGCTGGGGCGCAGTGGCCTGGCCGATGTGCTGATGCTGGGCCGGGTGCTGCCGCAGGCCGATGCCGACCTGCGCTTTGTCCAGGACCAGCTGCAGCAGGCCGGCCCGGGGCAGCCGCCCAAGGCGCTGGCACACTGCTTCTGCGAGCTTTGATACGGGGCTTTGCCACCGTATGAGCTGACAACGCCGGCCTGAGTGCCGGCGTTGTTTTTTGTGCGGGTTATCCTAGGCACTGATTTGATTGCTGCCGCCGCGTCGGTACAGGAGTTGGGGCCATGAGTGGCACACGTTGGGGTCTTGCCGGGCAGACCGCCCTGATCACCGGAGCCAGTGCCGGCATCGGCCTGGCCATCAGCCGCGAGCTGCTGGGCCTGGGCGCCGATGTGCTGCTGGTGGCGCGCGATGCCGACATGCTCGAAGGCGTGCGCGACGAGCTGGCCGAGCAGTACCCGCAGCAGTCGGTGCAGGCGATGGCCGCCGATGTCTCGCTGGATTCGGAGCGCCAGGAAATCATGGACTGGGTCGAGGACAGTGCCGATGGCCTGCACCTGCTGGTCAACAACGCCGGCGGCAACATCTCGCTGCCGGCCAATGACTACAGCGAGGCGCAGTGGCGGCAGATCTTCGAGACCAACCTGTTCTCGGCCTTCGAGATGTGCCGCTATGCCCACCCGCTGCTGTCACGCCATGGCGCCTCGGCCATCGTCAATGTCGGCAGCGTGTCCGGCCTGACCCATGTGCGCAGTGGCGTGGTCTACGGCATGACCAAGGCGGCCATGCACCAGATGACCAAGAACCTGGCCTGTGAGTGGGCCGGCGACGGCATCCGGGTCAATGCGGTGGCGCCGTGGTACATCCGTACCCGGCGCACATCCGGGCCGCTGTCCGACCCGGATTACTACGACGAGGTGATCGCGCGCACGCCGATGGGGCGCATCGGCGAGCCGGAGGAAGTGGCCGCCGCAGTGGCCTTTTTGTGCCTGCCGGCGGCCAGCTATGTCACCGGCGAGTGCATCGCGGTGGACGGCGGTTTCCTGCGTTACGGCTTCTGAGCCGGGCTGCCGGCACAGTGGCTGGCAGCGAGCAGGGCGGCGATCTGCGCCGACTGGGTGTCGGTTTCGCTGCTGGAGCGGCTGGGCGCGTTGGCAAAGCGCTCGCGGCTCTGTGACAGGTACTCCCCCCATGCGCTGCACGCATCGGCCTCAGGCACGCCCTGGCAGCGGTCCCGCTGCACTTCGCAGGCCTCGCCAGCACCGGTGGCGGGGTTGCCGTCCAGGCCGGTGACGCGCATCGGCAGGCAGCGCACGGTGTCTTCCAGGCGGTCGGTGTAATAGGCCGCGCCGCTGCGCGGCTGGCAGTGGTGCAGGGCAGGCAGCGGCAGGACCGCCCGCAGTGCCGGCGCGGCGGGCGCTGGCGCAGGCTCAGGTGCGGCCACAGGCGTGGGGCTCGCGGCAGGCACGGGAGTGGGCGCGGGCAGGTTGAGCACCGGCGGGGCGTAGTCGGCACTGAGCCGGCGCACCTCGCTGCGGCTGCCGGCCGGGCACGGCATCGATTGCAGGGCAACGCCCCCATCGCTGCCGGTGCAGCGGTAGATCACCGTGTCGCCGGCGTGGGCGCTGGCCGCGAGCAGGCCCAGACCAAGCAGGATCAACCCTCGCATGGCTGCTGCTGCATGCGTTGCTCGACCCGGCGCTGTTCGCGCACCAGCTGCTCGCGCTCGCTGCTCAGGGCGCTGTTGTAGCGGCTGATCAGGGCCCAGCGCTGTTCCCCCAGCACGCTGCAGGCCTCTTGCCGGCCCAGCTGCTGGCACGTGTCACGTACCCACTGCCCACCGCTGGCCACATAGGTGCCGACCACGGGCCGGCCCGGGCCGGGGCCATGCCCGTGTCCGGGACGGCCAGCCGACGGGCGATGCGGCGGCGGACCGGCGTGGTGGGTGGGGGCGGCAATGAAGACCGGCACCAGCGGGCCTTCCACCCAGCGTGGGTTGCCCTGGCCGTCATCGGCGGTATAACGCTCGCCTTCGGGGGTGGTGCACTCGAACAGGGGCTGGCTGTGGACCACGATCACCCGTGGCGGCGGGGCAGCATCGGCGGCGGCAGGCGTGGGCCTGACGGTCAGCAGCGGTTCGCGCGGGGGCGGATCCTTGGGCCGGACCATGTCCAGCACCTGCTGCCTGCCTTGAAGGCAGGGCGCATCGCGCAGGGCGATCTGGCCATTGCTGTCGGCGCAGCGGTAGATGCGTACGGACGGGCTGGGCGCGGCGCTGCCGCCGGCAGTGGCCGGTTCGGCCGCTGCCAGTGTCAACAGGCTGGCCAACAGGGAGGTGGTGGAGATCAGCATGGCCTGATCATGCCGCAACTTGCCCGTGGCCGGGTGAGGGCATCGTCAGGCGCGCAGGGTGGCGCCACTCAGTGCATCGCGGATGGTGGTGGGCTGGGCGTTGCTGCCGACCTGGCCATCGACGATCCCGTCCAGCTGGGCCAGCAGGCGCGGATCGAGTCCGCTGCGGCGGCGTGCCGGCTCCTCGCCGGCCAGGTTGGCGCTGGTCGATACCAACGGCCCCCCCCAGGCCTGGCACAGGGCGGCCACCAGCGGGTGGGCCGAGACCCGCACGGCGATGCCTTCATGCTCGCCGGTGATCCAACGCGGGGCCTTGGGGCCGGCCGGCACGATCCATGTATTGGGGCCGGGCCAGCTGGCCAGGACCGCGGCCCGGCGCTGTTCGGGCACCGCATCCAGGCGCACCCAGCCATCGAGCTGGGCCGGGTCGGCGGCGACCAGGATCATGCCCTTCTCGATCGGGCGTTGCTTGAGCATCAGCACCTTGTGCACGGCCGCCTCGTTGGACGGATCGCAGCCCAGGCCCCAGACCGCTTCGGTGGGGTAGGTGATCACGCCACCGGCCTGCAGCAGGCCGCTCACGCTGTCCAGGGTCATCTCGTGCATCACAGGTGTCCGTCGTCAGTGGGAAGTTCAGGGAGGAAAACGCAACAGGCCCCGCAAGCGGGGCCTGTGCTGGGGCAATTATCCGCCGCCGGCTCTGAACCGTGTGGCTCAGAACGGCGGGGCGTCGTCGGTGGCCACGGCGGCCTTCTTGGCCACCGCCTTCTTGACCGCCTTTTTCACCGCTTTCTTGGTGGCGCTCTTGGTGGCCTTCTTGGCGGCCTTTTTCGCCGCCTTCTTGACCACGGCCTTCTTGGCAGCCGGTTCCTTCTTGGCGGCTACCTTCTTGGTCGCCTTCTTGGCACCAAAGCCCTTGCGCACCGGCTTGCCGGTTTCCTCCAGCCACTGCACCGCTTCGGCTTCGGTCACCGAGGCCGGTTCGCGGTCCTTGGGGATCTTGCCGTTGAGCTTGCCGTCGCTGATGTACGGGCCGAAGCGGCCGTTGAGCACCTGGATGCCGCTGGCGGCGAACTCCTTGATGATGCGGTTGCGCGCGATTTCTTCCTTTTCCTCGATCAGGAAGATCGCCCGGGCCAGGTCGATGGTGTAGGGGTCATCTTCCTTCTTCAGCGAGGCATAGGTGCTGCCGCGCTTGGCGAACGGGCCGAAGCGGCCGATGCCCACGCTGACCGGGGTGCCATCGGTGTCCTCGCCCAGGGCACGCGGCATCAGGAACAGTTCCAGCGCCTGCTCCAGGGAGATGGTGTGCATGGACTGGCCCGGACGCAGCGAGGCGAATTTGGGCTTTTCCTCGGCATCCTCGGCGGTGGAGCCAATGGCCGCGTACGGCCCGAAACGGCCCAGGCGCACGCTGACCGGCTTGCCGCTGGCCGGGTCGATGCCCAGCTCGCGCGCACCGGTGGCCTCGGAGCGGTCCACCGATTCCTTCTTTTCCTCCACCAGTTCCTTGAACGGGCCCCAGAACTTCTCCATCAGCGGGATCCATTCCTCCTCGCCACGGGAGACGGCATCCAGCTCGTCCTCCAGCTTGGCGGTGAAGTCGTAGTCCACGTAGCGGGTGAAGTGGCTGGACAGGAAGTGGGAGACGGCGCGGCCGACATCGGTCGGCTTGAAGCTGCGGCCTTCCATTTCCACGTACTTGCGGAACAGCAGGGTCTGGATGATCGAGGCGTAGGTGGACGGACGGCCGATGCCGAACTCTTCCAGCGCCTTGACCAGGGCCGCTTCGGTGAAGCGCGGCGGCGGCTGGGTGAAGTGCTGGTCGGCAACGATCTGCTCCAGCGGCACGCGGTCGCCGGTCTGCATGGCCGGCAGCTTGCGGCCTTCGTCCTCGTCCTCGGCGCTCTTGGTGTCCTTGCCTTCCTCGTACACGGCCAAAAAGCCCGGTACCACCACGGTGGTGCCGCTGGCGCGGAACACATGCTCGCTCCCGGCGGCCAGGTCCACCGAGACGGTGTTCAGGGTGGCCGGGATCATCTGGCTGGCGACGGCGCGCTTCCAGATCAGCTCGTACAGCTTGCGCTCGTCATCGCTGAGGTACTTGGCGACCTGGGCCGGGGTGCGCAAGGCCGAGGTCGGGCGCACCGCTTCGTGCGCTTCCTGGGCGTTCTTGCTCTTGGTGTTGTAGACCACCGGCTTGTCCGGCACCGATGCGGTGCCGTAGTCGCGGGCGATCACATCGCGGATCTCGGCCACCGCATCCACCGACAGGTGCACCGAGTCGGTACGCATGTAGGAGATCAGGCCGACCGTGCCTTCCTCGCCAATGGCCACGCCTTCATACAGCTTCTGCGCCACCTGCATGGTCTTGCGGGTGGTGAAACCGAGCTTGCGCGAGGCTTCCTGCTGCAGGGTGGAGGTGGTGAACGGCGCCGACGGACGGCGCTTGCGCTCCTTGCTGGCCACGTCGGTGACATGCAGGAAACCGGCGGCCGCCTTGATGATGCGGGCGCGGGCGGCCTCGGCGGTGTCGCCCTCGGTGATGGTGAACTGCTCGAACTTCTGCCCGTCCAGCTTGACCAGCTTGGCCGCGAAGGGCTGGCGCGGATGCGCGCAGTCGGCATTGATGGACCAGTATTCGCGGGCGATGAAGGCCTCGATCTCGGCCTCGCGCTCGACAATCATGCGCAGCGCCGGGCTCTGCACGCGGCCGGCGGACAGGCCGCGCTGGACCTTGCGCCACAGCACCGGGGACAGGTTGAAGCCGACCAGGTAGTCCAGGGCGCGGCGGGCCTGCTGGGCATCGACCAGGTCGCCGGCGATTTCACGCGGCTGGGTCATCGCCTCGCCGATCGCGCGCGGGGTGATTTCGGTGAACACCACCCGCTGCATCGGCTTGTCGCCGACCAGCTTGCGCTCGCGCAGGATCTCGGCGATGTGCCAGCTGATGGCCTCACCCTCGCGGTCCGGGTCGGTTGCCAAATAGATATGGTCAGCACTCTTGGCGGCCTTGGCGATGGCGTCGACGTGCTTTTCGTTCTTGTCGATCAGGTCATAGCGCATCGCAAACCCGTTGTCCGGATCGACGGCACCTTCCTTGGGGACCAGATCGCGGACATGGCCGTATGAGGCCAGGACGGTGAAGTCCTTGCCGAGGTATTTGTTGATCGTCTTGGCCTTGGCGGGCGATTCGACGATGAGCAGGTTTTTGGCCATGGTGTGGGTAGGTCTGCCTGCAGGGGCTGGACGCGGGTCAGGGTCGCCAGCGAACTGCGATAACGGGGTGAACAGCGGGGTGGGATCGGGTTTTCAGATAGCGCGACGCCCGGGGGAGACCCGGGCGTCGGCTTGAGATTTGCCTACCAGTGAACCCACCCGGGGTGGGCCTGTCAAGCATTGGTGCAAATCAACCGCCCATCGAGGCCAGTGCGGCGCCGGCCACCACGGCCAGCACGATGCCGCCGACGATGAGCAGGGCAAACAGCGACAGGATCACGATGGTGGCCGTGCCCAGACCCTCACGCTGCAGTTCCGGCTGGTCGGTGAAGGCCCAGCGGTCCACCACGATGGTGTCGCAGATCATGTCGTGCAGGGCCTGCTTGTTCTGGCTGAAGGCCACCATCAGGCCGGAGATCAGCGCGCCCAGGCCACAGGTGAACAGGACAAACAGGGTGTAGGCAAAGTAGCGGCCGATGGCGCGGGCAAAGCTGATGCCCTCGCCATTGGTGCGGCAGACCTTGATGCCCACGGCCATCTTGCCCAGCGAGGCCATCGAGGTGGAGGAGTGCATCCAGCCGAAATAGGCTGCCGGGATACCGATGCCCAGCGCGTACTGGGCCAGCATGAAGAGGACCGAGGCGCCGGAGCTTTCCGTACCCATGATCTCGCCCATGCCCATGCCCAGGATCAGGGCCAGCGGGATCAGCACGATGTAGCTGGCCACCGAGGTGATCAAGCTGTCGATGATGGAGGCGGCAAAACGGCGCCACAGGCCGGCATGCACGATCGGGCCGTCGCCATGGACCACACCATGGCCGCTGCCCATCGCCGTGCTGGAGGCGGCATACGGCGAATGGGTGCCGCCACCGGTGCCGGGCAGCGGAGCGGTGCCGTTGGCAATGGCGGCCAGGTCGGCGCGCAGGTCAATGCCGCCGCTGGCAGCCGGCGCGGTGCGCTGCAGTTCCAGCTCTTCGGCCAGGCTTTCCAGTGGCGCCCACTCGGACAGGCCCTCACGCCAGACCAGGCTCTGACCATTGAGCTCGCCACGCTGGTAGAGCGCACGGATGTCTCGGTCTTCAACCGGCCCATGGCGTTGACGCTGCTCATCGGCGTAGTACCACTGAATCATTTGTATTTCCTTCACAAAAGGGATGGAGGACAGCCTTGATGGCAGGCACGGGGCATCCATGCACGGCAAACAATGCCATTGGTTCAGCTTTTGTCAATATTTGTGGCGCCGATCACGGCGCGTCTGCCTGATCAACGCTGGCAATGGGCCGGCAGCTGGGCATCGCGCAGGGTGCTGCGGCAGATCCAGCCGTTGTCGGCCGGGGTGTGCTCCAGCCACAGCCAGGCCTGGCGTTTGTCGGCATCCCGGTGCAGGCCGTGCAGGCGCGCCGCCAGGCCGCAGTGGCCGTTGGCGGCGGTGATCACGCTCACTTCGGCCAGGTAGGCCTGTGCATCGGCATAGGCATCGGCGGCCTTGAAGCCGGGGCTGTCCTGGGCCGGGCAGTGGCCGTTGGCCTGGTGGAAGGCGATGACCTGGGCCTGCAGCGGGGCCAGGGCGGCCAGGGTGGCTGCGGCCTTGGCGCGCTCGGTATAGGACTGGTAGGCGGGGATGGCAATGGCGGCCAGGATGCCCAGCAGCGGGATCGCGGCCAGCAGCAGGCCGCCCGCGACCAGGGCGATGATCAGGCCGGTACGGCGTGGTTTGGCCGTAGATGGCGACACTCTGCGCTGTTCCGGGTAGGCCGACGATGCCGGCATGGCCGGTGGCAGTTGCGGCGGCAGGATGGATGCGCTGGGTTCATCGGCCGGGCGTTGCGGGCCGAGTTCGTCGGCCAGTTCGGCGGCGCTGTGCCAGCGCGGCAGGCCCTCGCGCCAGAACAGGGCGCCGACGGGCAAGCGGCCATTGGCCAGCATCGCGCGCAAGTGATCGGTGTCGACCGGCCCGCTGGGCTGCTGGCGGTCAATGGAGTAGTACCAGTCGGACATGCCCTTCCCCGCGGCAGTGGTCGTGAAGGTGCTCAGTGCAGCGCTTCGGGCTCGTCAACGAACATCTGGGTTTCCATCCAGGCATAGGCCGCTTCGGCCCCCGGACGGTTGAACAGCACCATCAGCACCACCCACTTCAGGTCATCCAGGTCCAGTTCGTCCTGGTCCAGGGCCATCGCCCGCTCGATCACCAACTCGCGCTGGTCGGCATCCAGCACGCCGTGCTGTTCCAGGAACAGCAGGAAACCACGGCATTCCACGTCCAGACGGTCCAGCTCGGGGCCGTGGAACTGGCGCAGCGGCAGGTCCAGGCGCGGGCGGTCCAGCAGCGGACGCTCCGCTTCCAGTCCATCGAGCCAATCAAAGGCCTTGCTGATTTCGGCCGGGCTGAAGCCGGCCTGGATCAGGCCGCCCTGCAGCGAATCGCGGTCCCGGGCCAGGCTGCCGTCCTCGCTGAAATAGTGTTCAAACAGGTACAGCAGGACGTCAAGAATGCTCTCTTTCATTAACCTCAGCCTGCGTCGATCGACGCGGTGGTGGAAGGCGGCGTGGGGGCACGCTGCCATCGGCCATGCGTTTGCAGGGCCCAGCCGGCCAATTCCAAGTCCAGCAGGATGGCCGATAGCCTGGCCACCGTCAAACCGCTGCGTTGTCCCAGTTCATCCAGGTCAACGCCAATCAGGTCCAGGGCCTGCCAGACCTGTCGTTGTTCAGTTTCATCAAGGACCGGGCCGCTGACCAGGACGGGGGGCAAGGTGTCGGCGCTGGCCGGGTCCAGGGCCTGGCCGGGCAGGCTGGTGCCGAGCAGGCGCAGCAGCGGCGGCAGGGTCGGCAGCAGGTCGTCGATGGATTCCAGCAGCCCGGCGCCGTCGCGCAACAGCCGGTTGCAGCCGCGGCTCAAGGGGTTGAGCGGGCTGCCGGGCACGGCAAATACCTCGCGGCCGGCCTCGCTGGCCAGGCGGGCGGTGATCATCGCCCCGGAGCGCTGCGCCGCCTCGACCACGATCACGGCCAGGCTCAGCCCGGCCAGCAGGCGGTTGCGGGCCGGGAAGTTGCCCGCCCGCGGCGGTGTGCCGGGGGCATATTCGCTGATCACCGCGCCGTGCTGGACCAGTTGATCCTGCATATGACGATGGCCGGCCGGGTAGCAACGGTCCAGCCCGGTACCGACCACGGCCACGCTGTTGCCGGCCACCTGCAGGCTGGCCCGGTGGGCGGCGGCATCGATGCCGGCGGCCAGGCCGCTGGCCACGCACAGTTGCCGGGCGCACAACTGCCGGGCCAGGTTGCCGGCGATGGCCTGGCCGGATGGGGTCGCGCTGCGGCTGCCGACGATGGCCACCATCGGCTGCCAGAGCAGGTCGGCATCACCGGCCACGAACAGGCCCAGCGGGGGCTCGGGCGCGTGGGCGAGCAGGGCCGGGAAGGCGTCATCGACCAGGCTGATCAGCCGGTGCTGCGGGCTGGCGGCCAGCCACTGCCGGGCGTGGGCCAGGGCATCGGCGTCCGGGGCGAGCAGGGCCTGGCACTGGCGCCGGTCCAGGCCGGCGGCCTGCCAGCGGGCGCGCCCTGCCGCCAGCGCCGATACGGCATCGCCACAGTCGATGAGCAGGCGGCGCCGGGGAGCCAGGCGGCCTCCGGCCAGGATCAGGGCCAGCAGGGCCGTGGTGGGATCGTCGTGGGCAAGGGGCCGGTGCATGGGCCCACAGTGCCGCGCAAACAACAACGGCGCCCTAGGGCGCCGTTGTGCAAGCAGGTAGGAATGCGCTTATTGCGCGTCCGGGTGCTTGAGGCTGTAGCCAACCCGGGTCGGCTTGCTGCCTTCCATGATCAGCGCGTAGCTGACCTTGTCATAGGTGCGGAACACCATGGCGTGGGAGGCGTATTCATCGGGCAGGCTGATGCGGCCGCTGCCATCACGCAGGCCATCGTCCATGCGCGAGGAGCCCGGGTACTCGTGGCGGTTGGCCACGTGCGAGCCGTTGCGCCAGATCGAGAACACGGTGCCGTTGTCCACACCATCGCGCGAGCCGGCCGAAATGGCGATCACGTCGCGGCTGCCGCCGGCAGTGAACATGTCGGTGACGGCCAGCACGCGCACGTCGGTGCCCAGGGCCTGGGCGGACGGCGGGTGCGGGATGAACTGCAGGTCGTACGGCTGGGCCTGGACCGGGATCAGACGGTCGCCGGCGCGCACTTCACGGCCGCTGTCTTCCAGGGCCAGGGTTGCCACATCCACCTGGCCGCCGGGCAGGGCGGTGATGGTGCCGACATTGACCTTGGCCAGTTCGAAGCCCAGGGCTTCCTTGCGCTCGGAGGTGGGAACGTAGTTGGCCCACAGGCTGCCGGCACCGGCAACGTGCTTGCCGCGGGCATCCAGGTCAACGGTGGTTTCCGGCAGGGCGTAGCGCACGGTCGGGCGGACCACGGCGTAGCGCTGGCCGACCTGGGCACCGTCAAGACCGGTGACGTAGGCCTTCTGGCCGGCGCTGGCGCGCAGGCGGTTGTCTTCCAGCCCGGCCACACGCGGCAGGTGCTCGAAGCTGTCCACCACCTGCAGGTCCTTCAGGAACGGTTCGACCTGGGCCAGCGGGATCGCATTGATCGGTGCCTCGGCACGCGGACCCGGCTGGGCCACGACACGGTCCAGATAGGCCAGCGAGAGCACGTCACCCGGGTAGATCAGGTGCGGGTTCTGGACCTGCGGGTTGGCCTGCCAGATTTCCGGCCACAGCCACGGTTTTTTCAGAAAACGCGCAGAAATATCCCACAGCGTGTCGCCCTTCTGGACGACGTACGTGGTGGGATGCCCCTCATTCACCTGTGCTGCGGCAGCATAGGTGGCAACGGTCAGCATCGCGCAAGCGGCGACCGTACGAATTTGACTCAGCATGTTTGCGATCTGCCTGATTCCCCACAGGTTGACCCACTATAGTCCAGATATCGGGGCGCAACGCAAGCTGAGGCAGTAGAATTGCCCAATGCAGCTCACAACTTGCTGCCCGAATCATCAAAGGTTAATGCCATGGCCCTGTTGCCGATCCTCGAGTTCCCCGACCCGCGCCTGCGTACCAAGGGTGCGCTGGTAGACCCGGCCAAAGTGACCACCCCGGCCTTCCAGACCCTGATCGATGACATGTTTGAAACCATGTACGACGCCCCGGGCATCGGCCTGGCCGCCGCACAGGTGGACGTGCACCAGCGTTTCATGGTCATTGACCTGACCGAGGACCACAGCGCGCCGATGGTCTTCGTCAACCCGCAGATCGTGGACAAGCAGGGCGGCCAGGTCTACCAGGAAGGCTGCCTGTCGGTGCCGGGCATCTTTGCCGATGTGACCCGTGCCGACACCATCACCGTGCAGTACATCGACCGTGCCGGGCAGAACCAGGAACTGACCACCGACGGCCTGCTGGCGGTGTGCATCCAGCACGAGATGGACCACCTGGACGGCAAGCTGTTCGTGGACTACCTGTCCCCGCTCAAGCGCGAGATGGTGCGCAAGAAGCTGGCCAAGGCACGCAAGCACGTTGCCTGACCCGATGCCGGTGCGCGCCTTGCTGCTGCGCCGGCCCTTTGTCTTGACCCTTGCGGCGCCGGTAGTGGCGCCGCAGGTGTTTTTGGAGCCCGTATGAGAATTGTCTTCGCCGGTACCCCGGATTTTGCCGTGCCCTGCCTGGCCGCCGCCGCCCGCCACAACGAAGTGGTGGCTGTGTACACCCAGCCTGACCGCCCGGCCGGGCGTGGCCGTGGCCTGGCCGCCTCGCCGGTCAAGCAGGCCGCCCTTGCCCGTGGCCTGCCGGTGTACCAGCCGCTGAGCCTGCGCGACGAGGCGGCCCAGGCCGAGCTGGCCGCGCTCAAGCCGGACCTGATGGTGGTGGTGGCCTATGGCCTGATCCTGCCGCAGGCGGTGCTGGACATTCCCACCCATGGCTGCTGGAACGTGCACGCCTCGCTGCTGCCGCGCTGGCGCGGTGCGGCGCCGATCCAGCGCGCCATCCAGGCCGGTGATACCCACAGCGGTGTCGGCCTGATGCAGATGGAGAAGGGCCTGGATACCGGCCCGGTGCTGCTGGAGCAGGCCCTGGAACTGGCCGCCGATGAAACCGGTGGCAGCCTGCACGACAAGCTGTCGGCCATGGGCGCCCAGGTGCTGGCCGATGGCCTGGGCCTGCTGCGTGCCGGCCTGCGTCCGCTTGCCAGGCCGCAGACCGAGGCCGGCGTGGAATACGCGCACAAGCTGGACAAGGCCGAGGCCCGCCTGGACTGGAGTGCCGATGCCATCGTGCTGGAGCGCCAGGTGCGTGCCTTCAACCCGTGGCCGGTGGCCGAGGCTCAGCTGGCCGGCGAGCGCGTGCGCATCCATGCCGCCCAGGCCGTGCCGGGTGTGCCGGGGATGCCCGCCGGCAGCGTGCTGGCGGCGACCAAGGCCGGGATCGACATTGCCTGCGGCAACGGCGCCCTGCGCCTGCTGGTGGTGCAGCGCGAAGGCGGCAAGCCGGTATCGGCGGCCGATTACCTCAATGCCCGGCGTGACCTGCAGGTGGGCGCATGAACCTGTACAAGGGGCGGGGCCGTCCCGGCAACCCAGGCCAGCCGGCGGGCAACCGTCAGGGTGGCCAGGAGCGTCGTGGTCATGATCGTGCCGGTGGCAGCCGCCCGGCGCCGACCCATCTGGATGTGCCGGGTACCGAGCTGCGTGTGCTCGCTGCCGGGGTGCTGCAGGACGTGTGCGCCAACGGCCGCTCGCTCAAGGCCGTGCTCAGCCCGGCCCAGCAGCAGCTGGGCGACAGCCGCGACCGCGCCCTGCTCGAAGCCATTTGCCTGGCCGCACTGCGCCAGCGTGGCCGCTACCGGCGTGCCCTCAATGGCTGGATGCCACGCCCGCTGGGTGCGCGCGATGCCGATCTGGAAGCGCTGCTGCTGGCCGGTTTCGCCCAGCTCGATGCGTTGAAGCTGGCTGACCATGCGGCCGTGTCGGCAACCGTACAGGCCGCGCACAGGATGGGCCGCTCGCATCAGGCCGGCATGGTCAATGCGCTGCTGCGCCGGGTACAGCGCGAAGGCATCCCGCCGGCCTCGCCGATCAATGCCTTCCCGCACTGGCTGGCCGATGCCATTGCCACCGACTGGCCGCGCCTGTCTGACTCGATCTTCGCTGCCAGCCTGGAAGAGCCGCCGCTGTGGCTGCGCGTGCATGCCGGCAAGAGCACCGCGGCCGATTACCTGGCCCAGCTGCAGCAGGCCGGTGTGGTGGCCGAGCTGGCCCCTGAGCTGGCCAATGCGATCTACCTGCCGGCGGCGGTGCCGGTGACCGGGCTGCCCGGCTTTGCCGAGGGGGTGGTCTCGGTGCAGGACGGTTCGGCCCAGCAACTGGCTGACCTGCTGGCCGACCTGCCGGCTGGCGCGCGGGTGCTCGATGCCTGCGCCGCTCCCGGTGGCAAGTCCGCCCATCTGCTCGAGCGCCAGCCGCAGCTGCAGGTGCTGGCCATGGACATCGACGAGCGCCGGGCACGCCGCATGGGCGAGACCTTCGCCCGTACCGGGGTGCAGGCCCAGGTGCTGGCCGCCGATGCCAGCGCGCCGGCAACCTGGTGGGATGGCCAGTTGTTTGATGCCGTCGTGCTGGATGCGCCGTGTTCGGCCACCGGCATCATCCGCCGCCAGCCCGACGTGCTCCTGCACCGGCGCGAGCAGGACATTGCTGCCTTGCTGCAGCTGCAGGCGCGCCTGCTCGATGCGGCGTGGACGATGCTGCGCCCGGGCGGGCGTCTGGTGTATGCCACCTGCTCGATCCTGCGGGCGGAGAACACCGCGCAGGTGGCTGCCTTCCTGCAGCGTCATGCCGATGCGGTTTTCGCCGATCCGGGCGAAGCCTTCGGCCACGCCTGTGCGGCCGGCCGGCAGTGGCTGCCGGGCGAGGATGGGCGTGATGGATTCTTTTACGCAGTCGTGAACAAAATCAGCCAATAACCCTTCCGGATGTCGGGCATGCGCGCTCAAGGCTCTTCGTTGTGGCTGTTCTGGCTGGTCGCATTGTTGATCCTTGGCGCGGGCCTGGGCCTGCGTGACCCCTGGCCTTCGGACGAGCCGCGCTTCGCCCTGGTCGCGCGGCAGATGGTGGAAAGCGGCAACTGGTGGTTCCCGCACCGTGGCAGCGAGTTGTACTCGGACAAGCCGCCGATGCTGATGTGGTGGCAGGCGGCCCTGTACAGCGTGCTGGGCAACTGGCGAGTGGCCTTCCTGCTGCCCTCGCTGCTGGCTGCGCTGGTGACCCTGGGCTGCGTGTACGACCTGGGGCGGCGGTTGTGGAACCGTCAGGTCGGCCTGTATGCGGCCTGGGGCCTGCTGCTGGCGCTGCAGTTCGTGTTCCAGTCCAAGAAGGCGCAGATCGACCCCCTGGTGATGATGTTCATCACCGTGGCCAACTACGGCCTGCTGCGCCACCTGCTGCTGGGCCCGGCCTGGCGCTGGTGGGCGCTGGGCTGGTTTGCCGCCGGGCTGGGGGTGATCACCAAGGGCGTGGGGGTGCTGGCCCTGCTGATGCTGGTGCCGGCGGCGCTGGCCTCGCTGGCCGGTTGGCGCGGGGTGCGCGTGCATGCCGGCAACCCGCGTTTCTGGCTGGGGCCGGTTTGCTTCCTGCTGGCCATCGGCCTGTGGCTGGTACCGGTGGCGGTGCAGGCACTGGCCACCGGCCTGCCCGAGTACCGCGCCTACCTGGATGACATCCTGCTGCGGCAGACGGCCAAGCGCTATGCGCAGTCCTGGGACCACCACCAGCCGCTGTGGTACTTCCTCGGCACCATGGCCACGATGTGGTTGCCGACCCTGTTGCTGTTGCCGTGGGCAGTGCCGGCCTGGTGGCGGCGGCTGCGCCGGCGCGACGCGCGCTACCTGCTGCCGTTGGCCTGGTGGGCCCTGTTGCTGCTGTTTTTCTCCATCCCTGACGGCAAGCGGGATGTCTATATCCTGCCGGCCCTGCCGATGGTCTGCCTGGCCCTGGCCCCGCTGGCGGCGGGGCTGTTGCGCCGGCGCGACGTGCAGGCCCTGCTGGCGCTGGTGGCCGGCGTTGTCAGCCTGGCCCTGCTGGCGGCCGGATTGGCGGTGCTGGGTGGTGAGCCGGGGTTCGAGACCCGCCTGGTGGCCCAGCGCGGCATCTCTGCCGGCCAGGTCACTGCCCTGGCCTGGTGCGTGCTGGCGATGGGCGCAGGCGGCATGGCCGGGTTGCTGTGGTTCGGCTGGCGCAATGCGCACAAGGCCTGGGTGCTGCTGCTGGGCGTGGTCTGGGTGGTGTATGGCCTGTTGGCCTATCCCTTGCTCAATGACTCCAGCTCCGCGCGTGGAGTGATGACGCGGGCCGGGCAGCTGGTTGGGCCGCAAGCCGAGCTGGCCCTGGTGGGCTGGAAGGAGCAGAACCTGTTGATGGCCGACCGCCCGGTGCGCGATTTTGGCTTCAAGCGTGACTGGCTGCTGCAGCTGGACGATGCCCTGCAATGGCAGGACCAGCACGCCGCACGGCGCTGGCTGCTGCTGCAGCAGCCCTTGATGCTTTCCTGCATCGACCGTGAGCAGGCATTATTTGTCGGTACGGCCAACCGCCGGCAGTGGTGGCTGGTGCCCGCAGATGCGGTGCACCGGCCCTGCCAGGCCAGTGCCGCTGACCGCCAGCAAGTGCGCCAGGCCCAGGGCCCGGCCGATGATGAGCTTTGAGACCCGAAGGAACGCAAGTGATCAGCGCAGTACAGGTTCGTTCGGGGATTGCCCAGGCCATGCAGCAATGGCGTGATGCCGGCTGGGCGCAACGCGTGGCACTGCTGGCGCTGCTGGTGCTGCCGGCCATGGTGGTGGCCACGCCGGTCAACCTGTTACCGTTCGGCTGCCTGTTGCTGCTCTCCAGTGTGCTGGGGATCGGCACGCTGTGGCGCCGTCCACTGCCATGGCCGCTGCTGGCGCCGCTGCTGTTGCTGACCGTACTGCAGGTCGGGCTGGGCGTGCTGTCGCTGTGGCAGGCCGATGTGCCGCTGCGTGAGCTGGACAACCTGGTCCGCTTCCTGGTGGTGCCGTGGACCGCCTGCTGGGTGTATGCCCTGCGCCTGCCGCAGCGTCTGCTGTGGTCCGGTGCGGTGGTCGGTCTGCTGGCCAGCCTGCTGGTGGCCATGCTCCAGGTGCTGGGCGGGGCGGTGCGGGCGGAAGCCTGGACCAATGCCATCGTGCTGGCTGACGTGGCCGTGGTGCTGCTGGTGCTGGTGATCTGCTGCCGCCCGCCGGCACGCTTGCTCACCGTGCTGCTGGCCGTGCTGGCCACGGCATTGCTGGTGATGCTCACTGGCAGCCGTGGGGTCTGGCCGGCCATGGCGATGGTGTTGCTGCTGGCGGTGCTGAGTGGTGACCGTGGCTCCTGGCGGCGGCGTTTTGCGGTGCTGGCCGTGGCCGCGACCCTGTTGGCCGGTGCCCTGGTGGCCAGCCCGGACTTGCGCGAGCAGGTGCGTCTGGACGAGCTGGCCCAGGACTGGCAGCGCCTGCAGCGCGGCGATGTGGACAGCTCCGCTGGCGCGCGCTACGAGCGCCTGCATGTGGCCTGGCAGGCCTTCAAGGCGCAGCCCTGGCAGGGCGTTGGCCTGGGCCAGTTCGATACGGCGATGCAGCGCCTGCCGGTCTGCCGCCAGGCGAGCGAGGATCTGCACCGCTGCCACCTGGAGCACGCCCACAACGACCTGGCCGAATGGGCGGCCACCCGCGGCATTCCCGGCATCATCGGCCTGCTGGCCGTCTACGGCATTCCGCTGCTGCTGTTCGCGCGCCTGTGGTGGCAGGCGGGCCGGCCACAGCAGGGGCCGGCGCTGGCCGGTATCGGCGTGGTGGTGGTGTATGTGGTGTGCGGTCTGACCCAGTCGATGTTTGCCCACCAGATCACCGCCGGGTTGTATGCCTGCCTGGTCGGGGTGCTGGCCGGCCTGGGCCAGCTGGCGCGGCAGGACCGCCTGCAGGAGCAGGCGGCCAACGGATCACTCAGCGCGGCGTCTTGGCCGGGTCGCTGACCGCGGCACCGTTGTGCAGCATCCACAGCATGATGGTCTTCTGCCGCACGTAGTTGGCACGCACATAGGCGTAGACCAGGCCGTGCCAGCCATCACGCCAGCCCCCGCGCAGCAGCAGGCCGCGCCAGAAGCGCCAGGCCGGGGCCAGCACCAGCTTGGCCAGGGTGGCGCGCTTGCCGCGGGCGTATTCGTGCTCGGCCATCATCTGTGCATAGCGCTGGGTCTTGGCCAGCTGCTGCATCAGTGAGCGGTAGGGGTAATGGATCAGGTCACCGCGCAGGGTGCCGACGGCGCCATCCACACTGGCCGCCTCGTGGATCTCGCGCGTACCGCGCCAGCCGCCCTGGCGGCGGTCGAACAGGCGCATGACCCGGTCCGGGTAGGCATTGCCGTGGCGCAGGAACTTGCCGAAATACTCCGACAGGCGGGCAAAACGGTAACCGGCGTGGCCGGCAAAGCCGCCATCACGCGCGGCCAGGATGGCGCTGCGCAGCTCGGTGCTGATGCGCTCGTCGGCATCCAGGCACAGTACCCAGTCATGCCGGGCCTGGGCCACGGCAAAGTCCTTCTGGTTGCGGAAGCCGGTGAAGGGGCGGCTGTGCACGATGGCGCCGTGGGCCTGGGCGATGGCCACGGTGTCATCCGTGGAAAACGAGTCCACCACGATCAGCTCATCGCAGAAGTCCAGTGAGGCGAGGCAATCGGCAATGCGGTCAGCCTCGTTGAACGTGATAATGCAGGCCGAAATGCGAGGCCGTTCGTTGGGGGCGGTCGATGAGGACATGAGATGGCCGATTACCTGCTGTTTGCCACGGAGCGTTATGCGCTGCCTATTCTCGCCCCGTTGGCGGCCCGACTGCACGCCCGTGGCGACCGCGCCTTCAGCTGGTTCGAGGGTGGTGCGGCCGGCAGCCAGCTCGATGGGGTGAGCCCGGTGAGCCTGGAGCAGGCGCTGGCCCTGCGGCCGCGGGCGGTGTTTTCGGCCGCCAACTGGGTACCGCCGTTCATTGCCGGGGCCAAGGTGCAGGTGTTCCATGGCTTCAATGTGCGCAAGCGCGAAGACAACCGTGGACACTTCCGGGTGCGCGGCCTGTTCGATCTGTACTGTACGCAAGGCCCGGCCACCACCGCGCCGTTCGCCGCCCTGGCGCAGCAGCAGGGGCACTTCAAGGTGGTGGAAACCGGTTGGCCCAAGCTGGATCCGCTGTTCCGCGATGACGGCGGGGCGGCAGCGGCGCTGCGTGCACCGGCCGGTGGGCGGCCGGTGGTGCTGTTCGGTTCCACCTTCACCGAGCGTCTGAGCGCGGCCCCGCACCTGCTGCAGGCCATTGCGGCCGACATCGCCAGTGGTCAGCGCTACTGGCTGTTGACCCTGCATCCCAAGTGCAGCGAGGAGCTGTTCGCCCGCTACCGCGCACTGGCCGGCGACAACGCACGTTTCATCGAGCCCGAACAGGTGATGGCCGCGCAGCGTGCCGCCGATGTGCTGGTGTCCGATACCTCCTCGATCGTTTCGGAGTTCCTGGTCCAGCACAAGCCGGTGGTGACCTTCCGCAACCGGGTGCCGGAAGACTACATGCTCGACTTCGACCAGCCGGCGCTGTTGCCGGCCATGCTGGAACGGGCGCTGGCGCACGAGCCGGCGCACATGGCGCGGATTGCCGCCTATGCCGACAGCATCCACCCCTGGCGCGATGGCGACTCCTCGCAGCGGGTGATCGACGCGGCCGAGGCCCTGCTGGCTGGCCAGCTGGGCCCGCTGGGACGCAAGCCGGCCTCAGCCTGGCTGCGCCGCCTGCAGATCCGCAAGGATCTGGGCTACTGGGGCCGCAGCGTGCGTTGAAACGGTGTCCCTGGGGCGGCTGATCTGTGCGGACAGCTGCTCCAGCAACTGCTCGGCCCGGGCCAAGGGCAACAGTTGCAGGCGCAGGCGCGGCCCGCCCAGGCTGCTGCCTGCGGTATCGAGCAGCACGCTGGCGGTGCCGCACAGGCGGTCCAGTGGCGAGCGCTGCAGGCGCAGGCCCTGGACCTTGCTGGTCTGGGCCATGCGCCACCAGCGCTGGCGCCAGCCGCCGCGCACCATCACCGCCCGGGTGTCGACGTGGTAGCCCATGAAGGCCGCCGTGCGCCATGCCCGCCATGCGGTGAACGGCAGCCAGCACAGCAGCAACAGGGCCCAGCTGCCGGCCAGTTGCCACAGCGCGGTGATCAACAGCGGTTGCCAGAACAGCGCCGGCAGGCACAGCCGCCAGGCCTGGCGCGGGGCCACCGCCTGCCACTGCGGTGGCGGCCAGTGCAGTTGCCCGGCCAGGTCCTGCAGCAGGCGCTGGCAATCGGCCTGGCTGGCAATGGGGGCCAGTTCGCGCAGGCTGCGGCTGTTGCTGTCCTCGGCATTGCCGGCGGCAATGTCCACCTTCAGCTGCTGTACGCCCAGCCAGCGTTGCATGATGCCCTGATGCAGGCTCCAGGCCTGGATGCGGCGCTCACCGACGCTGGAACGCGAGCGCGAGAACAGGCCGCGTTCCACCGTCAGGCGGCCATCGCCACGGCTCAGGGTGAAACGGTAGTACTGCACAAAGGCCAGGGCGATGGAGAGCAGCCGGGTCATCACCATCACCAGCAGCACGAACAGGGTGGCGACCACCACCCAGCTGGTGGTGGAAAGGCTGACCCCGTTGGCCATGCCGGCCGCTTCGCGCACATGGGCCTTGATGAAATCGCCGACCACCTCGCGCGGCACCAGCTGGAACACCGCGCCAATGGCGGCGGCCACCAGCACCATGCCCCGGTTGGAGACCAGGCCCAAGCGGATCAGGTCGGCACTGCGCAGGGCGAGCAGGGTGTGGCTGGCGGGCAGGGCCGATGGGCCGGTCGTCGCGTGCCCGGCCAGTACATCGGCGGGGGGGGCATCGACGTCGGCCTGCGGGCGGCGGCCGTGCTGGCGTACCAGTTGCTCCAGGGCCAGTGCCTGGTCCAGGCGCAGCACCCGCATTTCTGCTTCCGGATGCTTGCTGCCGGCCGATTCCAGGCGGATCTCGGCCACCCCGAACAGACGGTGCAGCAGGTTCTGCTGGACGGCCACATTGTGGATGCGGGCAAACGGGATCTCGCGCCGGTTGCGCGAGAGCAGGCCCGAACGCACGCTCAGGCGGTCATCACCAATGGCATAGCGGTAGGTGAAGTAGCGCAGCAGCGAGATGGCCACCAGCACCGCGGCCACGATCACCATGCTCACCATCTGGTAGCTGTCATCGCGGCTGGCCGCGCGCTGGCCGAACACCAGCAGGGCCACCAGCGGAAACAGGAACTGGCGCAGCTGGGCCAGCAGCACGAACAGCCAGGACCAGGGATGCAGCAGCTGTTCGCGGTCCGGCAACGGCGGCAGGGGTGGTGGCGTGCTCACAGGCCGTCGTGTTCGTCAGGGCGCGCCAGCAGGTCGCGCAGGGTCTCGGCATCGGCCAGTTCCAGCCCGGAAAGCGACACCGCATCCAGCCGGCTGCCGGCGGTATGCACCACCAGGGTGGCCAGGCCGATGCTGCGTTCCAGCGGGCCGCGGCGCACATCCAGGTGCTGCACCCGGGCCCGCGGCACGCGGGTGTCGCTGTGCCACAGGTGGGTGCGGCGCACGGCCAGGCTGTGGTCATCCAGGCGCCAGCTGGTGCGGCGGTGGCGGCGCCAGGACAGCCAGGCGCCGAGTACGGCGCCGGCAACCAGGGCCAGCGGCAGTTTCCACAGCCAGCCATGGGCGTGGCCCAGCAGCAGGCTGAGCGGGATGGTGAGCACCGCCAGGGTGATGGCCATGCCGATCGCGCCGGCGATGGCTGCCACCCGGGCGCCACGCACCGGCAATTGCTGCCAGTGCGTCGGCACGCTGCTGCTGTGGATGGACACGTCCTCCACCACGGGTGCTTCAGGCGGCAGGGGCGGGGCGGTGCTGGCTTCGGGCAGTGGCGGAATCTGGTTCACAAAACGGCTCCAACGGTGCGCGGCGAGCCTAGCAGAGGCCCGCCCCGGCCGTCAGCGCTGGGCCGCTGCAATCAAGGCATCCACGTCCAGGTGGTGGCCGGCACGGGCGGCCTTGGTGCGCAGGTACTGCTCGTTTTCGCAGGTGACCTGGCCGGTCACCGGGCTGCACTGGACCACCTCGATGCCGGCGGCGGACAGGCGGGCGGCCTTGCTCGGGTTGTTGCTGAGCAGTTCGATGCGGGCGATGCCCAGGCCCTGCAGCATGGCCACGGCCGCATCATAGCGGCGGCCGTCGGCGCCGAAACCGAGCTGGGCGTCGGCATCGATGGTGTCCAGGCCTTCGTGCTGGTAGCCGTAGGCACGCATCTTGGCGGCGATGCCGGTGCCACGTCCTTCCTGGTCCAGGTACAGCAGCACACCGCCGCCCTTGTCCTTCAATGCGGCCAGACCGTGGCGCAGCTGGTCGCCGCAATCGCACTTGAGCGAGCCGAACAGGTCGCCGGTCAGACAGGACGAATGCACACGTACCGGCACCACACCGCCCAGATCCGGGGTGCCGACCACCACGGCCACCTGGTCACGCTGGGCAATGCCGCCGCGGAACACCACAAATTCACTCCAGCCGGCCTCGCGCAGCGGTACCGGGGTGCGTGCGACCAGCTCGTACGGCGGCTGCGGCGTGGCGCTGAGCAGCAGCTGCGCCGGCAGGGCATAACAACCGGCCCAAGCCGGTTCCGGCCCGGCCAGCGGCAGCACCACCAGGGCCGGCAGCAGCAGGGCCAGCCAGGCCAGTTCGATCGCCGCCAGATCCAGGGCCGAATGCGGCGCACTGGCTTGCAGCAGGGCGCTTGCCGGGGTGTGGGCCGGGCGCAGCCAGGCCAGTGCCGGCAGGGCATCGTGGGCGAGGCCGGCCAGCGGCAAATGCAGGTGCTGGCCACGGCCATCGCCCAGCACGGCGGCACGTTCGGCGGTGATCAGCAGCTGGTGTTGCTGGGCAGCCAGCGCAGCAAAGGCGGCGTAACTGGCCGGGGTGGCGCAGTCCAGGGCCAGCACGGCCAGCTGGCGGCCATCATCTGCCAGCAGGCGTACCGGGCGGCCGGCGCGCAGCTCGGCAACCGCACGCTCGCAGGCGACGGCGGCAGGGTCGCCGAACAGGGGAGAAGTCATGGCGGCAGGCGTGGGAGAGGTCATGGCTGTATCTGATGGGGGCGGTGTGTGGCCGGCCAAAGGGGCGGGCACGTGACACAGTGTTGCGCTGCGGGCGTTCAGCGCCTGTGGCGCAGGTCGGCATACGGGTTGGCCTGGCCGCTGCCTTCCGGGCGCAGCGTGTAGCGCTTGTAGGTCCACTGGTACTGGGTGGGGTTGCGGCGCACGATCTCTTCGATGTCGGCGTTCAGGCGTGCGGTGGCCGCCACCGGATCGGCATCGGCCAGCTGCGCCGGCGCCGGTTCCACGTGCAGGTCGAACTGCAGGCCATCGCCGCTGCGCTCGCACCAGGCGTAGAGCAGGTCGGCACCGGTGCGTGCGGCCAGCCGGTTGACCAGGGTCATGGTCAGCGCATCGATGCCGAAGAACGGCACGAACACCCCATCGCCCTGCTTGGGCTGCTGGTCGGGCAGGATGCCCACCGTGCCACCCGCTTTGAGGGTCTTGAGCATCTGCCGCACGGCCGGGCCTTCGGCCGGAATCTGGGTGATGTTCTCGCCACCGCGCGCGCGCTGCAGGAAGGCATCGCCCACCGCCGACTCGGGCGGTGCATAGACGATGGCCACCGGCCCGCGCGAGGCCAGCCACTGGTTGAGCATTTCCCAGTTGCCATGGTGCGGGGCAATCACGATCAGCCCGCGTCCACTGCGATGGGCCGCGTCGTACAGCTCCTGGCCGATGCGCTGGCGCAGGCAGCGGGCCAGGTTGGCCTCCGGGCGATGGGTCCACAGGTACAGCGTTTCCAGCGCCTGGCGGGCGGTGGCCTGCATCACCTGCTGGTGCATCCCGGCACGGCCGGCGGCATCAATGTGCGGGAAGGCCAGTTCCAGGTTGCGCCGGGTGACCTTGCTTTCGCGGGCATCCAGGCGGGTCCACAGCCAGGCCAGACCGTCGGCAAGACGGCGCAGCACGGGCCAGGGCAGGCGGGTGAACAGGGCGGTGAGCCGGTAAATCAAGCCGGCCTTGGTGTTGGCATCCATACCGCAAGTTTAGCCGCTGGAGCTGCGTGATATGGTCGCCGGCTTTGTTGCAGGAGCCGATGATGCTTGCCTTGATCCAGCGTGTGACCCAAGCCAGTGTCAGCGTCGATGATGCAGTGGTGGGCGCGATCGGTCCGGGTCTGTTGGCCCTGGTCGGCATCGAGCCCGGCGATGGCACTGCCCAGGCACGGCGTCTGGCCCAGCGCCTGCTCAGCTACCGGGTGTTCTCCGACGAGGCAGGACGCATGAACCGTTCGCTGGCCGATACCGGTGGCGGCCTGCTGCTGGTCAGCCAGTTCACCCTGGCCGCCGACACCCGTTCAGGCACCCGGCCGGGTTTTTCCACCGCCGCAGCGCCGGACGAGGCTGAACGCGTGTTCAATGAATTTGTGGCGATCTGCCGTGAAAATCATCTTCCCGGGGTGGAAACCGGGCGTTTTGGTGCCCATATGGTAGTCAGCCTGGTCAATGATGGCCCGGTGACCTTCCTGCTCCGCCCCTGACTGCCTCCCACCACCGACGGGCAATCGGAGGGCATGCTGGTATAATGCTAGGTCCTTTTTACCCACAGCCGGTGGCGCGAGCATTACATGGCCAACGAACGTCCTGCCCAGCATTCCGACATCAAGAAACTGATCAGCAAGGGCCTGGAACAGGGCTACTTGACCTATGCCGAGGTCAACGATCACCTGCCCGACGACATGGTCGACCCGGAGCAGATTGAAGACATCATCGGTCTCATCACCGGCATGGGCATCGACGTCCATGAAGTGGCGCCCGATGCCGACACCCTGTTGCTCAATGACGGCAACACCGGCAACCGCGAAGTCGACGACACCGCTGCTGAAGAAGCCGCTGCCGCACTGACCGCGCTGGACACCGAAGGTGGCCGCACCACCGACCCGGTGCGCATGTACATGCGCGAAATGGGTACCGTCGAGCTGCTGACCCGCGAAGGCGAAATCGCCATCGCCAAGCGCATCGAGGAAGGCCTGGGCCAGGTCCAGGCCGCCCTGGGTACCTTCCCGCTGACCGTGGAGGCCCTGCTGGCCGACTACGAAGCCCACAAGGAAGGCAACAAGCGCCTGGCCGAAGTGATCGTCGGCTTCAACGACCTGTCCGAAGAAGTGCCGGCCCCGGCTGCCCCGGTTGCCGATGACGCCGCCGATGACGACAGCGAAGGCGACGAGGACGGTGACGACGACGACAGCGCCGAGGAAGAAGCCGGCCCGACCGGTCCGGACCCGGCCGAAGTCGCCGCACGCATGGAAGAGCTGGCCGCTGCACATGCCAAGTTCGTCAAGGCCCAGGCCAAGGGCGCCGATGCGGCCACCCTGGGCAAGCTGCGCGAGGAAACCTCGGCCATCTTCGTCACCCTGAAGCTGCCGCTGCCGCTGACCGACGTGCTGGTCGGCCTGCTGCGCGAGACCATGAACGCGATCAAGACCCAGGAGCGCCGCGTGCTGCACCTGGCCACCGTGACCGCGCGCATGCCGCGCAAGGACTTCATCCGCTCCTGGGAAGGCAACCAGACCAACGTGGAATGGGTGGAAGACGCCCTGAAGCGCAAGCAGAAGTGGTCTTCGGCCCTGCGTGAGGTCAAGGACCAGATCATTGCCGAGCAGCTGGCTACCCAGCAGGTGGAGAAGGACACCCGTCTGACCCTGGACGAGCTGAAGGACATCTCCAAGGTCATGGCCTATGGCGAAGCCAAGGCACGCAAGGCCAAGAAGGAAATGGTCGAGGCCAACCTGCGCCTGGTCATCTCCATCGCCAAGAAGTACACCAACCGTGGCCTGCAGTTCCTGGACCTGATCCAGGAAGGCAACATCGGTCTGATGAAGGCCGTGGACAAGTTCGAATACCGCCGCGGCTACAAGTTCTCGACCTATGCCACCTGGTGGATCCGCCAGGCGATCACCCGCTCGATCGCCGACCAGGCCCGCACCATCCGTATCCCGGTGCACATGATCGAGACGATCAACAAGCTCAACCGCATTTCCCGCCAGATGCTCCAGCAGTACGGCCGCGAGGCCACGCCGGAGGAGCTGGCCAAGGAAATGGACATGCCCGAGGACAAGATCCGCAAGGTGATGAAGATCGCCAAGGAGCCGATCTCGATGGAAACCCCGATCGGCGACGACGAGGATTCCCACCTGGGCGATTTCATCGAGGACACCAACGTGATGTCCCCGGTCGATGCCACCACCGACATCAACCTGCAGGAAACCGTCCGCGACGTGCTCGCCGGGCTGACTCCGAGGGAAGCCAAGGTGCTGCGCATGCGTTTCGGCATCGACATGAACACCGACCACACCCTTGAGGAAGTGGGCAAGCAGTTCGACGTCACCCGCGAGCGCATCCGCCAGATCGAAGCCAAGGCCCTGCGCAAGCTGCGTCACCCGACCCGTTCGGAGCAGCTGCGTTCGTTCCTGGATATCGACTGATCGATACCCTGCGCGCTGCGCAAGCAACAAAAGCCCCGCTGTGCGGGGCTTTTGTTTTGTCCGGGGTGTTGGATGGGAGCATGCAAACGTGACAACGGTGTTCACGAAATCGCACGCTGCCACTACACTGTCCCGCTGCCGGGCCTATAGCTCAACGGTTAGAGCAGAGGACTCATAATCCTTTGGTTCCAGGTTCGAATCCTGGTGGGCCCACCAACTCAACTCTTTGATTTTGAAGGGATTAAGTTGGATTCTATCGTTCAAGTAGTGGTGGTTTCCTCACCCCTATGCTGGCCTTGGCATAGTCTTGCGATAGTCCAAGATCAAGTGTGGTTTTGCGCAGTCAGGTGAAGCCAAGAGGGTAAACAGAGGCTGAGTGAGGCTTCCGTTTCACTTTTGATCCACTCTGGATTGCATCAGGTGATACTTGTTCAGGCTGGTGGCACATCGGCCGTCAGGGTGGCACTTCAGCGCTTGCTGTCGATCACCGGCGCCATCATGTCCAGCTCAAATTGCGGGGCGCCCGCTCGCCTAGCAACGTCCCTCCACCCGGCAACCGCGCCGCGTACCTCCTCGATGATTCTCTCAGCCTCGTCGCGCCTGAGCCGGTAGGCCCGCGAGTCTGCAACGAGCTGCGCCGTTCCCGCTCCTGGGTCATCGCCGGCAACGCCCAGCACATGAACGTTCTTGTGCGGATTGGGGTTCACATCAAAGGCCGGGGACAGTGACCAGCCGTTGCCGTAGCGCAAGAAGCCGTGGTTGCGCAGGTGGTCATCGCGGTTAGCCACAAGCATGTTGAAGCCCACTCGGCGGAACAACTGCTCCAGGTCAGCCTCGATCCGGCCTCCCTCTCCAAACTGTTCGATGGCACAGGCAATGTTCGAATAGCTGTAGGCCTGATCCCGCCGCGCACTGAGCAACGTCCAGGCGGACGCATAGTGAATCCGCCCATGCTCATCACGATCAAAGCGTCGAACCGCAAATGTCGATCCGCGATCAGATAGCCGTAGCAGTCGAGCCTGGGGTATGTCGATGCCCGCCATGGACGCCAGCTTCCAGGTGATGTACTCCCAGCGGCTCACATCATACGAATCGTTGGCCCCCGGGAACTTCGCAAGCCACAGATTCCCATCCTCGTCTGCGAAGCCGGCTTTTGGCCTTGCACCACCCAACGAGGAGCCAGAGGTGACCAAGCTGCGCAGGCACACCTCCTCGTCGGCACGCAGGTCGCGCCCCGCATCCACTGCTCGCGCCACGCCCTCAAGCTGGACCAAGCTTGCCATCGGAGGTGCGGCCTGGGGAGTGTCGCTCAGCCATCGCCCAGTGCCCTTGTCCCTCATGCGAAGGGCGCCCATCCGGCCAGCGTCATTGACATCGAGCAGGTAATCCCATGTCCGCAGATTGCGCACAGGTCTGCCCGTTGCGCGGGCCTGGGAGGTTTGCAGGCGATCCATCAGTACCGTGCCCCACCTGTCAGGGCTGTAGTCCGAGAAAGCTGGCGCCAATGCGTGAGCACCATCAGCAGAGGACATCAGATGCGGCCCGCCAACCAAGGGCAGCGTCTCATCGAAAGCGAAGGCACCATCTGCCCCCAACCAGATTGGGCTGTACTCGAAATAGAGCTGATCCCCGGACCTTGATGGACGGCGAGTGAGTTGGCCAGCCAAAACCGGCTCACCACTGTCAGTGCCATCAAACCAGACTTCGGCCGTCACGAGTGTCTGCAAATCAACCGAGTCAGCAGGGCAGGCAGGAGGGCTCACTTCTTGATCCTTGGGGTGGGCCGGCTACGGGTTACATTCACCACGCCGGGTTTCATCTTCACCGTCGCCGGCGTGGACGGCGGTACATCAATGCCGCTCCGCTTCAGGACAGGCTTCGGGCGCGGCTTCACCCCTGATTGCGTAGCCTTGGCATCCACAGTGGACGCAGCCCCGTTATCGCCTTCCACTGCTTTAATCAGGTTCGACCGCCTGCTCGCCTTGGCGGAGGGGCGTGGCATGCGAGCGACAGCCAGCTCGTAGCCCACCTGATCCTCGGCAAGCAGCTTGTCGATGTCGTCATCCTTGCCCAGGGCCATCAGGGCGCGGAACAGGGTATCCGCGCTCACCGATGCATCGCCGCTCTCGAGCTTGGAAATGGTAGCTCGACTCACGCCGCAGCGTTCCGCCATCAGCTCTTGGCTGATCCTCCTGGCGGTTCGGGCGCGTGCGATCCGCTGGCCCAATTCGGCGATCGGGCGGCGTAGTCGGCTTGGGGTGATCTTGGTTTGACTCTTCATGCTCAGAATAGTGAGCACAACTGTACGTTTATGCTAACTATTCTTCGCATCATGTGACGCCTGCATGTAGTGGCACAGGTGCTTCATCTTGATATGGGGCATTTGCGCAGAAATCCGCACAAAAAGCTTTCATATCGTAGATTTGCGCGTAAATGCGCGCATTTTGGTATTATTGGCCTGCGCGGAAATCTGCGCAAAGATATGCCATACGGTCGATTTGAGCAGAAAAACGCACATGAACCCTTCCATCAAATCACCGGACGAACTGCTTGCCGACCTCGGCTCCCGTGTCAAAGCGCGGCGTGGCGCCATGACTCAGATGGACCTGGCTGACAAGGCTAGGGTCTCGCGCCGCGCGTTGGTCGATCTGGAGGCGGGAAAGGGCTCGTCGCTGGTCACCTACGTCCGGGTGATGAAGGCACTGGGCCTTGAGCAACAACTTTTGGACGCGGTGCCGCGCCCAACGGTCAGTCCCATGGCCATGCTGGGAAAGTCTGCCAGTAGATGAGGTGATCAAAGCTAATGGCAGGCTTCAAGCGGGTTGATGTCATCGAAGTGCGCTGTTGGGGGGAGCAGGTAGGTGCTATCGCCGCCGACCCTGTCGCTGGTGCGTATGTCTTTCAGTACAGTCCTGCCTGGATCAAGCGCCATATCCAACTGGCGCCATTGACGATGTCGATACAGCCAGGAGGCCCGGACAAGTGGCTGTTCCCGGGCCTGTCGGCGGAGACATACAGGCGCTTACCCGGGATGCTGGCTGACGCACTGCCTGACAAGTTCGGCAACGCCCTGATCGACGCATGGATGAGCGCACGCGGTATCCGCCCAGATCAGATCACCCCTCTCGATCGCTTGGTCTACATGGGCAAGCGTGGCATGGGCGCACTGGAATTCAGGCCGGCACGCAGCGGCGCTGGTCGCACATCCGCAGCCCCACTGCGGATAGCCAAGATGGTTGAGCAGGCCCGCAAAGTCTTGGATGGATCCATTCTGGATGATCAGGCTGCAGCTGAATCGTTGTCCCACATCATCTCTGTAGGTACTTCCGCCGGCGGTACACGCGCCAAGGCAGTGGTTGGCTGGAACCCTGCCACGGAAGGGCTGGTGTCCGGCCAGTTCGATCTGCCTGACGGGTACGAGCACTGGCTGTTGAAGTTTGACGGCGTCGGTGCAGGCTCGCAGCTCGGCCCGGACCGGCACGTAGGACGGACTGAGTTCGCCTACCACCTGATGGCAACCGCAGCCGGCATCAACATGCAGCCCTGCCGGCTGCTGGAGGAAAACGGACGCGCCCACTTCATGACCAAGCGGTTTGATCGCTGCGGCAATGCCAAGGTCCACATGCAGACCCTGTGTGGCATTGGGCACTACGACTTCAATCTGCGGCAGACCAATGCTTACGAGCAGCTGTTCCTGACCATCAAGGGTCTGGGCCTGCCAGATGCCGTCTTCACCGAGGCATTCCGGCGCATGGCGTTCAACGTGGCCGCCAGGAACAACGACGATCACACCAAGAATTTCAGTTTCATCTTGCCCGAGGGTGGGTCCTGGAGCCTTTCGCCGGCCTACGACGTGACCTTTGCCTGCACACCAGGCCATGTGTGGCATGGCGAGCACCTGATGTCGGTGAACGGCAAAACCAGCGACATCACCCGGGAAGACCTGCTCACCATTGCCGATCGGTTCTCCATCCCCGGTGCAATCAATGCACTGGTGCAGGTCAATGCAGCCATTGCGTGCTGGGACGAATTTGCCGCTCAGGCTGCAATCCCCGAACAATCAGCCGAACACATCAAGGTCCTGCTGCTCCCGGTTTGACGACTTGCAGTCCTATCACCCGGGCATCCAGGTCGATTTGAATCGGGTTTGACCGGCAAGCTGGCTGAATCGCCCCGGGGTGCCTAGGCCCTACTCTATTCATATAGCCTCATTTCCTGATGACAACAATATGACCTGGGAATGAGGGAGGCCTATTCTTATGACCGCGTCAAAAAAGTACCTCTTTACCGGCAGTCATGTAGGTAGGCCAGAGTGAAGTGCTTTGCGCAAAATTGCGCAAAATTGCACACCCCTGATTCGTAACGCTTTTCTCTTCATTGATGTCAGTGGCTTCTACAACGCCGGGCGATCGGGATGCTAGGCGCATATGGAGGGGCAAGGTCCCATAGCTTGCGTACCTAGCGCATCGAGCCACTAGCTGCTATTGGTGACTACGGGGTAGAACCGGTCTGCTGATGATGTATCGACCAGCCCACAACGCGCCGGTCAAACATATCCAGCATGATGCACAAATGCAGCTTGTCTGCTGGCTCTTGAGCACGGTGATGCCGATCAGCCGCTTGCCTTTAAGCTCCAGTGCACTGAAGCCACGCTGCAGCATGTTGCGCACTCTCGGCGGCATCAATACCGGCTGGCCACACCGTTTCGGACGTGCCCAGCCTTGCAGGCCGACCATAGCCATCAACCAGGCAGGCCGCACCGGACATCAGTGGTGAACCCTGTTGAGGCCCACCTCAGCGAGCGCTGGAGCGCTTCACCTTGCGTACCAGCTCATCGCGTGCGGCATCAAGGGTCTCGGCCCTGGTCTTGGCCGAAAGGTTCTCGCGCTGTTTGCGGCCCAGGAAATAAGCAATGCGCTCGGCATTGGCGCCGGACGGATGCGGCAGGCCGTCAAGCAGGCAGTCCTTCTTGATCAGCCCGCGCTCAGCGAAGTCACGCAGCACGGCGGTCGGTTCCTTGCCCAGCGGAATCCATAATGCATCGGGCAGCTGGCGGGCTTCATCGGCCAGCCACTCTTCTGCCATGGAGCGCAGGTAGGGCGTGCGCAGGATCGCCGGGTTGCCGGTGTAGTTCTGGTCACCGCTCAGCACCGGATTGCGCAGTGCGGAGGTGTAATGCACCAGATGGCTGGCATTGGTGAACAGCTCGGCGCAGCTACCCAGGCCCAGTGGCGAGTGAAGGCCAACGTAGTCGAGCATTTCGACCAGGGCAGTGCGCATCGGCCCCGAGAAACTGGCGACCTTTTTGGCCTGGCGCAACGCCTCGTCATCGCTGAGGCCGGCGACCAGGCCAGCGCGCAGCTGTTCGATCGCCTTCTGTGCCTGGAACTGGCCGGGGGTGATGCCGACCAGCACCACACGCGCTGCGGTATTCACGTGTTCGAATGGCGCGTAGTAGGTGGCCAGCTGCCCGGAGCGGGAGATCAGCAGATCCGGCGACAAGCCGTTGGTGGGGGAGGAGGCGAGGAGGGTGGAGCGGAACTGCTTCAAAAAGTTCTTCATTAGATTTTCTCAGTGATTGGTCGGGGCATTACGAGTGCTGCGGGCACGGCGGCGTTCGCCGTGGGTAGTTGTGACAACGGTGTTGTCTTCAGTTAGCACGACATAGCCATCCATCAGCTGGTCAAAACGATTGGCGAGGGCCTTGATGCGCCGATGTAGTTGTTTGGCTTCACGGCTGGGCAGGGCCAGCTTGTCCACGCCATGGCGTGAGCTGATCTCGATGCCGAAGCAGCCCAGCAATTCAACGAAGTCGGCGGGGATGGCACGTTGCTGCATACGCTTGCGCGCATGGTTGGTCAGGTTCATGTCAGTTGCTCCTTGGCGAGGGCTTCGCCGTATGCAGTGGCAATGAGCGGATAGGTGGTGCGGGCAAGTTCAACGGGTTCGACAATGTCCAGGTGTCGCATGAGCTGTTCCAGGTGGCGCGGCTGGAAGGCAGCCAGGTCCCTCGGCGGCTGGCTTCTTTCCAGCTGTGTGTAGGCATCCCGGGTGTCGGTGGACCAGGTCAGTGACTTGACCAGCTCTTCGATACTCAGGCCACGTTCTTCGCGTACCGCCAGCAAGTGAGCGGCCAGTGCCCAGAAGCTTGTCAGCTGCGGGCGGCTGCCTTCGGAGGTGAAGTAGCGGCTGGGCTTGAAATCAGGACGGCGGTTGAGCCATTCCAGTGCGGCATCTGCTTTGATGAGGGTTGCAGCGCCATCCTTGGTGGTGATCAAGGGGCGCTCGTTGTTGGGGTTGGCCGCCATGCGTACCGTCTTTTCCGAAACACCCGCCAGTGCGGCGAGCATGGGAACGGTGATGCTTTCCCCCTGGTCGATAGCCGAGCGGGTCGTAGCAGCCGTGTGCAGCTGACGCAAGATCGATGACGAGTTTTCCGAGATCAGGGAAGTCTCATTGCAGTCGATCAGGCAGGGGCCATCCTTGCCATTGAGCAGTTCGATACCAATCCGGAAGTCGGTCAGGGCATCCAGCAAGTCCATGTGACTGTCCGCCCAGACACCTTCATTGACGTAGTGGGCCATGCGGCGCGTCAGACCGACAAAGCGCGACTGGCTGGCTGCCGTGCGGAGCGGGTTCGGGGCAGGCTGACCTGCGTACATGCGATACGTGTCAGGATCGACGTTGCCGACAATCGCGCTGGCTGCCTTGATGTCGTCGGTGAAGTAGATGCTGACCTCGGCAAATGCCAGCAGGAGGTCGATGGCTGCGGATTGGGTGGCTTCGGTTTCTGTAGTCATTAGGGATATCTACCTTATCTCGTGTGGGCTCAGTCTGCCGTTGGTTCTTTCCTATGTCAAGACATCATAGATATCTTTTTTATCCTTTTTGATCGGGCGCCGGGTGGCCTCCCGGGCGCGTGCATAGCAGGAGCCTGGCGCAAGGCTGGCCATGACGGTCTTTTAGGGGTTGCCAGTGGCCACGTGACGCAGGCCAGGTGCGCTGAAGGGGGCCGGCGCTGTCGTGCTGCCGGACTGCCGGGCCTGCGGCTTCAGCAACACTGGCGGCTGCCGGGCAATCACCAATCCGGTTACAGTTGCTGTTTTGCAACAATCAGGAACTGCCCGCGTGAATACGGAAAACCACTCCCAGACGGCTGCCTTTCTGTGGTCGATTGCGGACCTGTTGCGCGGTGACTTCAAGCAGTCGCAATACGGGCGCATCATCCTGCCGTTCACCCTGCTGCGCCGCATGGAATGCGTGCTGGCACCGACCAAGGATGCCGTGCTGGCCCAGGCGCGCGAGCATCAGAACAAGCCCGATGCCGTGCGCGAGAGGCTGCTGCTGCGTGCTGCGGGCCAGCAGTTCTTCAATGCCTCGCGGCTGACGCTGGAAACCCTGTCCGACACCCAGACCGCCGCCGACCTGATGAGCTACGTGCAGGCCTTCAGCAAGGACGCACGCGAGATCTTCGAGCACTTTGAGTTCGAGAACTTTGTCCAGCAGCTGGACAACGCCAACCTGCTCTACCAGGTGGTGCAGCGCTTTGCCGTGGCACGCCTGAGCCCGGATGACATCAGCAACCGCGGCATGGGCATCATCTTCGAGGAGCTGATCCGCAAGTTCGCCGAAAGCTCCAATGAGACGGCCGGTGAGCACTTCACCCCGCGCGACATCGTCCACCTGACCACCTCGCTGGTGATGACCGGCCAGGACGACAAGCTCAAGCCCAACAGCATCGTCACCATCTATGACCCGACGGCGGGTACGGGTGGCTTCCTGTCCGAGGGCGAGGAATACATCGCCTCCATCAGCGAAAAGGTCTCCGTCTCCCTGCACGGACAGGAGCTCAACCCCGAGTCCTATGCCATCTGCAAGGCGGACATGCTGATCAAGGGCAAGGAGGTGGAGAACATCAAGCTGGGCAATACGCTCTCCGATGACCAGCTGGCCGCCAACCGCTTCGACTTCATGCTCAGCAACCCGCCGTTTGGCGTGGAGTGGAAGAAGGTGCAGGCGCAGATCACCAAGGAACACAACGAAAAGGGCTTTGATGGCCGCTTCGGCCCGGGCCTGCCGCGTGTTTCCGATGGCTCGCTGCTGTTCCTGCTGCACCTGGTCAGCAAGATGCGTGATGCCCGCGAGGGCGGCTCGCGCATCGGCATCATCCTCAACGGCTCGCCGCTGTTCACCGGTGGTGCGGGCTCGGGCGAATCGGAAATCCGCCGTTACCTGCTGGAGCAGGATCTGGTGGAAGCCATCATCGCCCTGCCCACGGACATGTTCTACAACACCGGCATTGCCACCTATGTCTGGGTGCTCAACAACAACAAACCGGCCAACCGCGTGGACAAGGTGCAGCTGATTGATGGCAGCGGGCACTGTGCCAAGATGCGCAAGTCGCTGGGCAGCAAGCGCCAGTACATCACCGAAGAGCAGATTGCCGAGCTGGTGCGCCTGTATGGCGATTTCCAGGCCACCGACAAGAGCAAGATCTTCCACTACAAGGCCTTTGGCTACCGCCGCATCACCGTGGAGCGGCCGCTGCGCCTGAACTTCCAGGCCAGTGCCGGGCGCATCGAGCGGGTGCTGGCCGAAAAGGCCATCCAGAAGATGGACAGCGACGCCCGCGAGGCCTTGATCGCCGCCCTGCAAACGCTGGACGACGGCACGCTGCACACCAACCGCGAGCAGTTCGCCAGGCTGCTCAAGAAGACCCTGGCCGCCAACGGGGTGCCACTGAGTGCGCCGGAGAACAAGGCCGTGCTGGCTGCGCTGAGCGAGCGCGACCCGCAGGCCGATATCTGCCTGGTCAAAGGCGAGCCGGAGGCCGATGCCGAACTGCGCGACAACGAGAACGTGCCGCTGGGGGAATCCATCCACGATTATTTCGAGCGCGAAGTGAAGCCGCATGTGCCCGATGCCTGGATTGACGAGGACAAGCTTGACCCGCTGGACGGGCAGGTGGGCATCGTCGGCTACGAGATCCCCTTCAACCGCCACTTCTACGTGTTCCAGCCGCCGCGCCTGCTGGAGGAGATTGACCGCGACCTGAAGGCCTGCACCGACCGCATCAAGCAGATGATCGAGGGGCTGTCGGCATGAGTTTTCCGAGGTATCCGGCGTACAAGGGCTCCTTTGAAGCCTGGGTTGGTGACGTGCCAATTGACTGGCAGATCATCCCGTTAAAGAGATCTTTCAGGATTGAAGGAGGATCTACTCCATCGCCTGATGAAAATCATTGGGATGGTGACATCGTCTGGTTAACTCCTGCAGATTTGAGTGGCTTGGAATCACTTTCAATATCTGCATCAAAAAGGACTATCACTGCTTCAGGGTTGGCATCTTGCGGGGCAAGTTTGCTCCCATCTGGATCATTGGTTCTTTCTACAAGAGCTCCGATTGGCTCGCTTGCAATCGCGGCTGTTGAGGTTTGCACGAATCAGGGTTGCAAAGGGCTTGTGCCGGTTGGTGATATATGCTCGAAGTATTATGCATATGTCCTCGGAGTTGCAAAGGTTGAGTTGAATAATCGTGGAAAAGGTACAACCTTCCTTGAGATTTCTGGTGAGGAGCTTGGGCGCTTTGCTATCCCTGTTCCGTCGATTTCAGAGCAATGGCAGATTGCTCGCTTCCTTGACCACGAAACCGCCCGTATCGATGCGCTGATCGCCGAGCAGCAGCGGCTGATCGAGCTGCTCAAGGAAAAGCGCCAGGCCGTGATCTCCCACGCCGTCACCAAAGGCCTCGACCCGACGGTGACGATGAAAGACTCCGGCGTGGAGTGGCTGGGCGAAGTGCCGGCGCATTGGGATGTCCTTCCTGTTTGGATGCTATTTCAAATGGGGCGAGGAAGAGTTATTAGTCACGACGAAATTGCTGAGAATGGTGGTGACTATCCGGTTTACTCTTCGCAGACAGAGCGCGATGGGGTTATGGGCTGCATTGATACATACGATTTTGAAGGCGATTATTTGACGTGGACGACAGACGGGGCGAATGCCGGAACCGTTTTTCGTCGATCCGGTAGATTTAACTGCACAAATGTTTGCGGGACACTGCTGCCAAAAAGCAAAAAATATGACCTGAGATATTTTGTGGATGCGGTAGGTATATCTACTGCAGCTTTTATTCGTCATGACATTAACCCTAAGTTAATGAACAACGTTATGGCATCAATTAAGATTCCTGTGCCGCCTCTTATAGAACAGTTGGAAATTGCTGGCTATGTGAGTGCATTTAAAGAAAAAGAGGCAGTATTAAGCAAAGAGGCATTTTCTGGCATTTCTCTTCTTCAAGAGCGCCGCTCTGCCCTGATCTCCGCCGCCGTCACCGGGAAGATCGATGTGCGTGGCTGGCAGCCGCCGGCTGACACCGGTACCGCTTCCACGCGGGGCGTCGGCTGAGACGGGATTGATAGGGGAAGTGGCCGTGATTGCCGAAAAAATCCGGCAAATCTGACACTATTGCCCCATACCTTGGGGTGGGTTGAGCAATGGCAGAGAGCAGGGAAGCGCAGTTCCAGCAGGACATCATCACCGCCATGACGGCGCAGGGCTGGTTGACCGGCCCTGCCAGCGGTTACGACCGCGCCCGGGCGCTGTACAGCGAGGATTTCCTGGCCTACTTCAAGGCGGCCTGGCCACAGCGCTGGGAGAAGTTTGCCAAGGCCAACCCGGTCAAGCCTGACGAAGTGCTGCTGGGCAAGCTGGTGGCCGAGCTGGACAAGCACGGCCCGCTGGAAGTGCTGCGCCACGGCTTCAAACTGCCGGCAGTGAAGATCGAGGCCTGCAGCTTCCGGCCCGACCACGGCATGAACCCGGAAACCCTGCAGCGCTATGCCTGCAACCGCCTGCGCGTGGTGCCGGAGGTGTCCTATTCGCCGCACGCCCGCGAAGGTGAATACAACCCGCGCCTGGACCTGGTGCTGTTCGTCAACGGCATTCCCGTGGCCACGCTGGAGCTGAAAAGCGAATTCAAGCAGTCGGTAGAAAACGCCAAGCGCCAGTATTGCCATGACCGCCCGCTCAAGGACCCGCTCACCCGCAAGCCCGAGCCGCTGCTCACCTTCAAGCGCGGCGCGCTGGTGCACTTTGCCGTGGGCCAGAGCGAAGTGGCCATGACCACCAAACTGGCCGGCAAGGACACTTTCTTCCTGCCCTTCAACAGGGGCAGCCTGGAAGGCGGGGCCGGCAACCCGCCGCCGGCCGATGACAGCCACTACGCCACCAGCTACCTGTGGCAGCAGGTGTTCCAGCCCGATGCCTGGCTCAAGGTGCTGGGCCGTTTCCTGCACCTGGACAAGAAGGTCAGCGAGGATTATGACGACAAGCGGATTACCAAGGAAACCCTGATCTTTCCGCGTTACCACCAGTGGGATGTGGTCAACCGGCTTATCGATACCACCCGCGCCGAAGGGCCGGGCAAGCGCTACCTGATCCAGCACAGCGCAGGTTCCGGCAAGTCCAACTCCATCGCCTGGACGGCGCACCAGCTGGCGTCGTTGTACGACGCTGAGGGGCAGCGGCTTTTCAGCTCGGTGATCGTGGTGACCGACCGCACCGTGCTCGACAGCCAGCTGCAGAACACCATCTACCAGTTCGAGCACGCCCAGGGCGTGGTGCGGCCGATCACCCGCGATATCGGCAACCAGAGCAAGTCCGCGCAGCTGGCCGAGGCCCTGCTGGCGCAGACGCGCATCATCATCGTCACCATCCAGTCCTTCCCGGCGCTGTTCGAGGCGCTGGACAAGTACCCGCAGCTGGCCAGCGGCCGCTATGCGGTGATTGCCGACGAGGCGCACTCCTCGCAGACCGGCTCCAGCGCCAGCAAGCTCAAGCAGATCCTCTCTGGCGCGGGTGTGAGCGCAGACGAGGAGGGCGAGCTCAGTGCCGAGGACCTGCTGGATGGAGCCGTGCAGGCGCGCCAGCCCAACGAGCAGATCAGCTACTACGCCTTCACCGCCACGCCCAAGGCCAAGACGCTGGAGCTGTTCGGCCGCCCGGCCGACCCCAGCCTGCCGGTGAGCAAGGACAACAAGCCCGAGCCCTTCCACCTGTATTCCATGCGCCAGGCCATCGAGGAAGGTTTCATCCTGGATGTGCTGCGCAACTACACCACCTACAGCACGGCCTGGAAGATTGCCCACCCCGACGGCCACGACGAGGAAGTGGATTCAAAGAAGGCGCGCATCAAGCTGGCCCGCTGGGTGCGCCTGCACCCGCACAACATCAGCCAGAAGGTGGAGGTGATCGTGGAGCATTTCCGCGCCAACATCCGCCACCTGCTGGGCGGGCAGGCCAAGGCGATGGTAGTGACCAGCAGCCGCCAGGAGGCGGTGCGCTACCAGCTGGCGATGAAGGCCTACGTCAAGGAAAAGGGCTACACCGATGTGCACCCGCTGGTGGCCTTCTCCGGCAGCGTGCTGCCCGATGGGGTGATTGCCGAGGAAGTGACCGAGAGCAGCCGGCTGCTCAACGACGGCCTCAATGGCCGCGACCTGGCCGAAGCCTTCGATACCGATGACTTCAACGTGATGATCGCCGCCAACAAGTACCAGACCGGCTTCGACCAGCCCAAGCTGTGCGCCATGTACGTGGACAAGAAGCTGCAGGGGGTGGACTGTGTGCAGACGCTGTCGCGCCTGAACCGCACCTTCGGGCAGAGCAAGACCACCTTCATCCTGGACTTCTTCAATGACGGCCAGGACATCCTCGATGCCTTCCTGCCGTACTACTCCAAGGCCACGCTGGAAGACGTTTCCGACCCGCAGATTGTCTACGACATCCAGAAGACCCTCGATGCCGAAGGCATTTACCACTGGGAGGAGGTGAGGGCGTTTGCCCGTGCCTTCTTTGACCCCAAGGCGCCGGCCAGCAAGCTCAGCTATCACTGCGCACCGGCCAGGGAACGCTTTGCCAAGCGTTACCAGTTCGGCGTGGAGGCGCGCGCCCAGGCGCTGGGCTTCAAGCGCACGGCAGAAGCCAATGGCGACAGCGCCGGCGTCAAGCAGGCCGAGCACGCACTGAAGCAAGCCGGCGAGCAGATCGACCAGCTCGACCTGTTCAAGAAGAACCTGCAGAGCTTCGTGCGCCTGTACGAGTTCCTTTCCCAGATCGTCCCCTACGAGGACCGCGAGCTTGAAATGCTCTGCGTCTACGCCAAGCACCTGCACCCTCTGCTGCGTGTGGACCGGCTGGACCGCGATGACATCGACGTGGGCGAGCTGCAGCTCACCCATTACCGCCTGACCAAGCGCAAGGAACAGCAGCTGCGGCTGAGCGAAGGCGAGGGCGAGTTCGGCCTCAAGCCCGGTACGGATGTGGGCAAGGGCAAGCCGCATGACCCGGAGAAGAAGCGGCTGTCGGAAATCATTGCCGTGTTGAACGAGTTGTTCGGCGCGGAAACCACGGACGACGACCAGCTGCACTTTGCCAAGGGCATCGCTCAGCGCATCAGCCGGCAGGAGGACGTCATGGCCCAGGTCAACGCACACTCCGAAGAGCAGGTCATGCACGGGCTGCTGCCAAAGCGTGTGATCGATACCGTGCTCGATGCGATGGCCGACAACGAGAAAATGTCCCTTGAGGTCTTGGACAACGAGACCAAGAGCAAATTGTTCACCATGTTGATATACAGATTGCTTAAATCCGAGCAGGATTTGAAATTGGATGGGGGTCGGTAAAGAGGTCGATTTATTTCAATTTAGCGCTCGTATGAGTATGCTGGTTTTAGTGAGGTTGGATGCTGCTTCAAGGGCTACATGTAGGTTGTATTGAATCGCTAAAATCTGCCTGCCCAGTGGCTTCATGGTTATTTCTTCGGATTTAATTAGTGCTGTGTCTAGGTGTGTGTGAGTTAAAAGACATTTTTCATGAACTCTTCGAAAGATGAGTCTCCAGTTTGGGGGATTTCCGGTGCTTCGTTATTTTCTTTTTGCTCACTGGTGAGTGAGGGGAGTAGTGCGTAAATCTTTGCTATGGTTTCGATTTTTTTTCTTACTTTTCGAGCCTGGATTTCGGTATCTTCGACTAGTGAATGCATCCACTCAGGACTCGAGCTTTTCAAGAGTCGTAGGTCGTATGAGTGGCTGCCTCTGCTTTTCTTGATGCTTGTTGTGCCAGTTCTCATGCCATTTTTGAAATGCGAAAGGTACCATTCAATTTGAATGTTATTTTCGTTTCTGGTGCGTAGCCTGAAGTTGAGGTTGCAAAAGCCCTTGTCGCTCATTTCTGCGCGCTTTGAGTTGTAGGACTCGTCAAGCATCTTGGCTTCATCCAGGACGTCTTGTTTGATTGACGCGATGCTTCTATGGCGTAACCCAATTCCCCTTGAGGTGTTGGGGTTGGCAGTGGTCTCAATGCTCTCGTGCAGAGGATGTGCTGCTTGGTGGGACGTTTGATCGGACATGGCGCTTCACCTCGGGGGATAGGTAAGCACTGTCAAAATTCGTGCCGAATTTTGAGTTAGACTGGGCCACCTGCACACTAG